>NZ_CP134146.1:3079333-3695200 GCF_031583575.1 Thalassotalea nanhaiensis | reverse complement strand
TTTAGTTTGTTTTTTAAGCGTGTTGGTTTGCTCATTTTCATAAGTCGTTTATTTACCTGTAAATAACTGGGTAAAAATGAGTTAGGGTTTGCTCGTTTATTGAGCAAATAAAGCAGAGGATATTTTTTTGTTTTTTTACTGCTGCGGAAATAAAAAATTACTTTTTTTGACTAAATTGTTGAGGTTTATTATCGCGTCGGCTTGAGCTCGTAATGATTTAAATATTTTAGGTCGTCACATAGTCTGTATGCAATCTATAGTTCCGTACCAAGAAATACACCTGTTCTACTCCCCTTTACTGCAAAAGCTATAAATAGGTTGGTCTTATCTACTTATTATCATAAAACCATCCCAACGGCATAGAAAAGTCAGATATAGAGTAAATCTTCAATTAATGTAAAGTAAGCATTCTAAACTCACCCATCACAATTGAAGGTGGGCATAATTGGTTAATCTGTCAGGAATGAAAATATTCTCGGTATTCTCATTTTAGGGCCAAATTGTCATTTAAGGACAAAGAATTCAACCACTACTAATCATAAAGTTATTTAAGCAACTGATTAAAGTCACTGAATTTTCTGGCGGAATGAAATAATCATTTCTTTGATAAATCCAATACAAAGACATCAATTAACGGTTGCAGAGTAGAGTCAATCCTGGTCTCAATTTCACGCTTTAATTCATCAGGGGAGGTATACTTATTTTTGCAGCCAGCAACCTTTTCATCTGTACCAAACCAAAATACCAAATAAATACCTTGGCCTTGAGATTCAGGGTGTTGGAGATACTTTCCATATAATTGTTCAGTCGCAGCATTAAAAAGTTCAGTGTGCCATTGACCTTTAGCTTCTACGGCCAACATAAAATGCTCTACATCATTAGATGATTTAACAACAAAGTCGCAACGCTCACTATTTGCAGTGTTGAACTCTATATCTACACTGAATAGTTTCAATCTTGGTTTTAAGTCTTCTACCAATCTATCTCGAGCTTGATTTTCACCCACTCGCTGGCCTTGTTCATAAAATTTGTTAATAGGGGTAGTTGAACCTGCCCGATATTCGAGCTGTATGGAAATCAAATGCTCTAGCACTAACTTTCGTAAGTCAAAAACACCTACAATTTTATATTTTGCCAAAAACTCAAATACTTTGTTTGGATGTGGAGGAGAAAACTCAAGCAAAGAGAGTGATTTTAGTTTGGAAGCATAATTATGACGACATAGTTTAGTAAATGAATTAAATCTATTATCTTCCATAAGTTTTTCCAAAAGTAGTATTGATTCTTTTTCTATAGGAAGTGAATTAATTAAATGACAAAAGAATTCCGACGCTACATCATTAGGCAACCGTTCTCCAGATTCTTCCTCTTTTTCTTCCCAACTACCGAGGTAGTTAACAAACGAATCTAGAATTATATAAGTCTTGTTGCTTTTTACGGATTGTATTTCTCGGCGTCCCATTGACCAGCGGCCATCAATTGTCGACTCTAGTTTAAATAAGTTCTCTTTATTGCTTTTTAGCAAAAGCCATTCAAATTCATATTCATCACAATAAAGGAATTTTCGTATACACCATTGAATATAAACTTTTTGCCTTTCTTTACTAAGTGGGCCAACTAAATTTTTATACATGAGACAACGCTGAGACGTGATCTGGCGAATTTCGGTCTCAGCAGAGTTTTTAGTAAGGTGTTCGAACAGGACTGATTCAGCCTGAATTGGTAACACTGGATATTTTGATAGCCACTCATTTGAAAGCTCTACTACTAGAGAATTAAATGGCTTTTGTTCCAATATGTAGCACGAACAAGAGTTAGTATCATCTCTAAATGAAAATTGAGGTTCTACATACCCATATAGGAATTGTTTAGCCTCGTATCTTGATGTAAACAAACATCTATCTACTTCGGCCAAAAACAAACTATTTTCCTCTTCACTAATACCGTCATATCTAACATTTGCCTCTACACGAGCAATCTCTAAGAACCGCTTGTCAATATGAGCCAACGTTCCATGCTTACGAAATATGCATATTAAGCAAGCCATTAGAACTAAGTCGACAGATGTACGTGATGACGTTCGAGCAAGTTTTGTTAAATCAGAAACATCTCCCTTTATAAAATCTAAAGAGCTTTCGAGTGCTTTTTCTTGCGTTTCTTTACTAATCAGATGTCCTAGGTTTTGTTCGTACCTATCCCCAAACATTAAACTATGTGCAAAAGCCCTTAAAAATCCGAAGTGTTTTCCGGCTAAGACTTTACTTTTATGTTTACTGAACTCGATCTCATTTGCTTGTCGTATTTTATTATCTGTGGCGGCCCTTCTTCTTTCAAATCGATATTTCGGTTCCCTATTGATTTTTCGGTCTACTTTATAAGCATGTTGAGTAGCTGCCCAAAAAGCCATAAATTTACTTTTTTGGTTGGCGTGTTTACGCATAATAGTGCGTAAATCATCTTCTTTTGCATCAGAGTAGGTGTTGTGACGGCGTAAAAAAGAATTCCATAAAGGTAGGTTATCGTTTTCAAACGCAAATCGAATTAAGTGCTCAACATCTCCTTTTTCAAATCTCAACCCTGAGTGAAAACCGTAAGTTCTGTAAAACTTGAAACTTAATTCGTTTACTTCTTCAATATTTATACATTGGGAAAATAGCTTCCTTTGTATGCTTCTTCTCACTTCATGATGCTGATGCAACCACATCACACTCGGTGAATCATCTTCTCTTACAGTAGAATGAAAGTTTAGCGGCACCAGCCACTCTAGAAGTTTATTTTCATCTATATCTGTGGGAGTTAGATCGTTTTTAAAGTATTGGTCAAGAAGCCTACCTATCACTTTACTTATGCCGTCTAAGCAATGACACTCAAAGTCATGCTTTGCTTTACAACTGCAAGCGATATTGCAAGTTAAAGCGTTCAAAACATTCTCAACCACATCGGAGTTTAAACTCCTCATAAAAATTGTTATGTACCAGTTTGAACGGAACACTCCTTTTTCTTTTTTTCTTTTATGTATAGGAGCTAACTTATTACATAAAAGAGCGATTTTTTCATGTTCTACAAACTTAGAATCAGTACATTCGACAAAGCAACAAGCAAGCTCTAGCTTATCTATATCGGCTTCACTTTTTATGAACCAATCAAATAAATCGATATATTTCCTCCAGTCCTTTTTAACTAATATTCTCAGAGCAGTTTTTCTAAAATGCAATTGGTATTTATTAGACTTAATTATATTAGTCAATGGCAATATGAATGATTCTATTGAGCTTGTATTTACGAGTATGTCTAAGATTAACGACAATAAATCCAAGTTGATATCAGGGGCAGATAGATACTTTAAAATTTCTTGTTCAGTTTCATGGCATACGAATTCCTTGATTGAAAACTGACGCCACCTATCCTCACGAAGAAAGAATGGGTCTTTTTCAGATGCATCGAGCAAATGATTTAACAGTGCCAATTTAGCATCTGATTTTAGTTTGGAAGCATCTCCATAAGCGAACACCGATACAGGATCTAAATTTCCAAACTCTATCTGATTCGTGGAGTTCGAAAGCGTAATTATCCAGCCTAGCAAGCCTCGAAGATCATCCCTTACATACGAATTTGGGGCAATTAATGATGATAATCGCCCTAATGAAAGCTCATCATTAGGGTCTTCCAATTTTGATACTAAATATTTTGCGGCTATAAATTCAGTGATAACCCTGTGAATTGGTTCAAATAGTTCAATGTCTACAATTGGTAATATTAACTGGCAATCTAGTAACCACTTTGCACAAGAATTTTCTTGTGTGATTGAGAATAAATATGGGTATTGTTCACTTGATTTAGATTCTCGACTTGTTATTCCAGAGGCTCCAGATAACAGGATTGTGCTGCAAACTTCTCCTGCTCTGACTGATAGAGTATCAACAGTTGGCCGTTCTTGATGACTATGTTTGCTAGACGTATTTTCTTTTAATAGAACCTCTGTAGCTTTGTTAAATAACTCATACTTACCAACTTTTAGATTATTATCACTCGAATAAGCTAAACCGAATACATAAATAAACAGTGGATTACCCAATAATGAATCCAATTCAAACTCTGAGAGTTTTGTATAAAAATCAGTGAAACTCTCTTTAGGAAATTTTTGAATGAATAGTTCCTGCTGTTCATCCTTGTTAAATGGTTTTAGATGATATGTCTTAAGCTTTCTACCGAAATCTTCAAACAACGTATTATAACTATCGTCCCATTCTCCAGCCCTGCAAGAAATTACTAGACTTTTTGGGGAAAGCTCTAACGATTTAACAATAATAGCTTCTACGCTACTGGCCCCCTGCTTTGCAACCTCGTCAAGGCCATCTATAAATAGGAAGTCACTAGCGATATGTTGCATATGTTGGAATGTTCTAGCCGACAGACATTGCTCACTTGTTAAATTTGCCAATGACTTTAACAGTGCAGTTTTTCCAGCCCCTGGTTCTGCTAAAATAAGTATTGGTTCATCTAAAATCTGTATTTGAGATTGGTGGAGTTCATTTCCTCCTTGGGCTAAAGTTCTATCGATATAACGCATAATGTCCTTAGTTGGGCTGCCCTATTAAAATATAGTTGGGATAAGTCTATGAAAATCAGGCTGGAAATTTTTATTTCATCACCACCCAAGAATGAATTAATGAGAAAGTTCTCAGTTATCAAGTTAGGTGTTTACGATATATAGAACGCAAATTAAATTTTGAATTTACTTATTAAAACCTAAATTTAATAAAGGAAAGCTGTTAGATAGCAGCATTACCTTTGTGTTCTTCTTTTAAATACTTCACATGCTCTTTATTTGTTTTTCTACCTTGGTCTAATTTTATGCTTTTCACAAGGTCTAATATTTCTAATTTGTTTTTATTATCAAGTGCTTCTTGATCAAATGATTTGATATAAACCAACATTTCTTTCAAATAACCAACATTGTTAGGCATCTTAGTTTTTAGTTCTGCATTTGGCGTAAACACCACGACAGAATGAAATTTCTCATGTGGCATATCAAGCAAATGAGCTAAGGTTTTAGTGTGCTTATAGTTCTGTCTTAATGGGTTTTGAAAAGGATACTTTGAGCGATGAATAGTCTGCGTCCATTTAGCTTGACGTTCATTACCAAATATCCAGCCACTCATGTTTTTTGTCTCAATAACAAAAACACCAAAAGTTGAAACAACGATATGGTCAATTTGTGTTGTGCCACCATCTTCTAATGGCAGTGTTACATCATTAATGATGGTGTATTTGGTTTCGTCTAAATACTTCTTTAACCCTTTTCTGACATGGTTTTCTCCAATCCAGCCTTTAATTTCTGGTAACTTTTTCTTGAAGTAATAAAGCGCCATTAAGCCGAAAAATAACAATAAAAATATCGGCATAAACATGTAAGCCAATTGAGACAATGGATCAGATTGATTTGCTTTTACTTGGATCGATTTTTCAGAGAGCAGCGTAGGTGCTTGTTTAGTTTGAGTAAGCGCTGGATTTGTATTTTGCTTTGTTTGATGATTGCCCAATGAAATCTTGCCGTTTCGTTTGGCAACAATAGGGCTCTGACAGTGAATATCAAAGCTTGCTTTGGTTTTTGCATATAGCGGTGAGTTTTTACCTAATCTTCTTTTATAATCGGTAACTTGCTGCTTGAGCAATATGCACGAAGATTCAGTGTATTGCTTTATTGCCTTGGCCGGAAAAACCATTACAACTAAACAAAGAAAAATCCATTTCATCTTAATCCTTAAAAACCTATTACTTAGGTTTTATCTATCCTGTTAGTGTCACTATATACGAAAATGATCAAAACAATAATCGGAATGTTTTTGGTTATTGGCCCAAATGGGTGTAACCAAAAACTCGCATCAATAAACGTTAAAAGTACTGTGTAAACGGCTATCACTGTAATTTGAACAATGCAGCATAACTTGATTCTGATTGAGGTTAACAGCCACAGGCCAAGTGCGACATCTAAAGCGCCACCAGCATAAACAGAAACATCTGCCAGCGAACCTGTGATATTGGCACTCGCCAAAATTTGATAGCCAATTTCTGGGGAGAAATAAATAGAGGTTAGTCCTGTGAAGACCCATAAAAAGGCGAGCGAATATCTGGCAGCTCTCAATAAAGTATCTTGATTAATGTTGTTCACGATACATCCTTTAAGCCACTGGAAATGGTTTGAAAACCATTAACCAGAATATGCCTAAGATGGCAGTAAAAGCAGGAATTCCTAGCAGAGTCCATGTTTTCATCAGCGATTTAAATTCAGGTGACACTTGGTTTGAATCTACTGATGTTCTGGCTAGCTCACGTAGTTTGTATTGAATACGAAGAACAGGTAACCAACAGATACCAATAAAGCTAAATAACCCGACAACCCAATAAAACCAAGGAGCAGAAAACGAATATCCCTGCATATTCATAAGAAAGACTCCCGTTGTTATCTGGGTAATTACCGCAGGCGTTGTAAAAATCCAGTCGCCTAAAATAACGTGCCGAGCAGTAATATAAATCGCTTGAGGATTGTTAGAGCGATTTGCCATGAACATAAAAAAAGCAATACCCGCACCAGTACCTGTAACGACTACAGCGGCTAGAATATGGATTAATTTAAGGGTTAAATAGTGCTCCATCATACTTCCTCAATCTTCTCTTCAAAGTAAATATCTAACGCATCAAAATAAGCACTGAAGTCACTCAACTCAAACAAACCTACACATGGTTTAGCGCCTGTATCTTTATTTGAGTTTTGACTTTCACTGCTCAGAAGCTTTCTTGCTAAAATAATGGTTGAAAGCGTTGGAATATAAGGGCCATTCCCTTTAGGGGCATACAAAGTCCACTTCACTTGTTTCGCATTACCATTGCTATCTTTACCAGAAACCAGTACTTCCATCGCTCCTTTGTCGCTACCAAAAGGAAGAAACACATTACTGGTGCCCACAATGATTTTTGATAATGGTGCCCAGTTTTTTACGAGGCCAATTTTTGATAGGTAGGCCATGCCAACCATAGTTAAGTGCAATACTGGAAGCTCTAATCCGGCTTGAAAGCTAACTTGTTGCGTTACACCATAACGACTGGGAAATATCTCTAAATCTGGCACATCTACATTGGCCAAATGACGTTTACCGACAAAACCACCAAAGTCATTTATTTTGGGATCCATCCAACCATAAACATCTTGCCAACGACCATCTTTGAAGACATTCAGAGGGTGCCCTGTGTAAGACAAAATAGCCTCAACAGTTGCCAAACCACGCTCAGCCTTATTGCCAGGTGCAATAGCCAAATTTATGGATTCAATGGTGCTAAACTGATTTTGATAGTGCTCGACAACCGCCGATGATAAACCAGGTACTGAGCTGGCACCGCTGACAATTAGTACGGCCTGCTCTTTAGCTTGAGTGTCAAGTTCCGTAATGTCACAAACAAACTTTCTATCATCTGCCAAATCAATATAATGAGCGCCACATTCAATACAGGCTTTTGGCACACGATAGTCTTGTCCTTGAAACGGGCCACTGGTATGAATAACAAGGTATGGTGAAAGGGTAGTTAATTGTTCTTTAAAATCATCAGCCAAGATATCTATCACTAATGGCTCTAAGCTCGCAGATGAAGTACCCTGTAGGCTTTCCACTAATGCTGATGCCTTACTTAAATTTCGGCCAGCAATGAGTATGGTTATGCCTTCAATACCTGCGAGGTTTTCAACGATTCTTTTACCAAAATTTCCATAGCCACCAAGGACTACTACCTTTTTCACTAGTTTAATCCCTTGCATGGAATATCAAAATCCACATGATAGTGTTCATCATGTCTTACCCATGAGCGTTTTTTAGAAAACTGAATATGCTTTTTAAGATATGAGCCATATGGCGTTTTGAATAGTTCGGGTTGTAGTTCAGGATCAAATATAACCCGCCATAAATCGACACCTTGAGCCAAAGCTTTTTTATGTAATGCAACAATATGAGCAGCTAAAGCAACATAGTCGATTGAGTATTCTTCATACTGCCCCTTGCTGTCGAACTCAATGTTGTAGCCAAACTTGTTTAGTGGGTGAGTTGGTAAATGTGCTGACTTGCCTGACTCGTCCAATACTGGCGTCATAAAGTCTACTGATAGGCCATTACGATGTGTCTTATGTGGTTTGAATTGGCCGCCTTCTTCGAAACCTGTTTCAGCATACTTAAATACTTTATCGGGCTGCTCCGTTTCTAAAGATTTATATGAATTTACTATGATATCTTTAACTTGAGAATGGACGTATGTTCTTCCTGCCAACCGAGCAATATTACTGTATGTAACAAAGTTATCACCTGAGCTTGGTAGTTTTGTTCCATTTTCTAAACGCCCCTTTGAGGTTGTTCCGTAACAGATGCTATTTTCAGCCATAGCAGGCATGGAAAGCATGAAAGCAATTATAATTACAAACTTCATGATCCGTTCCTTACTGATAATTGATTCCATGTTGAACCTAGTTTTTTGACTATTTTTTGTAAACAAGCTTCTCTATCTACTACCCATAAGCCATAGCTTATCGGCAGCACTTCAACGCCAGCTCTTTTAAATAATTTATAGGTGTTCAATTCAAAGAAGTCGGCCCAAGGACCTGGAAATCCAATAAGGTCAATCGCTAGATAGTGGCTATTATATCGACATAGAATATCTACTTCAGTTCCTGCTATCGTGTAACCAGGCCATGTTTCGATTTCTAATTTATCTAACTCGCTAATTACGTTTTGTTGAAACTCATCAAGTTCAGAAGTTATCGAATGAGTTGCTTCAAATTCACTAATAGAACTCAAATATCGCCTAAGCAAGTTATGTTCTGGCAATTGAGTTTCATCAATTGACAAAAACAGTATCTGCTTTTGTCGTGCTCTGGTTATGGTGACGTTAAACACATCAGCTTTATTAAGGTAAACTGCCGCTCGTTTCGAGTCATTGTCTACGGAAAAGGAGATAAGCATAATGTCTCTCTCTTCACCTTGGAAACCAAATGGAGTAGCTGCACGAATTTTGTGCCTAATAATTTCAGCTTCACTAAAACTAGCTTCAATCTCTTTAGCAATGTGTTCTGCTTGATGCCTAAAAGGAGATATGACCCCGATACTATGATTAATGCCCGATTGGGTATCTTCGTGAATTTGATTTTTAATAGATTCGATTACGTGGGTTGCTTCAAGGTGGTTAACACCTGACTTATCTCTTACCCCTTCTAATCGTTGTAAATGCAGATGACCACTGCTTGTACAGGGCCTGTGTTGCATAACTTTAAGCTTGCTTTGATAAAAGCATTCATTACTAAAATGAATCAACTCAGGTTTACTTCTAAAATGCTCATCCAAAAAGGCCAACTGTTGATGACTATTTAGTGCATTTAATGTCAAATCTAAAATTGAATTGTCGCGATAACTCACTACACCATCAGTACTTGGTGTCAGGTTATTTTTAGATACTAGCTGAGCTTCTTTGCTCTTAGCCAAGAACGAATAATGTCTTAACTGTTTGGTATCACCAACAACCATCGCTCTTTTAGCACGGTAAAGTGCTGGCAAGCAGCTACTGATATTACACTGGGTTGCTTCATCAATGATGACCAAATCAAACATTTCAGCTTTTAAAGGTAACACGCGGTACAGTGTGTTAAGGCTAACCAACCAAACGGGAAAAGCTGAAAGAAGTGCCGAATACTCGATATCATCAAAAAGTTCGAATTGCCTTTTCGATGTACGACTACGTATTGCTTTATTAAAGGCTTGTAGCGATTTCCGTTCTGTTTCAACTAAAGCTTTTAAGTTTCTATTTTTTAATGCGCTTAAATAACCACCAGCGAGTTCTTCTCTCTCAATGTGTTTAAAATTAATTTCATTCAAAGAGGCCCATTGTTTGGCTAATTGCCGAATGCCATTTCGAACCAAAGCTAAGTATATACGCTTCATCCATTGAGAATCTTTCTGCTCTAGCCCCTTTAATCTTTGCCCTCTAACGATGGCCTTATGACAGAATTTAACAAAGCGTTTTTCCATTTTCTTTAATGAGCTATTGAGTCTTTTTAACTCTGATTCACATACCTTTGGTTCTTTTTTTAATTCATCAGAAAAATATCCGGCCAACAGATCCGCAATATAACCTTTCAATCTTTTCAGAAACTCTTTCTGTCCGGCCCTTATAGAAACATCACTTAACCCAAAATTTTCATCGAGCTTGTCTGCTATCACATCTAGAGCTGCATCATTATTGGCAACTATGAGTACAGATTCACCTCGCGCCATATGCTCTGCTGCAATAGCGGCTATGGTATAGCTTTTACCTGTCCCAGGAGGACCAGAAGCACAACCTAGGTTAGCGTTAGCCGCTATTGAAATGATTTTCTTTTGTGGCGTAGACAGTAAACCAGGTAAGTAATCATATTTTAGAGGCTTGCGAGCATGCCTAGCATCTGAAGGTTCTTCTAAGGGCGATAGTAGATCAGATAATGGCTGAGATAATTTATTTGATTCAATAATCTCTTCTAGCTCATGAAGCACACCACGACTGCTCGTTGACCTCTCGACAAAAACTAACATTGAAGCAGGTAGCAGTGTTGGAGTTTTTCTTCTTAATGCTTTTTTAATTTCACCGGAATTAACGAGGTTTGGAAAGTTCAGTAACTCGAGTAAGTTCAACTCCAACGGACTATCTTTAAGCCATGAGGTCCAAAGCGACGCTGACTGAATGTTGGTCGTTTTTTCAAAATCGGGTGTACCATCACTCTCTGGCATTAGTAGTTGAGTTAATGACTCATTTATTTCTGGAGTAGGGTCATTGACAGAAAAGTAGTAGCTGCTGTTATCTTTTTCTATTACAGCCTCATTAAATAATATGGGAGTGACAACCTGTTTCACCTCTCCTTTAACTTCCAATTTCCCGACTAATATAAAGCTCGCATAAAGTAACACTTTTTCACGTTGGTATACTTCAACTCGTTTCATCATTTGCTCTGCAAATTCTGATGGAATGGGAAGACGAGGAAGAAAGCCAGAACCCAAATCATCTTGCCCCTCTAAAACTAGGCAATCGTCTTTTTTGAGCTTGTTAAGGTTCCATAAGTTGAGATCAGCACTATCTTCTTTGTAGCAGTCTCGGTAGTAGGAAAGTACGTTCTGGTTACTCACATCTAAAATTCCATTTGGTTAGCGGGTAACACCTTGTCGCAACAAGAGTATTTAATTCACTCATTATTTCTACTTATAATTATTCAATTTAGGTTTTAAATGTTCAGCTCTACACCTTTCCGTGAAAAGCTTACCAGCTAGAGGATGTAACGTATCAACATCAATCGTTTTTAATGTTCTTTTGCCAACTCTTGAATCAATTACTGCCAGTGATTGAACTAAAGGATCTTCTGAGCTCAATGCTTCTTCAATACTTAAATCATGCACAAACTCCCAACATGCTTGATAAGCGTCTTGTCGGCTTAGTTCACCATAATTAGTTAAATCATTATCGTTATTAGAAGAAATACCATTGGTCAACTCTTGATCTTTTGATACCCACTTTTTGGTAGAGTCATCAAATTTACGAGGGATGTTCCAAAATGCTCTAGTGCAAAAATTAGCGACCACTTTTTTATCAAGTGTGATCCAAGCATGACCACACGAGCAGGCACCATATGCAGCGCTGTTTATAGCAAACCTAGAGCGAATAGAGGGGGCAATCCTTTGTTCTACAAGATGTTTTAATTTAGTCCATTTCATAGATACTATTAACGCAGATGTATAAAATTTTATCAATTACTTATTGCTTTGTGTTTATCATTTGATTAATATGCGCTTGTTCAATTATTCACCACCTCATTTCGTGTAGGTGAATTCATCAACTAACTGTGAAGGAGAAAATATTATGACAATTACATCAACATCCTTTGCAGGTCTTATCCGATAGAAACCTCGTAGCTTAGCCACGTCTCGTTAAATCAAGAAAGCCTAAGCATCTTAAACCAAGTTGTTTAATAAAGTTTCGTTCGGTTCATTTCGATAGAAATCCAGACCTGCCAATACGTATTACGTTTTAAATCCTAATTTTCTAATAAAGAGAAAGGAATTGGTACTATGGGCAAATCCGTCCAAAAAATTACTGAAAACGTTAGCCTAATTGCGTCCGCTGATACGTGGATTGAAGGGCTAGCGATACAGCAACTGATTAAAACATCAGAACTAAGTGGTATGCATCGCGTTGCGGGTATGCCTGATTTGCACCCTGGGAGAGGTTATCCGATCGGTGCAGCATTTTTTACATTAAACAAAATTTACCCTGCACTAGTGGGCAATGATATTGGTTGTGGTATGTCACTTTGGCAAACCTCAGCAAAAGTATCGAAAGTTAATTTAGAGAAACTGGCAAAGAAGTTTGAGCATGTAGAGCTGCCATTAGATGAAAGTTGGTCTTCAATTATTGAAAACCGAAAATCTGAAAAGTGCATAACTACTGATAACTATGACCGTGCTTTAGGCACCATTGGTGGAGGCAATCATTTTGCTGAATTTCAGGCCATTAACGAAGTTTATGATCAGAAGGCACTTGATGAGTTAGGGCTTAATAAAAAGCACTTACAGCTTCTTGTGCATTCGGGATCAAGAGGTTTAGGGCAATCAATTTTGGTTGAGCATATTACTAAGCACAATCATGATGGTTTAGGTTTTAATGATGAAGACTTTCAGGATTACATGGCTAAGCATGATGAAGCCGTTCGTTGGGCTGAGTTAAATAGAGAGCTGATTGCCAGACGATTTTTGGAAGCGATTAGAGCCAACGGTAACTGTGCATTAGACATTAACCACAACTTGGTTTCGGCCAAAAATATTGATGGCAGTGATGGTTGGTTACACAGAAAGGGCGCAACACCAAGTGATAAAGGCTATGTGGTTATTCCTGGTTCACGTGGTGATTATAGTTATCTAGTGAAGCCAATTAGTGGTAACGAAGCAACTGCTGAAAATCTTAATAAGAGTCTGTTTTCTTTAGCTCATGGCGCAGGGAGAAAATGGAAACGTGGTGAGTGCCATGGCCGTCTAGGTCACAAATATAAGCGTGAAGACTTATATCGAACAGCACTAGGAAGTCGTGTGGTTTGTGGCAATAAAGAGCTTTTGTATGACGAAGCACCGCAAGCGTACAAAAAATGTGAAACCGTTATTAGCGATATGGTTGATGCCGGATTGATTGAGGTTGTAGCGAAGTTACGCCCTGTTTTAACCTTTAAAACAAATGGAGATTGTTCATCATGATATTACTTCAATTGTCAGCGGGCCAAGGACCTGTTGAATGCAGTAAAGCTGTTGGTTTAGCGTTAAAAACGATTGAAAAGCTATGTCGAGAAAAGGGAATAAAGCTCGATATTGTGGAAGCAATTGAAATGAAAGAACGAGGCTGCTTTAAGTCTGCATTATTGCAACTTGATTCAGCCAAAAACACTGAAGCTAAGTTGTTAGCCGAGTCATGGCAAGGAGCTATGTTGTGGGTATGCCAAAGTCAATATAGGCCTAAACATAAGCGTAAAAATTGGTTCTTCAGTGGTCAAATGTATGAAGTCAATGATACCCAGTTAGATAAAGGGGTGACCTTTCAAACATGCAGAGCATCTGGCGCTGGTGGTCAGCACGTAAACACTACAGATTCTGCGGTGAGGGCCACTCATACGGTTACGGGAATTTCTGTTCGAGTGGAAAGTGAACGAAGCCAACATGCTAATAAACGTCTGGCAAGAGCATTGTTATTCCAAAAGTTGGAAGCAACAAAGCTTGAGCAAATGACACAGCAAGAAAAAACTCGTTGGCAGCAACACTGGGAAGTTGAACGTGGTAATCCAGTAAGAACATTTAAAGGTGAGAAGTTCACTTTGATTTCATAGGTAAATATATGTTGAAACGACTATCACCACAGGAAAAAAAGATTCGAGATTACATGAACCAGACTAAGAACTGTTATGGCGAAAACAGTAAGAGTTCTAGAAAATCAATTCGATATAGAAAGGCTGTAGTAAATCGAGACTATCGTAGAAAAAGCCATAATATTTTAAGAATTGGTTACCTGGATATCGAATCGATAGAGATGAGCTTGTCGGGCCAATCAAGAGATAATTGGAAAAAGTTTGCTGATGAATCACTGATAGAGCGAATGTCAGACTATAACCGAAATAGCTTAAATGGTGAGCTTCAAAAAGAAGCCATTAAACGTATAAAGAAAACCAATAAAAACACAGAGCTAAACTAATAGTTCTTAATTGACAGAAAACGTCTAAGAATTATCATTGCACTGTTTTCATTCAATAATTCCGTAGGGGGCAGATATGTATTCCATTGCAAAAACATCGACACAGAAAATTCGCCACTTGGTTGTTGAGTATTAGTTACTTCTAAAAGTTACAACTCTCGATCAAGGGCTCTTTAAAAGCTTTTTTATCAACATCAGATAATTGCTGACCTACCTTTATTGACTGGGTATTAGCGATTTCTGGTGTGGAGAGATCGATGAATACATCAAATAAAATATTGGAATGTTGCGATTCGCTATGCGAAGGCGACGGCGTTTCACCTCGTCATGAAAAAAACAAAGAAAACTCTGTTGTTCATGACAATCGACGGTTGTGCCGTCAAGTTCAAAAACTTGTCCGTTTAGCCATAACTGAACTTGGTTTAGATGGCTGGGATATCGTAAGTGTTAAACAGAAAAAGGGGAAATCAACTCTACTCTTAACTATAGCACCTACAACACATTCATCATTTTCAGAATGTGAGCAAGCATTGGAGTGGCTGAGAGTTCACCAAAATGAAATAAGGTTTATTGTTGGATATGGTATAAACAGAAAGTCAGTACCAGCGCTGCACTTTGGATTAGTAGCGGAGGCTGATTATGAATAAATCAAAAGCAAGTTATCGACATTGGATGAGCGAAAGATTAACGCCAGAATTACAGCAGCAAACACAACGTTTATTACATGCAAAAGACGTTAAACATGTACGTTTAATGGCTGACGCTCATTTAGCCAACGACGTATGTGTGGGTTGTGTATTAGCAACAGAAAAATTGATATATCCGGCTGCAATTGGCGGTGATATAGGGTGTGGCATGTTATCAGTGCCATTAGGAGTTGATGCGGACTTTATTCAAAGCCAGCAGGCCGAAGTGATTTTCAAAAACTTAACTCACTTGGTTCCTATAGTGAAACAGGCTCAAGGCATACCCTTTGAATTAGACAGAAAATTATCTAATGAAAGGCTGCAACATATAGCCTTACGAGATGGGTGTTATCAGTTGGGTACGCTAGGTCGCGGTAATCATTTTCTGGAGCTGCAACGATGTGTTGATACAGAACAACTATGGTTAATGATACATACAGGATCTCGCGGTATGGGGCCTGCTATTCGAGACTATCATTTACATCATTCATCTGGAAAATCGGCTAGCCTTAAGTACTTGGATATTGAAAGTGAACAAGGACTGGCTTACTTCAATGATCTTTGTTGGGCTCGAGAATATGCTAATGCAAACAGACTGAAAATTTTGGAGCGATGTACAGCTCTGTTCCATGACTTATTTTCAATCTCGGTAGATGAAAGTAAGATGATTCATTGTGATCATAACCATCTTGATTTGATCACAGTAAACAAACAGGACCTGCTAATTCACCGTAAAGGAGCATGCTCAGTAACGAAAGGTGAAGCAGCTATCATCCCAGGAAGCATGGGAAGTGACAGCTTCCATGTCGTAGGAAAAGGAAATGCTGATTCTCTTTTTTCTAGTTCTCATGGTGCTGGTCGATGTATGAGCAGGCAATTGGCTAGGAAAACAATTACTAGTAATAATTTAAGCAAACAACTTTCTGGTATTTATTATCAACAGGAGAAGCTACGCTTGTTGACTGAAGAAGCTCCTACAAGCTATAAAAATATTGAAAAGGTAATGTCGTTGCAGAAGAAGCTAGTCAAAGTTACTCGACGTTTAAGTCCTGTCTTGAGTTATAAGGGAACTTAGTCTCTCTAATCAAATTTATATGGCTCTTTTTGCGGAAGTTAATTCTAATTAAATTCAACTTCCGCAGTTGACTTGAACATTGAATCTGTATTTTGAAATGATCCATCTACAACAGCAATTTTATTTGTGATTGAACCGGATTATTAGATTTAAGTTATTAATTTTCATGGTTAATCAGATTAATTACGGGCTCAGAATCCAACGCCTAATTAAGGTGATTGTTCTCTGTAGGCCAAATAAGAAAATAAGTTAACGGAAAGGGGCGGAAGCATTATAATAGAGGGACAATATACAGTTATTTGCCAGGTACATAGTGAAAATCGCCACCACCGCCATCCTTAACTCTTCTAGTATCCAGCATGTTCGTTTGGATGATAACCAACGAGTGTTTGTTGTTGGCGATTTAGATGGTAACTATAGGAGGCTTAAAGAGGCGATGAATCGTGTTGGTTTTGACCCAAAAGCAGATAAGCTGATTTGTTTAGGTGATATGATTGATCGTGGTGATGATAGCCTCATGATTTTAGAGCTAATGCGAGAATTAAATGCTTTTGTTGTACTCGGAAACCATGAACACTTAATGATTGAATCCATCCTCAGTCACGATGAAACTGCAAAATCACTCTGGACTAAGAATGGCGGAACTTGGCATAGTTCAGTTCCTCATGAACAGTTGAAATCACACTGCCAGTGGCTACTCAAGCAACCGTTATCGATTATTGCAGAGTATCAAAGTATGAAAATTGGAGTATCACATACTTTGCCAATGAAATGGAATTGGGATAATTTGCCTGTTGATAAATCAGCCATTGTTGCAGCTTTACTGTGGGATAGAGAGTTATTCTATAAGCAAAAATGCCTCGTAAATCGTGGTGTCGACTTTTCCATTCATGGCCACAATTCTACTCAAATCCCAATCTGGATTGAAAACACTTTCCATATTGATACCTCCTATTACGGCAGACCAACGATGGTGGAACTTAACGCTGTTATTGAAGAGTTTAATGCGATGAATGAAACAACGGACATTGCATAATTCCACGTTTGGAAAAGCCTAACTGCTTCAGTGAACCAAGCTTTTCCAAAAACTCAGTTTCTCCGTACCAAAGAGTTCATTCATCATTATCATAGGTATATTTTGAGCTGTAGGCACTGCCAGAGATGTGTTTAAAGCTAAAGTTGGCTAGTAAAAATAGCCTCATATAAAATTCCCCACATAGGCATCTGCATATTGCTACAATAGTAGCAATATGCACCAATAAATGATAAAAATTGCTATAATAGTAGCAATTCAACAAAAAATGGGGGGTGCATGCTTTCTCTATATACGCCGTATGATCTGCAGATTGAGTTAAGTCAATTTGTACGTAAAGTACGAAAGAACAAAAAAATAAGTATTAAATCTTTGTCACAAAAATCTGGTGTTCCTAATAGCACCATTCGTAAGTTTGAATCTACAGGTGAAATATCTTTGAGGCAGTTCTTAATGCTGTATACAGAGTTAGGTGACTTATCTAAAATGAAAATGCTTACACAAATGGAAGATATTCCCAAGAGTATTGACGAGGTTCTAGCGGCAAATATTAAATTATAAATTAATTCTAAAACGCCGTTTAACTGCCGTTGAGATAATTAGAGTTTGAAGGAGTGAAAAACTACATTGATTTTTATCAAGGTAGAAATCGACTCGAAAATGATTTTTATCAAGGTATAAATCGGCTCCAAAATGATTTTTATCAAGGTATAAATCGACTTAAATGGCTGTTGTATCTCTACAACAATTGTAGTGTGTCCACGAAAATAGGGTAAGACGAAATAGCGAACACTAAATTGTGCAACAAGCTGTTGCACAAATTTAATTATGACGAATTCGATATAATTAAACTTGAGATCAAAACCTGTGATCTCAAGATGGTAATTGTCCAACAAGCTGTTGGACAATTGAGTGACATGTTCCATTTTGGAACATGTGGCCTATGACCGCTTGGTGCCATTCGCCGACAGTCGCAAATGTTATTTAAACCACAACTTTTGCTTTTTTCGCTGAACGCTTCTTCTTTTCCCTAAAGCTATTAGCGTTAGACCTCCACCTACGGCAAAACCCGAACCTTTAGCACCTTGATAAGCCAATGCTAAACCAGATATAAGCGTTAAAATACCTAGAACGTACAAAGTTAAAGGTGAGAAATATCCGAAATTTCTTTCGCGTGTTGTTGCAAATAATAGCTTCCAACCTATTAACCCTAAAGGTAACCCTAGAATGACAAGCAAAATCGTAAACAATCCAGAGTCTGAAGCTGTATCAAAGAAAGCTTTGTAAGCTACAAACATAAATATAAAAAGAAAACACACACCAAAGCCAACGGATTGAGTGCGAGGCATAGGTTTGGTAATTTCCTTAGTGTCAAATCGGGAGTGTTTCATGATATAGAATTAAATGTTTACCTTGCGTTTGCTACAGGCTGGTTATCGCTCTTTGGCGACGTCAATTACCTTAACCTGAAAGATGGCTCAGATAACACCTTATCTTTAAAGAATTCAATTGCTTTTAGTATGTCGCTGAACTCTTGGCAATCGACTTTCGAACCTCGTTCAGAATAAAAAACTTCTAAATGAGACCTGACGTCGTAAATACAAAAGCCTTCAATTAAAGGTAATTCATCTACACCTATCAAATCAGGATTAATATTGAGCTTTAATAGCTCTGATTTAAGTTGAGATAATTCGGTTCGCATTGTCATCCTGACGGTCTCTTAATCGCTCAAACCTGTCGGTGAGCTTTATTAAAAGCTTGATACAACTCACCTAAAGTTAAATCATCATGCCACAGACTATTAAAGTCAATACCATGATGTTTATGTAAATCTTCTGCTAAAGTTTCAAACTCTAAAGCGTCCGCTTGCCATTTTTTCGGGTATAGCTCTCGATAAATAGTTAGCAATTTATCACTTGGTTCAAACTGCAATTTGTCTTTCTTATCGAATGCAAAAGCATCTACAAAAAATATTAAAAATGAACGAATGTTACTTGTAGAGTGTCCTGGGAATTCGGCTTTCCAACGTTTCCCCATACAGTTGCGTAGTCGGTAAATTTTAGGGAGTGTATCTTCCTGATAAATTGACCAAACGAGATAGGTTAGCACCAATGCCACAATAATAAACTCAATCATTATTTACTTCCTCCTATTCGTCCGCTGTTCGCTCTTTTCTGTCGTTAGTAACATTCATTAATCATTCCAAAACACCCAGTCTGAAGAGGAACGATTTATTAAATCCGCAGACGACTGATGGATGCGAATAACGTGTTCTGGATTAAAAGGCAACTCACTATAGTCTTCAACCGCGATTATCGTATTCGGATATAATAAAAGCACCCCTGAGAATTCAATACCAGATAAAAGTTCAACAGTCACCAAAGCAGCATCTTGTTTAAACTCAGCAAATGGACCATCACGTTTTATCAAATCTATCGGTATCTTAGTATTTCTCACTTGAAAGTGCCTTGCTCCACTGTCGGCTAATCGCTCCGCAGCGGCCTGTGAGCTTTTGATTACATTACGTTAAATCGTTGAGTGGTGCAAACGTGCCATTCTTGAATTTGTTAAGCACCATTTTCCGTGTAGATTATATAGAACGCACCTTGCTCATTTATCATTTTTTGCCAATCCTCATGACCTTCAGATTGCTTACTGTAATCGCTTAGAGTTATTTCACTGTACTCTTCGATATTAACATTGTTCCAATCTTGGCTCTCAAGCAATTGGGTAATATGAGTAGCTGAGAGTTCAATATTGGCTTTATCTATAATGGCTAAGAAAGGATACACCTTTTCTATTTCATATAATCCATCATGACCTGAATAAGTAACAAGTCCTTTAACTGTGAAACCTATTTTGGAGTTGTCAGCGTATTCTTCCAATTCACTTATTTTATTTTTGATTTTTTCAATGATTTTTGCGAACACTCAAGGCTTCCTGCTATGTATAAAGATTGTGTGGAGAAGTTTTAATACCACTGTCTGCTGATCGCTCTAAGCAGACCTTAATCTTTTCAAAGCATTACGTCAAGATTATGGAAAAACCATAAAGGCTTTTACTACAGGGACAGGCATTTTAAATACATAAAAGCTATTACTCACCTAGCAGGTTCATGCCTGTTAGGGCTTTTTTATTACGTAGCTAAGATAGGCTTTTTCCCAGAGAATTTGTTATATGAGTATTGAACCAACATCAAAAGTATACCGACAGTCAAACATACCCATCCAAGCGCCTCCAGACTTTTATTACCATCAGTGAAGTGGCTACCAGCGAAGTTCGCTAATGCAGAGGCATACAAGTGAATAGCAAAACTTGTACTAATTAGCGGTTTAAAACCTTTTTTAGCAATAATCGACATGAATATAACTGAACAAATAACTTCTGCAATAGCGTGCAACACCATGACTAGAATAATTATTTGTCTTATATTCCATTCATTTGAAATACTATAATTAAGAAAGAACCAACCGATTGAATAAATGGAAAAGCTTAAAGCGACCATATACCAAGATCTGATTTTAAAGAACCACCACAAAAAGAAGCAGGTGATACAAGTAACTAAAACACTAGTAATGCTGAATATTAAACCAATGTCATTCATTACCTCTGAAAAAGAGCCATAAAGCAAGGAAGCACCAACTTCATAGTAAGCCCAAAATAACGCCGAGAGGACAAATGTGACTACTACCACACCAATGCCAGCAAATAAATTTCCTCCTTGCTCTTTTGTTTTAATATTTGATTGTTTACTTTGTTTTGATAAATGTTTGCTCTGGCTAAGTATAATTAAGAAAGCTGCTGAAACTACAGCAGCAGATAAAGCGAACCCTGTTGACCAGCCAACATGTTCTGCCGTAGCTCCGACAATTATGGGGGCTAGCAAAGCACCAATGTTAATAAGCAAATATTGTCCCGTAAAAACACTGTTTAATTTTTCTGGAAAATTTTGCAATTGATGGGCAATCATTGCAGGTATATTTGGTTTAAACAATCCAGTGCCGATAGCGATAAGACTTGTAGCATAGTAGATAGATTGACTATCGATAAAGGTCAAACCGATATACCCTAAAGCCATTAGTGCTGCACCAAGCAATGTGGAAAGGTAAGCACCAACAAGAAAATCAGCGCACAATCCTCCTACTATCACGGCTAAATATGTATAAGCAGTGAATTCACCATAAAATTCAAGTGTTTTATCTGTAGGCCAACCCACACCTCCAGAGCCTTGGTCTATTAGAAAAAGAACTAAAATAGCTCTAAAGCCATAATATGCTAACCTTTCCAGGCAATTAGCCAGCAATAACCAACCTATCCCTTTAGTTGGAGAATGAGTTACTTCACACAAAATAAATCCCTTTTTAATATTTATTATTTTTATTGTATGGATATTATCAATTGCATGTAGTTAATGAAATGTATTTTTAAATACGACAACTTCAGTTTTTTGCATTTGTTACCTTAAAGGCTTTGTAAGCTATATAATCGCACTGATAATAATGATGACCTCAAGTATTAGCTACTTCCTTGACCTTAAGTGACTGAAAAGGTTAAGGTCTGCTTAGAGCGAACAGCAGACAGTGGTATTAAAACTTCTCCACACAATCTTTATACATAGCAGGAAGCCTTGAGTGTTCGCAAAAATCATTGAAAAAATCAAAAATAAAATAAGTGAATTGGAAGAATACGCTGACAACTCCAAAATAGGTTTCACAGTTAAAGGACTTGTTACTTATTCAGGTCATGATGGATTATATGAAATAGAAAAGGTGTATCCTTTCTTAGCCATTATAGATAAAGCCAATATTGAACTCTCAGCTACTCATATTACCCAATTGCTTGAGAGTCAAGATTGGAACAATGTTAATATCGAAGAGTACAGTGAAATAACTCTAAGCGATTACAGTAAGCAATCTGAAGGTCATGAGGATTGGCAAAAAATGATAAATGAGCAAGGTGCGTTCTATATAATCTACACAGAAAATGGTACTTAACAAATTCAAGAATGGCACGTTTGCACCACTCACCGATTTAACGTAATGTAATCAAAAGCTCACAGGCCGCTGCGAGCGATTAACGGTCGTTGATTAAACATAACTTCACTTGATAAAACTATTAGCTAGTCAGGAAAACAGTATCTATGTTTCGTATTTTATTATCTATTTTGATTTTATGTAGTGCCCAAACATTCGCTGGTAAAATAGAGACTAATGTAATAAAACTTACTCCAGATTCTGCCGCTAATTTAGATTTTTTTGTAACGATTGATAGATTCGATACAAGAAAAAATATTTCTAGTTTTATCGATATCGCTTTCCCTATCGAAATAGAAAATGTAGGTATATTTGTTAGTGCTACGTTAATACAGGGTAAGGTAGAGAACCCTTTCTTTAAAACAAACTTAAGTAGTTGTCCTAGTAGTTATTCCGATGAAATTGATATTGTAAGTTTTGAAACTACGGAAAAAGAAGTAAGTGAATTCAAAATATACATAAAATACAAAAATGAATTAACTGGGCTGCGTACTTTCTTTTTTATCGAAGAGCTCAATAATTTTTCGGAATACGACACAGATGCAATTATTCGTAAAATTCAGTCCTCAGCAAATCCAAAGAAACCTAGAAATAGAGTTTGTTCTTATTAATTATATTTGAAACTTACATGTTAATTAAAAAGGACGGCTCGTATCTTGCCGAATTTTCCGACTTTTTATAAGGCTTTGCGACCGTCTCTGAATGGCACTTAAGAGACGAATAGGTTCTAATGGGATTACTGTAAGGTAGTCCTTTTTTATGTCAAAACACAGGTTGTGAAACTAGTAAAAACTTCATTGGAATATTGGTAAAAAACACCCAAATATTCACCTTTCTTTATGCCTATATAAAGTAAGCACTAATTAATTTCGATAAATCAGAGACTTAAAAATCTCATGCTGCACGAAAATCTCAAACTATCTGAATTTTACCATCTAGTTTTTACCTGTTATGCACTTATCTAGTGATTATTGAGCACTACTATGGTGCACCATTATGGTGCCTTAGGCTGGTGCTGTCTGCAACTCATTGTTTTTTAACGTTTAATAAAGTTGGTACATAACTTGTAACCCTTTAGTCAGCTTATAAATAGGGGGCGAAATGAAAATAATTAACGCAATAATAAAACCATTCAAACTAGATGACGTTAGAGAAGCAATATCTGAAGTTGGCGTAGAAGGCTTAACTGTTTCAGAAGTTCGCGGTTTTGGCCGTCAAAAAGGTCACACTGAATTATACCGTGGTGCTGAGTATCAAGTGGATTTCCTGCCAAAAGTAAAACTAGAAATAGCAGTGAAAGCCGACGATGTTGAACGCATTATTGATGCAATCAGCAAGTCTGCCCACACCGGTAAAATAGGTGACGGTAAAATTTTCGTATATGACCTTGAGTCAGCAGTGCGTATTCGTACTGGTGAGCTTGATGTAGCAGCACTTTAATAGGGGATTGAGTAATGGAAGAGTTAGCAACAGTAACATCAACAGTCTCTGAATTGAGATTTGCTTTAGATACATTTTACTTTTTAATGTCAGGTGTATTAGTTATGTGGATGGCAGCAGGTTTTGCCATGTTAGAAGCGGGTTTAGTACGCTCTAAAAATACCACTGAAATTTTAACTAAGAACATCACACTGTATTCAATTGCGTGTGTAATGTTTTTATTAGTGGGCTATAACATCATGTATGTTGATAACCCTGAAGGCGGAATTTTACCAAGTATTGCTGGTTTAATTGGTACGCAAGCTGAAGGCGCTGATCATTCTTTAGAATCAGATTTCTTCTTCCAAGTAGTATTCGTAGCAACAGCAATGTCTATTGTTTCAGGTGCGGTTGCAGAGCGCATGAAGCTTTGGGCTTTCTTAGTATTTACAGTCGTATTAACTGGCTTTATTTACCCGGTAGAAGGTTACTGGACTTGGGGTGGTGGTTTCTTATCTGAAGCTGGTTTCTCTGATTTTGCAGGTTCTGGTATTGTACATATGGCCGGCGCTGCAGCTGCTTTAGCTGGTGTTTTATTACTTGGCGCTCGTAAAGGTAAATACGGTAAAAACGGTGAAATTTACCCAATTCCTGGTTCAAACATGCCGCTTGCTACATTAGGTACTTTTATCTTATGGATGGGTTGGTTTGGTTTTAACGGTGGTTCTCAGTTACTTCTTTCTGATGCTGAAAATGCAACTGCTGTTGGTCAAATTTTCTTAAATACTAACGCTGCTGCTGCCGCAGGTGCTGTTGCTGCTTTATTACTTAACAAAGCTATTTGGGGTAAAGCTGACTTAACTATGATCTTAAACGGTGCATTAGCTGGTCTTGTTACAATTACTGCTGACCCACTGTCTCCATCACCAATCTTTGCTTCATTAATTGGTGCTCTTGGTGGTGTATTAGTTGTGTTCTCAATTACTTCTTTAGATAAAATGAAGATTGATGATCCAGTAGGTGCTATCTCTGTTCACGGTGTTGTTGGTTTCTTCGCTCTTATGGTTGTTCCATTTAGCAACGGTGATGCAACATTTGGTGCTCAACTTTACGGTGCTTTCATTATCTTTGCTTGGGTATTCGCAGCTAGCTTTGTAGTTTGGTATGCATTGAAGAAAACAATGGGTATCCGTGTTAGTGACGAAGATGAATACAACGGTGTAGATAAAGTAGATTGTGGTATTGAAGCTTACCCAGAGTTCGTATCTCTAAAAAGCTAATAACTAAAATCTGAGTTTTAGTTTAAATAGAAAAGGAGCCATTTGGCTCCTTTTTGTTTTTAACGGTAAAGCTTATAGCTTAAATCACACCCAACTCTCGTAAACGTTCCATCAAATAACTGTGTTGAGTATGACGCTCAGACAGCTTTACTTCACTTCTTGGATGAAGAAATAACGGTAGTGAAATTCTAGACTTGCTCGCATCAGTACCCTCAGGGTTAATTACTCTGTGACTTGTTGATGGAAAATAACCACCTGATGCTTCTTGTAGCATGTCACCAATATTAATAATTAAATTACCGAAATCTGAAGGTACATCCAGCCATTCACCTGACTGTAATTGCACTTGTAAACCAGGTTCATTGGCCGCAGGTAAAATTGTTAATAAGTTAATGTCTTCGTGTGCTGCCGCTCTAATTGCACCAAGCTCTTCATTGCCAGCCAGAGGAGGGTAATGTAATACCCTTAACAGAGTATTAGGCGTATCCATGATCATATTTGATAACGGCTCTGAATAAAGCTTTGCAACCTCTGGTGGACTATATTTTTCTACCCAATCTAGCAATTCGCCAGCAAGACTCGATGCTAATTTATAGTAATGTAATATTTCAGTTTTTAAATCCTCTGGAATTCGTCCCCAAGGATACACATGATAATATTCTTTAATGTCTTTTTGTTGATGGCCTTTTGCTGTTTCTGAAATATCAGTGCTAAAGAAACCATCTTGTTTGGCAGGGTCAAAAGCATATTGTTCTTTATCACCAAATGAAAAGAATCGTTGCCAGTTGCTATAGATAGACTCGACTAATTCTTTTTTAATTGGGTGATTTACTAGTACGCCAAATCCTGTCTCTCTAAGTGAGGCAACAAACTTTTCACCGGCATCTTCTGCATGGTAATCGACAACTTGCATTGGTAATTCTCTTTTAATTTATTTTCTTAATAAGTTTAGCTTAGCAATTGTATTGAATTTGTCATTAATTGTCATTAATTGCTGGTTATTCAATTGCTCCAACCAAGTGTAAATGCTATGTTAGTTTCAAGTTGTCTTTCCTAATTATCATAGAGAATTTTCCATGAAACCAATAACAATTGCCTTTATTACGACCACACTATTGTCTCAAGCTGGGTGTTCATTTTTTCAGGATGATCCATGTGAAGATATTACCTTTAGCTCAGAGCAACAAGCTGATTGTGCTCAGCTGCAACGTAGAATTGTAAATGCCAAAGGTAATCCAATTAAACGTACCGAATTAGAACGTCGTTATGAACAAGACTGTGTAAATTTACGTTATTACCGTGACGATCAAACGCAAACTCGTTGCGAAAACCAAGCAAGTGTTGATAAATGGATCAAAGAAGAGAAAGCCGAAATTGCACGTGATCCAGAGCATGGCTTAGAGACTAAAGATATACCTGAGCAAGATACGGAAGATTCAGTAAATTTAGATGCTGAGCAATAATGTTATGTTCAGTCGGTATATCAAGCAGGTTGGTCAGTTAGTTTTAATTCTAAGCACTTTACTGTTAAGTTTTTCTACAAGCGCAAGTGCTAATAATGCAGGCGCAGACAGTAAAGCTCAACTGCAACAATTACTGGATGAGAATAAAGGTAAAGTTATTTACTTGGATTTCTGGGCTTCGTGGTGTATTCCTTGTCGAAAATCTTTTCCATGGATGAATGCCATGGAAGATAAATATGCCGAACAAGGGTTTAAGGTCATTACGGTAAACGTAGATGTCGAAAAGTCACTGGCTATCGAGTTTTTAGAAGAAAATCCGGCTGACTTTAGTGTTATTTATGATCCTAAAGGTAACATAGCGAAAGAGTTTAAACTTAAAGGTATGCCTAGCAGTTACATGATTAATAAGTTAGGTAAGCCTGTTTCTGCTCATGTTGGTTTTTATACCGATAAAAAAGCAGAATATGAAGCTGAGATTGTTAAGTTATTAGAAGAATAAGAGCGAGAAACGAGAAAACTAGAAACGAAAATCCAGTCTACAGACATACCAAGTAATAATACTTGGGGTCGTGATGCTTACATTACTTTTCTTGATTTGAAAAATAGCATTTCCTGAATTTCTTTCAGGCTCTAAATTTAAATAGAGATCCTGAAATGAGTTCAGGAAGTGATTAGGTAGAAAGTTCAGGAAGTGTGATGTTATAAGTACTAGATGGGAAGAGGCATTCAAGCTCTTCGTTTCTCGATTCTAGCATTCTCGTATCTTAGCTATAAAAAGGCCGCATTATTGAAAAATAATGCGGCCTTTAAATTTTGTTTACTTAGTTGAATCAGATCTAGTCTTCTAATTCCATTGTCATCAATGATGCATTACCACCCGCGGCAGTTGTATCAATTGTCACTGTTTTCTCAGTTACCAAGCGTTGGAATAATTTAGTATGAGTTTGTGCCGTTATTAATGGCAATATTGCGCCACTTCTAGCGGCAAGACGTTCCCCGACAATTTGTTTTAATCGGCTTGAACTATCAAGTACTGCACCGGTTAAGTGGCTATGCTCAAGTACAGTTGGCAAATGGTTTAATGAAATTACTTGGAAAATTCCAGATACTAAACCGATTTTGCTTAATACTTGCTCACAGGTTTGTGCCTCGCTTAGGTACTCATCACTTACTAATGCGATAACGTTGTTACCAGCAGCAAGGGCAGAAACAACAGATACCAACCAAAACTCAAAACTAGTATCTTGATCACGAATACACGCTAATATGCCACGCGATTCAAGATAGAGTTTATTCGATTCACCTGTAGGGCCAGGTAGAGTCGTTGGTTCACTGATCACTTTTTCAATGTGAGTAAGTTGTTCGCGTGCCGCTACCAATACTTGTTCAAGCTCTGCTTCTTGTGAGATAAACAATTTATTATTAGCAATCTGCGCCAATAATTGACGTGCTACCGATACACGAACATTTACCGGCGAATCACGCCATTTAAGTTCATCATTCTTGGCATTTTGCAGCTTAGATCCAACTTTCCAGGCATTGCTTTCATGCTCTGCAAATTGGTTTTCAATCGCTTGTTTTTCATCATTGCTTAGTAAATTATCTTCACTAAGTTGTGGCTCTTTAACCAAACGCGTTAAATACATTGGGCCACCAGCTTTAGGACCGGTACCTGATAAGCCGCGACCACCGAATGGTTGTACACCAACCACGGCGCCAATCATATTACGGTTTACATATACGTTACCGGCACGAGAGCGTTTTGCCAGATATTCACTTTTCTCTTCAATACGAGTGTGAATACCCATGGTTAAACCAAAGCCTGTACCGTTAATTTGGTCAATCACGTTATCTATTTCACTGGCTTTAAAGCGGATCACATGCACACATGGACCAAACACTTCTTTGGTTAATACCGATAAATCGCTAATTTCATATAAGCGAGGAACGAAAAAGTAATTACCAACATCACCCATATCTGGCGCTTTGCATTCATAATGCAGCGTTGCTTTATCTTTCAAATAATCAACATGGTTGTTTAAGGCAGTAAATGCTTTTTCATCAATAACCGGACCAACATCTGTACTAAAATACGCAGGATCGCCAACATGAAGCTCTTTCATTGCACCGCTGATCATATTAATTACTTTATCGGCAATATCTTCTTGCAAGAATAAAACACGCAATGCTGAACAACGTTGCCCTGCAGATTGGAAACCAGAAGCCACAACGTCGTCAACCACTTGCTCTGGTAGCGCTGTAGAGTCAACCACCATACAGTTTTGGCCACCGGTTTCAGCGATTAACGGTACAGGGTCGCCATCACGCTCAGCAAGTTTTTGCGAAATCCAAGTACCTGTTTCGGTAGAGCCGGTAAACATGATAGCTTGAACGCGTTCATCTGGAACTATGTGAGCACCAACTTTGCTACCGCGTGCAATAACTGGCATTACGACACCTTCAGGCAAACCACATTCCGTCATTAACTCAATGGTTCTTAATGCTATTAAGCTGGTTTGTTCTGCTGGTTTTGCCACCACGGTGTTACCGGTTACGATAGCGGCAGCAACTTGACCTAAGAATATTGCTAGTGGGAAATTCCAAGGACTGATACAAAGCACAACACCGCGAGATTGAAGGTTTGAATCAGTTAACATCGTTTGCGCTCGAGCGGCATAGTAACGGCAAAAGTCTACCGCTTCACGAACTTCGGCAACGCCATCAACAGGTATTTTTCCTGCTTCTTTAATACATAACGCTATAAGTTCGTCGCGGTTAGCTTCAAGTGCATCGGCTGTTTTTAATAAAATATCAGCACGCACTTTTACATCGGTAGTTGACCATGTATTAAATGCGCTTTGAGCAGATGCGAGAATATTTTCCATTTCCTGTTCATCTGCATGATTAATGTAGCCAATAATTTCATTGTGGTTAGCTGGATTAATTACCGGCTCTCCGCCTGTTACATTTTCAGTTGATACCGCTTTAGCGAACCAATTATCCAAGTTTGCACGCATTGGCGTAACTTGATCAATATTGGTTAAATCGATACCTTTTGAATTGTCACGCTCAGCGCCATACATGGCGATAGATTGTGGTATCTGTGGGTTATAAACGTCTTTCCAGCTTTGTACAACTTCAACCGGATCACTCAGTAATGATTCAACCGGTATATTTTCATCAACAATGTTGTTTACAAATGAGCTGTTAGCACCGTTCTCAAGTAAGCGACGTACTAAATAAGCAAGTAAGTCTTCATGTTCACCTACTGGCGCATAAACACGACAAGAAATGCGTTCGCCAGTAACGACTTGGTCATATAAAGATTCGCCCATACCGTGTAAACGTTGGAACTCAAATCCTTCATGGTTGTCAGTCATTTCAATAATGGTGGCAACTGTATAGGCATTGTGGGTCGCAAACTGAGGGTAAATACTGTCGCGGTAGCTTAATAACCGTTTTGCACAGGCATGGTAGGAAACATCCGTTGCCGGTTTACGTGAGAATACCGGGAAGTCTTCATAACCTTCAACTTGGCTGATTTTAATCTCTGCATCCCAATAGGCACCTTTTACCAGACGTACCATCATTTGACGATTGGCTTTTAAGGTTTGTTCACGTACCCATTCAACAACGTATAAAGCACGTTTTTGGTAAGCTTGTAAGGCAATACCGAAACCATTCCAACCATCTAGATCCTTATCTAAAAATACTGCGCCGATAATATCTAATGAAATATCTAAACGATCAGCTTCTTCAGCATCAACGGTAAAGCCAATATTGTAAGCTTTAGCTCTTAATGCTAAATCTTTTAAACGTGGAACTAATTCTTCAATTACACGTTCACGATGTGAAAACTCATATCTAGGGTGAATCGCAGATAGCTTAATTGATATTCCTGGGCTTTTTTGTGGCCCTTTACCTTGTGCGGCTTTGCCAATTACTTCAATAGCATTTACGTAACTGTCAAAATAACGGTCCGCATCTTTCATCGTGCGAGCGCCTTCGCCCAGCATATCGTATGAATAGGTATAGCCTTTTGCTTCAGTTTTTATCGCACGTTCTACGGCTGAATTTATGTTACGACCCATAACAAATTGGGTACCCATAATTTTCATTGCATAACGAACTGCCTTACGAATTACCGGCTCGCCCAAACGGCCAATAGTTTTTTTCAATAAACCAAACTGTTGTTTTTTATTTTCATCAGAATAAGTGACTAACTTGCCGGTAAGTAATAAGCCCCAAGAAGAAGCATTTACAAATATAGAGTCGCTATTACCAATGTGTGAACTCCAATCACCTTCCGCTAATTTATCGCGAATTAAACTATCAGCTGTGGCTTTATCTGGAACACGTAGTAATGCTTCGGCAAGACACATTAGTACTACACCTTCTTCACTAGAAAGTGAAAATTCGTTTAACAAGGCATCAACGCCACCTTTACCTGTTTGATCTTTACGAATTTGTACCACTAGTTGACGAGCACGTTCCCAAGCACGAGAGCGTGCATTGGCGCCAATTTCAGCTAACGGCAATAAAGTATTTAATACATCGTTTTCGTTTGCACGATAGTGATCGCGTATTTGCTGACGAATAGGGTCGGTTGTCGTTAAAGTACCGTTAAAAAGCATAGTATCTACCTATATATATGAATCAGATTTGTTTAAGAACATGAGGCAATAAACAAATTAAAATTATGTAATTCTAGTTTTTGAATAGCTAAGTATTCAGCGCAAAATAATTTTTGAATTTTAATGAAATAACCACCGAATGTGTTGGTGAAATTCGCTTTTATTCAGTGTATTATTTGGAAATTGTAAATTAATGCACTATAAAATACTAAATGAGTTACAAAAGTAGAACACTTGACCGTATAGATTTAACGATATTAGACACTTTGCAACGACAAGGGCGTATTTCTAATGTTGAACTTGCTAAGCAAGTTAATCTTAGTCCAAGCCCTTGTCTAGATCGAGTAAAGCGCTTAGAAAACGAAGGTTTTATTAAGCGCTACGGCGCAGTGCTTGATGCACAATTATTAAATGTTGGTATGTCGGCCTTTATTCAAGTGACGTTAGATAGAACCACTGCGGATGTGTTCAATCAGTTTCGCGACGAAGTTGTAAATATTAAAGAGGTTGCTGAGTGTCATATGGTGGCAGGTGGATTCGATTATTTATTAAAGCTTAGAGTGGTTGATATGAACAATTACCGTGATGTACTTGGTATGATTGTAGAGCTACCCGGAGTTTCTCAAACTCATACTTATGTAGTGATTGAAAATGTTAAGGAAGATTTAGGTCTTCCGGTATTGGATAATTAGCTTATAAATCATTCAAACCATTAAAAAATAACAATAAAAAACTGTTTTTTTTAATATTTATGCCATACTGACTAAGAATGTGAGATACATTCACAGTTAAATTAATATGAAATTGGAGTCTCAGGATGAATAACAAATTAATCACTCTTTCAGGGGTAGTATTAGCACTAGGTTTAACTGGTTGTGCTAATAATGATGAACTTAATCAAAGTATTGCTGATTTAAACACTAAAGTTGATAGCCTTTCTGCACAAGTAGAAAGTTTAACTGGTGATCATGCGGCGATGAAAGCAGCTCATGAAGAAAATGCAGCAGAAGCACAAGCAGCTAAAGAAATGGCAGCAGAAGCAGCAGCTGAAGCAGCAAAAGCTAACGAACGTGTAGACAACGTTGTAAGCTCTTATAAAAAATAAACAGTTAATAAGCTGTTCGCCTGATTAAATTCAGACGTTATTTTCTAAATAATCGACCGGACTTGTTCCGGTCGTTTTTATACCAACCTGTATAAGTATATAGTCAACTCAGTGTTTATCAAACGCACTAGAACAATCGACCCTGTAACAGATTCTGTGTAACTGCCAGGTTTAAATAACATCTTTCAAACGGTCTTCGAATTCAATCATAAATCGATTCAAGGCCGTTTTCCAATTTCTTATCGGCATCGTCCACTTTTTCGATGCTTGCTCTATCGCTAAATAAATCACTTTCCGCGCAGAATCATCATGCGGAAACAGCTTACGTTTCTTAATAGCCTTACGGATAACACTGTTGAGTGATTCAATCGCATTGGTCGTGTAAATGGCTTTGCGAATATCTTCCGGGTAGTTGAACAATGTACTGACGTTCTGCCAGTTATTACGCCATGAACGAGAGATATTGGGGTATTTATCGTCCCAGCGTTGCTCAAATTGGTCGAGCGACATCAAGGCTTCATCTTCTGTGACTGATTGATAAATACGCTTTAAATCAGCCGTGATGGCCTTGTAGTCTTTCCACGGCACAAACTTCAATGAGTTACGCACCATATGCACAATACAGAGCTGTATTTGTGTGTCAGGGTAAACCGTATTAATGGCATCAGGAAAGCCCTTCAAGCCATCAACACACGCTATGAGGATATCTTTTACACCACGGTTTTGAAGTTCGGTTAACACGTTCATCCAGAACTTGGCGCCTTCGTTTTCCGATATCCACATACCCAGTAATTCTTTATGGCCTTCAACATTGACACCTAAGGCTAGGTAAACGGCTTTATTGATGACTTGCTTATCTTGTCTGATTTTTACAACTAAACAATCCAAATATACAATGGGGTAAACCGCATCAAGCGGCCTTGCTTGCCACTCAACCACTTGTTCAATGACAGCATTAGTGACGCGAGAAATCAGTGTTGGTGAAACATCTGCGTCATACATTTCTTTGAATGTAGCGACGATGTCGCGCGTGGTCATGCCTTTGGAATACAAATATAAAATTTTGTCATCCATCGAGGTAAAACGGGTTTGATTCTTTTTAACGAGTTGTGGTTCAAAGCTTGAATCTCTATCACGAGGTGCTTCTAAATCGACTTCACCATCTTCTGTTCTGATGGTTTTAGGAGAATAACCATTGCGGTAATTCTCTTTACTCGATTGTTCGTGGCGAGAGTAACCAAGGTGTTCGTCTAGCTCTGCATTGAGCGCAGCTTCGACGGTCACCTTGGTGAGCATTTTACGAAAATCAGTTAAGTCTGATTCTGTTTTGATTGATTTAGCGGCTTGCTTAGCAAACGCTTCGAGTTCTTTTTTATTCATCATTGCCTATCCTAAACCCTTTAGGGGTTAATAATAGGCAATTACACAGATTTAGTTACAGGGTCGAACAATCTAAATTTAAAGCAGATAGTTATTCTATCTTCTTTAAATTTGGGGCCGTTATCGTGGGTTTGATAATCACCCAAAGGGCGATGCTATAAGAGTTTTATACTTCGTTAAACATTTTTACAGTGGAATAACCACAGTACAAAATGAAAGCCTCGTCTAAAACTCTTTTAGTATCGCTGAGTGACTCATTCCTTATGCAGATTGGTATTATTTCCAGCTACAATTCTACTGGGATCCCTTTCGGGTTCGCAATTATTTCTTTCAATAACTCAATATCGTCTTGTTCAGAGCCGATAAATTTTTCCACACCTTTGGAAACTGGCAATAGGCTAGGTACATTGCCTTGGTTATCTGACAGTGGAGAATGTATTTCAATTAAACGCTTATCAGGTGCAATATAAGCCATCTTTATTGGTGCATTGATAATTTTAACTTTAGTCCCTGGCGCTGATTGTTTAAAAAGCCATTCAATATCTTCAGGGTTCATTCGAATACAACCTGAACTTGCACGCATGCCAATACCAAACCGTTGATTAGTGCCGTGAATCAAATAAGCACTGGTACCAATTCGCATGGCGTAATCACCTAATGGGTTGTCTGGCCCTGCTTTGATCATTTTTGCCATCTGCACACCGTGCTTTTCAAAATAATCTTTTCGTGTATCTTCGGTAGGAAACCAGTTGGGATTGGTGCGTTTTTCGGTTATTTCACTAATCAAGGTCGGTGTAGAGTGACCAATTTTTCCAATTCCAACAGGAAACACGTTCACTGTCTTTTTCTTATTATTAAAATAATAAAGACGCAGCTCTGACAAATTGATAACAATACCGTTGTGTTTGCCGTAAGGGAGAATAAGTTGTGTTGGAATGATTAGTTCTGTACCAGGTTCAGGTCGTAGTGGATCAACGCCTGGGTTTGCTTCCATCAGGGCTAAAAAGCCGACATTAAATTTTTGCGCTAATTGCTGAAAGTAATCACCTTTTACCACAGTATATTTGGTGACCTCGCCAACAAGTCTACTGTTATCCTGCGGCAGTTTATATTCGATTGCATTTGCGCTATTGCTCAGCGAGAAGAAAATGCAAATTGATATAATAGTTGAGAATACTTTATTCAACATTCATTGATTCCAAGGGTATAATTTTACTAGAGATAAGTTTACTCTGCTGTAACAATGATTGCTAGTAATACCAATTCAGAGAAATTATCGGACTTGGTATGATTGCAATGTATAATACGTACTATCAATTATAAACAATGTTTAAGGCGATGAAGTTGTTTGATTTACCAGAAAGAGATTTAAAGCATCACGTGAGTGAAAATGAATGGCGGACTCGCTTAGATTTAGCTGCATGTTATCGCTTAGTCGCACATTTTGGCTGGGATGATTTAATTTATACGCATATATCAGCGCAAATACCTAACACCGAGCATTACCTTATAAATGCGTTTGGTGTCGCATTTGATGAAGTAACAGCATCAAATTTAGTCAAAATAGATATAAACGGTAATATTCTAGACGGTGGTGAATTTGACATTAACCCTGCCGGTTTCACTATCCATAGCGCTATTCATGAAGTACGCCATGATGCAGGGTGTGTAATGCATTTACATACCAACTCAACCATTGCGGTAGCATCACAAAAGCAGGGTTTACTTCCTTTAAGTCAATACTCCATGTTTTCAATGGCATCGATGAGTTATCACGACTATGAAGGCTTGGCAGTAAACCCAGAAGAGAAACGACGTTTGCAGCAAAACTTGGGCACAAATAATCACTTATTATTGAGAAACCATGGCGGTTTAACGCTTGGTGCTACTATTGGTGATGCATTTATGCGTATGTACGATTTAAACCGTGCCTGTGAAATTCAATTGATGTTGCAAGCAAGTGGTGAAGAGCTAATCATGGTTGAGCAACCTATTGTTGATAATATTATTGCACAAGCAAATGTCGTGCATACCGGTTCAACTGGTGGGCAAAAATCATGGCCAGCAATGATGCGTAAAGCGTATCGACTTGACCCTGGTTTTGCTAAGTAAGAACAAGGAACGAGATTAATAGAAACTAGAAACGAAGAGCAGCTTAGCTCATTAACCGACTTCATGAAACAAGTTCAGGAAATGGCGTTGTTAGTTTCTCGTTGCTCGTATCTAGTTCCTTCTATAATTACCGAATATTAACTTTATATAATTACAGTTTAATAAAATAACCCTCTTTGGAGAATCCATGAAAATCACCCGTGTAGAAATTTTTGATATCGAATGCCCTGAAAGACCACCTTGGAACCCTGTGTTTATTCGCATTCATACTGATGAAGGTATCTCTGGCGTTGGTGAAGCAGGGTTAGCCTACGATTGGGGCCATAGTGCAGCCGCAGCGATGATAAAAGAAATTGCCGAAGCCGTATTAATAGGCTTCAACCCGTTTCAAACAGAGCTTTTATGGTCGCGTATGCTGAGAGAAAGTTTTTGGGGACTTGGTGGCGGCCCTGTACTTTATTCGGCAATGAGTGCAATAGATACCGCGCTTTGGGATATTAAAGGCAAGGCATTAGGTGTACCGGTTTACCAACTGTTAGGTGGTAAGGTAAATGATAAATTGCGCACTTACGCGAGCCAATTACAGTTTGATTGGGATAAAGAGTGTAAAAAACTTATCCAACCAGAAGAGTACGCTGAAGCTGCCTTAAAAGCGGTAAGCGAGGGCTATGATGCGGTAAAAGTCGATCCAATCGTTTATAACCACGATGGTAGTTCGGCATTTGATCGCACTAAGTTATTTACTAACCCACAAATGCGTTTATTTGGCAATCGCCTTAGAGCTATCCGTAACGCTGTTGGTGATGATGTCGATATTATTTTTGAATCGCATTCATTAATGGGGGCTGCGTCAGCAATTCAAATGGGAAAAATAGTCGAAGAAGTCGGCTGTATGATGTATGAAGAGCCGGTGAATTATTTAAACTCAGCGGTTCATAAAAAAGTATCTGATAATGTTAATGTCCCTATCGCAGGTGGTGAACGTTTGTATCACCGCTGGGATGTGCGTCCATATTTTGAAGATCAAAGCATCGATGTGCTCCAGCCAGATGTTGGCCTATGTGGTGGTTTTACCGAAGCGAAAAAAGTTTGTGATTACGCTGATGTTTACGATATTCGCATTCAAGCCCATGTTTGTGGTGGTCCTGTGGCAACCGCGGCATCATTACATTTGGAAACTGCGATACCAAACTTTTTAATTCATGAACATCATACCTATGCGATTAAAGCGTGGAATCGTGAATTATGTATCCAAGATCCTCAACCCGTTAATGGTTTCTTTCAAGTGTCTGAAGAGCCAGGTATTGGTATTGAACTTAACGATGAGATTGTTATGCGTTCACCTCGAGCGGAAGTGAAGTAAACCACGCTTACTTTATAACTGATAGACCCTAGAAGCGTTGTTAAAACACAGGGCTTCAAGGGTTTTATCTGCAAAACCAGAAAGCTGTGCATACTGCTGCCATATTTGGGCGTAGCTGATACTGAATAAACACACGGGAAAATTGCTGGCTAACATCACTCGGTGTTCACCAAATATAGTAATGATTGAATGCACTAGTGGTGCTAATATTTCCGGTTGCCAATTATTATCGCGCATCTCCCAACCCGAACACTTTATAAAACACCGCTCATGCTCAGCAAGAGTAGCTAAGCCATTTTTCAATCCTTGATTAAGAGTATTGTCATCTATTGCACCACAATGATTAATGATAATGGTCAAGTTGGGCACGTCTAAAAGATAACCTGATAACTGTGCAACTACAGCCATATCTGAACAATCGCATTGTAATTCAAAAATAAGCTCTAGTGATGCCAGAAGTTTAAGGTTTGCGAGAAAGTTAGGGTGAGCAAGAATTATTGCTGCCTGATCATCGAGAATATGACGGATACCAATAAAGGAATTATATTGCTGTAACGTTTGTATGTGGTGATGAAAATCAGCTGAGCAAATATCGGCAAAAGCAATGCTTTTAAATGGCGTGGTGCAGTGTTGCTCGAGCCAGGCTAATTCTCGCTCGGGTTTGTTGTTATCAAAACCTGCCTCAATGTGTACAAAACCCGCAAGAGTCATTGACTCATTCAGTACTAAATCAACCTCATTAAAGTTACGATTAATTAATGCCTTTTTCGGCCAAAAAGGTGGGTTACTAGGCTCTAGCCAATGGTAATCGCCACTAATTAAGTCGAATAAATGAATATGCGGGTCAATAATTTTATACATAATTTTTTAAGCTAGCCAGTGGTATAACCGCCATCAATTACTTGTAAGCTACCGGTAATAAATGGTGCCTTATCGCTCGCCAGAAACAACGCATATTGTGCCACTTCTTCTGGCTGGCCTAGACGATTTAGTGGCTGTAATGCTGCTTCTTCAGCATGAACCTGAATTTTGTTTGCGCCACTTTCAGCACAGTATTTGTCAATGGCTTTATGGTAAAGTGGAGTTTCAATAGTACCTGGGCAAATGGCATTAGCGCGGATATTATATTTGGCATAATCAAGTGCGGTAGTTTTTGCCATAGACGCTAACGCATGTTTTGATAAGTTATAGGCAAAGGAATTTGATTTTCCAACAAGTGCTTGGTCGGATGCTATATAAATAATACTGCCTTGATTTTGCTTTTTCATTAAAGATAAAACAGCTTTAGTCGCGGCAAATGCGCCTTTAACGTTAATGGCAAATACTTCATCTAGCAATTCTTCTGAAGTGTTTTCAATACTGGCTGACCGATGGATACCGGCGTTAGAAATTAACACGTCTACCTGCTTTTCTTGACTGTTTATTTGAGCGATGGCTTGTTGCACCTGTTCAACCTTACTCATATCACATTGAATAAAGTGACCAAGGGTCGAGTGCTGAATATCTAAATTATAAACAGTGTAATCATTGCTAATAAAGGCTTTTACAATCGCCAAGCCAATGCCTGAAGAGCCGCCAGTAACAATACAAATTTTATTCATGCTTTTCACTTTTATTAATGTTGTTTTTATTGATGCGCGAGGGCAAATTGTTTTTTATTAAATATCTCAGCGTTGCTAGTATAGCTTTGTTCATAAAAATCAATACTACCACTATGGTGTTTTAAAATTACAGCAGTAGAACGAGTGCCGTATTCGCTGGACTTGATGAATATACTGGATAGTTTTCGTTCCCATTCCAAGCCTACTCCGGTTTCTGGTAGTAATTCATCTGGTGCTTGAGTGGGATCTTGCATGATGGCAAACAAATGTTCACTGTGTAACTCTTGTTGTTCACTTATTAATTGCTCTAGTAGTATTTCACCTTTAGCCATTTTCGGCCACACATCATCCATTGCACCATTACAGATAGCATGAAAGCCATCCGTTAATAACGTATGTTCTAACGTACTGCTGTTAAAACAATATAAATTATTATCTTGCGTATAAACGAGGTTAAATGGATTGTAGTGCTGACTGTTTTGAATCAACCATTGCTGATTAATTAACTCTGGCTGTTGCAGTGCCAATTGTACTAATTCTCCGCGAGATTTAGCATCAATATTCAGCATTAAAGCACTTCTTATATTCGTTAAAGCTGAAAAGTCGCCTTGTTTATTCAGCCCAAGCCAAGTCCCATTTGCTTGTAAGTCTTGACCGGCTAATATTTCAGCTGGTGCAGGCCAAAAATACGCTGACTTTGTTGGTCGTTGATGAAATTCATCGCGATTAGCGGCAATGATTAATGGATAATCCTTATGCTGATTAATGGCGATGAATAATATACACATAGTTATCTTTATGCTTACAGTGAGCTTCGTGGGCGTACGGCAACATTAGCAAAAATGAGCCCGGCGACGAGTGACATGAAAATTAAGAACGTTTGTGAGCCTAACTGATCAGCCTGTACAATCTGGCTACCGGTTACCATAGAGTTTAAACCAATATAAACTTTCGAACCTGGTACTAATACAACTAGACCCTGGAGCATAACAACTGTGGCTGGCGCTTTTAAGAATCGAGCAAAAAGGTTTGAATACGCGCCCACAGCAAAAGCACCAACAAATGCACTAAGAGAAACTCCAACATAGTTCGTTGCCCAAACACTAGAGCCATAGGCGATGAAACCACATAAAATTCCCCAAAATGCATGACGAGGTCTTGCTCTGAAGATAATCACCAAAGACATAGACAGAATTAATACCGCTAGCCATTGAGTCCATTGAGGCACAAGTTCTACATCTATTTTATCCACAGTTCCCCACAACAAACTGCCTAAAGTTAAACCTAAAATAGCGCCAAAATAAAGCTTGAACATGGTCATTAACGCATCCATTATCTTCGCGGTTCCCGATATTAAATTACGTTCAGCCAGTTCGCTCAGGCCTGTGGTCAGTGATAAGCCCGGGATAAAAACAATAATACTCGACAGGATAACTAAAGGTGCATTTATGGTGGGGTCAATTAATGTAATGGCACTTGCCCCTACAGCTGCCACAATACTTGATAATGGCTCAAGCATATTACCAACACTTTTCGATTTTTCCGACCAAATAACCAATAGAAAAACGATAAAACCAAGCAGGGTAGACCAAAATACATCGTTCCAGGAAGTATGCATTAACATGGCAAATGCACCTGAAGATGCACCAAAACCCAAAAACGTAAGAAATGGCGAGTAAGGAGACGGTTTATTGGGTATTTCCTGCAAGCGCTCAATGGCTTCCGATAAAGTGCGTTGACCTGAATCTAGTTCGTCTACCAGTTCATTGGTTCTAGATAATGCGCCTAGATCAATATCTCCTGGGCTCACTCGAACTATAAAGTTATGTTCTTGTTGGTCTTCAACATTAAAAAGTACGAACGTTAATGAGGTGGGCGTGATCACAAATGACGCTTGTACTTCTAATAAGCGGGAAACGTTTTTCAAATGATTTTCTAAACGATAAGCGGTAGCGCCAAACTTATGCAATAGTTTGCCAAGAGTAATAATAAAGTGGCGCTTTTGTGTAAACGAATCTGGTTTCACTAACGTTATTCCTAATGAGGTGTTGCCAATAACTTCTATGCTGTTAATTTTACTACTTATATTTAATTATGGTTAACTTTTATTGCAAAAAAAGGGCTAACTTTTTAGTTAACCCTTATGACTACTTTAAAACATCATTTATGTCATTACTCTGACAACATCATTTGACGAATAATTGGTACTGGCGAGCTGCCATAACTTAAAAATTGGTTATGAAAGTCGGCTAAGTCAAAATCATCACCAAGCTTTTCTTTTAGCTCTTCACGCAAGTCATAAATTTCTGAGTAACCGGTAAAGTAACTGGTAAGCTGTACCTGTGAAAGAGTTGCTCTGCGCCATTTACCTTGTGCTTCAGCTTCTTGTTGGAATGCTTCGTTGATCATCATGTCCAAGGCTTTTTCTTCGCTTAAATTATTCACTTGAATTGAATAGTCGATGATTGAATTCATGATAGTACGTAAATTCCACTTGTAATACATCAACCAAAGCTCTGGTTCAAAGTCACCATAACCTTCTTCCAGCATCATGCGCTCAGTATAAACCGCCCAACCTTCAACCATAGCACCGTTACCAAATATAGATTTAACTAAAGATTTTGATTTATTGCTGTGTACTAACTGGGTGTAATGACCTGGAACTGCTTCATGAATATTTAAAATTTGCAGTAACCAATGGTTATACTCTTTTAAATAGCTTTCGGCTTGTTCAGCATTAAAGTTATCTAAAGGCGTTACGTTATAATAAGTATTGGCATTTGCATCATATGGTCCAGGAGGGTTGATAGATGCCCCAGCAAACCCACGTTGATATATTGGAGTTTCACGAACTACTAAAGGTTTGTCAGCATCCATCTCTAGCAGCTTTTTATCCATAACAAATTTTTCAAGTTCAGGAATTTGCGCGCGGATGCTATCTACAAATTTTTCACGTTCAACATGATTAACTGAAATATGATCAATGACTTGCTTTATTGCTACTAATTTATCGCTAGGCATTGCCGTATCGGCAAAATACTTTGGCCAAAGCTGTTCGGCAATTTCTGCCATTTCGCCATGTACTCGGCCTTTTTCTTTAACTGCTTTATCAAACAGTTGCTTAGCAGTTAAACTTGAGTAGATATCTAAAGAAAACTTCTTATCGTACAATGCTTCGCCAATGCGAAAATCTTTAGCAGTGCCGTTGGCTTTGAGCTCTTCCAGCTTTTCTTCACACCATTTAATGTACTTATTTATTGCCGAAGCGCTTTTAGCTAAACGGAAATTAAAATCAGCTTTTTCAGTGTCACTTAAACCAGACTCAATCATGGCGGCATGAATTGTGTCAGTAAATAATGACGCAGCGCCTTTATTTTGCTGAATTGCCAATTCTGTATGTGGGATAGTTGGCGTTGTTATGTTGGCTTTCGCCGCTTCATAATATGCCGGGATGTTTTCCATACGACGGAAGATTGCTCGCAAACGCTCATCTTTCGCTTTGTAGTCGGTGTTTAAAATAACGCCAAAAACTCCGGCTACATTATAGTTAGCAGGGTTCCATTGATGAGACTTAAATTCTTCAACGGTAAACAGCTGTGATTCCATTTGGTTTTTTAAAATATAGTAATCGCTGGCATTGTTTGCACTAAGTTTGTTTACATCAAAGGCTGTTAATGTCGTCAATCTATCCTTAGTAAAAGTAACTTCTTCGTCAATGCGCTTTTGGTCTGGAACTGGTAATTGATCATCATATTTATAATAACCCACATAAACGGCGTAGCCAGGGTTGTACTGCCAAAACTCTTCAATTAATGTATGGGTAAATGTTTCAAATTCGGCATTGAGTTTTGGATCTACATTGTTGCTTTTCTCTCGAACACTTTCTTGTGGTGCAGATGCTGATTCTTCAGGAGTAACTTCTGTTGGCTGTTCAACCTTACTTGGTTGTTGTGTTTTTTCTGCTGGTGAGCAGCCCGATAAAGCTGCAAAAATAGCGGCAGAGAGTAAATACTTTTTCATCATTAACCTTAAAAATTATTGTGAGATACTTTATTTCATTTAGATTGCCAACAAGTTTACTGTAAAGCAAATTAATTACATATAAATCCTAAGTTTAGATTATAATGTGTTCATTAAGTTTAATAGGAGAAACCATGAGAGTTTGTGGTGTAGAAATCAAAGCCGATGAAGCTGTAATTAGTTTAGTCGCATTAGAAAATAATTTGTATGACATTCCTCATTTGCGCGTGCCAAAAATTGCACTGCAAAAAGGAACTGATGCTGAAAATATTCGTAAATTTCAATTTGCTTTTAAAAAGTTAGTTGAAGACTATAAAATTGATGCAGTTGTAATCAAAGAACGTGCTACTAAAGGCAAGTTTGCCGGTGGCTCACAAGGATTTAAAATTGAGGCTGCCATTCAGTTGATCGATGACTTACAAGTAGAACTTGTACGCGCGAATATCATTAAAGAAAAATTGAACAAAGCACAAGTAAGTATCGACTTTAGAGATACCGGTTTAAAGCAATTTCAACAAAATGCGTTTGAAGCAGCATTTACCTTCTTTAACCCGTAACAATTAATAGGTTTAACAACTAAAAAGGGGTCAGTGATAATTTTATTCAGAATAAAATTATCACTGACCCCTTTATTTTTCCAAATCCTTTATTTTACTTAACTAATTCAACAAAATATTGGTGCACAGTATCGTCTGTGATATCCATTTGTTGATTAACATCAGCATGACCAAGTTTGGTGTAATAATTTATGTATTCTTGATAGTTGTCAAAACTATGATGTCTTAATAAGTTAACCTGAGTAACATCGATGCCTGTATCACCGTTAATAATATCTTCAAAGCCAGGTAATAAAGTATTCATCGGAAGTTGACCTTCAATTGGGCCAAAAGAAGTCCATAATACTGGCATATCTAATTGCGTGTCAGGATTCTTTGCATCAAACACATAACTGATCACTGCCATTTTATGCTTACTTACATGCGAGTAATCATAAGCGCCTGATGCTTCGATTTCACCCCAGGTTATATAGTCAATATTTTCATCATCTTCGCTTGGCTTAACCGCGAGTGAATCATTGTAATCGGGACTAAAAACGGTTTCTCTACTTTTTAAACCAACAGAGCCAAATGGTGAAGATTCTTCTTTAAAAATAAAGTCGGCACTGGCACTGTATACTGCGTTACCCGTGAACTTATGATTTTCAAAAATAATTGTTTCATTTGATTCGGCCACGACTGTTTTAGCAAAGTGTCTAGTGTGGTTAAATATTTGCGAAGTGGTCATATTCATATCTTTGCGATTAAAACTAACCGAGATACCGTTGCCATCGTCAAAAACTTCCCAAGTACCGTTTTCGGTGGTGGTAAAGTCCTGATGAAAGCCAACAAATCCTTCTTCAGAATCATAAACTGCAAATGAGTGTTCAGGCCATTCTTGGCCACTAATTCGACATGATTCTACTTGTTTAAATGTTGTTGTACTGCCGTCAATCAACTCATAGCCTTCAAACGTAGCTGAGCTTAGTGCGTTTTGAACATTGTTTGAGTTGATGTGTGATAACACTACATCTTGAGTAATGCACTCACAAGTTGAGTTATCTAATTTATCCGAATGCGTTGCATAGTAAGTCGCCTTTACGTCACTATCAACTTGATGATAAGACATCGCCTGATAAGACTCGATATTATTATCGCCTTTAAACGCGGCTAATACGGTAAAGTTTATTTTATCGTTAGTCGTGGTGATTTCAACGAGGCCTTCATCATTTATTTGATGTTCGCTTAGTACTTGCCAATTCTCATCTTGTAAAAATACCTGAGCATCGGAGTAGGGGGTTGCCTGACCACATGAATTTTTTATAAGTGATTGTAAGGTGAATTGATGAGTTGTTGGTTCTTTATCATCATCATCACTACCACCGCTACCACTGCCACAAGCAGTTAATAGAATTAAGCTTGGTAAATAAGATAATCGAAGGAGTTTGTGCATAACTAATCCATAGTATTTTTATTATTGGTAAGCATTTTAATTACTTACTCAGCGCTTACTTTCTAATATACCGATGAGTTAAGCCTTAGGGAATAAAAAATAAGGTAATAGCTGAGAAAGATTGTATTATTTTGTAAATATGTGGGAATAACTAACAAAATGGCGAAATAATTCGCCATTTTTACTTCAAGGATGAGGTAATGCCAATCTAACAGGAACGTTAAAGACTGGCTTAGTATTTAGATCTTAGGCAATAAAAAATACTACAACTGGCTATCTACCCATGATTGAATTTTTCTAGCCAAAATTGGCATCGGCAAAGCACCATCGGTTAACACTTGGGTGTGGAATTTTTTAATATCAAATTTATCACCTAACTGTTTTTCAGCGTTGGTGCGCATTTCACGTATCGCGCGTTGCCCTGTTTTATAGGCTAATGCTTGTCCAGGAATAGAAATGTAACGCTCAACTTCTGCTGTAATGTCACTTAACGCTAAAGATGAATTATCGACCATAAATTGAATGGCTTGTTCACGAGTCCAACCAAAGGCGTGTAAACCTGTATCTACTACCAAGCGCATCGCTCTAAGCTGTTCATCAGAAAGACGTCCATACCATTGATAAGGGTCAGTAAACATGCCCATTTCTTTACCTAAACTTTCAGCGTACAGTGCCCACCCTTCTGCAAATACTGTGTAACCACCAAACTTTCTGAACATTGGTAAACTCTGCACTTCTTGCTGAATACTGATTTGAAAATGGTGGCCAGGCGATGCTTCATGAATACTTAATGTTTCAAGAATAAATTTCGGCTGTGCTTTTAAGTTATGAGTATTGATATAAAAAATACCTGGGCGAGATCCATCAGGAGCTGGACTTTGATAACTGGCACCTGCACTTGATGCAGCCCTAAACGCTTCAACCGCTCTTACTTCGTAATCTGCACGAGGAAACACTTCAAATAACGCTGGTAAACGCGAGTTAATATCATTTTTAACATCGGTATAAGCTTTCACAACTTCGGCTTCGTTTTGCCAATAAAACTGTGGGTCTTCTTGTAAAAACTTGAAGAAGGCTTTTAAATCGCCTGTAAAGCCAACTTGTTGTTTCACCTGTTTCATTTCAGCTAAAATTCTTGCAACTTCTTGTTGACCAAATTTATGAATCTCTTCTGCAGATAAAGGTAATGTGGTGTTCTTCTCTATTTGATATTCATACCATGCTTTACCGTTAGGTAATTCTGATAAACCAACAGTTGCACGGCCATGCGGCAAGTATTCGTTTAAGATGAAATCATGGAACTTTGCGTATACAGGAGATAACGTTTCTAATATAAGAGTTTCGTATTGGGCTGTTATTTTGGTTTTATCTGCAGAACTAATTTGTTCATTCTTAGCAAGCATGGTTACCGGACCATAAAACACACTGTCTTTTGCTTCTTTCACAATATGCACAGATAATTGCGGTAATATTTTTTCTATAATGGCTTTAGGTAAAACATAGCCATTTTTAACGCCTTCACGCATAGATGCAGTTACGCTATCCATATATAGAGCAAAACCGTGGCTACGCTCAACAAAGTTTTGGTAATCCTTTACGGTATTAAACGGCTGGGCACTTTTACCAGAGCCTAACGTCGCAAAAGAGTTATGTATGCCATACATTTGGTTTAAAGGCATAAAGTGACTATTAAATTCTGAGCTTTTTATCGCTAACTTTCTATCGCGCAAAAATATTTCATAACTTAATAGATCTTGGCCTTCGAGCTTAGATTTATCAATGGCTTCAATTTGTTTCAAATACGTCTGTTCGTGTTCAAGTTCATTTTTAAGACTTTCGGCTGATATAGGAACACTGAATTTATTATTGTATTCATTTAATCCAACATAAGTACCCGATATTGGTGACAAAGCAATACTCGCGTTGAAATAATTATCAAATAATGTTGCAAGCTTTGCTGACTCTTGTTGCTCGGAAGCGACTACTTCAGTTGTGTTTTTTTTTGTTTCATCTGTTGCTGTAGTACAGCCAGTAATCGCCGTAATTAAAGTAAGTGCTAATAAAGATTTTTTCATAGTGTTAAGTAGAATTTCGTGTAAATAGATTTATGCTTATGAGGGTAAATGATTTTTTAATAAAAGAAAGGTCTTTGCAACATTAACTTACCATTTATTGAATAAAGAAAGGCCCAAGTAACGAACATCGTTGCAGAATATAACAATTTAATACTTTTTTTGTACGATGAATAAGTATAATCCAAATGAGAATTATTGTTATTTAGAGTGTGTTACTCTTAAATATAAACGGCTAGCAGGCGCAAATATGTTAAACAAAATAAAATGGATCAAAGCAACATCAATCGCTACCTTTACTTTACTCATAAGCAGTGTATCTGCAAGTGCATTAGCAAATGAAGTGAACATCTATTCATACCGTCAAACATTTTTAATTGAACCTATCTTAGAAAAGTTTACGGCTCAAACTGGGATTAAAACCAATGTTGTTTTTGCCAAGAGTGGATTGATAGAACGTCTTAAAAAAGATGGTAGATACTCTCCTGCAGACGTGGTGTTAACGTCTGACTTTGCGCGCTTAATGCAGATCAGTGATGAAGGATTAAGCCAAGCAGTTAGCAGCGATATTTTAACGGCTAATATTCCTAGCCAATTTCGTGATAATGACAATCAATGGTTTGCATTAACAAAACGAGTTCGCAATGTTTATGCCTCTAAAGAACGTATGGCGAACCTATCTGGTATAAGTTATGAAGACTTAGCGAAACCACAATATAAAAATAAAGTGTGTATGCGAAGTTCAAAACATCCTTATAACATCGCTTTAGTGGCATCAATGATCGCCCATCACGGCAGTGCTGAAACAAAAACGTGGTTACAAGGATTAAAAGCTAATTTAGCTCGTAAACCACAAGGCAATGATCGTGGTCAAGTAAAAGCAGTAAAAGAAGGTGAGTGTGATTTAGCCTTAGGTAACAGTTATTACTTTGGTGTGATGCAACAAGATCCTGAGCAAAAAAAATGGGCCGATTCTGTCAATATTTTATTTCCAAACCAACATGATCGTGGCGCTCATATTAATGTAAGTGGTATTGCAATGACAAAGTATGCCCCTAACCAAGACTCGGCTAAAAAATTAATGGAATTTTTATCATCATCGCAAGCACAACAAGTATATGCTTCGGTGAATATGGAGTATCCGGTAAACCCGACGGTGAAACCATCTGAAATAGTTGCCTCTTGGGGAGCCTTTAAGGAAGATAATTTAGCGATGACTAAAGTTGCTGAAAATCGTCAAGCAGCAATTATGCTACTAGATGAAGTAAAGTTTGATTTATAATTTTAATGTTTTTACTTAATTAGGTAGATAACCTCAGTTGATTGCAGCTAAATGGTATTCATCTTGGAGCCTGTCCAGTTGGACCGTTGCGGTAATTTTAATATTACCGCTACTCTTTTTGATCAATGAATCTTTAACTCCAGATAAAGAGGTTTTCGAGCATCTGCTCAATACCGTATTAATCGACTATGTAATTAATACAGTGGTGTTGATACTAGCGGTTATTATTATTTCGTTGCTCATAGGTGTTCCGTTAGCGTATTTATTAGCAAATTTCAGTTTTCCGGGAGCCAAGTTTTTCAATTGGGGCTTATTGCTTCCTTTGGCAATGCCTTCCTATTTGATGGCCTATATTTATACCGACTGGTTAGAATATGCCGGGCCTGTACAAAGAGCTTTACGAGCTGTTTTTTCGTGGCAAAATAAAGCGGATTATTACTTTTTTGATATTCGCTCAATTACCGGTGCTGCGATTGTACTTTCTTTAGTGTTGTTTCCTTATGTGTTTTTAATCGTAAAAACTGCATTCAAAGAACAGTCAACAAGCTTTGTTCATGCAGGCAAAATGCTTGGTAAAACCCCTTGGCAAATATTTTCAAACATATCATTGCCGCTAGCTCGCCCAGCATTGGCTATTGCAGCATCTCTGGTTGCTATGGAAACGCTAGCCGATTTTGCCGCGGTAAAGTATTTTGCTGTCAATACACTGACCACCGCAGTATATGATACCTGGTTAGGTTATGGCAGTTTAACTGCTGCAGCTAAAATATCTGTCATCATGCTAGTAATGATCTTCTTGTTTATCTCTTTTGAAAGAATGAGTCGCAACAAACAAAAAACGTTTTCTGGTAATTCTTCAAGCGAAATTCAGGTTGTTAAACTGCAAGGTAAAAAGGGATGGCTGGCGTTTAGTGCCTGCTTTAGCGTATTGCTTTTTTCCTTTATTTTACCGGTAATTTATCTGGCTGAGATGGCGTGGCAGTATCAAGAGCAAGCCCTTAATAGTGACTTTTTTAGCTATGGATTTAACAGTTTAACGTTAGCGATTAGCGTATCTATTATTTGTTTATGTTTAGGGTTGGTTGTTGTGGTGTTTAAGCGATTTAATCAAAGTTTGCTGGCAAACTTACCGTTGAAAATCAGCAGCTCAGGTTATGCTATGCCCGGCACTGTACTTGCTATCGCAGTACTTCTACCTTTAACTTTTATCGATCATGGTTTGAACGACTTTCTGATAGTTCAAGGTGAAGCGCCGATAGGGTTAATTTTTACTGGTACGTTATTTGCGATAGGTTTCGCTTACGTAATTCGCTTTATCGCTGTCGCCATCGGAGCGTTGGAATCTAGTTATGAACGCATTTCACCTTCAATAGATAATGCTTCAATTATGCTAGGTAATAACCGCTTTATTACTTTAGTGAAAGTACATCTACCACTGTTAAAAAGAGGTGGATTAACAGCGATACTGCTAGTTTTTATCGAGTCGATGAAAGAGTTACCCGCCGCCCTGTTACTAAGGCCATTCAACTATGAGACCTTAGCAACATATGTTTTTCAGTACGTATCTGATGAACAATTGGAACTTGCTTCTATGGCTGCTATATCAATAGTGTTAGCAGGTTTAATCCCTATTATTTTATTAAATAGAACAATGGAATCTAAGTTGTAATATGAGCCTTTTAGAAATTAATAACTTAACCTGTCGCTATGAACAGAACACTATACTAAATGATTTGTCATTAACCGTAAGTGACGGTGAAATAATGTGTTTGTTGGGGCCATCAGGGTGCGGAAAAACAACACTTCTTAAAGCGATAGCTGGTTTAATTACGACAGCATCAGGTGAGATAAAATTAAAAAATCGCCTTTTATTAGCAGGCAAGGCTACCGGCAAAAACATTAATGTTGATGCCAACAAGCGTGACTTGGGGATGATTTTTCAAGATTACGCACTGTTTCCACATTTAACCATAAGCGCAAATATTGCTTTTGGTATTGCCGATTTAAGTAAAACACAACAGAAAAGAAAAATTGATGAATTGTTAGAGTTGGTGAGTTTAGAAGGCCTGGATGCCAGATATCCACATGAATTGTCCGGTGGTCAACAGCAACGAGTTTCTATAGCAAGAGCGCTTGCCCGAGAGCCGAAAGTATTACTTTTGGATGAACCGTTTTCAAATATTGATGCCCAACTTAGGTTACCGTTAATAAGAGATATAAAAGCGATTCTTAAACAAAGGAATATGGCGGCTATCTTTGTAACCCACGCTAAAGAAGAAGCCTTTGCTTTGGCCGATACTATGGCACTGTTAAATAACGGTAGCATTGTACAAAGCGGCGCGCCACAACATTTATATAATTATCCCGCGACAAAGTTTGTTGCTGAATTTTTAGGACATGGTTCTATTTTAACTGCGCAAGTACTCAATGAAAATCAGCTACGTTGTGTTTTGGGCGACGTCACCTGTACTGCTAATAAGACATTAGTTGTAGGTGAAACTGTCGATCTATTTATTAGACCGCATCAGTTTAGTGTGATTGCTAATGAGTCAGGTAATGGCATAATTAAAGAGTACCAATTTAGAGATGATGGTTACCGGGCGCAGGTAGCGGTTGGAGAGCAAATTATTGAAGTATGGTTGCCGGGTTACTTTGATGTACAAAATACTAAAACGGTACAGGTAAAATTAACCCCACAACAGCTCGTGGTACTTTAAAATACGATGAAATCTATAAACGGGAGCTTAATCGCTCCCATTTTAATGTGCGGTAATTAATATGTTGCGGTAACTTCGTAAGAGGTAAACTTACGCATATTAATAACGCCAGTATCAAAATATAAATACTGCCCTTTAATGCCCATTAATGTGCCTGAAACTGTTTTGAGTGTTTTTTCAGTTAGGTCTTGTTCTTTTTCTAATTCTTTTTTGGATTTATCAAATGATAGTGAGCTAATTTTTGTTGGGTATTGCATTACAGGGAAGTCAATTTCCACCACTTCTTCATTTAAACGCTCTACCGCATCCTCACCATATTTTAATTTAATGTCAGCTAAACGAGCTTCAATTTGTGGGATTAATTCTTCTGCTCTGGCTTTTAAATCAATACTATCTGCCTTACCTTTTAACATGTTGCGCCAATTGGTTTTATCAGAAATAAATTCTGCAAGTGCGGTTTCTACTAGACCAGACTGCAAGCGAGTACTTACTTTGAAAATAGGTAAGGCTTGATTAGCTCCCTGATCAATCCAACGGGTAGGTATTTGCGTATGACGAGTTATTCCGACTTTTATTGCGGTAGTGTTTGCCAAATAGACATAATGCGGAACAAAGCAATTTGCTTCACCCCATTGCGGCTCCCTACAAGTGCCTTGCTCAAAGTGGCAGGTTTCAGGCTTCATAATACACATGTCACACTTTGCCAACTTCATCATGCACGGATAACAAAACCCTTGAGAATAACTTTTCTTGGTTTTTTTGCCGCATTCCTGACAGTTAATATTTCCGCTATGAGTTAATGACAAGTGCTTACCAATCAGTTCATTCAGGGGCAATGAATGTTCTCCTAAAGGTAATTGATATTCAACTTGACCATCAATCAACTTGGAAGTCATTTTACGTACGTGGCCAGTTAGGCTATTTGTGCTCATATTGTTATTCTGCTTATTTAAAGTGGGCTATTTGGTTTGCTATTAAATTCTGATTTTTGCTCGGTTAGATTTTACTTGGCCGCGCTTATTTTTACTATCCATTCGTCTTTTTTGTGAGCCTTTTGTTGGTTTTGTCGCTCGTCTGACTTTTTGCACTACTGTAACCGGTGTTAACAGCTCGATTAAGCGCTGGATGGCTGCGGCTTTATTTTTGTCTTGAGTTCGGAAAGTTTGCGCTTTAATTATAATAACCCCATCTTTATTAATGCGGCTATCTCTTATCGCTAAAATTTGTTCCTTAAAATAATCATCAATACTCGATGCTTTAACATCAAAGCGCAAATGAATAGCACTGGAAACTTTGTTGACGTTTTGACCACCCGCTCCTTGAGAGCGTATGGCATTAAACTCAATTTCTTGCTCGTTTATCTGTAGTCGATTTGATATAACTATCATAATTGGGAAACTCATTTTTAGTAACCCTTATACTAGCGAGATTGAGAACAATAATAAATGGCTAATCCTTGGTTTGTTTACCTTTTACGGTGTGGTGATGATAGTTTATACGCAGGAATTACTACTGATGTAGAACGTAGGATCTCAGAGCACAATGAAGGCGGCCCTAAGTCGGCTAAATATACACGTAATCGTCGACCGGTTAAGCTGGTATATCAAGAAGAATGCAAGGATCGCTCTAATGCAACAAAGCGTGAGATGGCAATTAAGAAATTAACGAGAAAGAAGAAGTTAGAGTTAATTGCGGGTTCATAATTAATTTATACTTAGGGCATTGTGGTCTGATTAGTTGATTAAACTTCGATTTACATTCCATTCACTGTTAAACTACGCTCCGCAATTTGTTTTGAGCCAGGAAAATTTTAAACAATGTTTATAGATAAGTATTATAACGAGGAAAATCAAAAGGTTACTTTTTCTCGTCAGCAAGCGAGTGATTTTGCCAAGCAAATCGCAGATGACTTTAATCCAATTCATAATGTGGATGCGAAACGATTTTGTGTACCAGGAGATTTATTATTTGCAGTTGCTTTGTCTAAAACAGGCTTATGCCAAAAAATGACATTTAACTTTTCTGGCATGGTGACAGATACCGTATCGCTAAACATTCCAGAAAAAGTTGGTTTAGAAACAAGAATTGTTGGCGATAATGATAAAGAATACTTGAACTTTAATGTATCTGGCGATCATACTCGCTGTGAGACGTTAATCGAATCTCTAATCCATTCTTACGTTGAGTTTTCGGGTCATACGTTCCCACACATTTTAGGGGATTTGATGGAAAAGAATAATGTAATGATAAATCCAGCAAGACCAATGATCATGTATGAAAGCATGGAAATTGCGTTAGACACTGTAGACTTAACTGATGTTTCTTTAGAGTTAAATAAAGAAGAAACGGTGTTAAAAGTTGATGGAAAACGCGGTCAGGCGAAACTTAAATTTGACCTGTTAAGTAATGGTGAGGTTGTAGGCCATGGGGTTAAGTTTATGGTACTAAGTGGTTTACGTGAATATTGCAAAGAGCAAATGGAAGGATTAAATACTCGATTTTATGCGATGAAAGACGAGTATTACGCTAAAAAATAATCACTGATTCAGTTATAAAATAAGAAAACAGGCCTGCGCTTTAGCAGGCCTGTTTTCGTTTAACATCTTACTTATTATTAGGTACGTTTTAGTTTACGCACCATACCATCCATTTTTGTTGCCGCTTTGCTTGAATAACGCTGATATTTTCGTAGCCACTTTTTAGCTGCAGGGTATTCAAAGCTTAATAAGGCAAGTCCTATTGGAATGAATAATATTGCCGGTCCTGGCAATATTATAAACACTAAACCAATTAATAAAAAAAGTAGTCCAATTACTGATAGTGCTTTTGTTTTAAGTGTTTGCATGTATATTCTCAAATTTAATAAAAATTATTTAACTGGTATCTGCAAAACTCACACCAAGAATATAATCAATTAAAAACAGTGTCTTACAGCAGCATAATCGTAGATGATTTTAAAATTTAGTCATTTTTACTAATATTTTGTTTCTTTAACCGCTTATTTAGTTTCACTTTTTCTGTTTTTGATAGTTTATTGTTTCGACATTGCCACCATAGTTCTTTCATCTTTTTCTCTTTGGTTTTTAACTTCTCTCCTTGTTTTACGCTATACCCTGAGCGTAATTTACTTTGCACTTTTTTTAGATCGTCAAGTAAAGGGCTGCAGTCAGGTTTGGCATTAATTGTTGGTGAAATGATAAATATTGATAGGGCAAAAATCTGATAGTTGTACATAAAAACACTCCTTGTTTTATTCATAGATTACTATAGTTCAAAAAACGCACTATACTTTGTCCAAAATGGACATAAACTAGAAAAAGGATTTTCTATGAAAGCTTTATTTATTACCGCTACTTTATTTCTTACTCTTCTTTTTAATCAAGTACATGCTGGCGAACCGTTGCTTGAGCCCAATAAAATAACGCAAACTCTTGCTCTACAGCACGGCAAAACTTACTCCAAAGATAGCAATATCAACATTAATGAATTTTACGTGAGTGAAAAGCTTGATGGTGTTCGCGGTTTTTGGGATGGCACAAAGTTGATGTCAAGAAATGGCAATGCCTTTGCTGCGCCAAAGTGGTTTACAAAAGATTTTCCTCCTATCAGCTTAGATGGTGAACTTTGGATTGGTAGGGGGAAATTTTCTGAAGTATTAAGTGTGGTTTCACGTGAACAGCCCCATGTTGGCTGGCAAAAAGTGAGGTTTATGATTTTTGACTTGCCAGAGCAACAAGGAGTTTTTGCACACCGAGTTGCGAACATGAGGCAACTTATTACTAAAAGTAATTCTCGATATCTACAGATGATCCAGCAAATAAAAATATCAACTGATGCTAAGCTATTTGAATTGCTTAACAAGGTTATTAAACTTGGTGGTGAAGGGCTGATGCTGCATCGAGAAACTGCTCATTATCATATTGGTAAAACGAATAATTTATTAAAGCTTAAAACCTACCAAGATAGCGAAGCGCAAGTGATAGGGCATACTATTGGCAAAGGAAAGTACCAAGGCCTTTTAGGGGCGCTTATTGTACGTAAACAAAATGGCATCATATTTAAAGTTGGCAGCGGTTTCAGTGATAAAGAAAGAGCAATGCCGCCGCCACTTGGATCGATAATTACTTATAAGTACTGGGGATTAACCAGTAAAGGAAAGCCTAGGTTTGCGTCATTTTTACGAGTAAGAAAAACATTATGAGTATTCATCAAAATATGGTTAGATAGGTTTTTTCTTATAATGAGCTATTCGTTAAATGGTCTTAGAATTGTGGTTATCTTTAGTTTTAATTTGCGTGTTAGGGGCTATGTCTCCAGGACCATCATTAGCGTTAGTTGTACGCAATACTATACTAGGTGGACCGCGCTCTGGTTTGGCAACAGCAATTAGTCATGGCTTAGCAATTGGTCTTTACGCTGCAGTTGTACTCACCGGAATAGGGGTAGTTATTGTCCAATCGCCTGTAATTTTTCAGGTTGTTCAATATAGCGGTGCGGCATTTTTACTGTTTCTAGCTTATAAAGCTTTAACAAGTAAAGCCAGCAACATAGAACTAACTTCTGGAGAAGCCACCACCACAGAGAATATAAATGGATGGCGTGACGGCTTTTTAATTGCATTTTTAAACCCGAAAATTGCAATGTTTTTTTTGGCGTTATTCAGTCAATTTATTGATGCAAACGCTAGTTTTGTACAGCAACTGGTGATGGTTCTAACCGTTGGTGGTATTGATACCATTTGGTATTGTCTTGTAGCTTTTGGCTTATCTAGAGGACCAGTATTACAACGCTTAAAATCCAAAACCAACATTATCGACAAGGTAACCGGTGTGGTTCTTATCTTGTTGGCTGTTAGGGTTGTTGTTTAGTTATGCGTGATTAATTGGCTGGCTTGTTAGCGTGGTATTTAAATATAAGCACTTTTAAGCCTTTGCCTGGCATTGCTTCTTTAAATACTTCTGGTGGTAATATATTTTCAATGAACTCGCATTGTGGGCATTCAGTTTCTATCATGTCATGGATGAACTGTTCACTTAAATCGGGTGAATTTAAACACAGCATTACTAAGCCTTGGTCGTTCATTAACTGTGGTAAGCGACGTATAATTTTCGGGTAATCGCGCTTGATATCTACACTACCTTTTTGGAAAGAAGGTGGATCTGAAATAAGTAAATCGTAAGGACCATGCTTTTTTAAACGGCCATAAGATTTAAAAATATCAACACCTTCAAACTTAACATTACCTAGCTCTTGTTTATTTGCTCTATGATTGTCTCTGCCTTTTGCTAACGGCGCTTTACTTATATCTACGTTAACAACTTTACTCGCCCCGCCTGCAATAGCCGCAACAGAAAAGGCACAGGTGTAGGCAAACAGATTCAATACCGTTTTATTTTGGCTGTTCTCCTTCACCCATTTACGACCATTACTCATGTCTAAAAACAAGCCATTATTTTGGGCGTTGCCAAGTTGCAATTGATACTTTAAACCGTGTTCAACTACTGTCAGGTGTGATTTTTCCTCACCTAATAACAATTGATAAGGGCCCTTGTGTCTGCATCTAAACTGCACCATTACCGAAGTGCATTCCTTGATATTTTCAAAAAGTTGCTGGGCTTTATCTTGTAGCCATTCATCGCTTTCTTCTTGGTAAAGAGTGATCAGAGCAACGGGAGGTAACCAGTCAACATTAACATGTTTAAAGCCTTGAAAGGCATGACCCCGACCATGGAATAAACGCTGACATTCAATAGGGTCTACTGCTGAAAAGTTAATATGTTCAATCATGGCGGTTAGAAATCATAGAATTGTATAATAGGGCGGAGTTTAGACTAAATATCATCTGAAATAAATAACAGAACTTTGACCATTTTAAATAATTCCATTCCTGAAATAATAAACCCAGCAAAAGCTGGGTTTATTGAAGATTTTATATAAGGCTTTATTTAACTAAATACGTCATAACCAAAGTAGATTTTTGCAACAGTATTTATAAATATTGCAGCAAGAATAAACGGAATAAATGTTCCTAAAGAGAAGTCGACATACTTCGCTAAAAAGGTATTAGCAAAGCCTTCATTGCCTTGGCTTAACTCTTCATTCAAATTATGTTTTTTCCAACGGTAACTTACAAATAAACAAATTAATAAACCATTTAGCGGCAATATAGTGTCGTAGAACATATCGTAAATAACATCAAATAGGCCCTTATTACCACTGCCGTAGTTAGTTAAGTTTGTTAACGCATCTACCATACCAAATGATAATGTTGCCAATGCTGCAATTAAGCCACCCCATAAGAATATTGCGCTTAACGCTTGTTTTCTGGTTTTACATTTTTCATCGATTAAATATGAAACTGGTACTTCAATAATTGATACTAAAGAAGTAATCGCCGCAAAAAATACTAATAAGAAGAATACTGCCGCGATGGCGCTTGCGATAAAGTAACCTGTAGTTGCTTGCAGAGCTAAAAATATTTTAGGTAAGTAAACAAAAATCATTGATACAGAACTAGAGCTTAATTCATCAGGGTTCACCTCTGGGTTAAGAGCAAATATTGCAGGCAGAACCATTAAGCCGGCAATAAACGCAACTGATGTATCACAAATAGCAACTAATTTGGCAGAGCCGGCGATATCGGTTTTTCTTGAAATATAAGAACCATATGTAACTAAAATACCCATACCAAGCGATAATGAGAAGAATGCCTGTGACATAGCGCCGCTGATCACCGATGGAGTGATTTTATCTAGATCAGGAATAACATAAAATTGTACGCCGGCCATAGCGTTATCTAAGGTTAAAACAAAAATAACCAGTAGTACTAACATCACAAATAATGCTGGCATCATTATTTTCGCCGCGCGTTCAATACCATCTTTTACACCAGCTTTTAAGATGAAGGCAACGAGTCCACCGACACCGACCATAGAAATAAATAACCATGGGCTATTAATAATTTCACCAAAACCATCGGCGCTTGCTAAATAATCTAATTGACCACCTAGTGTTAATACCAAATATATAAGAATCCAAATGGTTAACACGGTATAAAATACAGCAATCATAAATGGAGTGATAATGCCTAACAAACCAGCTAAACGCCATTTTGAGTTCTCACCCGCCAAAGCGCCATAAGCACCTACAGGATTTTTAGCAGTTTTACGGCCAACAGACATTTCTGCCATCATAACCGGTAAACAAATGGCAATAACAAAAATAGCGTACATCAATAAAAATGCTCCGCCACCATTTTTAGCTGCATTTACTGGAAAGCCAACGATATTACCGATACCAACAGCGGAGCCCGCTGCGGCTAGTATAAAACCAAGTTTAGAGCTGAAATGCTCGCGTGATGCAGTCATATATAAATCCTGTGTAAAACTTTATTAGTTTTTTTAATTATTATGATAGAAATTTAAAGCATTATTTTCAATTTAAGAAAATAATCATGCTCTGATGCTACCAAGGATTATAGGCTATGTCTTGTACGAAGTTAGGAATGTTATTCAAAATTTGTATTATTTGCTTCACAAACTTTGAATAACATTTAGATTTATAAGTGGGGGAATATAAGCAGTAAGTTAATTTTCAGTACTATCTTGCTCTGCTGGCTTTTCGGTTTCGCTCGGTTTTTTTTCATCTGTTACGTTTTCAGGATGCCATTTATAAATTTTCATAATAGTACAACTGTCGTGGCGTGACATACCTGCATCGGTGAAGATTTTATCACCTCTTGATAAACAGTTAGAGGCACCACGACTGACGGTAGCAATTCGCATCATTGCCCATTGCGGATCACAAGTACCAACTAAGTCGAGTTTATAAGCGTCATCTCTTCGATCAAAAACAATCAACGCTTTATTATCGCCTTCAAGTGGGCTCCAACCGTCCATATTACCAGTAAAACATATTTGATTTACTGCTTCGCCTTGTCTGGGATCTACAGGTTTATCTTTTTGTGATTGCTCTGTGCTGGCACAAGCAGTTAATAACAATAGCAATGCAATGGCGCTGGAAAGTGATTTTAAAAACATCTGTGTGCCTCATAAAATGGTTAAATAATAATCTAAGCTTACGATATTATAGAAATTGTTAAAACGTGCTTTAGTGTAAAGTTATGTAAAACAAATAGATGTATGTAAATAACTTGTTATGTTAGGGGTAACATAAAGTAATGGTAGGGAACTATGGGTACAGTAGCATCGAAAGTGGCAGCCACTATAGCGACTAATCGTTTTGGTCTAGGAGCCAAGCCAGGTGAAATCATTCAAGCTGAAAAAGATCCTAAAAAATGGTTGTCGAAACAGTTAACCCCAGTAACTTTTAATCAAGAATTACCTTCTTCAAATGAATTGTTGCAAAAGCTTAGTGAATATCAAGCAATAAGAAAACAGAATAAAAACAACAAAGTCAGTGAAGAGGAAGATAAAAAAGCCAATAAAACCAGACAGAGGTTTATTCAATCCAGTTACCGAAAAGTTGCAACAGATTCGTTTGTACAAAGTATCAATAGTGACAACAGTGTCGCTTGGCGTCTACTCGATTTTTTCTCAAACCATTTTAGTGTTACAGCAAACGGAGCGGTAATGACTGCGATAGCTGCAACGCTCGAAAGAGAGGCTATTGCTGACAACTTATTCAATCGCTTTGAAGATATGTTATTGGCAGTAAGTAAACATCCGGCGATGTTAATTTATTTAAATAATGAACGTTCATTTGGACCGAATTCAAAATTAGCAACAAAGTCTAATAAAATGAAAAGAGGCGTTGGCCTTAATGAGAACCTAGCTCGTGAAATTCTTGAACTGCACACTTTAGGTGTTAATGGCGGTTATAAGCAAGAAGATGTTATTGAACTTGCCAAAGGAATAACCGGTTGGAGTGTAGCCAATGTATCTAGAGATGACGCCGTTGGCTTTAAGTATAGAGATTGGGGGAAAGAGCCTGGCGCGAGAGTTTTATTAGGAAAAAAATATAAACAAAAGGGCATTAAACAAGGTGAAGCCATGTTGAAAGATTTAGCCAATCACCCGAACACTGCAAAATATGTCTGTAGCAAACTGGTGAAGCATTTTATCAGTGATAAGCCTAATCCTCAGCTAGTAGAAACCTTAGTCAAACGCTGGCAAAAAACTGGCGGAAATATAAAAGAGGTAATGCTTGCGCTAATTTACTCTGAACAAGCATGGTCAGCAGAGCAAGTAAAATTTAAAACCCCAAGAGAATTTTTGCAATCATCATTTCGTGCATTAAACGTCAAAACAGTTAATTTTCAACAGTTATTTTTTACATTAAACACATTTGGTCAGCAACCTTTTCAAGCAGGCTCTCCCGCTGGCTACAGTGATGAACAGCAAGATTGGAATGGTGGCAATGCCTTAATGTCGAAAATTGACTGGACAACGCTATTAGCAAATAAAGTTAAAGCGAACGCTGAGACTGTTATGAATAATACCTTAGCACTATCATCCTCAAGCAACACCTATAAAGCCGTTGTTCGAGCGGAAAGCAGAAAACAAGCGTTAGTGATGTTGCTAATGAGTCCAGAATTTTTGCGGAGATAGTGGAGAAATAATTATGAAAAGACGTCAATTTATTAAAACACTAGGAGCCTCAGCATCCCTAGTTTTAATGCAAACTCCAACATTGGCAGCTGTAAATAAGCTAACAAGTAAGCCGAAAAAAGTGGTTTGGGTTATCTTGCGCGGAGCAATGGACTCATTGCATACAATAATTCCTATTACTGATAAAAGCTATCCAAGCTTAAGGCCTAAATTAGCATCAACAATTGCTAATGATATATTACCTTTGTCAGCTGACTTTGCTCTGCATCCAGCGTTAAAGCATATGCATGGTTTATATGAAAATAAACAACTTCTACCGATTGTTGCCGTTGGCTCTGGTTATCCTCAACGATCCCATTTTGACGGCCAAGATTATTTAGAGAGCGGTTTACCAAGCATGGATCATGATACTGGTTGGTTGGGACGAGCATTAAACGAAATTAACAATGACACCAAAGCTTTAGCGGTCGCTAATTCTGTACCTATTAGCATGAGGGACAGCGAAAAAGTTAGTACTTGGTATCCTGCGAGATTAAAAGATGCGGATGAAAATATATATGAAGCACTGATGGATTTATACCAAGGTGATGAATTGTTGTTTTCTCGTTTACAAGAAGGCTTAAATACTCAACAAATGGCTGGCAGCACTAATACAAAACGTAAGGGAAAATTTGTAGATCTTGCGAAATCTTGTGGCAAGTTAATGGCAAATGATAATGGTATTGATTGTGCCATGCTGGAAGTTGGTGGTTGGGACACCCACAATAACCAAAGCTTTAGATTAAACCGTCAACTTAACGAGTTGGATCAAGGCATTGCAGCGATACAAGCAGAGTTGGGTGAATATTGGCAAGATACAGTGGTAATGGTCGCAACTGAATTTGGTCGTACAGCTAAAGAGAATGGTACTGGTGGTACTGATCATGGTACTGGTAGTGCAATGTTTATTGCTGGCGGAGCAGTGCAAGGCGGCAAAGTATTAGGTAAATGGCCGGGGTTGGCTCCTGAACAATTATTTAAAGGCCGTGATTTGATGCCTACAACTAGCACCTTTTCTTGGATTGGCGCGGTATTGCAGCAACATTGGCAATTAGAGCCTAAGAATATTGCAAATGTATTTCCAGATAACCCGGCGTACACAACACAACTTATTCGTTAGCAAGAGTTCAGCTCTTGAACATTAATTTTAAGGGGATAATACCTTTTGCCAGTTCTTGTAAACCTATGCGAACTCAAAATTCTCGCTGAATTGTGAATTTTGAGGTAGCATGGCTATCGTTTCCAATTCACTTATCATAATAAAAACAACAGATAGGCTTTTTCGTGTATTTTTTTAATTCTTTAAATAAACTTTCTTTTGTCATTCTCGCAACCGTCGGCTTTTTGCTTTCATCCAGTGTAACCGCAGATGAGAACCAAGCTTGTATCGACTGCCATCAAGAACAAACAACTCAGTGGCAAAAATCAGATCATGCCAAATCTATGGCTATTGCAGATAAACAAAGCGTAGTAGGAAACTTTGATAAACAAACGGCAGAGCATTATGGTCAAAAAGCTTATTTTTATCAGCAACAAGACAAATACTTTGTCGATATATCCTACGATAAAAAAGTTCAAACATTACCAATCACTTATACGTTTGGACACTATCCGTTGCAACAATATTTAGTCGAAACTGAACCAGGACGTTTTCAAGTTTTACCTTTTGCTTGGGATGCTCGCTCTAAAGAAGAGGGAGGGCAACGTTGGTATCATAACTATCAAAATGAAGAAATAAAGCCCGAAGATAGGCTGCATTGGCGTCAACCGCTGCAAAATTGGAACGGTATGTGTGCCGATTGCCATTCAGATGGCTTGAAACGAAACTATGACATTGATAACAACAAATTTGATTCAACCTTTACCGGTATTAATGTTGGCTGTGTATCATGTCATGCAAATATGAATGGCCATGAAAACAAGAAGAAACCGACTAAAATAGCACAAGGGGGATGGCAGAGAACTGCAGGCGAAAGCACCGCTCATTGGGTTGGTGAAAAACGTGATAACAGTTTTATGGATCAATGTTTCTCTTGTCATGCGTTACGTGCACCATTAACTGACGGTATTGACCCAAGTAAGAAGTTCCTCGATCAATTTGCGCCACAATTATTACAAGCTCCTATGTATCATGTAGATGGTCAAATTAAAGAAGAAGTGTATGTTTATGGCTCATTTTTACAAAGTAAAATGTATGCTAACGGCGTAAACTGTATTGATTGTCATGATCAACACACCATGAAAATTAAAATTCCAGATAATGGTTTATGTTTGCAATGTCATGCCAGCGAAGTGTTTGATAAACCTGAACATCACCACCATGAACAAGGCAGTGATGGCGCACAATGTGTAAGTTGTCATATGCCCGAAAATACTTACATGGGTGTAGATGATAGACGCGATCACAGTTTTAAAATTCCTCGTCCAGACTTATCAGAAAAATTCGCCAGTCCTAATGCTTGTACCACATGTCATGAAAGCCAAGATAATAAATGGGCAGTTAACTTACTTAAGTCTTGGAAAGTTAAACCAAGAGTCGACAGTAAAACTAGAAAAGATTTTTGGCGTTTACAGCAAGGCCAATCCATTACCCTAGAGCAGCACCTTGCAATTGTTAACGATGAAGGCATTGATGTCATCAGCAGAGCAACGGCATTGCAGATGCTAGGGTTCAGTACTGAGCAGTTAAGCCATCAATTGCTCAAACCATTTGTTGAACATGACGAAGACTTACTTCGTCTTGCTGCCGCAGGCACCGCCTCATTGATAAATCCAGGCTTTAGAGCAGAGTTATTAAGCCCATTACTTAATGATGAGCTAGCAGCAGTTCGTGTTGCAGCAGCTCGCTCGCTGATGGATGTGTATATTCCAGACAGCGACAAAGCGAGCTTTAAAAAAGCCTTAAATGAGCTTATCTTTTCTAATGAGCAAAGTAGCTGGCGTGGTGAAGGTCATTTAAACCAAGGCATGTTATCTATGGTCAAAGAAGACATAGTTGCCACTGAAAAAGCTTATTTGAAAGCAATTTCGGTCGATCCTTATTTCGATTCTGCTTATTCAAATTTGGCCGAATTATACCGAACTCAAGGGAAAACAAACCAAGTCGTTGCCGTTTACAACAAGGCATTAAAAAATATTCCTACCTCGGCGGTATTACATTATGGTTATGGCTTACATTTTGTCCGACAAAAACAACTAGACAAAGCAACGTCATTGTTTAAAAAATCAATGACGTTATCACCTCAAGAACAGCAGTATGCCTATATTTATGCTCTTGCTATAGATGGGAGTGGCGATACGGTAAAAGCAATTAAATTATTAAGAGAGATGGTTAATGTTTACGCACAAAACCAACAATTAGTTGAATTGGGATTGTCGTTGTCTCAAAAGGCAAAAAGTAGAGTAGACTTTGATTACTTTATGGCGCTCAGGTAAGTGCTAGCCATTTTGTCGATATCTAGAATGTAATATTTTAACCCTATCAACATAAACTAACGTTTCTCCATATGGTGGTACGCCACCATATTTTTTTACTGCACCTTCGCCGGCATTATAAGCCGCGGCGACTAATTTAATATTGCCCCGATATTTTTTTAACAGTTTGGCTAAATGTTTTACACCGCCTTGAATATTATCTGCAGCTTTTAAAGAATCTTTAACACCTAACTCTTTCGCGGTTGCAGGCATTAATTGCATTAAACCTTGGGCACCAACCTTAGATGTGGCGTTCTCTTTAAAGTGTGATTCTGCATGAATGATTGCTCTGATTAATGCTGGGTCTACATTATGCAAAAATGCATTTTTTAAAATTAGGTCATTATATGAAATGGTATTTAATGGGGTTTTGTACCAGTTAACCATAGAGTTAACATTACAGGCAAAACAGCCTACTTGGACGATTTTATAACGTACATTTTGCGGCTCAATATCAGAAAAAGAAGGGATGCCTTGTTTTGATTTATATTTATAAACCAATGGACTATTGGCATAGCTTGCAGGGATCAACAATAGGCCACTCAATGTAAGTGCTGTCGTTAGCCATGCTTTAATTGTTGATGAGTTAGTTCGCAATTTATTATTCTTTTTGTATTTTTTAATGTTTAAAATTCAATACTGAGCACTTAATTATAGCAAGTTAATCGTAACTTGCAGAAACTAAGGTGCAATTGAAACATTATCTCTCTTGTTTTCAAAGTCTTGAGTTACAAGCGTTAAGGCTTTTAACACAGTATCATTGTCTAATTCATGCTCTTCGAGTATTTGAATTAAATCGACCGCCAATTGAATATAAGCTGGGGCATTTTTAAGCGTCATGGCATTTCTCTTATTATAACTAACTGTTTTGTATTAAAAATATACAAAGCTTTGTAAGGCTTTTAGTCGAGCCTTTTCCTCTCGATTACTCCCAGCCCTTATTTTTAAAAGGAATGGAGCAAATGTATCAATTTAGTGTAAAGCTTTCGTACAACTTATTACAGTTAATAAAATAACATTTTGCTCAATATGTCTTAAAATTAAGAGACCAATTTCAATTATATTCAAAAGTTATCAATATGTTCAAAAACATAATGTTAGCAATTTCAATTATTGCTCTCTCCGGTTGTGTCGCAACAGAGAATTCCACTGCTCAACTAGAACAGGTAAATAGTAATATTACTAACCTTGAACAATCTCTCTCAAAACAAATTAACGAACGTTGTGAACAAGATAATCAACAACTTATTGCAGATTTAAAAGCGGCAATGATTGTCGACAAAAATAATGCTTCAGTACATACAGAAAAAGAGGTGGTATATGTTGAGCGATGTACAGTGAAAAATAAACAAGCATACCCGTCAGATAAAATATTAATCGGTGAAGTTGAAAATGTATTTTTAGTAAAAGAAAAAACGACTTTTGCCGCTAGGATAGACACAGGCGCAGATACCTCTTCATTAGGAGTTTACAATCTCACTAAGTTTGAACGTGATGGTAAAAAGTGGGTTAAGTTTTCTTTGCTAGCGGACAAAAATTCAAAAATCTTTGAGTACCCAATTTATGACACGGTAAGAATTAAACAGCAAAGTAATATGAAAGCAGAAGAGCGTCTTGAGATTAAGATATCGATAAAAGTTGGTCGTGAAGAATATCGCAATCAAACGTTTAATCTTGCAGATCGAAGCCATTTGGAGTTCCAAGTGTTAATTGGTCGTAATTTTTTAAAAGACATTGCCTTGGTTGATGTGAGTAAAAAATATTTACTAGGAGGAGAATAATCTTGACCTCTAGAACACCATTTTTAATCATTGTTTTTGCTCTTATCGTTGCTGGGATCAGTAGCATATATTATCGCCATGTTGAAATGGGAGTACCACTAACTGCGGGTGAACAAATAGATATTTGGCAAATCGAAGCGGAGATAGAGTTTACTGGAAAAAATGAACCGGTAAATGCCAAGCTAACCCTGCCTAAAGATCCAAAGTTTGAACTTGTTGATGAATTTACCGCATCTCCCGCCTATGGCGTACATGTCTTTAGAGAAGAAGATAAGTCAGAAGTTGTATGGAGTAAGCGACAGGTACAAGGCAAGCAAACGCTGTATTACCAGGCATCGTACAAACATACACTTAACCCTGTAAAAGAGCCTGCACCGGCCGATGAGGTTGTAGCAGAACTATGGTCAGAGCCTTATCAAAGCTCTGCACAAACCTTATTGAATAGTGCCATTGAAAAATCAGGCAACCAACAGTTTTTGGTGTTACAAATTTTAAATGTCATAAAGTCTGATGATCAAAATGTTGCGCTATTGCTATCAAAATATTCAAAAACTGAAATTTTTGTTCAACTCATGCAAATGGCGAAAATACCGGCAATGATGGTACGTGGTTTAGTACTTGAAGACAGTCGCCGCAACCAACAGCTGATCCCGTTATTGAAGGTCTATATTAACAATGACTGGCAAATGTTTGATGTTGAAAATGGTGAACTAGGCGATGAATTGCCTATTTTAGTGTGGCAACAAGATTCGCCTTCATTGCTGGACGTAGTAGGCGGCAGGAACTCTAAAATTCTCTTCTCAATAAGTCACAGCACGCAAAGCGCATTACAAGAAGCGAACAGCTCGGCGACTGAGGGGGACTTTTTTGACTTTGGTTTATATCACTTACCTATTGATGAACAAAACCTGTTTAAAGGTATTTTACTTTTACCAATAGGCGCGTTAGTAGTGGTGTTTTTACGAGTACTTATTGGCCTAAAATGTAGTGGTACTTTTATGCCAATTTTGATTGCTACCTCGTTTATTCAAACAGAATTAGTTAATGGTGTTGTCGGCTTTTTATTAATTGTGTCAATTGGCCTCATTATTAGATCGTATCTGTCGCATTTGAATTTGCTCTTGGTCTCGAGGATTTCAGCTGTAGTCATAGTCGTTATCGGTATTATCGTATTATTCACCGTTATTGCTTTTAGAATGGGGTTAACCGAAGCATTAACCATTACCTTTTTTCCTATGATTATTATGGCGTGGACTATCGAGCGCATGTCTATTTTATGGGAAGAAGAGGGGGGTAAAGAAGTACTGATTCAAGGTGGAGGCAGCTTAATTGTTGCTGTTATCGCGTATTTAATGATGGACAACTATTTAATACGACATTGGGCATTTAACTTTTTGGGTGTACATGCCCTGATAATGGCTGCCATTTTGTTAATGGGCCAATATACAGGTTACCGATTACTAGAGCTGCGTCGCTTTAAACCATTAGCGGAAGATTAAGGGGATAACATGTTTGATTTTGTTAGCCCGTTTAAATTGCGTGAACGTGGCATTATGGGGATGAACCAGCGAAACTTTTCTTACATTGGTCGTTATAACGATAGAGCGTTATATCCAAACGTAGATGACAAATTAAAGACTAAGAATTTAGCCATCGAAAGTGGCATTTCTGTACCTGACTTACTCGGTGTAGTGCGCTTTCAATATGAAGTAAATCGGGTTTTTGACATTCTTAACGAACACAGTGGTTTTTGTATAAAACCTGCCAAGGGCAGTGGCGGCAAAGGCATTTTGGTTATTTTAAAAACCGATGAAAATGGCTATATGAAAGCCAGCGGTGAGTATGTACCAAGAGAAGAGGTTGTTCGTCATATTACTAATATTCTTGCTGGTCTTTTCAGTTTGGGCGGAGCTGCGGATGTTGCCGTAATTGAAGCGTTGATTCAATTTGATCCAACCTTTAAAGGCTTAAGTCATGAGGGTGTACCCGATATCCGTGTCATTATTTTTCAAGGCTACCCAATGATGGCAATGCTACGTTTAGCGACTCATGCCAGTGATGGTAAAGCGAATTTACATCAGGGCGCTGTTGGTGTTGGTATCGACATAGCCACTGGTAAAGCAAAGCGGGCGGTACAATTTGATCGGCCAATAACACATCATCCAGATACAGGTAAGAGCTTTGCAGATGTTGCTATTGGTAATTGGGACCGAATGCTCACGCTTGCCGCAGGCTGCTATGAAATGTCTGGGTTGAAATACTTAGGCGCCGATATTGTGCTTGATAAAGAAAAGGGACCGTTAGTCTTAGAACTTAACGCTAGACCTGGACTTGCTATTCAAATAGCTAATGGGATGGGCATGCTGCCACGATTGAAACATTTGGAATCTTTGGATCACCGCCGCACTGCAAGTATTGAGGATAGAGTCGCCTATGCAAAAACTCATTTTAACGATTAGCGTTATTACTTTAACGTTAAGTGCAACATGTTTCGCTGATTCTGTATCCAAAGACGCTGCTTTTGGGGCCGATATTGAACAACGATGCCTGCAAATGACGTCAACCCTGACTAAGCCAAAAGCATTTTCTACAGAAGCTGACTTTGATGCTAATATCCAGCAACTTGAAGGGGTTTTAATTCCGGCAAATAATTTGTTATTTGAAAGTTACTTATATGCCAATGTTTCCCCAGACAAATCAATAATAGCTGCAGCGGAGCAATGCCAACTTACTACCAGTGCTAACATAGATAGTTTTATCGGTTCAGAGCAAGTTGGCGCTTTGTTAAAGAAAACTAATACACTCGCCAATACCGATATTGAAAAGCGTGTCCAAGAAAAGTATCAACGTTTAAATCAACAGCTTTCAAATAAGCAATATGCAAAGCTTAAAGCTGAAGCAAAAACAATTGGCGCGGACTTTCGTAAAGGCGTTAGTGTGAAGGTTAAAGATACCTTCGTATTGCCTGGGGAATGCGCCGATGGTTTAGAGAAGAAATATCAAAAACGTTATTTAAAAGACGGTCAGATGGTGGCTGAATTAAAAGGCAGTAATTATGCCACTTTTATAAAAAGATTGCCTGAGGAATCATGCCGAAAACTAGCATATAGCCAGTACCAGGGACGTCATACAAAAACCAATAAAGACAATTTATTGGCATTATTAGCGGCACGCAACAATAGTGCTAAGAGTTTAGGTTACCGCAACTTTGCCGAGTTATCGTTGCAAGATACTATGATAGATAACATTAACGATGTTGATGCATTTCTATCAAATATTGCCAAAGCACAACCAGCCACCTATGCCCCTTGGGACTATCGTTATATACCTTATGCAAAAACAACGAACAAAAAAGCTTCACCGTCTTTAACGCCTAAAGAAGCTCATCAAGGCTTATTTACCTTGTTAGAGTCTGAGTTTGGGTTAACCGTAGTTAAATTAGATGAGCCAGCATGGCACAACAGTGTTGCAGTTTATATGCTCAAAGAAGGCGATAATAATATTGGTAAGTTTTATTTGGACTTGTATTCTCGCGCGAATAAATACACTAAAAATCGTCATCGAGCAATTAAACGAGGTGTAACTGGTGTACAAATGCCAAGCAGTGCGCTTATTTTAAATTTACCTGAGAAAGAGTGGAAACAAACCCATGTAAAATCTTTTTTTCACGAATTTGGCCACCTTATCCATAACTTAGTTGCAACGCAAAAGTACCATATCATTGCTGGCATTAGCATCGAGAATGACCTGGTTGAAATGCCGGCTAAATGGTTCGAATGGTTAAGCTTTGACCCAAAAATGCAGCAACGAATGTTTGGCAAAGTTGTACTTGCCGGAGAGGCACCAGATTCTGGGACTACTTTTAATCTTCGACTTTACCGCGCAGGAATGGCGTTAGCGTATTTCTCTCAAGATGTTAATGGTGAAAATATTGAAAAGATTAACGCCAAACTCGCCCTAAAATACTTAGGCCATCCTTATGCTAAAGGTTCATCAAGCCAGTACAGTTTTAGTCACTTAGGCACATATGGCCCGAGGTATTATAGTTACATTTGGTCTGAAGTTGTGGCGCGTCGTTTACTGGAAGATTATTTTGCTGGCCGCTTTAGTGGACGAGATTATTTACATTCATTATTTGAACAGGGCGGTAGTATTGCCATGACGGAAATGTTTGCCAAATTGTATAAAAAACCTCTGACCTTACAAGATATTATTAAATGGGTGTCTTATGAAAAAACTCTGTAATGCACTAATCGTTTCGCTTTTTCTCTTTGGCACTGCATGTAGTGCAGATAATAGTGAAGAATCAACACTGTTGAGTTATGAAGACGTCTCTGAGCGTATACAAATAACTTTCGAAAACAACTTATACCAATTGCCGCCAAGAACCCAGGGGCATTATGGTATTCGTTTATATCGAATGACTGGTGATAAAAAATATTTGCCTGCCGCACTGTATGATTACTATGTGGTAAGCGACAGAATGCACACTATAGTGCCGTATTTAAATGATGAAGGATATATTGAAACCAGCTCTAAACGTTTAACCGATGCGATGAGTAAAGGCACGCGTGGAAAGGCGCGTAGAAAAGCACTAAAGAAGTTTCCTGAATTTATATTTTACGCCGATGAATTGCTGCGTTATAGCTCTCGCCTTGATGCCTTTGGGGTTGAATTGCCTGATACCGTGATGGATACCTTAAAAGGCTACGATTTTCTGCCCGGGCTAACCGACAAAACCATGATCAGAGCTTGGGCGGCGCAATTGGCAAATTATGTGTACTGGCTAAAACAATTAGGCATTGCAGATTACTCAAAACAATACAAAAAAGCTTTTTTAGAAGCTTATCCTGACAGTGAAGACGAGCAGTTAAGCAAGTGGCACTTTAGAAATAAATTGTATGGATTAACACACTTTATATTTGCCGCTTCGGGTTACTATCAACACTATGTATCAACCGACGAATTTGGTTGGATATTAGATTATTTTGAGGAAAATCAGCAGCGTGTCTTAAAGGATGCAACCGATGATATCACTGCAGAAGTTGGCATAAGTTACCTATTGATGCAGAAAAAAGATCACCCTATGGTTACTGAAACTAAAGATCGCTTGGTTAAAGCATTTAATGTCGATGCCGGCATGGTGCCATCGGTGTCGGGAAAGATAGATTTAGCCACTGGTGAGCATCGGAATGTACTTACGTATATGTTGTTTACTTGGCCTGAAAAAATGACTGAAGGGCCTTATTTTCATGAAATTAACTCAGTTAAAAAGTACTTACCAACGAATGACCTTGAAGAGCATGAAAATGAAACCGACGGGGATCGATAATGGAGCTTAGTAAAATGTTATTAACCAAGAAAATAGGCGCAATATTTTTTGTAGCTATAAGCCTGTTATCAATGCCAGCAGCATCTGACAATGATAATAAAGATGTTAGCGCGCAAGAGATAAAAGATAAATACCTGGCAACGGCAAATCGTATACGCAGTAATTATGATAGTAATTATGTAAAGCTCAGTAACAGTGCGCAAAACCATTATGCGGTGCGTATGTATCGTTTAACCGGTGAGAAATATTATGCTCAGCAATCGGGTACAGAAGTTTATCAAATTACCGATAGATTAAATTTCTATTTGCAAAACCTGGATTCAGAAACTTGGCGCAATAAGCAAGCACAAGCGATGATTGATGCATTACCTAATACCCGTCGTGGTAAACTTAGACAAAAAGCATTAAAGGGCACTGAAGATAGACGTTTTGCTTTATATCTGGTTTATCAAATGGCTAAACTGGATGAGTATGGTATTGAACACCCTGGTCATGAAAAATTTGTCGCCTATTTAAAGCAAGCTGATTTACATGACTTACTGATGTCTGCAGATTTTATCCATGCCTATGCGGCGCAAGTGGCCAATTATGTATATTGGTTAAAATATACAAATGTTGTCGATTGGACCGAAGATTTAAAGCCAGCATTTGAAAATGCCTATCCAGATCATCAAGATGATGAATTAAGTAAAAATGAATTTAACAATAAACTTTATGGCTTAACCCATATCGTACTTGCCGATAGCAATTACTATCAGCAAAAAGTGAGCCTGAGTGAGCATGCCTGGATATTAGATTATTTTGAAATGCGCCAAGACAGAATTGTTGAAAAAAGTAAGGAAGATATTCAAGCTGAAATTGGCTTATGTTTTCTACTTGCCGGGGTTGATGACCATCCAACATTAAATGCAATGAAGCAGGTTATTAATGATGCAGTCCATCCAGATAAAAATATGGTGCTGTCAATTAGCGGTAGTGATAATTTAAGTTTAGGTGAGCATCGAAATGTATTAGCATACGCACTGCTAAATTGGCCTGAAAAACTACACCTTGGTCCTTATCTAATGAAAGATAAAAAAATGAAAGCAAACCTTCCATTGGTTTATCAACAATAATCGAAGCATAAAAGATGAATAGAAAAAAGAAAGTAAAATCAACACTGAAGGCGCAGCTTAAACGTCAAAAAGCCAAGTTGCAAAAGTCTAATAAGCCCAAGTATATTTCCAAAGCTGAACGAGCCAAGTTAGAGCTCGAGCAGCAGGAAAATAACGAAACAAATACCAGTGAATAAATAGGATGAGGTTGAAACTTCAGGGCTAGTAGTGTTGTTTTACCACATCAATAAAGTGTTGAATGTCATCGGCGTCGTTATAAATATGAGCGGATACACGCATACCTAAATGGCGAGCATCAACACTGATGTTCGCCGCTGCCAACTCTTCCATGATCCTAGTTTGTTTATCTGAAAAATCTAAAATAACCGTACCGCTTCTGGTGTGCTTATCAAGCGGTGACTTAACCTCGTTATCGAATTCATTAACAATCAAGTCGATCATACTTTGGTTGTGAGCTCTAATATTAGTAGAGCCTAATTTGGCAAAGTACTCTATTGAATGGCTTGCTAAAGCAAACGGTGTTATCGATGGTGTACCACCCCAAAACTTCATTGCCGATTGATGGTAATTAAAGTTATGAATATCAAATTCAAAAGGGTTTTGGTGAGAAAACCAGCCCACATCTTTTGGTTGGCATTGCTCAATAATATCAGGGTTAACCCATAAGTAACCTGCACCGGGGCCACCACATAACCACTTTACACTCGAACCAATCATAAAGTCAGGGCTTACACTTTGTAAGTTTAGTGGTATAACGCCAGCCGATTGAGCAATATCTAAAACTGATATAACGCCAAGCTCTTTAGCAAGCGATATTACTTCACCAACCGGGGCTAATTGTCCGGTGTTGGAATAGGCGTTTGATATAAAGACTAAATCAATATCTTTAGATAAATGCGAATGCCAAACATTCGCATTAGCAATGTCTAATGTTTTATTTATAAAACGAATTTCAGCGCCTGAAGGTAGTGACTTTTGCAATGCAAATCCCATGCTGGGAAAGTCAGCTTCACTCATCAAAATTACAACGTTAGTTTTATTTAACGCACCTAACGACATCACAATTTTTGTTAAACTGCTCGACAGGTTTACTTGCGGGCAAAACTGGTCTGCGGGGGCATTAAAAAGCGTAGCTAACGCCGACTGAAAGTTATTTATTATTTCTAGCCAACTGCCCCAGGGCTCCTTGCCTGAATGTTGCCATGGCGATAAAAAACTATCTTTAAATGCTTGCTCTACTGTGGCTAATGGGCGACCTACCGAGTGATTTAGTAAGTAATTACTGTCAGCTAATAAAAAATCATTTTTGAATTGGCTCATGAAAATCCTAATTAATGCTGTTTTTTAACGTTTGAATATCAGCGTAACGAGTACGAATGTCATCGCGTTTGTGCGCAGCACGTCTATCACGCAGTTTTTCTAATGAATCTAATAATACATGTAATGGAGGACCACTGGCGGTAATTTTATCCATATGTTGCTCTGCCATGCCTGCAGATGGTTTGCTGATGTACTTTCCAACTAATTGGTTATGGTGCTGAATCGCTGTAGTGCCGTGCAGCTTACAAACCTCTAGAAACAAACTTAAATTTTCTTGATACCACGATTGTTTATGACATGCGTTCACATTCAGAAAGTCGTCCATAATACTGCTTCTGCGCATTGTATCGCGCAAAATCAATTGATCTTCTGGCATCATATATAAAAACTTATCTACCAGCATTTGTGAATAGGAAGGCTCATTGGCAAAACAAAGACCAAGCTGTAAATCGATAACATTAATACCGGCAAAGTCACCCGCATTAGCACCACGATAAACTTCTTTGCCTACTCGATATGGCTTGTAATATGGACGTACACAATTAAAGAAGCGATCGGTATCAAGTTTATCAAAGAGCAATTTATTTGAGTCGATAACATCTTTAAGGCCCTGCTTTGCAACATTCAATAAATCTGCGGTAATAGGGTGAGATATGCCTAATGGTTGGATTTTAATTAACGCATCAGCCGCTCGCTTATAGGCCAAAATACCTTTGGTATTGTAATCAATAAATACTTTTTCATCTTCTAGGTGAGTAAACCGTTTGTAGGTTCCATTAAATGCTTTGTTATGCGTGGTTAAGTGTGCAGTAGCAAAACGCGGGGTAACACCAATTGAAGCGCCAATATGCATTGCAAGGGCAGATGCTTCAATTAAAGGAGAGGAACGCTCTCTTGATGGCTCAGTGATTTCGTGGCGACGACAAGCGGCCATATAAAGTCCGACGTTGCCTAATAAATCAAATGCATTATCAAAGCCGTTATCGGTATTACCTTCATTGAGTAACGGTAATATTAACTCTCGTCCTTCAGCTTCAAGTTGCTGTTTAAGATCATCGCCAATATTGACAACATTTGCTTTATCATCTTGTTGCCAGTAAAGGTCTTCTAACTCTGTGTTTAAATCACAAAAGCTAGTTCTGATCCAATGATCAAAGGCGCGGGTATTTGCGGTCACGTTCTTATCCTGTATTGCATGACTAAATTACCTTAATGCTATCAGAATGGTAAAACAGTAATTCGCTAAAATATCGCTGTAAAGTTGTAGTTTTTAGTTATAAATACCGAATGGTGTTACTATGTTGTTGGATTTAACTACTTTGATGGGGTTTTAATAGTGATTTTAGATAAAAAAGATAAAGTAATTGTCGAAAAGTTACAACAGAATGGTCGTATACCTATGTCAGAACTTGCTCAAGAAGTAAGTTTGTCGGACACTCCCTGTTTAAGACGAGTAAAAAAGTTAGAGCAAGCTGGCGTGATAGAGGGTTATCAAGCAAGGCTTAACAGACAAGCGTTTAACTTAAACGTATTGGTCTATGCTTTTGTGCGCTTAAGTGCTAATTCAGATAAGTTGGCTAACCAATTCGAACAAACGGTTGAGCAATTAGAGCAAGTGTTAGAGTGTTCTGTTGTTACCGGTGCTTACGACTACCTATTAAAAATAATTGCAGAAGATCTTGAAGATTATGAAAGCTTCGTAAAGAAATCATTAGGTCGATTAGATTTCATCTCGACTATAGAATCTACCGTTGTTTTAAAACAAACCTTTTCAAGAAACACCTTACCGATCAAAGCTTAAGGTTGGTCAAAGTAATTTCTTAATTCATTTTTTGAATATTAATATACGGGACAATAGTCTTAATTAAGCTGTTTTAGCGAACTTCTTTTTACGGCTAAAGCGTTTCTTTTTAAAGTTATTGGTGGCTTTTCCTTGAGGTAAACCGCTGAAAGATAAACTACTTGCCTGTTTTACCATGTTTTCTATCACAGACACTAAAGGCGTCATAAAACTTTGATAGTTACTTTTTTGCTCACAAATTGCATTCAGGGTCGCTTCCCATTGAGCTGTCATATCAGGTTTTGTTGCCAAATCCGGCAATGCTTTAACTAAAGATTTACCGACCAATGTTGCTTTAATTTGTTTACCTTGGCGCTCTAAAAATCCTCGTTTAAATAGAAGTTCAATAATACCTGCGCGGGTAGCCTCTGTGCCTAAACCATCAGTATCTTTTAATATTTTTTTTATGTCAGTATCGGTAACGTAACGGGCAATTCCAGTCATGGCTTGTAGTAGTGTTGCATCAGTAAAGCTCTGCGGTGGTTGAGTGTTTTTCTCAACAAGCTCTCCCCGTTGACAATGCAAAATATCCCCCTTATTTAAAGCAGGTAATGTTTGCTCCTCTTGCTCATTAGTTTGAGTTTGCTTATTACTATTTGTTTGGCCAGAAGATTTTTTGAATAATACTTTCCAGCCCTGTTGCTGTGGATTTTTGCAATTAACCCTAAACTCTCCACCACTAATATCTAATGAAAGCTTTGTTTGCTCATAGGTAAAGGCTGGAAAAAATTGAGCTAAATATTGGCGAACTATAAGTTGGTAAATATTTTTTTCAAAAGAACTTAAATTAATATTGTTGGCTGATTTTTCGGTTGGAATAATTGCATGGTGAGCCGTTACTTTTTTATCATTCCATGCCTTACTGACAATACTTTTATCAGCGTTTTTGGCATGTTCAGCAAAAGGCAAAGTTGATTGAGCCATTAGGTTAATGATTTGCGGAGCTTGCTTTAATTGATCTTTAGGTAAATACCTACTGTCAGACCGAGGGTACGTTATAAGCTTGTGTTTTTCATACAAACCCTGGCAAATATCTAGGACCAATTTCGCATTCATCGAGAAAGCTTTTGCAGCATCTATTTGCAGAGCTGATAAATTATAAGGAAGTGGTGCAAATTGCTTCTTTTGTTCTGTTTTAATTTCGCTAACGACTGCAGGCTTGTTATTAATTCTAGTGACCACATTCTCTGCTAGTGCTTTAACCAATACTCTATTTTCATCATCCATATAGGGCTGACAGGCCTCACTTGGTTGCCATTTTGCTTTAAATGTATCACCGGATTTTGTTTCAATTTGGGCAAGTACTTCATAAAAGGGTTTACTGACAAAATTATCAATTTCATTATCGCGGGAAACAACCAAGCCTAATATTGGTGTTTGCACTCTGCCAACAGATAAAACACCTTGGTAACCTGACTTTTTTCCTACTATGGTAAAGGCTCTGGTTAAATTAATACCATAAAGCCAATCCGCTCTCGAGCGAGCAAGAGCTGAAATAGACAGCGGAATAAAGTCACTGTTTGGTTTTAATGCATTTAAAGCGCGCTTAACTGCAGCCAGGTTCAAATCACTGATAAGCAAGCGCTCTATCTGGGCTTTTTTAGTTTTGCTTACCTTTAAATAATCAATTACTTCATCAATCAGTAACTGACCTTCTCGGTCCGGATCTCCGGCGTGCACAATAGCATCACACTGTTTAACCAGTTTTCTAAGAATTGTAAGTTGTGAGCGGGTTTGCGATTTAGGTTTTAATTGCCAAGCATCAGGAACAATGGGTAAGTGCTGCATATCCCACTTTTTATATTTTTGATCGTAAGCATCAGGTTCAACCTGTTCAAGAATATGCCCTATACACCAGCTGACGACATCGCCATTACCGACTTCTATAAAGCCTTGTTGTTTCTTATGTGGCTTTGGCAAGGCATCAGCGATTGCCCGACCAAGACTTGGTTTTTCGGCTATGTATAGTTTCATTTTTAAAACTCGGAAATAAGCGTCTAAATTAATACTACCCTATAACTGTGTTTTTATACAGTTAAAGTGATGGTGTATCAATTAACCTGATTCCATCGCTAAAATTTTGTCAATATCCAAGGTGTCTTGGTATCTGATAAAACCAACTTCCCTTTGCTTTCTTGCTATTACAGCCATGCGATCAGAAAGCTCATTGCCTTCAATATTGGCATGACCTTTTACGTGACTAATAATTAAATTTTCTTTTAGTTGCTCATATAAGGCAAAACATTCTTTGATGATCTCAAGATTTTTAATTTCTTCATTTTTGCCACGAGTCCAACCTTTAGCCTGCCAGCCTTTTGCCCATTTTGTGATGCAATCAATAGAGTATTTTGAATCTGACAATACTTGTACAGTTTGCCCTTTGGCGATATAAGCTTGAGCATAACGAAAGGCTTCTAACATGCCATTTAATTCAGCAGTATTATTGGTTCCCATTGCTTGATGTAAACCAAACCAAAGTTCTTTTAGCTCATTGTTGAAATAAACAGCCATACCGGTACCCGATTTACCTGGGTTTGGTGAACAAGCACCATCACAATAAATATTGATATCAGCAACTGTTGTTGGTGGAGCTACTTTTTTTCTGGTTGCAGGTTTTGTTTTATTGGTAGGAGGTGAGGTTTGATTCGGCGTTTTTTGTAAGGAGCGCTTCATCAATGCTTTACTGTAGGTAGACTGAAAAGCGGCCTCTGCTTCGTCTTTTGACACAAACCCCATAAACTGCGCATCTGCTCGACCAGAAGTTAATGATTGCACTGTTGACCAGTCATTAAAAACACCTGTTTTTTCGCCTTTCCAAATTACGTAATATTTTTTAGCCATTTATTTTTCTTGATGCTTTCTTTTACTGTTAACTTAACAGAGATAATAAAGTGGCTATATCTACATTGCCACTTTAATTTTAATGTTACGGATAAAACTATCAAATTAGGCTTACTGAATTTATAATCTGTTATTAGTAGCAAATCTGTCAGGAACTTACATGAGTACAGTTGAAGAACAACAAAATAATCCATTACACGGTTTAAAGCTTGATGTGCTGGTTAATGAATTGGTTGATCATTATGGCTTTGAAATTTTAGCCGCTTATACCAATATTAATTGTTTTAAAACAAACCCAAGTATTGCTTCAAGTTTAAAGTTTTTAAAGAAAACGGAATGGGCTCGGGAAAAACTGGAAGACTTTTATTTATATAAATTTAAAAGAATGCCAAAGCCTGACGATAAAGAGTTTGAAATGCCACCAAGGGCAAGAGGTTTTCGAGATGGGCTAGAGCCGAGAGAGCCAATGGAGCTGACACTTGAACATGCGGAAGAAGTTAGAGTGAAGAAAGCAGAAAAGACCCGCGAACGTAATGCTGGTAAATTTGACCCTTGGGCAAAGCACAGATAGTGCAGCATTCTTATTTAATCGCAATATTATGTGAACGAGGATTTAAACGTTAATTTTATTACTGTTTTTGAAAATTAAGCTAAAATTAACCTCTAAACAAAAGCAACATTATGATAATGTTAAATAATCGTAAATACTTTTAAGTTGCTAATACGGGGTTTTGCTTGGTAGATGTTGCTAAAGGATTAAAAGCCACATTAAGTAGTTTGCTCATTATCGGAGCTATTTTTTTAGGGGTAATTGAAACTCAGCAGTATTGGCTTGCCAAAATTTCTATCTTTGAACAGTCGTTATATGGGCTGTTCATTATCACCATATTATTTTCTTCATACTTTAGTCACAGTAGCATTGCTTTTCTTAGCGCAATTTTAGGATTATTTTACCTCACCATTAATTCCAATATGGCTTGGTCTCCTTGGCTTGTTGAAAATGAAAATTGGCTGGTGGTGAATGGCTTTCTAGTTTGTGGTTTATTGGGGTTAATTAAAGATCGCGGCGTGCTATCGATTCATGGTTTTAATCAAATAATTTTACTTGGACTCTGTGGTGTAACCGCCTATTTATGGTTAATTACGTCCGATATATTAATGCAATATTTAGCGGTCAATCAGTATCCTGAAACATGGGGCGCTTATTTACCCATAGAAGTGCCTTTATTCAGCGTTATTGTATTATTGTTATGGCGAAGTATAAGCACCGCAAGCTTGTCAGTTGTCGCGCTATTGGTGAGCGCGCTTGTGTGGGGATTTGAACATTATCAATTTTTAAATTTGCCATGGAGCATTATTCTAACGCTGTTGGTTAGTTATTATATTCTTGTGGTTGTTGTCGATTCTTACTCCCTAGCTTATCGCGATGAGTTAACCGGTTTACCTTCCAGGCGAGCATTAAAAAAACTGTCTTTATCCTTAGGTAACTCGTATACCGTTGCTATGGTAGACATAGATCACTTTAAAAGCTTCAATGATAAATATGGTCATGATATTGGTGATCAAGTATTAAAGTTGGTTGCCAGTAAACTAACGGAAGTGAAAAAGGGGGGGAAGGTTTTTCGTTACGGCGGAGAAGAGTTTACTATAGTATTTCCAAGAAAATCACTTGCTCATAGCAAACAAGAGTTAGAACGCATTCGTAAGCTAATTGCTAACTATAAAATGGTGATTCGTGCTCCTAAAAGACAAACAAAAGAAGAACGAGCTAATGGCAAAAATAGCAACAAAAAAGTAAGTGTTACGATCTCTATCGGCGTTGCTAAAAGAACTCTTAAACAAGATTTTGAGCAAACACTGAAAGTGGCCGATCAGGCGTTGTATAAGGCTAAGAAGTCGGGCCGTAATAACGTGAGCACTTAACTATTTACCCCTTAAATAGACCTTAGAGAACTAATAGCAACACAACAAGCAGTGGTACAACAATAAATACCGTATAAAGAAATACATTATCTGACCACTTTGCTTTAGATTTTACTTCTTTGTGTTTTGTTGGCTTTTTCTTTGGCTGTCTTTTTTTAGCGGTCACAATCATTCCTCATTTTTATTTTTGTTAAATTCATTATGCACAAAAAAATATAAAATGGGAGAGTTAGTTAAGTATAGTGTTTAAATAGTATGAAAATTGTAGCCCCTGAAACGAATAGAGGAGCTACTGATAATGATGCCAATATATTATGGTTTTGTATTTATGAGGTGCCAAGAAAGCTTTTTAAACTATCGGCAAACCCCATCCATTTTTCTTTAGTAGTTCGTTTCACTTTTACTACCAGCCCTCCCATAATAACTTTACCTTTGATGGTGATTGTTGGCGCTTGTCGGTTGGCCATAGAGGCTGATTTATTTTCAACACTTCCCATAACGTCAAGAAGTTGCGTAACCACATTCACATTTTCAGGGATATAAATTTTATCAGAGCCCATTAGGCAGAATAAATTTATCGTGACATGTTGATGCTGAAATACCGCATCGGTAAAATCGAGCTTTGTTGAACCAAGGATGTCATAAATAGTTACTTCTTTTGGAACTAGCCATTTGCCACTACGCTCGTTAGAACCAAGTATGCTACTAAGGCTCACCTCTTCATCGCTTACTTGATGGCTGTAATTTGGGGTAAATTGAGATTCTTTTTCGCTTTGATACTTTGTATCGACTTTTAATGGCAGATCTTCAACCAAGGCGACAATTTTGTGTGCATCATTAGTTTGCATGGCCTCATCTAATCTATATTCGAAGGCTTCAGCAGAGATAATCATATGGCTATAATTATAAATTAATTGATCGATTGTTTCTTCTCGTACCTGTTCGATAGGACGGTCTTCTAATTTAACTTCCACAAAATACTCCTGTTATCAATTCTTTATTAAGATTTATAAAATAAGCAAGATTGACACCAACATTTATTTCTTTATTTTTCAAGGTGTTGAAAGAGTGATGAAACGATGTGTTGGTTATTTTAACTAAATATTAACAGAAATCGTCGTTAATTGTGATACCGATCACTTTCGTAGTTAGTTTTTATGATCATCAATGGGTTGTTAATGACTAGATAGTTTAATGTCTTGCAGATAATGAAGAAGTGGTGTCCTTACCAATTTTGTAAGGACACGAAATTTGGGCTAAATGAGCGAACTAATTAAAAAATAGAACGGAATGATGAGCCTCGACGACGACGAGATGAACGACGATTTCTCATTCGAGAGTGTAGTTCACGGCGCTTAGCATCGAGCCAATCATCGTGGGTGATGTCTTGATCTCCTGCTCGATCTTTTTCTCTGATGCGGTAGGCACAAAATTCATCAAACGCTTCTATGTCATCCTTTAGATCTTCAGCGACCAACTCGATCATGATGGCATCATCTAAAAAGCCCAAAACAGGAATATCGTCAGGTACTAAATCTTCTGGGTCACTAAAATAAGATAATGCACTTAATACGTCTGCACGCTCTTCGCTTGGAATTTTCCATTCCGCATCTTCAATCATTGCGATTAACGTTTCCAATTTTTTAATGCGATCACTTACAAATGGTGGAACATTACCCTCTACATCTTGAATGAGTTTTTTTGCATTGGCTAAAATGGCCTGGTCAGTTAATTTTTTCGCACCCTCTTGGGCTTTACGCATTACCCCTCGAAAATGCTCTAAATCTGATTCTTGTAATTCGAAGCTAACTTCAAATGCCATGATGGCTCTCCTTACTATTAATATCGTTTTATTATAATTTGCTAACCCTTTAAATTTAACAGAGAATTTACATTTAACCACCCAACTTAGCGATATATTTCAGTTTATTTGTATCTTGGTATGAATAAGTTATTTTTTAATCAATAATGAAATCTGCTATTTTGGATAAAATCATTGTAATTTATTCAGTTAGTTTTAATGTTAACTGCTTAGATATGTATAAATTGAGTCATTATTGCACTATGTCGAATACAGAAATACACGATAAAAAATTAAACACCATAGACGAAAATGCAACGTTGCAAACAACGTGTAGTAATTGTCAGGAGGTGTTAACAGGTTCTTATTGTAGCCATTGTGGTCAAAGTTCTGAATCGAACATAAAATATTTTTGGACCGTAATATTACATTTGCTTGATGATATTTTTAGCTTCGATTCACGAGCCAGTAGAACCATTTGGCCATTGTTAACTCGGCCAGGATTTCTTACTAATGAATATATACTGGGGCGCAGAGTACATTATGTGCCGCCGCTAAGGCTGTACTTATTTATTAGTATTATCTTTTTTATCACCTTGAAGTTTTTCGCTGCCAGTGAAAATAGCAATATTATTCGTATTACTAATGAAGAAAGGGCACTTACCCAAGTAACCGAACAGATCGCTGAACTAGAGCAACAGTATGAGGTGATGCTCACCTTAGGAAAATCGACTGAAGAAATTCAGCAAGTAAAACATAAGCTGGATACATTCAATAATTATCAACAAGATTTGTCTAACCCAGATAACAAAGTACTAAAAGCAATCGCCATCGAATTGGTTTCTTTGGAATTAAGAAAGCTTGAATCAAACAAGCCTTTATCCGATAAATACCAAAAACAGTATACAGCCCTTACAAAACAAATAGAAAAAGTAAGAAAAGGAGAAAAAGTTAATTTGCTGAGTTTAGGTAATAGTAGTGACGGCACAATATCTTTTGAATTCTTATCAGCAGAGCAAAACCTAAAAATTAATAATTTTGCTAACCAATTAGAAGAAAAAGCTACCAAAGCATTTCAAACGGGTACTGGTCCATTGTTACAACAAACAATCAGTAAGCTTCCACAATTAATGTTTGTGTTATTACCCTTATTTGCCGCACTACTAAAAATTATGTATATGTTTAGTAGCCGATTTTATATGGAGCACTTGACGGTTGCATTGCATAGTCACAGCTTTGTGTTTTTTATTATTTTACAAATTGAAATAATAGATATGGTGCAGGATTCATTGTTTAAGAATATATCTTGGTTAGATTCCATTCTTACTCTTATTTCGGTAATTCTTTTGATGTGGATACCTATTTATTTATTCATCATGCAAAAGCGTGTTTACAAACAAGGCTACATTGTTACCTGTATAAAATACACCATCGTCGGTATGGCATATACCGCTTTGATTAGTATCACAGCTATGATCGCCTTTGTTTGGGGCTTAACATCTTTATAAATCAGTAAAGAGCATGTTCTTAGGTTGAAAGAATTCTCAGTCACCAAAAAAGCGCTAGATTAATATTCAATTAATGGGCACGTTATTTCTGTTCGCTATTAAGTTTTCCTCAGGGCTAGAGACTGTATTTGAACGTTCATTTCTGCTTTTTTGTAGATAATTTTTACCGATAAAATAAGCTAAAATGATCATCAGTAAAGTTAATATAAGGTTCAAGTAGAGAAATTTTTGCGGCAAGATATTCAACAGGTTTAAACCAATAAATACCGTAGCTGCTTGCAATAAATCGCCTATTCGCCAGCAAACAGTATCGATAACTGCTCTAGCTTCATATTGCTCACGGCGTGTGGTTGGCAAAAACAGTATTTGCAATGTGGTTTTTTGCAGTGAATAATTTAGCCCGTTTTCAGATACCTTTATGACTTTAAATAACGCAACCAAAGGAAAAAAGGCTAATAAGCCATAGCCCATAAATATCAACAAAGGTGTTAAAATGAAAGCAATATTAAATCCTGCCCATTTTATCAACCGTGAAACGATGAAAAACTGCATAAATAAACCAATTAAATTCACCCAAAAGTAAAATTCGCTGTAGAACTTGCCAATATAACTTTCTTTTGAGTCAGTTATGTTTCCTAACTCAGCCCCTTGTTGATAAAACGTTTCAACCAGTACAGCCATTAAGTATTCTCCAATACTACTGCACCAGTTCATTAAAATGACAAAAATTGCAATTAGCAGTAAGTACTGACTTTTAGAAACGAGTGAAAAACCACTTAACAGGGAGGGCTGTTTTTCAGTAGATGTTGGCGGTTCAATAAAGCCTGCGCTATCTTGAATTTTTACATTTGCCGCTAAATATGCAGAGATAAGTAATGGGATGATGCTGATAAGGAGCATTTGAAAACTATTAAAATAATCCATCAATCCCCTTGATATTGCCGAACCGACCCAGGCGCCTAAACTGGCCCCTACGGCAACCAAAGCAAACAACCTTTCTCCAGATTTTTTGTTGTATACTTGGGAGGTAAATGCCCAGAACTGAGACACCATGAGCACCCCAAAAGCACCAAGCCAAAGAAAGAAAGGAATTGAGAGCTGATGGCCTTTTTGTCCTAGGAAATAAAACAAGAAAAGATTGAAGGAAAAGAATACTGCAATGTAAATCATGAATTTACGACTGCTAAATTGACGTGAAAATATCCCATAAATGGGCAGTAGAATAACAAGCACCACTACTTGCAGTGCTACTGCATAACTGCGAACTTCAGCGCCCCCTTCAACTAATATCAATGTATCCCGCACGGGTTTTAATAAGTAAGCTGTGAGCAGTAAAAAAAACAGTGAGCCCATCAGCAAGATAATATTCCAGCCTTCACCCGGTTTAATGTCTGCACCGGATGCTAATAATCGTTCAATCCAAGTTAATGTTTCTGGAGGATTTTGCGATGGTGAGGTGTTGGAGTTATCCATTAACTGCACTGCCTATTATTATCATTTTTAAGGACTGGTAGCGGTTTTTAATATCAAGTCTCTGCGCTTGATAATTGCTTTTATTTGAGAGTTACTTAATAAACCATCGAGCTCTTCATCGAGCCGATCATAGGTAAGACTTGCCAATTTTTCTCTAAACAATGACGATAACTTTAAGGTTGCTTTTCTGTACATTTTTGGCGGGTTTTTTGATACTCCGAAGGCGATGGAATGATCGATAAGGTAGAGCATAAAATCTTTTTTAGAGAAGTTTAAGTTGGTTTGATTTCTATCATCGTTATATATCAATACATCGAAAATGTAGCGATTGATATATTGTTCGAGTTGCGGGCAATAACTGTTGAATGCAATATTTTGCTCTTCTCTTTCCTTTTCGCTGAGTAAATCATTAACCCAATATTGCAGCAGACCATTTTTTCCGTCGATTCTTCTTTGCACAGCTACAGGTACAAGGTGTAAGTCGAGCATACGATCAAGACGAAAGGCGGCTATTTCATATTTATATCGATCTGCTATATATCTATAATTTGGATACCTGCTTGTGTTGTCTAACTGAGGATCGGAATCGTGAGTTTTAAACAGTGCACGAATTTGTTTGCCACCTTTTGTTAAAGTTAATTTGTCGGATTTGGTTATGCCGACACCGATAGGCTCTGAATTGGTGACTTGGGCAGTTAATAAAAAGTCTTTTATTTGTTCATCTGTCATCGAGCTTGAGCCAACGCTAAAGCGCTTTTCCTCGGCCAATATGGGTTCTAAACTATTCGCGGCTAGTGTTTGAACTTTTATCATACCCTGCTCGATAACAACGGCATTAGCATTGCCTCTATAAACTTTTTTTAACATGCCTGTATCGGCAAGAATGACTTGTCCAGCTAATCGGCTTTTTATTTCCTTATATAGTGGCGTATGTCCAACTACTATGCGTTTTGCGTCGAGTTTTTTTAATACACGTTCAGTGTTGAAAGATTCACTATAGGGGTGGCAATATGCATTACCTCTATACCACATTGGACTGCTATCAGAAAACGCAAAGCTGCTTTGCAATTCGTGCAGTCGAATTAAGTCTTTGTGCCATTTAGGTATTTTATTTCGAGAGTTTTTTTTATTCTTGTCTATATAGGGTTTTATCGCTTTGTTGAGGTAATCTATCCGACTCCAAAAATCGGCCGTTTCAGCAAGTATTCTTTTTGTTTGCAAATCAGCGACAATGTCTTGGTATTCCCAAACAGGCTCAATTATTTGGTTTATCTCTGTTACGTCCATGTCGTGCAACGCCGATGATAAACCACCATGAACAAACACAGAATCATTGACCTGAATGACCGGTCTTGCCGCTCTTAGCCAGCTGCCATATTTACCTTTAGGAGAGAAGGCTGCAATAAAAGCACTAAAACCTGGAGGGTATTGTTTGGCAAACCTTGCTGCCAAAGCATCTTCATTTTCGTCTGGGTGTTGGGCATTAAATTGTGCCTGTAAACTGGCTCTTTGCTGCTGAGTTTCTTCAGCTGTAAATGCGGCAAACTCTTCTTTTGATACATATCTAAGATCGCCTGTTGTCACCATAAGTTCGTGATTACCCAGCACCTGCAACACCATACCGCCACTTTTAGGCGCCTGTTGCTGAAGTTTTATCAGTAGGTCCATAACTTTTCGAGAATCAGCGCCTCGATCGAGTAAATCTCCTAAGCTGACTAAATAAGTATTACCACCGACCCAATCATCATTATCATTAATCAATTTGAGTTTTGTTAAGAGGGCATGCAATTCTGGATAAGCACCATGGACATCACCAATAGCAACAACTTTATTTGCGGTTTTATAGGTAGCTGAAAAGTTATTTTTTGCTGAAACTGTGTTTACAAAAAAGGTAAGAATAACCAATTGCAGGCACAAAACTTTACTAAGCCATAATTTATTCAGCACAATATTTTTTCCACTCACATGTTATTGTTTACTTCAAAGCTTAGACAAAGATATTGAGTGTTGCAAACTGATAAATATTTAGGATTATCAAACAAAAACAAGTTGTTAAGTAACAGGAGACTTTTGGCGGAGTTTTATGTGACTGCGGTATAATCGTCTAATTAAAACTTTAAACTGAATAACATTACTGCTCTTTATTTTTCAGCTATTGGGTGTTTATAATGATTAATATTTCAAGGGTAATATAGGCTGAAAATTTCTTGCAATTATCACTCTTTTGCAAACAATAAAAAGCTAGAGTCACATATATGATATCTAATAACGACATCCCGCAACTGCATTCCCCATTATTAACTGAATTCTTAACTGAAATTAAACAGGCAAGCTTTGAACATTCAGTATTAGACTTGGCTTGTGGTAACGGCCGAAATGGTCTGTACCTTATTGGGAGTGGCGTACCGGTTACTTTTGCGGATATAAATAAGATGTCTCTAGAAAAAATTTTAGAGGCAAATGCTAATTCACTACCTGTTGAAAAATCTGAGTTAGCAGAGCTATGGCAGGTAGACTTTGAAGATGAAAATACGAGCCCTTTATATGGTAAATGCTTTTCTGCAATTATCATTTATAACTATCTACATCGTCCGTTATTTGAACAAATCAAAACATCAATCCAATCTGGTGGACTTGTTATCTATGAAACCTTCACAACTGAAAATATTCAATTTGGACGGCCTAAAAATCCCAACTTTTTATTGAAACACAATGAACTTTTGCAGTTGTTTTCTGGATGGGAAGTATTGCACTACTTTGAAGGTGTTGTGAGTAACGTTGATGGACAAGGTTCAAAAGCGATAGCACAAATTGTTGCTCGCAAACCGTAAACTTGTAAGTGTAATTTTTACTATATTTGTTAATAGCTTACTATGATTCAAGTCCATTTTTACTAATCATGGTGATTAGTTGGTTATATACTAAAATTGTATTAATTATTTTGTGCCTTGTATTTGGTATTAGAGGTAGATCATTGGCATCGATAATAATTCAACAAGAATTACAATATAGGAAAGAATTATGCTTACCGATAATGAAATTACCAAGCAATGTCAGACTAAAGATATAAGAGAAATTACCAAGTCGTTGAATATAGACGAGCAGTTTTTAATTCCCTTCGGACGTGACATTACTAAAATTAATATCGATGCGCTAAAACAAAAATCAAAACAAAAAAACAGTAAGCTAATTTTAGTTTCTGCTACCACTCCTACACCGGCCGGAGAAGGTAAAACCACAACAACAATTGGTATAGGCCAAGCTTTTACACAGCTTGGAGATTCAATTTGTCTCGCACTACGCGAACCATCTTTAGGCCCTTGTATGGGTATGAAAGGTGGGGCAACTGGTGGAGGGTATTCACAGGTGTTACCTGTAGAACGTATTAATCTTCATTTTACCGGAGATTTTCACGCCATAACCAGCACCAATAATATGATCTCGGCTGCCATTGATAATCATGTATTTCATGGCAATGCACTTAATATCGACCCTCGTCAAATCGTTTGGCGTCGAGTTATGGATATGAATGACAGAAGCCTGAGAAATATCGTACTTGGTCTTGGTGGTAAAATGCAGGGTACACCAAGGGAAGGGGGCTTTGATATTACCGCCGCCTCTGAAATTATGGCGATTTTATGTTTAACAAATAGTTTTAAAGATTTAGAGCGTCGCTTAAATAATACTCTTTTAGGTTACAGTTACACTGGTGAACCGGTATTTGTAAGAGCGTTAGGCATTACCGGTGCTCTATTAGCATTGTTAAAAGACGCAATGCATCCTAATTTAGTACAAAGCTTGGAGGGGACTCCAACCTTTATTCACGGAGGTCCATTTGCCAACATCGCCCATGGTTGTAATAGCATTTTAGCGACCAAAATGGCAATGCATCACGCCGAGTGGACTGTTACTGAAGCCGGCTTTGGCTTTGATTTAGGAGCAGAAAAATTCTTTGATATAAAGTGTCGAATTGCTGAACTTGATCCAGCGGCAGTAGTATTGGTGACCACAGTTAGGGCGTTAAAAATGCATGGTGGTATGGATAAGAACCATCTAACAACAGTAAATTTAGAGTTTGTAAAACAAGGTTTAGATAACCTTGATAAGCACATTGAAAGCGTTGAATTATTCAATAAAGAGCCTGTTGTTGCATTAAATCGATTCGCTGATGATAGCGATGAAGAGATTGCCATTATTAGAAAGCATGTTGAAGCAAAGGGGATTTTGTTTGCTGAGAGCAACCACTACACCGAAGGTGGCAAAGGCTCTATTGATTTAGTAGAAAAAATAAAACTTGCTGCAGCTAAGTCGCAACCATTTACTTCTATGTATGATCTGGATGATTCAGTGTTTGATAAAATCAGCAAAGTTTGTAAGGCCATGTATGGCGCGAAAGACATTGCCTTGACCAAAGATGCGGAACGAGACTTACACCATGTGCAGCATTTACAACTTGAGCATTTGCCTATTTGTATTGCAAAAGCACCAAGTTCACTATCGGATGACCCGCTTTTACACGGTCGCCCAAGAGATTTTCAGGTTACTGTAAGAAATATACAAGTGAATGCCGGCGCAGGATTTTTAGTCGTGTTAACGGGAAATATCCTGCGTATGCCTGGATTACCTAAAGAGCCATCAGCGACCAAAATTAAACTGTTAGAAAGTGGCGAAATTGTAGGGGTTAGTTGAATTCAGTTATAACTTGAAGAGCTAAAGGCTACTTAATTATGTACTACTGATATATAGCGTACTAATATTATACTTATAAATAGGAGAATAATTATGAAAACACTAATAACAATAATACTCGCTATGCTCCTTGCATCGTGTTCAAACACTACTGTAGAACCAAAAACAGTTTCAGCAACTGCTGGCTCAGCTACTATAAAACTGGTTAATCCTCATGATTTTAGTGACATAGATACTGGTAATATTGGTATACAGTCTAATTTCGAGCAGAATGTAGCTGATAAGTTGGCTGAGGCATTAGATGACCACTTTAAAGAATCTGGCATGTCTATTGATATTACTTTCTCAGATATTGATTTAGCAGGTGAAACTAAATTCAATACGCAAGAAATACGCATATTAAAGGATTTATATATCCCAAGAATGTCGTTCGAGTATGTAATAAAAGATGCAGCAGGAAAGCTAATATTGTCTGATACAGCTGTTATTAAAGACATGGGTTATCTGTCTAGAAGACTAACAGGTTTAGATGCTAATGACTCATTAGGGTACGACATACGTATGCTAATAGAATATTTTGAGAAAGCATTAAAATAAGTTTTCAACAGTCGAAGATTAGAGCTAACGATTTGTAGAACAGGTTTGGATTTTCTTATGTTTGATTTAAGTTTCATCTTGTTGCAAGGATGAGATCTCTTTATGTAAAAGGTCGATTATTTCTTTTTGCAGTGTACTTGTATCTATTAGTAAGTTTTTTTGTATATTCACTAAAATAAGTTTCAAGGAAACCGCATGTTCTAATGCAGGTAAAGACAAAAATTTCTTTTGATCAAAAGGGAAGTTACTCGGCCCTATGCCTTCCATTTCTCCAGTTAAAGCAATAGCGCTTTTCCAAGAGTGCATGCCTAACCAAGCATTTGCATAGTTATGTTGATGCGTTCCAATACTCGCCTCTAAATGCTCTTTAGAGCTAAGCAGTTCGGACCATTCATGCAGCTTCTCTTGTAGAACTCTATTTTTTATTAAGTTTATATCCCCACTACTTAATGAAGCGTCAAACACTGATCTGCTTGGCGCATAACTTGGATTCCAATAATAAGCAGCTACATAATCATGTACCAAATTATCGTCTACCATGCTTGGCTCTGGCCCCATTAATGTCAAAAAATGAGTCATTTTGCTGACTACCGTTCCAACATTAACGATAGAATCGTCTAAATACTTTTGGTTATCGATGAACTCAATTTTCAGCTTGTTAATTAAAATAGCTTCCTTTTCACTATCTTTTCTAGCTTTATCCCAGCTATTAAGTTGCAGTGCTAACAGTATACCAACAGTTATTAATACAATTTCTCCTAGAGCATAGGCTGAATATTGGCGAACCTTTTTTGCAACTACAAAAAATTTTCGTTGTTTATTGAATATTCTCATAGCGTCCCTCAAATAAATTAACTAATTATAAAATTGTTACCTCCAAATGAGTTTTGTCAATAAATTATCAGTATTGTAGCTATTTAATATGAAATTCTTGGCTCCAACATTATCTTGAATATGTACTTTATGATTCCGCCTAAGCTTTAATTATAGGGAATTTAAAAACGGATTTAGACAGGAAGTATTTAATATTAGGCAGTAAATAGCAGACACAAAAAAGCCTACCTAGGTAGACTTTGATGTTCTAGATGGTGGCCCCTCCCTGACTTGAACAGGGGACCTGCCGATTATGAGGCCAACGGAATGGCCTTTTTATGTGTCGTAAGCGTAAGAAAAATCACGAGTTTTGTCATCTCAAAATGCAAGCCCAGTCGCCACCGAAACCCTACCGAACTTCAACCGCGCGGCACACCGAAACCGATATGCTAACTCGAAGAATTTTATGCGTTTTTGTCGACCGAACTCCGAGCTTTTACCGAACATCGGTGTTGGTGTGTCTGACTTAGTGACGTGTTTAGAGTGCTCGACAGTTGGCCTCGTTGAGGTAAACGGCCAGTCGAAGTGTGGTAGCCATGCTAAGACTGAAAACTTGCGAAATGAGGCTGAGTCGACGACTTTTGAACGGCACGAAGACAAATTGGTGACAATCGTCAACATGCTTTTAGCTTTGATGATGCACCTCGATGCTCGAGCTACTCGATCTGGTCTTTGTAGACAAGATCATTAAGCCAGTCTTGAACAATGACGACCCGGTTGTTGGGGGATTTATCATCAGAAGGTTTCCTGATCATTAAGAATCGCTCACCTGTTGGATCAATATCAAAATTTCGAAGGTCGTAGGATAGGTAGTTCTGATGGCTAAATAATACCTTGGGTCGCCCATTCTCAAAATTCGGCGCTGTCTTAATATCGACGGCCATTAGGTTTTCTGGACCCCAATAAAAAATTTCCTGCCCGTTTGGATTCCATCGAGGGTTTCGGCCGCCATCTATTGATACCTGCCAAACTGAATCTTTGGTGTTAGGAAATGGTCTGACGTATATCTCAGTTTCACCGGAACGGTCAGATGTATAGGACAGCCAGTTACCATCTGGAGAAAGCTCGGGTTCAGTCTCGTTAAATTCTGTTTTTAGCAAGACATCTGACTTTGTTTCATGGAATACAGGAAGCACTGCCAAGTGAGCTCCAGAGATGAAGTTTCCGTCCCGTTCATCGAACAGTAAATGCTGTCCATCTGGTGTAATGGAGTAGCCAAATTGATAACTTGAACTATCTGTAAGCTGTTCAATCACTCCACTGCCATCTGTTGTTACTCGAAATAGGTCATCAACTCGATTTGATGAGTAATAAATGTATTTCCCGTCAGGACTCCACACGGGACTAGCCTCTCGGGACTGGTCGTAGGTCAAGCGGGTGCTCGTGCCGTGCTCCAGTGAATATGTCCAGAGATCCGCACCATTTTTGGAGTCGACTATTACAGCAACGTATTCACCGTTCGGCGATATGTTTGGCTGTAAATAGGCCCGTCTATCCAGATTAAGGTTATCCACTTTTCCGTAGCGATCAACCCAAACTAGGCTTTTTGGCTGAAGGGCTGTGGCAAGAACGTACAATAATGTTCCGTCAGCTGCGATGCTGTAATGTGCAGCATGATCGTAGTGAACGCCTTCCGCAATGGGGATACTTTGAACATTGACTTTCAGATGTTTATCATCGAATTCAGCGGCCCAAAGCACGTTGTTCCAGTAGTAAATAAGATATCCGTTGATTGTTAGCTGTGGTGTGGCCCCCTCCATCAAAACCTTTTTCTTTCCTGACTGCAGAGATAATACGGCAATTCGATCGGTTTTTCGTGTTGTCACACCTCTTTCTCCAATAGTAAAAAACAGAGAGTTACCATCAGGTGAAACATTTGGATGTTTATGGAATTCGCCGTTCGCCGGAAAGGTTAGCTTTTCAGGTATTCCAGACAAAGACGACACCTGCATGAGTCCAGCATATGAATTACTCTCGTATACGATAGTTCCGTTAGCGCCCCAACTTAAGGCTAAGATCTGTGCGCCAGGATCGCACAAAGTAATTGGAGTCCCCCCGCTTATTGAAATCTTCTTTAGCATACCATCACGTTCGTCAACGAAGGCTATCCACTTACCGTTGGGTGATAAAGTTAAACTAAGCGACGCATTCTCAGTACCTTTGATAGGAAGGACATTTAGGCTGTCGAGTGAACGTGAATAAATCTGTTTTTGTCCGTTCATTACGGCGTGAAAAACTACGCGGCGTCCGTCCGTTGAAATGGTGACAGGACGAAACTCGTAATTATCGGCTCGCATGCTTAGAGGAAGGTCGATGGTGTAACGGCGCACAAAATTGTCGGATTTAGTGTTTTCACTCTGCTCTGTCGACCAACGGTTGACCATCGATAGGATGATTAGCAATAGCAATAGCAATAGCAATATGGCCACCACTAACCTACGAAGTTTTAAGCGTATAAATGGAGGTTCGATAGCAAATATCGATGGTGTCGTATTGTTACCTCTAATAGTACTTAGCGGATCAGTCAGTCCTCTGACTGTAGCTACTAATCGGTAGCCCTTTTTCGGAATAGTTTTTATTTGGGTGGGTTGATCAACCCCTGCTTCAAGAGCATTTCGAAGTTCAGCAATACAGTTATAGACTGTACCAACTGTTACAACCTTCCCCCTCCAAAGATCATTAAGAAGGTCTTCCAAGCTAACTACCTGACCCTGGTGTTTAGCTAAGTAAACCAAAAGTTCCATTACTTGAGGTCGCAAATAGGTGCTCTTGGAATAACCGATAATCCGATCTAGCGCAGGCTCTACTGACCATTCGTCAACCATGAATGAGCCTTCTTTGTTAGCCACGCCTATTGGACTCCCTTTACTTCAGCTTGTATTTATTCCAGTTCATACAGTCAAAGTATAAGTCAAAAAAACACTATATCAATTCCTTCCAGAGCTAAATCTAATCATCACCATCAAATCTAGCCTAAATTATGCCCTCAAACTCATCGACTTTTCACTGTTACTTTAGAATATATGTTTACTGTCACTATTGTCATAAAAGACTAGTCCTCTCTAAATCGAAATAGCTAGTTGCTGGCAACTAATACAACAATGGTTTTATCCTTATCTTTCCTTCGCTCATTTGCTAAGTCTTTCATAGTGACCTTAGTTTGACGATTTTTGTTCCATTTATTTGTGTATCGGTCTAAATAATCAGACGTATTTTGGGCATCATATGTTTTCGCAAAATTACCAATGTATTGATTATTACACTGCATCGAATTAACAAATGTGCGGAAGCTTAGTGCTGATCCTCTTCGACTTAGCATTCGTAATTTGCTTATCATAACTTTCGTATTATCAGTTACCGCAGCCATACATATCTTTGTTGTGATTTTATTATCACTTGCAATAAATTTGAATTCGGATGCGTGAGTATTTATTGAAAAACAAAATAAAATTAATAATGATGTAAATGTTTTCATTGTAATGCACCTTTTAAATTGATTTATATAATGAAAATAGATGATGCTTATTTTCGCCTTAACGTAAGTTGATAAAATGATTTAAACTTACTCGTTGCAGTATCGAATATTAAATTGTTTGCAACTGCAGAAACTATATAGTTTAAATGCGCTATCTACTCACTGAACTTTTCTATATTTTTCTCACTTTTTTCTCATAATTAGTTCACACTAGATTGGTTGCATACAAATATGGGGTATGGTGACAAAGTAGGTCGGTTCTTGTAAGGCTTGAAATTGGGATAGAGGTGCTGATTGACCTAAATTTTTAAGAGTTCCAGTCCTCATGGGATCTTCGATTTAAAATTAAAAAAAAAAATAGCACCGCCATCCCAGCGTTAGCCAAGATATTGGTGCTGTTTTTAACATTTTCCCGAAGTTTCTCTTGAGCGCTCCAAAACGGAGCCGTTGCAACGCCGGATTGGGGATGTTTGGTTGCAGCAATGAATGAGTTATTCCTTGAAGCCTGGGTAGGTTAGGTATATTAGTTGGTTTTTATTTTTAGCAAATTCATTTCCTGGTGGTTAATGTCAGGAAATGAATATATGTTTGAAAATTAGGTAATTAGTTATAATTTTAAAGATTGGTATATTTTAACTGCCATTAACTCGGCCCTATCTTTTACTAAATCTGAATTCCAATCAGGTTTAGTAATTAGTACGTCTTTTAATGGGTACCTTAACTTTTGAAGTATTTGTATTTTTTCTGATGGTTGTTTATCAGCTAACGTACCAGAGTTAATTTCCTTATTAGTTAAAATTAGATTCCCGATGCTAGCGACAATGTCAGAAGAATATTCGGTACCTATAAAACTTTGCGGTATGAGATGTTCGATAGTCATACTATTTAAATCTACAGCTAATCCATTACCGTTTTTAGGTAAAAGATAGTTTAACGTATACCTGATAATGTTTTTAAATTTAGTTATATTTGATAAATAGTTTAACTCGTGAAATTTCACGACAAATTCATTCTGTTCTGGGAGCTTGGATTTCAGAAATGAGCTCAATTCATTAAGAATCACTTGAAAGTCATTACTGTTATCAATATTTGATAGTTTTATAGCCAATTTTGAATAGTTAGACGCTATTGTTCCCGATGATCTTGATGAGGTAATTGCATTGAAACAATAATGAAAATTGACAATTTTATGTAGTGCTGAGTTAAGGTTCTTTAAAGTAATATTTTTATTGAAATAAGCTCTAAGCAAAGATAAAACTAAAGATGATTGTTGCTTAACTTTAAAAATATTTAAAGATTTCAAGTATTCTTTGGTTTGAGTTTCATCTTTTGTCCAAGAGTAATTGTCAGGTTTTATCATCCTGCAATAGTGGGATGCCGATGTATTTAAATCAGTGATTAAATTTTTTGCTGTATTGTCGTTATGACCAATATGCACTTTAACTTTACTAAACAATTTTTTATCTGTCGTGTATTCGTACCTGGACATCCAATAATGCGTTAGATAAGCCTCAAGGATATTACTATCACTAATATCATCAAATTGTTTTACCAGAATATTCCAAGACTCTTTTGCTTGATCTAATGCAACACTTTTACTTTGAAGTTTTTTCAATAGTAAGTTTTTGACTAAATCGGGAGTTGTTAAATCCTTCCCTCTAGCATTAAGTGTTTCAAAAATTAAATATGCATCGTCTTCGTTATCTAATTGAATAAATACTAATTTTAACGCCAGTACTTTATCTCGAATGAATTTTAATTTTTGTACCACCGCGGTATCATGATTTGTAAATAATGATGTTTGTGCTTCATCCGTTGTGAAAGCCTCTAATTCAGGTACTTCTCTAACTAATCTCTCTTCTAGGTAATCAAAAGCTTTTTTTAGTTTTAGTTCTTCCGTCCCAACATCACACTGAATTTTAAAGCCATCAAAAGATTGAATATGGTCTTGCAAATATGGGAATGATGTTTCAGCTTTTAAAACAAATTCATCTTCATTATCAATATTTGCTTGCTCAACATATTTATGCACACCTTTTGCTAGGTTTTCCTCACCTATTTTATTAAATGCGTTTCTAATCGCCGCCAATATTAGGGTAATAGTTGTTAAGCGCTGTTGCCCGTCTACAATTCCAAAATATGGCTTTTTAGTTTGATAAACTACCATTGAACCTATGAAATAGTTTTCAGGATTCTCAATAACAACATCACTCCAGAAGCTAGCTACTTCTTCTATTTCCCACGAGTATGGTCTTTGAAATCGTGGAATTTTAAAATATCCTAATGAAAATATATCTTGGATTTCCTTGTCGTTTGCTTCTATTTTCATGCGAGATCTATACCTACTAACATTATTTTTTAAAATTCATACCACTATATATAAAAACTAGTTACAAGATAAGTAAAATAACTTTCACTTAATTCCTCGAATGGCAGGTCGTATGCCAGTACACGAAGCTACTTGCGTTTTAAAAGTAAAACCTTTAACTTATATTTAATCATTATCACAGGCTATTTAGGTCCGATAGTAACTTCATGCAGGGATCTCATATAGGGCGAATGCAGGGCTTGGCAGCCTTTGTTATTAGGTACAATAACGCACGGTTGTATGGTGATATTTAATTGGGGGTAATTCCATATAGGATGCCCGGTTCATAGACAAAAGGCCTTTCATTGTCCTATGGCATCAATTTTATATTGGATACAATTATGCCTATCAAAAATGTAAACCGTACAGAACCTGCTTTAAATCATTACAAACATATTTCATATGAAACTCTCGCTGCAAGTTGGCTAACTGAAGATGGCTGGGAAGTTTTTATGCCTTTGGTTGATCACGATAAGAAAACAGATCTACTTATTGCTGATGATACCAGTTTTTATCGCATACAGGTGAAGGCTTTAAACTCAATGGATGAAGACATTGATGTTGAAAATAAATGGCAAGATAAAATTATTGATTACGTAATATATTTTTCAATGCAGGGGAGCTGGGGCTATATTGTTAAACCATTTACAACGAACAAAGCCAAATTACAGTCGAAAGGACATATTCGATTTCACCAACACCCAAGTAACTTTTTAAAGGCCTTTAAAAGAATTTAATAAAAAGTTATAGTAAGAGTGTGCTCGTTGGCAAGCCTGCTCACTCGTGTAAAGATTTTATCAGCCAACCAGATAATATAAACCTATATCAAGTCTATTATCTAACGACAGAAGTACGAGTGCCACGATAAAAGATAATAAGCTTGATTTGCTAATTAGGATTATATTATGGACCCTATCAAATTTTTTAAGCTGCAAGTTAAAAATCTCCACAAAGATCTGAAAACTCGGTATGAATACAAAGAAAATGGCTATACGTTTACGAGTTTTAAACCTAAGTTTTTCGACCTAGACCAATGGTTCCTTGACGGAGATGAAGAACCTCGTCAAAACTATACTCTTATGCAAGCTCAGCAAGTATTCGCTAACATGATGGATTTCAACTGTTGGGATGAACTGATAAGTGCTCCGAGAAAACAACTAGAATTAATGGTTTTGTTATTTAAGGATAAGGTGACTCCTCAAGAGTGGAGAGAGCAAGTTATTGGAATTGAGATGGATAACGGAATGGGTGATTTAACTGAGGATTACATTTTCCAAAAGAGTGTTTATGAGCAAGTCTACATGGGGAAAGATACGATTATGAGTGGAACTTTCTATTATCTGCTTTACGATTTCAAATAACGAATAAGTAGTATGTGAAATTATTTGAATTCTTGGAAAAGTTTCAGACATAAAAAAAGACGATTAAAGGCGTCTTTATTTTTTCTAGATGGTGGCCCCTCCCTGACTTGAACAGGGGACCTGCCGATTATGAGTCGGATGCTCTAACCAACTGAGCTAAGGGGCCATCTAGATGTGCTGCTTGAGTGTTATTAATGATAATAACCAAAAGCGGCGGCAAGTATAAGCATTTTTTATTTTATTGTCACCACTTGTCGATTAAAAAGTTTTAGTTTTAGTTTGTTTGTTGTTTTTATGAGCAAATTTTTGCTTTTCGTTTACAAAATGCTGCCGCTATAAGTAATAATCCGTAGTAGTAACTGCCGCCACCCGAGCTTGGTAAGTCGGGCGTTATAATAATGGTTTCTATTTCTACGTTAACACTCACGGAATCGCTAGCAGTTAAACCTGTAGCATCTGTTGCGGTGAAAGAAAAAGTTAATAAGTCACTTGTTTGTGGGGCAATAAAGCTAGCTTGTAATTGGTCACTGTTGTTTATAGTAACTTCTGTGCCTGATATCTGTTGCCATTGATAGGTTAGTATATTGTTATCTAAGTCGCTGGCTGTTGCGCTTAGGTTTATATTGGCACCTGCCTGGGCATCTTGATTTGTTCCTGCGTTTACTTGTGGAGTGTTTTCCCCATCAGTTGCCGATATTGTTATAGTCGCAATGTTTGGCTGGCTTAATGTTGCACCATTTTTAGGGTCAAACAGGCGGATGAAAAATATTTCGTTTGGCTCAGCTAGATTATCCTTTGCAATGTCGATGCTAATAATTTTGTCTGTAGTTTCTTGGTCCTCCCATGACAGTGTGCCATTTGCCAAGGTAAAATCATCGGTGCTTGCAGAGCCACTTACTAATTCCCAGTGTACTTCTATATTATCGTTCGCCTGATTGTTTCGACGTACATTAACTTGAATGGATTGTCCTTCAGAGCTCGAATAGTTTTGATTAGTAAAACTTAAGCTTCCTTGTTCAACATTTAAGGTGTTGTCTTTTAAAATATACAAACCACTGTTGATATCACTGGCTAATATGTTGCCGCTAGGCAGAAATGGATACACCCCCCAAGCACCATGAAATGATGAATTATCTGATATAGGGTAAGTATCAAAAAAACCAGCTTCAAGTGGTTGAGTTGGATCGGTAATATCAATTACTGTAATGCCACGCTCATAATTAGACATATAGTAGCGATTGCCACGAACATAGCCATTATGATCAATTGCACGGGTGTCACCGGTCCATGTAGATAATAAACTTGGCGCGGTTAAATCAGTGATATCAAACAATCGTAACGTCGTGTTTATTTGATAGTCTTGTTCATCAAGTTCATCGTGCACCAACATTAATAATTTATCTTCAGTGTACCAACCTGAATGCACATAAGAAGCATTGTTATAAGTTGTTGAACTTAACTTTGCAGGCGCGTTATTTAATGTTTTATCCCATAACTGAAAGTTGTTTTCATTAAAATCGAACATCACTTCACAATGATGGTTACCGTTTACACATTGGTCGTCTTTACGTTGATCATTAATGACCATAGAAGAAGCATCATGTGTATATTGACTACGATCGTTTGCCGGTTTGTAAATACTGATTAAATCGATAGGATCTTCAAGGCTATAGGTATTAAAACCGCCACCATTTTGATTAGAACCCGCGATGTGCAGGTAGGGACGCATACCTGTAATTGTGACACCGGTTGAGTAATCGACATTACTTAAATAAACATTGTGGGCGCTTAAATCTGTTTTATCACTAGCTTTTATCGTAACCGATTGAGGTAACTGGCTTAAATCTAAAATTAACAAACCAACCGCAGCGTTGTCGGCAGTAACATAAGCATAACTTTGCCATTTATTAATGGCAGTATCGAAATATTGATACACTTTTATGTCGCGCCAAATTGTTTCCTGACTTGCTATAGTGGTGATAACAATAGGAGCTGTTGGCACTGTTACATCAACAACGCCAATACCATTGCTTAAGCCAATTAAAGCGTATTCTTTATTATTGTTTAAATCGTAATGCCCCCAAATATCATTCCCTTCTGCAGGATTCGTTGAAAATTGATTTAGTGGAATGTGGGCAAGTAAATCCAAGTTATTACATGCATGATCTCCTGCATAACCATTACTACAGGCAACATTAATTTGTTTTTCTTGTAAACGGTTATACGCTGCAAGTTTTTCTTTAATTAAGGTTTTATTTTTTGAAGCGGTGTTATCAATTGATTTTTTATCGGTAATAACTGTGAAACCTTTATCGGTAAGTGCTTGAACATAATCTAAAGGTACACCGGTAAGGTAAGTAATATTATTTGCGTGCTTGTTACTAAAGTTGTCATTAACTTGATAATTGCCGCGAATGGGGACTAAATCGCTTAATAAATAAAACAATGTATCCACATTTTCTATGTGATAACTGCCTTTACTAAGTCGTATTTGGTCGCCCTTGTTAGCATGTTGAGCCGCGTAATTTATGGTTCTACAGGGCAGGGTAGCATTATCACAACGACCCGAATCATTACCGTTTGGTGCTACATACCGAGCCTTATCATGTTCTGCATGGCTAAAGGTTGTTTGACTGTAAATAGTCAAAACAATAGCAAATAAAATGGAGGATATTTTTCCGAGATTCATCATACTATCAGTTTAGTTGTATTCTGCTTTAACTCCTAATCGGAAAAAGTCATGCTGTTTAGAATCGGTAAGTTAAGCCTACTGTGAACTCACCTTGTAACCACATGTTGCTTTCTGTTCTTATTACACAGCCCTTATTACCAGAACAAAAAAGAAAGCCGTCACTGTCGAAAAATGTAGCATACCCTCTAGCGTCTAATCTAAGAGATAAGCTATCAGCAAACTCGAATTTTGCGCCAATACCTAAATTAGCAGAAGGTCTAGTTTCAGAGTCTAATGTATCATCACCTGGTTCAAGATGGGCTACGCCTAAACCACCGCCAATATAAATAGGTACCTTGCCTTCACTTACCGTTACGGTACCACCAATGTGCAAGTAACTAATGCTTATTTCCATGTCGTCCAGCTCAACATCGCCATCAAATTCAGTTGATGAATGACTGAAAAGCAATTCACCAGTACGGTTATAATCGAATTCCCAACCAAGAATTATTCCCGCACTTGAATCATTCAGAAAATCAACTTCGAAAGCCTCTTCTCCTTCTTCTAAGTCTTCATCATCTTCGAAGTTATCAGAAGTTCTTTCACCTGCAAAAACAGTGATATCCCAATATTCGTTAGAATCAGATTGAGCAAATGAGTGAGAAGAAAAAAGCACACAGGTGAGTAAGGCAAGTAAGTATTTTTTCATTAGCATTATTTTTATTGTTGGGAATATTAATGTGTTATGACTTTATGATATGCAGTGATTTCGGATGCCGCAAGTTTAATGTTGTTAAAGTTGGTTGCTGAAAGAAAAGTAAGAACTTGATTTTTATCAGGGGGACGTAAATATTTGTATGGAGAAAATATGTCAGTAAGGTGGGCTGACATACATATCAAGCAATAAAGCTGCAAGTACCCAGTATATCGCTTTTCGGTATATAACTCTTCCATGAATTACAAATCTAAAGCCATCCCTGGCGATTTGCATTCCATCATCCTTGAAGTAAAAAAAAGCCTGCAAATTGCAGGCTTTTGGATTCGTGTTACTTGCCAGCTTACTCGCCGTCTAAGAAACTTTTAAGTTGCTCAGAGCGAGAAGGGTGGCGAAGTTTTCGAAGAGCTTTCGCTTCGATTTGACGAATACGTTCACGTGTAACGTCAAATTGCTTACCAACTTCTTCTAATGTGTGGTCAGTATTCATGTCGATACCAAAACGCATTCTAAGAACCTTCGCTTCACGGGCTGTTAAACCAGCTAATACTTCGTGGGTAGCATTTTTAAGGTTTTCAGTAGTTGCCGCATCAACTGGCAATTCACCGCTACCATCTTCAATAAAGTCACCTAAGTGCGAATCTTCGTCATCACCAATTGGTGTTTCCATTGAGATAGGCTCTTTAGCAATTTTTAATACTTTACGAATTTTATCTTCAGGCATAACCATACGTTCAGCTAATTCTTCAGGAGTAGGCTCACGACCCATTTCTTGAAGCATTTGACGTGAAATACGATTTAGCTTGTTGATCGTTTCAATCATATGCACCGGAATACGTATAGTACGTGCTTGGTCGGCAATTGAACGAGTTATTGCTTGTCTGATCCACCAAGTTGCATAAGTTGAGAACTTATAACCACGGCGGTATTCAAACTTATCAACGGCTTTCATCAAACCGATGTTACCTTCCTGGATTAAATCTAAGAATTGTAAACCACGGTTGGTGTATTTTTTAGCAATTGAAATAACAAGACGTAAGTTAGCTTCAACCATTTCTTTTTTCGCTCGGCGAGCTTTCGCTTCACCAATTGACATACGACGGTTGATGTCTTTAATACTTTGTACGCTTAAAAACGTTTCTTCTTCAAGGTGAGTAAGCTTGTACACACAACGCTCAATGTCGAAGGAAACCATTTTTAATTTTTCTGAATATGAGTGACCGGCTGCAATTTCAGCTTCTAACCATTCGGTTTCGGTTTCATGACCAGGGAAAATCTTGATGAAATGAGTTTTTGGCATACCAGCGCCAACAACACAGTGTTTCATAATTAAACGTTCTTGAACACGAACTCGGTCCATTACATCACGCATGCTTTTAACTAAGCGATCAAATAATTTTGGAATTAAACGGAATTCTTTAAAGCATTCAGAGATTTCATCAATTGCTGCGATCGAATCTTTATGGTTACGACCTTTTGCTTCGATTACTGAATTTGCTGCTTCGTAACGTTTACGTAATTCGGTAAAGTGTTCACGAGCAAGTTCAGGATCTGGACCTGTATCTTCCTCTTCTTCATCTTCATCGTCATCAGAAGCATCTTTATCTTCATCATCCAGCTCTTCTTGAGATAGTTCAGAACCAACGTGAGTTGCTGTTGGGGCAACCTCGTCTGGTGCATCTGGGTCTAAGAAACCAATGATGATATCAGTTAAACGTAACTCTTCAGCTTCGAAATTATCCCACTGCTCTAACAAGTAGTTAATTGCAGGTGGGTATTCAGAAACACTACGCTGTACTTCTCTGATCCCTTCTTCAATACGTTTGGCGATAACAATTTCGCCTTTACGAGTAAGAAGTTCTACCGTACCCATTTCACGCATATACATGCGAACTGGGTCAGTTGTGCGACCAATTTCACTTTCTACAGTGGCTAATGCTTGTGCGGCAGCTTCAGCTGCATCCTCATCAGTGTTGGCTTCGGCCATCATTAACTCATCGGCATCAGGTGCGTTTTCAAACACTTGAATACCCATATCGTTAATCATGCGAATAATATCTTCAACTTGATCAGAATCTATTATGTCTTGAGGAAGGTGATCATTCACCTCAGCAAAAGTTAAGTACCCTTGCTCCTTACCTTTTGTGATAAGTTCTTTTAGTCTAGATTGTGGGGCTTGAACCATTGACGAAAGTCCACCTATTTGGCTATCAAAATACGAACAGTAAAGGACGAAATTATAGCAAGTAGAATAAAGAAACGCCAGTTTAGATATTGAAAACTATTTATAAAATAGTTTAAAAACCTATATTTAGCTCTGTGCATTGAGCAATGACTGAAGTTCTTGTTTTTCCAACGAGTTTAATTGTCCCAACCGGGCTTTTTGTAACAGTAATTCTGTACGATTTTCTACAAATGTGTTTATTATTTTTTCTAAAATGTCACTAAACACATCTTCAGCAGCGTTGCTATCGATATGGTGTTCCCATACGAGTAGCTTCGCTAATATCTTTCCTTGCTCAGTACCGCGCCAACTTTCGATTATTTGGCTGCTGGTGATGCCTTTCCTGGCTTTACATTGCTGCATAAGCTCTTTAAATAAATTTATACCAGGTAACTCTATTGGATCTAAAATAGATAAGTCTGGTAGAACTTCTACTAAATGGGGATGCTCAAGCAATAATGCAATGGCTAAACGAATAGGAGTTGCTTTTGATTTTGTTTTATTTGCTTGTTGTTTTGCAGGTGATTGATTTTTATTCAGTTTTGCAAGCTGCTGTTCCGAGCCGGTACCAAATTTATTTGCTAATTCATTTAAAATAGAATCTTTTAAAGTGCTGTCTGGCAGCTTTTGTAAGTAGGGTTGAAAAGATTCCAGTAGCGCGGCTTTACCTTCTAATGAATTAACGTTGACTTGGCTAAGCAGGTGTTCAAATAGAAACTGTGATAGCGGTTTGGCCTCATCAAGGATTTTTTCAAATTCTTCTTGCCCCTTTTTACGCACTAATGTGTCAGGGTCTTCACCATCGGGAACAAACACAAACTTTAATGAAATGCCATCTCGTATAAGTGGTAGAGCATTGTCCATTGCGCGCCACGCCGCTTCTCTGCCAGCACGGTCGCCATCGTAGCAACAGATTACTTCTTTTACGGTTCTGAACATGGTTTGTAATTGTTCTTCAGTCGTCGATGTGCCAAGCGATGCAACCGCATAATTGATGCCATGTTGAGCTAAAGCAACGACGTCCATATAACCTTCAACAACCACAAGTCGATTGAGGTTTTTACAATGCTGCCTTGCTTCATAAAGGCCATATAATTCTTGGCCTTTATGATAAATTCGAGTTTCTGGAGAGTTTAAATACTTGGGTGTACCATCTGCTAACACTCGGCCACCAAAACCAATAACACGACCGCGTTTATCTTTAATTGGAAACATCACACGACCGCGAAAACGATCGTAAGGACGGTTTTTGTCACCTTGAATGGCCATGCCTAAATCAACGAGCTGTTTTGAGTTTTGGCTTGAGTTACCAAACACATTCATCATATCGTCCCAGCTATCGGCACAATAACCTATGCCAAACTGCTTAACAATTTCACCGGTAAGCCCACGCCCTTTTAAGTAGTCGATAACTGTTTTTGAATCGGCATGGGTTTTGATATTCTTTTGATAAAACTGGCTTATTTTACCCAAAAATTCGTAATCGTCCTGCTTTTGTTTATGAGCTAATTGCTGACGTTTTTGTTCTGCAGGTGATTGTGTATTTTGCTCTCGTTCAACTTCTACGCCGTTATAACTGGCGAGCTCTTCAATCGCATCGACAAACTCTAGCCTGTCATATTCCATGATAAAACTAATGGCATTGCCATGGGCGCCACAGCCAAAGCAATGATAAAACTGCTTATCTCTACTTACGGTAAAAGATGGACTTTTTTCACCATGAAAAGGGCAGCATGCTTGATAATTTTTACCGGCTTTTTTTAAAGGCACTTTGCCATCAACAAGATCAACAATATCAGTACGAGCTAATAAATCATCGATAAAAGTACGTGGGATCAAACCGGCCATAAAAAAAGGGAAATATCCAAGAGGGTTAAGAAATTGTTATCTAAATTTACTATATCAAATACTGTTATTTTTGATATATAAAATTACTTTTATTTTGTGTATTGAAGGGTAAAGCCATTCCCTGCATCCACGACATATAATACTTCCGTGTATAAAACAGAAAATTAAACGTCCATGTATAAAAAAGCCGCAATAACGAGTTATTGCGGCTTTTATAAATTAGAAACTGTTTTATGCGTTTAAGGTGGCTCTTACCTGACCACTAACTTGGCCTAAGTCTGCTTTACCTTGCATTTGCGGTTTTAATATTGCCATTACCTTACCCATGTCAGCCATTGAAGCTGCACCGGTTTCTGTAATAGCAGTTGAAATTAGCTGAGCTATTTCATCCGCACTAAGTGCTTGTGGAAGAAATTCTTCCAACACTTTAATTTCTGCTTGTTCATTAGCTGCTAATTCGTCACGACCACCTTGGGTGAACATGGTTACAGATTCTTTGCGTTGTTTGATCATTTTAGTGATCAGCGCAAGAATGTCTGCTTCTGACATATCTTTTTGATTGTCAATTTTAGCAAGCTTAATAGACGACAATGCCATGCGAATAACGCCAAGACGAGGTTTGTCTTTGGCACGCATGGCAATTTTCATCTCTTCGTTGAGTTGACTTAGCAAACTCATAACTAAAAACTTATTACCTAAGTATTAGTATAAACGAACGCGACGAGCGTTTTCGCGAGAAACTTTTTTAGCGTGACGCTTAACAGCGGCTGCTTTCTTACGCTTACGTTCCCAAGTTGGTTTTTCGAAAGATTCGCGACGACGAACTTCAGAAAGGATACCTGCTTTTTCACATGAACGTTTAAAACGACGTAATGCTACGTCAAACGGTTCGTTTTCTCTTACTTTAATTACTGGCATTTTTGCCCTCACCTCTAGTGAATACTGCGATACTTGGTAATATTTAACCAAGCCGATTAAAATTGGTGCAGCATTTTAATCTGAACCTTAAGTAGATGTAAAGTTTTAAATGGCTTTTTTATTTAAAACGGTGGTTAAATTTTGATTTGAGCGCTATGATCCGCATAATTTCCTTATTAATGTAATTTTTGGTTAACAATTTATGCGAATTTTAGGTATTGAAACCTCTTGTGATGAAACTGGTATAGCTATCTTTGATGAAGAAAAAGGTATTTTAGCGCATCGCCTTTATTCTCAAATTGCCGTACATGCCGATTATGGTGGAGTTGTACCTGAATTAGCGTCAAGGGATCATGTTAGAAAAACGATCCCTTTAATAGAAGAAGCATTAAAAGAAGCCGGCTTAACGCCACAAGATTTGGATGGCGTTGCGTATACTGCAGGTCCTGGTTTAGTTGGTGCATTATTAGTCGGTTGCTCAATAGGGCGTTCCCTTGCCTATGGTTGGGATTTACCAGCTGTACCTGTACATCACATGGAAGGGCATTTGTTAGCCCCTATGCTTGAAGATGATGTGCCTGAATTTCCATTTATTGCATTGTTAGTTTCAGGTGGGCACACTATGTTAGTGCGAGTTGATGGTATCGGTGAATATGAATTACTCGGGGAGTCTGTAGATGACGCCGCGGGAGAAGCATTTGATAAAACCGCCAAATTATTAGGTTTGGATTATCCCGGAGGCCCTGTACTGGCAAAAATGGCAGAGCAGGGGACACCAGGCAGGTTTAAGTTTCCACGACCAATGACCAATAAACCCGGTTTAGATTTTAGTTTTTCAGGACTTAAAACCGCTGCTGCTACAACAATTCGACAAGAAGATGATAGTGCTCAAACGAAAGCGGATATCGCCTATGCCTTTCAAGAAGCCGTTATTGACACACTAGCGATTAAGTGCAAACGTGCTCTACAACAGTGCGGGTTAAAACGCTTGGTTATTGCTGGTGGGGTTAGTGCAAATACATCATTGCGCGAACAATTAGCCGTGGTAACTAAAAAGCTTGGCGGCCAAGTTTATTACCCTCGTCCTGAATATTGTACTGATAATGGCGCTATGATTGCTTACGCTGGCATGCAACGGTTGAAGTCTGGTGTGAGTTCAGATTTAACCTTTAAAGCAAATCCGCGCTGGCCGTTAGATAGTTTGCCACCGGTTTAATTCTAATGGCTGCTCGCTGTCAAGCAGGGAGGTCCCTGATGTCGCTTGAGCTCCTCAGGAATGACGTTGTTTATTGTTTCTAATATATTGGTTAGTCCGAATTTATTCGGATGTTATGCTTGAAGAGCGGATGTAGCCCTTAACTTGATAGTTTATCTTCAGTGCCTTTTATCAAACGCACTATATTGCTGCGATGTTTAAACAGAATTAGTAAAGAAAGCATTGTTACTGAATTAGTATATAAAGGTTTTAAAATCCAGGTGTAGAGTGGTGCGAGTGAAACCGTTACTATTGCTGCGAGTGAAGAGTATCGTGTGGTTTTAGCGACAAACACCCAGGTAACGATCAATGCTAAGGCAAACCACCAACTCATTGGCGCTAATGCACCAAAGGCAGTAGCTACAGCCTTTCCACCTTTAAAGTTAAAAAATATTGGATGCATATGGCCGAGGCAGGCCGAAATGGCAATAAAGCCAAGATAGATAGGCTCTACGCCTAACTTGTAGGCTCCGTATACTGGAATAGCGCCTTTTAATACATCAAAAATTAACACCGCCAAGGCAGTAGGCTTATCACTCATTCTTAAAACATTTGTTGCTCCAGGGTTTTTAGAGCCTTGAGTGCGAGGGTCAGGTAACCCTCGTAATTTACAAATTAGAATAGCACTTGAGATTGAACCGAAAAAATAAGCAGCAATAAATATGCATAGTGCCAAAAATAACATCATAATTGCTCCCTATTATTACTAATTTTTATGGTTAAAAAAACATCACTTGCTTTATTCTGCCATTCTAGCAATCTATTTAGTAGTTTTTCTACTATACAATGAGGTAAAATTTAGACTTATTTGTTATTAATATTAAATTGTCGGTGATTTTTCGCATGGATATAGTGTTTATTGAAGGTTTGCAAGTACAAACCACCATTGGTTATTACGAGTGGGAAAAGAAGATCAAACAGCTTTTGGTGTTTGATTTACAAATGGGCACTGACATAAGTAAAGCCGCTGATGGTGACGAATTAGCGAAAACGTTAGATTATGCTGAAATATCAACATTAATTGATGAATTTGCCAATGCCAACGTAGTTGATTTGATTGAAACGTTGGCTGAACGTTTAGCGAGTCACTTAATGACAGAGTATGGGATAAAGTGGCTTAGGCTGAAAATATCTAAACCAACAGCTGTTAAAGAAGCAAGTGCCGTTGGGGTTATTATTGAACGTGGCAGCAAAGTAGTTTCGTCAAGTAATGGTTGTTGCGCGTAATGGCAGTTGTTTATATTTCAATTGGCAGCAATATTGATCGCGATACACAAATTGTAGTTGCGGTTAATGCATTGAAGCACGAGTTTGAACAGGTAGAGTTATCATCAGTATATGAGTGCGAACCTGTCGGGTTTAATGGCGATAATTTTTACAACTTGGTTGCCAAAGTTGATACTAATAAACCACCAGCGTATATAGGTGAGTTATTAAAGCAATTAGAAAAACAGCAGGGGAGAGTCGACTTTTCTAAAAAGTTTAGTGCTCGTAAAATGGATTTGGATATTTTACTTTATGATGATTTGATCATGGATAATCCCGTTCAAATACCTAGAGATGAAATACCTAAAAATGCTTATGTTCTAGAACCTCTTGCTGAGTTAGCACCAAATACACTTCATCCGGTATTACAAATCACTTATCAACAAATGTGGCAAGGTTTTGATAAGAGTAAGCAGTATTTAAAAAAAGTCCCTTTCACATGGCCAACTTAACCAAAGTTCAACAAGGAAAAGAACAATAACATGTCAACGATAGAAATTATTATCTTAGCGTTAATTCAGGGCTTAACTGAATTTTTACCGATCTCAAGCTCGGCCCATTTAATTTTGCCTTCACAATTACTAGGGTGGGCAGACCAAGGTTTGGCATTTGATGTGGCTGTGCATGTAGGCACTTTGCTGGCGGTAATGCTTTATTTTCGCAAAGATGTTGGCGCAATGTTTTTTGCCTGGAGCAATTCTATTGTAAAGAAAGAACATAATGGTGAAAGTGCCTTAGCCTGGTGGATCATCTTTGCCACAATCCCAGCAGGTTTGTTTGGTTTGTTTGGTAAAGATTTTATCGAAGAACATTTACGCTCAGCAGCGGTAATTGCAATAACAACCATCGTGTTTGGTTTATTACTGGGTTATGTCGACATCAAAGGCAAGCAAACAAAAGACATAAAAAGTTTAGGTTTTAAAGGCGCTATGTACATTGGTTTAGCACAAGCTGTTGCGTTAATTCCTGGTACATCACGCTCAGGTATTACCATGACGATGGGTTTGATGCTAGGGTTAACTCGCGATGCAGCGGCTCGTTTTTCGTTCTTATTATCAATTCCTGCTATTGCTATGGCGGGCAGCTATTTAACATTCAAATTAGTGTTAGAGGCTAATGGAGTTGATTGGCAAGCGATAGCGTTTGGCTCGATAGTGGCGTTTATCAGCGCTTACGCGTGTATTCATTATTTTCTAATTTTATTGGATAAGCTTGGCATGATGCCATTCGTAATTTACAGATTGCTGCTTGGCGCGTTTTTGATTTGGTTTGTAATGTAGAAACGAGAAACGAGAAACGAGAAACGAGAAACGAGAAACGAGAAACGAGAAACTAGGCTGCTGAAGTGTGAAGTGAGCACAGCTACGTCATACCCGACTTGTTCGGGTATCCACTGTGGATTCCCGTATACACGGGAATGACAGCGCCATCGTTTCAGTTTACATTTTCACAACTTCTGCTTCTTCACTAGTGTAATAGCCGCTATTTTTGCTTTATCTATCGCATCTTTAATGTCTTTACCTTTTAATCCCTGTTCAACAAATTGTTTTGGGCTAATTTGCTTGCACGCGTGAAATGCGTCTCGTAAATAGTTCGCTTGCGGGTAATCAGTGTTTTCTTGTCCTAATCGACCTGTGCAATCGGCTTCACAGCTTAATAAAAACAATTCAAAGTCTTCTGGCTTTCGCCACACATCAAGTTTGTTGAACATGCCCAAAATTGTATCTGCTCTAAGTTCGAACGCCCTATGGCTATGTAAATGATATTCACAAACCAGCAAGCTAATGCGTTTAACCTGATTAGGAACTTTAAGAGTTCTGCATATGTTTTCAACTAAAGGTAAACCGGATTTTTCATGGCCGTGATGAGTAGGCCATTTTGATTTTGGCGTTAAGCCTTTACCTAAGTCATGAGTAAGAGCTGCAAAACGAACGCCTATATCTTGGCTCAGTTTTACGCTTTGTTGTAACACCATTAACGTATGTACACCGGTATCGATTTCACCATGGTGGGCTTCTGGGTTTGGTATTCCCCAAAGCTTGTCTAAGTCAGGCCAAAGTACTTTTAAAGCACCTGTTTCACGTAAAATATTAATGAATACTTCTGGATTATCTTCACTCAGGCTGCGTGAAAATTCTTTCCAAACTCTGTCTGGGGTTAAGTTTTCAAGTTCACCCTTTGTAACCATCTCTTGCATTAATTTAATAGTTTCGCCTGCAACAGTGAAGCCAAGGTAATGATACCTTGCGGCAAAACGAGCAACTCGCAAAACTCTAAGAGGGTCTTCTGAAAAAGCTGAAGAGACATGGCGCAATATCTTTTCTTTTAGATCTTGTTGGCCATTAAAAGGATCAATAATATTGCCGTGATTGTCTTGTGCCATTGCATTAACGGTAAGATCGCGACGCAGTAAATCTTCTTCTATGGTAACGTCAGGCTCTGCATAACAAACAAACCCGGTGTAACCTAACCCTTGTTTTTTTTCGGTACGGGCAAGTGCATATTCTTCTTTGGTGTCAGGATGTAAAAATACCGGAAAGTCTTTGCCAACTTGCATGAAGCCAAGCGATAACATTTTATCAACACTGGCACCCACAACTAAATAATCGCGTTCAACAATCTCTCTGCCGAGTAGCTGATCTCTAACAGCACCACCGACGAGGTAGGTATTTAAAGTAGATGTATAGTTTTGAGTCATTATTTAATAAAGCAGCTGTTTGTTTATAGTTTGTAAGTCTATCGCATTAATACGCGTTAAAATAGCCACTATTTTTGACTTATGTCTATACTCAAGGTAGTTTCCCTAAAGTGTTCATTAAAATAGTTTTTCTTTATGTATAACGGGTATACAGGTTATTTTGGCCTGAACGATATTCCATTTTCAATCGCGCCAAATCCGCATTATTTATTTATGAGTGGTCGCCATCAAGAGGCTCTTGCTCATTTAACCTATGGGTTGGGTGACGCCGGCGGTTTTGTGTTGCTTACTGGTGAGGTAGGCACAGGTAAAACAACAGTATCAAAGTGTTTGCTAGAACAGCTTCCTGATAATACTCAAGCGGCATTTATTTTGAACCCAACATTATCGGCTAAAGAGTTATTGGCGACGGTATGTGATGAATTATCAATAGACTATAACAGTCAAACTGCGACTTTAAAAAACTTTACTGACATCATTTTAGATCACTTACTGATGAATCATCAGCAAGGTAAAAATACATTATTAATTATTGATGAAGCACAGCACCTACAAGCTGAAGTATTAGAACAATTAAGATTACTAACCAACCTAGAAACTCATACTAAAAAATTATTACAGGTTATTTTAATTGGTCAGCCTGAATTACAAGAACTATTAAAACGTCGAGATTTGCGACAACTCGCGCAACGTATTACTGCGAGATATCACCTATTACCTTTAAACCAAAAAGAAGTTTCTGAATATATTAAACACCGGCTAAGCATTGCTGGGTGTACTAAGTCGCTGTTTAAACCATCAGCTATTACGTTAATTCATAAAATTACTGGCGGAGTTCCACGGTTAGTGAACTTGTTATGTGATCGGGCGCTTTTGGGAGCGTATTCGCAGGAAAAATCACAAGTTGATAAAGCCATGGTCGCTCAATCAGCTAAAGAGACTTTAGGTTTAGATGCTAAAACATTCAGTTTTTGGCATAAACCAATAGTGAGAAAACTGCTGGTTACAGCTTCGATGGTTGTTTTTGCACTTACCGGATTTACCGTAGCTAAACAACAAAGTGAAAAAATTACGCAAGTGCAAATAGCTCAGCAAAGAAGTGTCGAATTAAATAATGAACGAGCGGTAAAAGAGCAATTAAATACTATAGAAAATACTCTAATTAACAGCAGCCGAAATCTTGACGATGCATTTTCACATTTGTTTGCAAACTGGAAAATCCAAGCGCTTAATCAAAAGGGTAGTTTGGCGAATAATGAAAACACCCCTTGCGAAATTGCTTTAAACTATGAGTTGCAGTGTTATTGGTATCAAGGCGATTTTAAACGCTTACTGGCGCTCGGCTATCCGGCGTCATTACAATTGTTTGATGAAAATGGTGATGCTTATTATGCCACGATCACTAAGCAGCAAGGCGACAAGCTATTACTTAATTTTAATAAAAACTCAAAGTGGTTAGATGCTGCGTTCATTGAGCAACATTATCAAGGCAGTGCAGTACTGTTGTGGCGTAGTCCTGATGGCTTTATTGATCGGGTCGATGAAAATAGCCAAACGAACTTAGTACAGTGGTTGGAAGGAAAATTAAGTGTTAAACAGCAGCGAGAAGCACGAAATATTGAGAAAATAGATCCATTGTTAATGAATCAATTAGGTCAATATCAACAAGAAATTGGGCTGAATGTTAACCACTTAGCCGATACTGAAACCGTGATGGCTTTAGCAGCAACCAATACAAACGAGCAAGTAACTGTTGGGGGGAGTAATTAATGTCTTATTTACTCGATGCGCTTAAAAAGGCAACCCAAGTCAACTCAAATGAACCAAAGTTAAATAGTGATGATTTACAGAAGCAACTAGGTTTGAGTGACACTGAACAGCCCTCATCTAGAAAGCTGCCTAAAGCGTTGGCTAGTTATATATTGCTAGCATTCGCGTTTATTCTTGGAGGCTTTGTTCTCGGCGATGGTGCAGAGATTGTTGTGCACTACCAAGCAGACTCAAACACCAATAAAGTTGCCCCTGTAGAACCTGTTCGTGATGAAGCTTTGATCCCGTTTTATGGACCAATGCATGACAGCGCGAAATATTTTGCTACTCCTGAAGCATATAATAAGCAATTAGTCGCACTTAAAACTAAGCAAGCGCAGCAGTTGAAAAATGAGGCTGTTGCCAAGCAAGAGGCTGAAGAAAAAGCTAGCAAGCAACTAATGGAACAGCAAATTCAAAGCTTACTTAGTCAGAAAAGTATTCAACAGGCAATGATAGCTAATCAAACCGCTAGCATACCTACAGAAAAGCCGCGAGTAACTGACACAACTGAACCAGTGAAGTTCAGCCTTAATAAAGATGAACTTGGCGGCGTATCACCTGAGTTGCTAGAAGCGTTTGAAAGTGCATTAGATGATAGCAATAAGCCATTAGAGAGTGAGGAAGTCGAGGAGCCGGTAGTTGATTTAAGTAAGCGCTTTATTGAGCCAGATGTTGATTTACGCAAGTCCAAATCAGTGCCTGTAAAACCTTTAGCACAAATGCCACAATGGTTGCAAAACGAGGTGCCTAGTTTGCACTTTTCATTACATATGTATACTTCAGACGTTGCAAGCAGTTGGGTAAGATTAAATGGCAAAGATTATTATACTGGCGGTATTACAAAAGATGGTTTGGTGATTGAAGAAATACAGCCGCAGACAGTTGTATTACAATTTCAAGGACAGCGTTTTAGTTTGAAAGCTTTATCGAGTTGGTAGCATTAACTAATCACTAAGCAGATAGTTAACGTTTAGCTAACATATAAAAATAAAGGGTGCTAAGACACCCTTTATTTTATTTAAACAGTATTATTTGTTTATTGCCAAGCAGGCAGTTTATTTTCAAAACTATTAATCTTATCTGAAATTTCTAGAGTCCAGCCAACACTATCCACGCCATTTTCTAAACAATATTTTTGAAACTCCGTAAGTGTAAATGGATATTCATTGTCGCCATTTATCACCAGCATTTTCATTATGTCTACAGTAAGCGTAAGTGGACCTTGCGCAGCTTGGTTAAATAAGTCATCAATTACTGACTCTTCCAAGACAACCGGTAACATGCCTATGTTTATACAATTACCGTAAAATATGTCGGCAAAACTTGATGCCATAACGACTTTGAATCCAAACTCTTGAATAGCCCAAGGCGCATGTTCACGACTAGAGCCACAGCCAAAATTTTCACGTGCAAGTAAAATACTTACACCTTGGTATTCTGGTTTGTTTAAAATAAAGCTTGGATCCGGCTGCAGACCATCATCATCTAAAAAACGCCAGTCGTGGAACAAATGCTGGGCAAAGCCAGTACGAGTGGTTTTTTGTAAAAACTGCTTTGGTATTATTTGATCGGTATCTATGTTGGCGCGATCAAAAGGGACAACACTGCCTGTATGTTGGCTAAATTTTTCCATGAGTTACTCCTTATGCGTTCACGTCAGTAAAGTGGCCTGCGATTGCCGCAGCAGCTGCCATTGCTGGACTTACTAAGTGGGTGCGACTACCTCGGCCTTGTCTACCTTCAAAGTTACGGTTACTGGTAGAGGCGCAGCGATCACCTTCTTTTAATTTGTCATCATTCATACCTAAACACATTGAGCAACCAGGTAAGCGCCATTCAAAGCCTGCAGTCTTAAATATATCCGCTAAGCCTTCAGCTTCAGCTTGCTCTCTAACACGGTAAGAGCCAGGTACGACAATAGCAGTAACTGAGTTTGAAACTTTTTTACCTTTAACAACTGATGCTGCAACACGTAAATCTTCAATACGAGAATTTGTACAAGAACCGATGAATACGTTATTGATAGCAATATCTGAAATTTTAGTGCCAGGTGTTAAATCCATATATTTAAGGGCATTAACACAAGACTCACGTTCAACAGGGTCGCTAAAGTCTTCAGGGGCAGGCACAACAGAGTCAATAGCAGTAACTTGCCCAGGGTTAGTTCCCCACGTAACTTGTGGTTTTATGTCAGTCGCATCAATAACAACGGTTGTATCAAACTGAGCATCACTATCTGTTTGCAATGTTTTCCAGTCAGCTACGGCTTGCTCAAACACCTCACCTTGTGGCGCATTTTCTTTATTTTTAAGGTAATCAAATGTGGTTTGATCGGGAGCAATAATACCTGCTTTCGCGCCAAATTCGATGCTCATATTACACACCGTCATGCGCTCTTCCATGGTTAAATCACGGATAGCTTGGCCAGTATATTCAATCACATAACCAGTCGCGCCAGAATGACCTACTTTACCGATAATGGCTAAGATAATATCTTTTGCGCTGATGCCAACATTAGCCTTACCTTCAACTGAGATATTCATGGTTTTAGCTTTGTTTTGGCGTAATGTTTGCGTTGCTAATACATGCTCAACTTCTGACGTACCTATACCAAAAGCTAGCGCACCAAATGCGCCATGAGTGGCTGTATGAGAATCTCCACATACAATTGTTTGGCCAGGTAAAGTAAAACCAAGTTCCGGTCCCATAACATGGACAATACCCTGGTTTTTATGTCCCATGCCGTATAATTTTACGCCAAAATCGTCACAATTTTGTTCTAGGGTTTTTAGTTGGTTTGCCCCATTTGCACCAGCAGCATCAATATCACATTTTTTAGTTGAAATATTATGATCCATAGTCGCAATCGTTCTATTTGGACTATGAACTGGGCGGTCATGAAACTTTAAATTTGCAAACGCTTGTGGCGAAGTCACTTCATGTACAAGGTGGCGATCAATGAAGATCAATGGCGTTTCGCCTGCTTTGTCTTCTACTAAGTGTCGTTGCCATAATTTTTCATATAAAGTGGAAGCCATGTTACATTTCCTTAATTTTTTGACAGATATAATCACCAACTTCGCTGGTGGTTTTTGCATTACTTCTTTGCTCAGCGGCTAGTAAATCACCGGTTAGCATACCGTTATCCAAGGCATTAGCTACAGCATCTTCAATTGCTTTTGCGGCGCTATCTTGGTTTAAGCTATAACGAAGCATTAATGCCGCAGATAATATTTGTGCGATAGGGTTCGCAATACCTAAGCCTGCGATATCTGGCGCAGAACCACCGGCAGGTTCATACATACCAAAGCCTGATTCATTTAAACTAGCCGAAGGTAGCATGCCCATCGAGCCGGTGATCATTGCACAAATATCTGAAAGGATGTCACCGAACAGGTTAGGGCATAAAAGCACATCAAATTGGTTTGGATCGCGAACCAGTTGCATTGCCGCGTTATCAACATACATATGTTCAAAACTAACGTCAGGGTATTCAACGGCAACTTCTTCAACCACTTGACGCCATAATTGACTGGTTGCCAAAACATTGGCTTTGTCTACTGAGGTTACCTTGTTGTCACGCTTTTGTGCAGCTTGGAAGGCAAGGTGAGTGATGCGTTTAATTTCAGCTCGTGAATAAAACATTGAGTCAAAACCGGTTTCTTCATCACCTTCACCTTTACGACCTTTTGGTTCGCCAAAGTAGATATCACCGGTTAATTCACGAATAACCAATACGTCAAAGCCTTGCTCTGAAATGTCGCTACGCAATGTAGATAATGAAGACATTGCCGGTTGCAATTGCGCTGGGCGCATATTACAAAATAAACCAAACTTGCCACGTAATCCTAATAAAGCACAACGTTCTGGTTGCTCTGTCGGTGGTAAGTTAGACCATTTAGGTCCGCCAACAGAACCAAATAAAATAGCGTCAGCTTGCTCACATCCCTGCATAGTTTCATCAGGTAATGCGTTACCATGAAGATCGATTGCTGCACCACCAACATCATAGTCTCTAGTGCTAATATCAAAATCGAATTTGTCAGCAACAGCGTTTAATACTTTTACTGCTTCAACCATTACTTCTGGGCCAATACCGTCACCGGCTAATACTGCTATGTTCGCCATTACTTTAAATTCCTTGAATTTTTGTATCTAAATTTGTGCTAGAGTCTGTTTGAGCTGCTTGCTGCTTTAATTCGGCAACGTTTTGCGCTCTCTGAATACTGTTAATAGCATTAATTAATGCTTTACCTGACGCTTCAATCACATCAGTTTCAATGCCATAACCATGAAAATTTCTGCCCTGCCAGTTGACTACCAAATCCGCTTGACCAAGACCATCTTCACCTTCACCTTTATTTGATATCTTGTAGTCAGCAACTTCAAAATCAATATCTACCGCTTGTTTAATTGCTCGGTACAGTGCATCTACAGGGCCATTACCCGTTGCTGATTGAATCTGAGTATTATCGCCACAGGCAAGTTTAATGCTTGCTGTCGAAAACTCGCCACTGCCTGAATGTACACTTAAGTATTCTATACGGTAGCTGTCAGCATCTGCCTGTTGTTGGTTTTTGAATAATAGTGCTTCTAAATCATCATCAAATACTTGACCTTTTTTATCGGCTAACGTTAAAAAGTCTTGATATAACTCTTCTAAATCGAAATCATTTTCTTGATAACCCAACTCGCCCATGCGGTGCTTAATAACATGACGACCACTGCGGGAAGTAAGGTTTAATTTAGTTTTACTGATACCAACACTTTCAGGCGTCATAATTTCATAAGTGTTTGCGCTTTTTAACATACCATCTTGGTGGATGCCTGATGAATGACTAAACGCATTTGCACCGACAATAGCTTTATTTGCCTGTACTGGCATATTACAAATTTGACTGACCATTTTAGAGGTGCGAGCAATTTCTTTATGGTTAATATTAGTGGTAAGTCCTAAAATATCAGCGCGCGTTTTCATTATCATCGCCACTTCTTCAAGGGAACAGTTACCGGCACGTTCACCGATACCATTCACAGTACATTCAATTTGCCGAGCACCAGCATTAACCGCAGCAATCGAATTGGCCACGCTTAACCCCAGGTCGTTATGACAATGTACTGAAATAACCGCTTGATCGATATTTGGCACACGATTAAATAAGTCAGTGATAATGCCGCCAAATTCGTGTGGAAGGGTATAGCCAACAGTGTCTGGAATGTTAATTGTAGTAGCACCAGCTTTGATTGCAGACTCAACCATACGGCATAAGTTATCTTTTGGCGTTCGGCCAGCATCTTCACAAGAGAACTCAACATCGTCAGTAAATTTTCGAGCAAATTTAACCGCATCAACAGCCATATTTAATACATCGTCAAAACCACGCTTTAATTTTTGCTCAACGTGAACATCAGACGTAGATATAAAGGTATGAATACGAAATGCCTCGGCGACACTCATAGCATCGGCACAGGATTGTATATCACCTTTTACCGCTCTTGATAAGCCACAAACTCGGCTTGTTTTTAATGTACGGGCAATGGTTTGCACCGATTCAAAGTCACCTGGCGACGAAACCGGGAAACCTACTTCCATAATATCAACACCCAGGCGTTCAATAGCTAGAGCAATTTGTAATTTTTCATGCACAGATAAGCTGGCAATTAATGCCTGTTCACCATCTCGTAATGTGGTATCGAAAATAGTTACATTGTTGTTCATAGTGTTGGCCTTTTGTTAAGCTGCTTGGTTCTTTGTGTTGATATTCGCACTGTCACATTCGAGTAACAAATCTAATACCATCCATGGTGATTTGCATTCCATCATCCATGAAGTGAGTCAATTTTTTGCCATCCATGGCAAATTGACATTCCTTCTTCCCTGAAGTAAAAAAAAACCCGCAATGTGATTTGCGGGTTTTTGTTATTCAATCAGTATATTTTAAACAATAGAAAAACGCCCGCTATTTGAATCTAGCAGGAGGTTAAGTAAAATGCGTTGTTTAATATATATAGTCATTAATATTTATTCAGTTTTATTGAATTTATATTTGTTAGTGTAATTGTTCTAACATTAAAATGTTTCATCTTCCCTGTCAACATTATATTCAGATAAACTTTAGATTATTTTTTATAAGTAGATTTTAAATATTCTAGAGCATGATCAAGTTTACTATCAACGTTAGATATACTTTCATCACTGCTCAGCTGATACGTATTTTGAACTTTGACATTTTGTAAACCATGAATTAAATCATTAATATTGTTTTTAAACTTAGGAATTGATTGCCACTTTTTCTTACCTAATGACATTTTGCTTAATATACGCTTGATTTTCCACTCAACTACACGGCCTTTACTTATTTTCTGATTAATAACGAATGGGATTGCTTGGATTTTTGGCACAATGTTCAGTGCTGTTCCCCAATCTTGCCACTTAGAAGGTAAAAATTTAGGTCCAAATGACACTGCACACCAAGGCACACGTAGAACGTCAGCGACTATCGCACCATGCATTGCCTCTGTAATGATGTTTTTGCAACCCTGCATTTTACTTAAAACTGTATCTACAGGCCAATAAGGAGAAATAAATTCTAAGCCAACTTTTTCGCAAACGTCTTGCCAATTTACCATATCTAAACTGGAGTAGTGCGGCATAAACCCTGTTCGGTTATGTGGCTCAATTTTGGGTAAACTCACTTTACGTAATAAGTAAGCACCATCGCAGAGTATTTTTTCATCAGATAAGTTATACGCTTTAGCGGTAAGTTCCCCGCGTACGCCAATGATATCCCAGTTTTCATCAATATCGGTATTTTCGCTGTAGCCAGTTCCTGAGCTGAAGACGATTTTTTTAGAATCGATTGGTAAATGATCACACCGTTTAGAAAAAATAGTACCAATGCCAATAAGGTAACTATTGTCATCTTGCTCTAACAGTTCAGGGACTAATTTAGGCCATAGCCAAGCATTAAGCTCATCTCCAAAGTTTGGAGGTGTTAATCGACAATATTCGAGTTTCATAATGACCCTTTTTTAACTTTGTTGTGTTGCTTTAGTATTACCAAAATCTAATGAGACTAACTTGTGCAATTTTCTTTCATGCAATTGTGGAATACGCATGTAATCACCAAATTTATCTTCCAAGTACTGCTCAATGTTGTTTGGAACACAGATATCTATATCTTCAAAAGGCAATGTTGTTATCGGAAATAAATTTTCTTCTTTAAATATATCATTTGCTTGAATAGAGCCTATAACAGCACCGTTCGTTTTTTGATGTTGCAAAATAGTATCTTCAAGATCATTATAAGCTTGCTGCGCAGTTTTAAAACTATATCTAAACTTATATAACCAACTTTTATAAGATTTCTTTACCAAACGGCGAAATATATTTTCCTTGGTTTTAACACTTTTAATTAATGACTCATTGATATCTAAAGTATCTAAAGGGAATATATCGATGAAAATACCGTGATGCATGGGCTGATTTTGAAATCGCTCTTCAACAAATAGGGTTCCATTTAATCTGACTTTGGTAAAGTATAATGGGTAATGTTTATCAGTTTTAAAGTTTTGAATAAATAACTGTTCAGGTAACTCATCTTGCAACTTTAAAAATATGTCGTAATCTGCCCTTGGCATAGCAATATCAATATCATCGTCCCAAGGGATGAACCCCTGATGACGTAAAGCACCCAGTGCTGTTCCTCCAACGGCAATATAACTTAAGTTATGCTGATTTATAACACTTAGAACCTGTTTTAATATCTGTAACTGAACTTGCTGTATTTCTTTGATTCTATCCAAAATATAGTTTCTCGCTTCCATAGCTAGTGTTTTCGGAAATGCCAATTTATGAGATCTTGTTCGCTAATAAATAAATTATTGATGTACTTAGTTTACAAGTGTAGATGTTAGCTGAAATTGCCCTGTTAGGGAAAGGAAAGCTAATAAATTCAATAAATTTTTTTATAAACTGAATTATGTTTTTAATTTAAAGTTACTATTAATATTTCTTTATTTGTTTTGCGTGGATATAATTGATTTCATAATTGAAAATACGAAACCTAAGGCTTCTTTGTGATAACGATTGACGAATCATTATTAATTGGTAAAGGTGCACACCGAGCATGCTACCATCATCCAAGTGATGATTCTTTATGTATTAAAGTGCTTTTTCGCCAAGACATCAATCAAAAGGCTATTCGTCGTGAAATAGAATATTATCAGCGTTTAAAAAAGCGTGATGTTAGCTTTAGTATGTTATCCAAGTATGTTGAAGAAGTGCAAACAAATATGGGTAGAGCTCATGTTTATGAACTTATCTGTGATGCCAACGGAGACGTTTCATTATCATTAGATAATTATCTAGAGTCTGACGAGATGTCATTGCAATATCAGGATATAATAATGGCCAGCTTGAAAAAGTTGAAGGATTACTTGTTTGAACAGCAAATTTTAACCTTAACTTTGTATCCTCGAAATTTAGTACTTAAATTAACAAATGAACCTAAGCTAGTGATTATTGATGATATCGGAAATACTGAATATATCCGTTTTTCTGAAATGTCTTCTGCATTGGCCGTTAAAAAAGTAAATCGTAAATGGGTACGCTTTATTGACCATTTACAAAATCAATATCCGCAGAACCCTTTGATTAATAAAATTAAAGATCTAAAATAAGTTTGATCATATAAGGACAACTATGAGAATTATAACTTTTGGCACCTTTGATGTGTTTCACGTTGGTCATGTTAATATTTTAGAACGTGCAAAATTACATGGGAGTCATTTAATAGTTGGTGTATCTTCCGATCAATTAAATATGTCTAAAAAGCAGCGTTACCCTGTTTATGCCGAGAATGACAGGACCCATATTATTCGCTCTTTGCGTTGTGTTGATGAGGTGTTTCTAGAAGAATCACTTGAATTAAAAGCCGAATACATTAAGCATTACAATGCTGACATTTTAATTATGGGAGATGATTGGGAAGGAAAGTTTGATCACTTAAAAGATCTTTGCGAAGTGATTTATTTACCGCGAACTCCATCTGTTTCTACCACAGAAATTATTGAAATAGTTAAAACTCATCGAGTTAGTTAATGTCGAGCTTTAAGTTTTTATTTTATATTGAACAGAATTATTCTTTTGAAATTTTACGCCCGTTACAAAGTGTTATGCAAGGCAAAGGCTATTCGGTTGCATGGATTGCTGTAGGGAATGAAGTCAATACCAGCCTGTTTCACCCTGAAGAACAAGTACTTGATGATATAAATTCTGCTATTGAATACCAACCAGATGCCTGTTTTGTCCCGGGCAATATAATCCCTAATTTCTTATCGGGTTTGAAAGTACAAGTTTTTCATGGTTTGGAATGGAAGAAAAAAGGTCACTTTGTTATTCGTGGTTGTTTTGATTTGTATTGTACTCATGGACCTGCGACGACTGAACGATTTAATCAGTTAGCAGCTGAACATGGGTATTTTGATGTGGTTGAAACTGGTTGGCCTAAACTTGACCCTTTATTCACGACCAAGCCATTCGAGCTTGATGTAAAAAATAAGCCCGTTGTTTTATTTGCACCTACATTTTCACCGAAACTCACGTGTGCTGGTGCTTTATTTGAACAAATAAAAGATTTAGTCGGCAAACAAGACTGGCTTTGGCTGGCAAAATTTCATCCTAAAATGGATTCAGAGTTGGTGGCGTTATATCAAAGCATCGAATCTGATAACTTCAAAGTCATTGAAACATCTGATATTGCTTCTTTATTGCAAGTTGCGGATGTTATGTTATCGGATACTTCATCAGTAATTGGCGAGTTTGCCTTATTAAACAAGCCCATTGTTAGTTTTAACAATTCAGCTCCAGGTGAATACCTGATAAATATTACAGAAGTAGCCACACTTGAAGACTCCATTCTTAAAGCATTATCACCTAGTGATGAACTTAAAAAGCATATAGAAAGTTATGCCTTAGAACTTCACCCTTTAATTGATGGTTTAGCGTCCGAGCGAATATTAACCGCTGTAGTCGATAAATTAGAAAATGGTATTCAAGCTAAACGAAGCAAGCCGCTTAACTTGTTTCGAAATTTAAAGCTTCGTAAGAAATTGCATTATTGGAAATACTAATTAGGAATTATTATGGTTCAAAAATTATCAGTATGTATTATTTGTAAAAACGAAGAAGACAAAATAGAACGCTGTTTATCTTCTTTGACTTTTGCGGATGAAATTGTGCTTTTAGATTCAGGTAGTACTGATGAAACGTTAACCATTGCTAAGAAATTCACCGATAAAATATTTATTCGTGAGGATTGGTTGGGCTTTGGCGAGCAGCGCAGAAGAGCTGAAGAATTGGCAACCAATGACTGGATATTAGCCATTGATTCAGATGAAGTCGTTCCAGAGGCGCTGCAAGTTGAAATTAAAGCTCATATGCAATCAGTAAATGATGATGACGTATTAGTACTTAATCGACTTACCAGCTTTTGTGGAAAGTTCGTACACCATAGTGGTTGGTATCCTGATCCTATTGTGCGTATTTATAATCGTACAAAATATCGCTACAACGAAAATTTAGTTCACGAATCAGTAAGCTGTAAAGGCTCTAAGAAAATTCAATTAAAAGAAGATCTGTTGCACTACACGTTTGATAATTTAAAAGACTATCTGGTTAAAAGGTGTGGATACGCGGAAGCATGGGCGGAAGAGCGTTACAAAAAAGGTAAAAGCTCATCATCCCTTAAAGCTGTAACTTCAGCGTTATTTGCATTTATTCGACACTATATTCTTCGCCGAGGTTTTTTAGACGGCAGAACCGGATTGTTAATTTCTGTCATTCAGATGCAATATACGTTTAATAAATACATGTTGTTAGTGCTGAAAAATGAAGCGAAAAAGTAGCTTCATTTAATAAGCTACTTTTTGTTATTTGTGATTTGTGACTTTTGTTCTATCGTAAGCCCCCTTAGTTTTTTAGGGGCTTTTTCTAAGAGTTTGTTAGAAACGGTTAATACCTAAAGGCCACACTGGCACGCAAAAACTCTTCCCCTAAAGTATCTTTACCAATATGCAGCTTACTGGTATAAAAATACGTTTTATGAGCATTATTTAACGTAAACTCGAGTTCATGTGAGCGTTCATAGTCATGTTGGGTAGGAATAAAATTATTCTCAGCTGTTTCAATATCGGCTGTTCGATACATTACTTGTAATTGTGACTGCTGGTCAATATCGTAATCGACGCGCACGCTCCAAGCCGTACCACCATTTTTTTCATCAGTTGGCTTTGCTCCGCCCCACCAATGGCCCATGATACTGCCATTATTTGTGTAGCCATCCGTATATATACTATGAACATACCAGCCGTGCATAAAATTAGCATGTTCGATATTTAGTGATACTTGTTCAGTAATATAGGGGAAGAATAGACCATAGTTTAGTGCAATATTACCAAGTTGGGTGTTTTTGTGTTGCTTGGTATCTTCACCGGCATATTCATGATAAAAGCTCATTGGCATATCAAATATAGTTAAATCAAACTTATTAGTAATTGAAGCCATTTGATTACCAATTTCATCATCTTTGCCACAGGTGATATCTGGGTTATCTGTGTCGTCCAAGCAGTTATCTGAGCCAGCTGGATCAGTAATGCCATTCCAAATATCATCAAAAGAGATACTTCTGTCGCCACCGCCAAACATAAGTGTTCTATTGAAACCAATTGTCCAAAAATCCAATGGTTGTAAACTGCCGTGCATGGTAATAAACCCTACCTCGCCACTGGTATATCCATCTTCAAATAAAATATTGTCAGTATCATCCAATAAACCTACAGATAATTCATATCTAATGTTGAACCATTCAAATGGTTTTACATTACTAAAGGTAATGTTCAAAGGTGGTTGAGCGTGTGTAGATACCAATAGGGCGCTGTCTTGATGAGGCGAAAGCCAGTGCTCTCGAAAACCAACGTCTATTTGTAACCAATCAACGCCAAAGCTTAAGTAACTATGGTTTGGGATAAAGTCCCCGTCTTCGTAGAAAGTACCGCCGACGTTGGCGATAATGTACTTATTGAATTGCCAAAACGCAGCTGCAGAAACTTGATAATGGCTGTCTATTTGCTGACCTCGAGCATTAGCCAATGTTTTATTGTCCTCAAAAGAGTTCGCACCAGAAAGGCTAAAATGTGTAATTGAAGCCTCCTTCTTATATCGTTTTAAGTAACTATTGATCCTATGATGTAATACTGGATGAGATTCTTCTATCTTTGATAAGTACTCTAACACCGTAGCCGCATGATAAGGTTTATTCAAAACTGGCATTTTAGCCAAGCTTGCCAAACGTTCAATTTCAAGTTCTATTAACGGATCTGTTTTTAATGGTAAATAAGGAGACACGCCGCCAGCAAAAACTGACGAACTCAACAACGTGCAGGTGAAAATAAAAGCCTTTAATGATTTGAAAAACATTAAATGTGGTACTCCAGTTCTTTTTCTTATTAAGTTAATTAGTATAGGTGAAAGCTTTAAATTTTACTTAATGCTTCTCTCAATATGGAGCTAGATGTGTGGGTTGTATAAGGAAAATAGAAAATTTCCACTCCTTTTTCAGCAAAATCTTTTTCGATCTGATTCCACTTGTCAGTACCTTTCCAGTCATCACCAACAAACATCATATCGAATTTCAAATTATTCCATGCTTCTTCTTTGTCATAATTCATTTGTGGCACTACTTCGTCAACAAATTTAATTGCTTCGACAATATCCATTCGCTCACTAAATGGTATAACAGGTTTCTTATTTTTTGCTGATATTGATAGCTCATCGCTCGTGACACCAACAATTAAGTAATCACATTCTAACTTGGCTCGTTTTAGTACATTTAAATGGCCAATATGGAATAAATCAAAAACCCCTGTGGTATAGCCTATTTTTTTCATGAGATGCCTTCGTCTTTACTTTATTTTTTATAATTTTCTAGGTAATTGGTAATACGGACACTAACTTGTCCATCAATTGTACCAACTAACTTTTCAGTTAATTGTAGCCGTTGTTGTTCTTTTAACTCTGGTGTTGATAAATGTTTCTCAACAACGTTTTTTAAGTCTTTATAGTGTTCAACAGGCTCTGCGATTTCAGAATAAAGCTTATAATCTTCATCCATTCTGCGTTCAAAGCGATACCTGAAAGGGCCTCTATAGGTTAGCCTCACCTTTAAGAATTTACACAGTATTGTTGGTTTATTCAGTGCGGCAAACTCTATAATCGCTGAAGACGCATCGCTTAATAAAATGTCACCCAAAGCAAGAAAAGGGACTAGTGAGTAGTCCTCTGTTTTGGCTAAATATGTGTTTGAAAAACTTCCCCAATGCTCTAACAGTTTTTTTTGTTTGCGCAGTTTCTTCTTAGAAATAGAGAAATAATGAGGCTTAATTAGAATATTAAAGTTATCAAAATGTTCTGGCCAATTTTTATGAAATTTTTCTATACTACTTGGGTAAAAGGTTGGGGCGTAAACAATGGTTTTTTTATTCGGATCTAACCCTAACGATTCGATATCAAAAGGTAACGGGTCTTTATTAAATATAGGGTCAAGCTTACTGAAACCTACATCAAAGAAGTTACCTTCGGGAAATAACTCATACAGTCTTTTACAACGATATGCGCCTTCAACAAACCTAACCGTCATGTTGGTGCTTGATTTACTGTAATAACTCGTTTTAGGACCTACGCCATGGCCTAGTTGAATAGATTTAGCAAACGAATGTAACTCATCTAAAAATTTACAGCGGTTGCCAAAGAATACCCAATCTGCTTTGCCTTCTTTGTATGCGTTTAATGATTCCTCATTGTTTTTAACCCAGATAATGTTTAAATTTTCTTTTTTAGCGATATCTTCGATTATATTATCATGGGTACTTGGGTAAATTGCTAACGTAACCTTGTGACCACGCTTTTCCAACTCACGGTATACGGGCAAGTATTGAGGAATAAAATAAAGTTGCTTGGTATCAAAAAAAATATTCATCTACGTTTATCCCCAAGATGAATAGCTACTTTTACGACTGGCAAATCGTGGCAATATCAATCCAAGGATCAAACCCAATACTAGAACGCCTGCGCCATAAGTAAACCAAGTGAGTTTTAAATCTAAATCTTTTTCATCCAACTCGCTGCTGGCTTGTTCAAATTTTTGACTGATTTCTTGATTTTCTTTTGTTATTTGTTGGTTTTGTTGTTTTAACGCATTGAGTTGTTTATTGGTTTCACTCATTTTGCTTTGCAAGTTACCAAGTTGTGCGGTCTTATCTGCCAATTCTTCATTAAGCTCTGCAAGCACAACTCGTAAACCTGGTGTCGCAGAAATATATTTAGCATCCACCCAGCCGGTGCGGTTTTGTGCATCTTGAACTTGTTGATACTCGTTTTCAACAGCGCCGAGCAATTGCACTTCTTCGCCAGCGTTAATGCTACCTAAAATTCGATATTGAGTACCTGGGCCTGAGTGAAAATAAATAAACAAGTCATCACTGATGAAACCTGTTTTATTTTCAGCGCTTTCTTGTGCTGTTACTGAGCAAGAAATTGTAAGGATCAATAGGCTGATTATTTTTTGAATAGTGTTCATTACTGACTTCTAAATACGGTAATTATTTGCATTAAATATTAGGTGTTTGTGCAAGGGATAGCAAGATTAACTCACTGTATCTGTGCTTATTTTTTGATTTAATTTATAAATATATTGCGGTAATTGTAAAATTGTACATTTTTTGATTGAAAGCAAGTTTAAGCTTTTGTATGGTTAACAATCCACTAACTAAAATATAAGAATGCATACAAACTTTAATGGACACTGAAATAGAACTGAAATATTTAGTTTTAGGTGACGATATACCTGCTGTTATTACTAACCTTTTAAACCAATTAAAACTTCCGTTTTCTTGCGAAACTAAAACTCTCGCTAACTGTTATTTTGATACGCCAAATTTAGCTCTTAGAAAGGCAGATATTGGCCTGCGTATTCGGCAAAATAATAAGGGGGAGATTGAACAAACGATTAAAACGGCTGGCGTTACTGTGGGCGGGTTACATCAGCGACCTGAATACAACATTGCTTTAGATTCTGCTGATGTTAACTTAGCATTATTTAGTCACGAAATATGGCCTACCGACTTTGATGTTACATCAGTGCAAGAACAATTAACGCCGTTATTTGATACTAATTTTACCCGCATGACATGGTTGATCACCATGCCTGATAAAAGTCAAATTGAACTGGCATTTGATCAAGGTGAAGTGCGCTCAAGTCAAAGCAGTGAACTTATTAATGAAATAGAATTAGAGTTAGTTAGTGGTAATGCTAATTCTATTTTTACTCTTGCGCATTCGTTGATTTCTGTTTTAGAAATGCGACCAGGAACGCTGAGCAAAGCAGCAAGAGGCTATGGTTTAGTTTTTGGCCAAACAGAGTCGCATATCAGCAGCGGCAGTACCGTGTTAGCAATTGACAATGACATGACCATCGCTGAATCATTTAAAGCTGGTTTTAGTGAATGTTTAACGCAATTGCAGCAGTTAGTAAGTCAATTTGTCGCTAAGCCGAATTTGCAGGTGTTGAAAGATATTTCAGATTCTTTGGCATTAGCAAGGCATGGCTTGTGGTTATATCAAGACTATTTGCCTTGCGATAAAGCTGATCCTATTCGTAGCCAAATTAAAACGATTTTAGCTGAATTAGTTTGGGTTGAACCAGCCCGCCAAATTCGCGAATTAACCACTAAGAAAGGCAATTACCGGAAAAAAATTGAGTACAGTAAAAACCTGTTAGCTGAACTAAAAAATGAAAAACATCAGTTAATCGACTTCGAGCAAATGGGTATATTACTGCATAGTGAGGCGTTTAATTTATTACAATTAAGTATGCTTGAATTTATTGTTAATGATTTAGAAGAAAAACAGCATGAAACCGAACTTCTAGATCTCGCGCCTAGTTGGTTATCGTTAAATTTGGGCACGTTAGATAAAGCCATTCATCATGATAAGCCTTTAACCGTTGATGAATATATTGAAAAGCATCATTTAATCATTAGAAGTTTACTAACCGGTAGTTGGTTTGGTGGCTTGTACAATGTAGATAAACGAATGGACTTTAGAGGTCCTTGGTTGGACATTCATTTAGGAATTGATGAACTAGAAACATTAACTCTGTTAAAAGACCATTTACAGCAGAGTAGTGAAGAGGTTCCACAAAAACTTATTTGTTGGTTAGATGACAAAGTTGAAAACTTGTTATGTGCTTTAGAGCATTGCAAAGCCGCGGCGTTAAATTTACAACCTTACTGGCTAAAATAGCCCACTTGAAAAGCTAAATCAGCTAACGATACGTTTAGCTGATTTTTTCTAACACTTTTACTAACGAGTCTACTTTTCTCTCAAGCATTTTATTACGCTCAATAATTTCAGCATTTTGCTTACGTAATTCTCGGTTCCTTACATCGGTATTTGAAAAACCAATAAACGAGCCTACTACCTTGGTAACAATAAAACCTACTAAACCGAAGCCGATATAAAACGTTAACGTTGCTATGACTTTGCCGCCCGTTGATACCGGATGAAAATCGCCATAGCCAATCGTGCTAGCAGTCATTTGTAATGTCCAAAAGGCTTCATAAAATGTGGTGATGTTGGCGTCGCTATAAGCGCTTTCGAAATGTAATAATGCACCAGAAAATAAGAACATAATTGCGTATAGCATGACAAAGGCCATAGCAATAAGGTAACTGTTGTGATAATTCTTAACGCCGAATTCATCGACTTTATAAAAACGTACTTTGCGGATAAAAACTAGCATAGAAATTGACACTCTCTAAACAGACGAATACTCAGCCATTCTACTCTCATTCGCTGAATAATGTAGTAACGAGTTGTAATCAATTAACGTTAAATTTAACTGTTATTAACAAAGTCGATTAATTCATCCATTAATTTGCGTTTTATTTCCAATTGTTGCGTGGGCTCTATACCGTACTTTTCACCTAATACTTGATAGTCTTCACCGCTAAGAGACACTGTTAAACGAGGACGTTTAGGTTTTTTATGAACTGGTAGCCCTAATATCATTCTGATTTGATCTGAAGGACTTAGGCTAGCTTCAACTGCCGCTTTTCGTATTTCTTTCTGTACTTTTTCATCCATATCAAATGCAACTTGTACAGCTTTAACTGCGTTTACATTTGATTGCCATTTGTCAGGTACTTTCCTAGTCGTCATCTTAGCTTCCTGGATAATATTCTTTGATATCGGATGTTGGGCGGTATAAATTCAAAAATACATCGGTGTCGCCATCTTGCCATATTTGAATGTCAATAGAGTATTGATCATCAACACCGCGTAAGCTATAAAATTCAAATACTTCGCCCGAGTCTTCACCTTCAAATTCTGACGGTTTATTAGTGCGATGATCTTGACGATGAAAGTAACCCATTTGCGCAAAGGTAGTTTGTTGATATTGCTCGCTCGTCCATCCAAGTGTTGGTGATGTCTCAGCAATTCTGCTTAACAATGCATTACCAGGGGCGTCGAATATTTCAGAAAATTCATCAAGGTTAAACAATTCTTCTATACAACCATCAGCAATTTTCATGGTAAGTTTCAAGTATTGCTGTTGACCTTGTTCAAGGCTTAAATAAATCTGCTGGTTGGCGGAGCCATCGAGTTGCCATTCAGTAATTTGACTATGCTCAAATTCATGAGTATTAATATGCGCGACTTGAAATTGACTATTGCGCAGGTTTTCCGGTAGGGCAAAGCTGTCAGAAAAAATAATGATATCGTTAATCATTAGATCTTGGGGTTGGTTTAATTGACGTTGTGTATTGCTGTCTTTATTAAACAGCTTTTTAAAAAAGCTCATCTGCCACCAGTAAATTTAGAGTAATTTAGCAGGCATCAGATCACTGATGCCTGTACACGTTTTATTTATAGAAACGTTACTATTTTTGTTTCGCTTTAATACGTTCAAGTACAGAGTTTGCACTATTGTCTTGGCTACCAATTCCAGCGGCTTTAAGTTGTGCTTCTAACGAGTTGTCAGAGTTTTCAGCATCAAGTACTTCTGCGGCTTTTAGTTGGTCATCAAATTTTTGTTGTTTTGCTTTAATGCGTTCAAGCGAGTCTTTTGCGTTCAGCAATTTTGAACTGCTTGATGAAAAATTATCCGTTATTGCTGATGTCGCTTTTTGCACGCTATCGGTGGTTTTAACCATAGAAAGTTGGCGTTTATACTCAGTTACCTGACGCTCACCTTTTTTAACCAGATCTTTCAATCTATCAGCGTTAGCACTAAAACTATCTAATGCTTGTTGGCCGGTTGTTAATTCGTTTTCTAAGCTTGCAATTTTTTCTGCAACTTGTAGAGCTAAAGCCTCATTGTTTTTTTCTAACGCTTGCGCTACGTAGCCTTCGTGCTCGGCGATATCTCGCTTTACTTTATCAACATCACGGCTTGAAGCCATTTGTTGTGCCATAACCGCAGTCAGGTCGCGTTTAGCTTTAGTTAAATGATTCTCTGCATCACGAATTTCTTGTTCAAAAATACGGGTAGCGTTGGCATCAACTATGCCTTCACCCATTTCAGTTGCACCGCCGCGAATCGCGGTCATAATTTTCTTAAAAATACTCATAAGTACTCCATTAATTCTGTACTGGATATTGATAGATTTTTGTTTATCGCATCTGCGTTTAAACTAAAAATTCATCCATATCGTCAATTACTTCAATTGCATTATTACTAAGCACGGCTAATTCATGTTCAATATCATTAAATGAAGAGCCAATTGAAAGTGCGCCGAAAATGACATATTTATCGCCTATTTTCGAAAATGATGACAATGGCATCGGTATACTCATTTCAAGCATTGCTTCTAACATGTCTACGCGTTTATTGCTTTTTACTTCCGTTTCTGCCCATAGATAGGTAATACAAAGAATTTGATCATCAGTAACTGAAACAAAAATTGGTAACTCTTCACGATCGGTGATGGTTATTTGTAAAACATCAACGTCACCTGAAATAGGTTGGCAATCAAACATTAATCCAGTTGCCGATTGGTCAGCTAATGCATTTAGATGATCAGCTATTTTATGAATGTTCATGGTTATCCTTTTTAATCAAGACAAAAGTCAGACAGTTAATATTGTCTGACATATTATGTCGAGTAATGTAAATTTAGCATGTTGACATAATATGTCAAGGTGTAATTTATTATCTTCTATAACATTAAGGCAGTTAAAATTAATGCGATAGAAATACTTACCGCCATTTCAACACTGGCAACACCAACATTATGTTGTTGGTCTACTTCCTCTGCCATATTAATTCCCCATAAAACGATGCGCTTGGCAATTGATGTTAGTACCGATACAACCACAGTCATTATCAAGCCAAATACTAACCAACCCATTAAGTTTTCAACAATGGTTTCTGGCGTATAAATTAAAAAGTAGCTGGCGGCTGTAACAGCAAGCGCTGTTGAGATTATTTGACCGCTGTAACGAATCGCCAAAGCTATTTGACCGTCAGTTAACGCCTCTTGCATACAGTCCTTTTGGTTATTTTTAGCAAAATGCACTTCACGAATGCGAGTAACCAGCACCAATATCACCTGCGATACGACAAAGCCGCTGCCTATAGCGACAAAGGTATATACATCTAAACCATCAACCCAAATTAGTACCGCGCGAATAACGATTGCCGTAGCAATAACGCCAGCAGCGTCAACAATACCTACCGAAATATTTCGTTTTTTAATCTCGGCCATTTTATCCAGTTGATTGAGTGCAATTTTATCGTGAATTAAACGTCCTAGTTTGATCAATATCAGACCAAATAAACCATAAGAAAACATGCCAATAGCTTCTACTTCATAGCTTGAAGCATGTTCACCGGTAATTGCCCCTGTCATTACAATACCTAACGCAGCAACAGAGCCAGCTACACTAATGCCAAAGGCAAAGTTGTCTTCTTTAGCCAGTTCGTCAGTAGTATTTACCTTAGCTGACAATCCGGCGATAAAGCGCATTGCTGAGAGCAACAATATTGCAATGCCAATATCGATAGCAAGAATGATGAGTATGTGCTGATCAATTGCAGCAAAATTTAATAAGTTATCCATATGTATTTTTCCTATTATCTTCTACGTCTAAAACCGCGAGATATAAATGATTTTCTTTTTTGACGAAAACGCGGTTTGGTGGCTTGTTTTGAGTATCTCGATTTTTTACTAAATTTAGATTTACTCGAGCCATTACTACGAAATTTGCTCGCCGTTTTTTGTGCATTTTGGCTTTGCTTTGACAAACCTGAAGAGCCCTTACGGTTTTTGCTGTAAGTGCTGGTAAACTTTTGACCTTTACTTTCAAATGATTTACGCGTTCTGGTTTCAACCTGCGATTGTTTACGCATATCTCTTGGTGAGGTGTATCGACTACGACCATAGTCATTGTAATAACTGTAACCTCTATTTCGGCCCCAACTATCATAATAAATACGATTACCGCCAAACATATTACCCATCATTGAGTACATGCCATACCAAGCCCAAAACGACATGCCAGAACTGTCGGTTTGCCAGCTACCATAAGATGGGTTACCCACTAGCTGCGATCCAACCCCAAAATCTTGGGCATTATTTGCGGCTAAGCCTTGTTCTTTACTCACGGAATTAATTCTAGGCAAAGCGCCAGCTGACATATCCGCTAATACGTTTAATGGGTCACTTAATGCATCTGAATATAAAACCGGGTCACCAGCTTGATAAATATTAAGCAATTCCTGATAAACTGCCTGATTACTCTCAAACATCTGAGGCTGACTTTTAACCGTTTGTATACGGTCTAACAATGCCAAATACATCGGGCCATTAATTGTTGCGTCTTTTTTAAATTCTTCAACAAGTGGCTCCATATCTGGATTTATGGATAGTATTTTTTCTGCGTATTGATTGATCAAGTTTGCGTTACGTACTTGACCGTTTTCAAGAGCATTGCCAAGTTGTGCAATGCGTTGTTCGGTAATAGGCGTTTGGCCTTTAACTTGCTCAATATATGGGTCGCCACAACCAGTTAACGTTATGGCTATCATCAGCAATATAATTTTTATTGATTGCATTCCTGCTCTCTTTCCTTCAAAAATGCTAAGGTAAAGGGTGTATACCAAATCTCTTAGGTTTACCCACTTAGCGAGAATTGGTATTAATACCACTAACGACATAATATGTCTATTTTCAATTGTTTCAATAGGTTTCAATTGTTAGCAAAATTTATCATTTATGGAATTCAACAGTGCCAAGTTTACGTTCAAATAGTGTACAAGACATACTTCTTCAACAACAAAGCGCCCACTTTTCACGATTTGCTGAAAATGCTCCTGAGGTTTTGCAGTCATTAACCGCTGAGCAAATATCCTTATTAAAGCATGCTTTTTCGATGAGTGACTTTGTTGCTGAAGGCCTCATTAGCAAACCACACTGGGTTACGGATATTATCTGTCAAACTTCATTTAACTTTAGCGAAGTGATTAATGCCAAGTCTTATATATTTGAACAAATTGAACAATGTAAGAACGAAGATGAATTGCACCAAGCATTAAGGCAAATACGCAATAAATTCTTGATGGCAATGTCCGTTGCAGATCTTTGCCAGGGATGTGATTTAAAAGTATCCCTAGCTAATTTGTCCCATCTAGCCGATACACTTATTGAAGCGGCATTAAACTGGCTATCAAGCTATTGCAAGACACTTTGGGGTCAACCACAAAATGCTCAAGGTGAAGAGCAACCATTACTGGTTTACGGTATGGGTAAACTCGGCGGTAAAGAGTTAAATTTTTCATCAGATATAGATTTAATATTTGTTTACCCTTCTAGCGGGCAAACACAAGGTGCAAGGCGCAGCATTGACAATCAGCAATACTTTACCAGGTTAGGGCAAAAGCTAATTTCAGCGCTCGATCAAGTGACAAAAGATGGTTTTGTATATCGAGTCGATATGCGCTTAAGACCCTTTGGTGACAGTGGGCCTTTAGTACTCAGCTTTGCTGCAATGGAGAATTATTACCAAGATCAGGGGCGTGATTGGGAGCGCTATGCGATGCTAAAAGCCAGGATCATCGGTGATACGCCCTATCAGCAACAACTCAATGATTTACTTAGGCCCTTTATTTACCGTCGTTATATCGATTTCAGCGTAATTGAAAGTTTTCGCAGAATGAAACTTATGATCGCCCAAGAAGCGCGCCGACGACAATTACAGCACAATATTAAATTGGGCGAAGGTGGCATTAGAGAAATTGAATTTATTGCTCAAGTTTTTCAGCTGATCCGTGGCGGCAGGATCCCTGAACTGCAACAACGCAGTCTATTAACCGCTCTGAGCTTATTGGTTAAACATGACTGTATAGAAGCAACATCGGAACAAGTACTTATTGATGCCTATTACTTTTTAAGGCGCAGTGAAAATGCCATTCAAGCGTTTAACGATCAGCAAACTCAACAATTGCCAATGGATGAAAAAAACCAAGCTCGGCTGTGTCTTTTACTCGGGTTTGAGCAATGGGATGATTATTTAGCACAGTGTCAGCACCATATGCAGGCCGTTAATCATGAGTTTAGTTTACTTATTGGCGAAGATAATGAACAAACCAATAGTGTCAATCAGCACTGGGTAACGCTGTGGTTGGCAAACTGGGAAGATGCAGAATCGATAAGTTGGATATTAAAATTACAACCGGACTGGCCTGCAGAAGAAATTAATAAACAATTAATTCATTTTAAAGCTGAAATACAAAAGCGCAGTATTGGTAATCGTGGCCGCTTGGTTATTGATAAACTAATGCCGGTAATTATCGAGCAATTAACGACCGAGCCAAAGCCCGCAATAACACTTGAAAGAACGCTCCAAGTGTTAAGTAAAATTGTTACCAGAACGGCCTATCTAGAATTACTTTATGAAAACCCTCCTGCGTTTAAACAGCTACTAAAACTATGTCGTGCCAGTGCTTGGATAAGTGAGTATTTATCAAAGTTTCCAATATTGCTTGATGAATTGATCGATCCAAAAATATTATATTCCATCCCTTTACTTAGTGATTATAAACAGCAGTTAAATGAACATATGATGCGTATTCCAGAAGATGATCTTGAAGCGCAAATGGAAGGCTTAAGACAGTTTAAACAGTCTAAACAATTAAAAATTGCTGCTGCAGACATTACCGGTATTTTGCCGGTCATGAAAGTGAGCGATCATTTAACAGCCGTTGCAGAGGCGATAATTGGTGACGTTGTAAATATGGCTTGGCAACAGATGGTACATAGATACGGTCAGCCAAATTCTACTTTAGGAACAACTGATAAAGGCTTTGCGGTGATAGGTTATGGTAAGCTGGGCGGCTTCGAGCTGGGGTATGGATCAGATCTCGATTTAGTATTCGTTCATAATCGTAATAAGGACGATCAAACCAATGGCGAAAAATCGATTAGTGCGAACCATTTTTATTTAAAAATGGCGCAAAGAATTCTACACTTATTTAATACTCGTACGGCCAATGGCACCTTGTATGAAGCCGATATGCGTCTACGGCCATCGGGTAATTCGGGCTTGATGGTGGTACACATTGATACGTTTGAACACTATCAAGAAACCGACGCTTGGACATGGGAGCATCAAGCGCTGGTACGGGCAAGAGTTGTTTATGGTGAAGAGCAACTTGCCGAAAACTTTGCCAGAATCAGACACAATATTTTAACTCGTAAGCGGAATTCAGATTCGCTACGAGAAGATGTTATTAAAATGCGAACCCGCATGAGAGATCATTTAGACAGCAGCTCTAATAATTTTGTTGATATTAAACAAAGTGTTGGTGGGATGGCTGATATTGAATTTTTAGCACAGTTTTTAGTGCTAAATAACAGTCACCAAGTCCCACAATTAACGACTTTTCCTGATAATGTCAGGATCTTTGAGTTACTGAGACAGCAGCAGTTGATCAGCACTGAAGATGAAACACTGCTAGTGTCGACTTACTGCGAATTAAGAGATAGCGGCCATGCTTTGGTATTGCAAAATTTACCGGTTCAAATGGCCGACGATCAATTACTTAAAGAGCGTGAGCAAGTAAGTAAAATTTGGAAAAAACACCTTTATTAGAAAGGCCTATGTAAAAGGGCAGTCGGCATTAAATTCAATTCTTTCACCGGTTCTTGGGTGAAATATTGCGTAAAATTGCGAGTGTAAACACATTCGCTCTCTACCTTCTGTTGCTTCAATTGGTGCATATAATCGGTCACCAATGATAGGGTGGCCAAGCTCGCGCATATGTACTCTTAATTGATGAGTCCTGCCGGTTACCGGCTTTAATTTTACCAAGGTAGTGTGTTCATCCTGACTTAATACCTGATAGTGAGTTTGTGCTTGCTTACCTCGCTCATAACACACCATTTGCATTGGCCTATTAGGCCAGTCACATATTAATGGTAGGGTTATTTCACCTGTAGGCTCTTTAATGTGACCAAGTACTCTGGCGATATAATACTTTTCAGTTTGACGCTGTTCAAATTGTCTGCTGATAGCGACATGACTTGGCTTATTAAGTGCCATGATAATAATGCCAGATGTGGCCATATCTAAACGGTGCACTATGGTGGCGGTTGGGAATACACGGCAAACACGTGTTTGTAAGCAATCTTGATGCTCAGGCAAACGGCCCGTTACAGACAATAAATCACTTTGTTTATTTAATACCACAATATCCTCATCCTGATAAATAATATCAAGATAAGGATCCATTGGCGGCTCATAAATAAAATCAGGGTTGGCGCTCATGTTTAGATACTTCTTATATTCTAATGACTAACAACAATTAAACGAATCGCTTCAAATTTTAATTGCGCATTGCTGATAAAGTGAGTTAATTCGGTTTGCTGATGACGAATAAAATCAAGCTCAGATTGGCGAATGTTCGGGTTTATTTTTGCCAACGCTGTAAGTCTTTGGTGCTCTTCGTCTAAGGCCGTGTTCATCGCAGCCAATGCTTTTTGTTGAATATCATTTATCTTTTGTTGGCTAAAGCCTTCTGCTTTTTCAACAAGATTTGGAATTTGTCCCTTAAGGGCCTTAACCAATTGCAAACCAGTTTGCTTTTTCACGGGTGACAGCTGATTATCTAACACACTCTCACCAACTTTATCTGATAAATTATTGCCGTTTTTATCTAACAGGATACGAACCGGTGTGGTTGGTAAATAACGGCCTAATTGCAATTGACTTGGTGCCATCGCTTCAAGGGTAAAAATGTTCTCAATGAAGAATGTGCCCACTGGAATTGCAGGATTTTTTAAAATACCGATGCTGGCATTACCAATCTCATCACTTAAGATCAAATCCATAGAGCCACGTACCATAGGGTGATCCCAAGTCAGCATTTGATAATCTTCATTACTTAGTGCCGATTGGCGGTCAAACGTAATTGTTGCACCATCTTCAGGTAAACACGGGAAGTTTGCGCTAAGCATATGTTCGCTCGGTTGTAAGGCAATCGCATTATCGGCTTTATCGTCTTGCTCTAAACCAAATACATCAAACACAGAAAACATGTACTGTGCTAATTCGTGTTGGTTATCGAGCTTGTCAATATCAAGCACCAGCTGTTCGGCTTTTCCTTGGCCCGAAGAATTCAGCTCAAGTAACTTGTCACGGCCAGACTCTAAATCAGCTTTAATTTTCAAATGCAGTTCATGTGAAGCATTAATAATGTTGCTAATAGCATCTTCTTGCCATAATCCTTGCAGAGCAGTTTGCATCATCGCTGTACCAAACTCGTCGTATACAGCTCTTGCGGTAACACAAGTATGCTCAAATGCATTCAGACCATGGTGATACCAATTAAGCAGCAGCGCTTGCGGTGAATTAGCAAAGTAGGGCACATGCAAGCATATTGTTTCAGTTTGACCAATTCGGTCTAAACGGCCAATACGTTGTTCTAATAAGTCAGGGTTACGAGGCAAATCAAACAGTACTAAATGATGAGCAAATTGGAAGTTTCGTCCTTCAGAACCAATTTCAGAACATAACAGTACTTGTGCGCTATCTTCTTCCTGAGCAAAGTAGGCGGCGGCTTTATCGCGTTCAAAAATACTCATACCTTCATGAAATACTGCCGCGCGAATACCTTCTTTAACACGTAACGCTTGCTCTAAATCTTTTGCAGTTTGCGCATGAGCACAAATCACTAATACTTTTTGTTGGCGATTTTCATTGAGTAAATCAATTAAGAATTCTACTCTCGGATCAAAGTCTATCCATTCTTGCTCTTGATGATTTAAATGGAACAAGGCTTCAGGAGTGAAGATGTTTTTACTTACAGCGCTCTCGATTAAACTCTCATCATCGTCACTGCAAATATATTCTTGCAAGCACTGATGGTATTGCTCTGGGAGTTCTAATTCGGTGGCAAATAATTTTCTTTCTGGAAACCCTTTAATGGTATTACGAGAGTTTCTAAATAAAATTCGGCCGGTACCATGGCGATCAAGCAATTGCGAAAGTAACTGTTTGCGTGCCGCTTGTTTAAGGTCATCATCACCATCATTGCTTAGCGTTTTAATCGCACTGCTTACATCCGACTCACTTAATAACGTGGTCAGAGTTTGTTGTTGAGCACTATTTAAATTATCACCCGATAATATTGAATTAGCGGCATCGGCAACTGCGCCATATTGCTCTTCTTCTTTAATAAATTCACTGTAGTTATAAAATCTGTCCGGATCGAGCAGACGTAAGCGCGCAAAGTGACTCTCATGACCAAGTTGATCAGGAGTGGCCGTTAACAGTAAAACGCCTGGAATACTCTCTGCTAAAATTTCAATGCACTGATATTCAATCGATGGTGTAGCTTGCGACCATGACAAGTGATGTGCTTCATCAACAATCATTAAGTCCCAATCTTCATTAGCAATATTTTCAAATTGATCCGGGTTATTTGCTAAAAAGTCTAAATTAACTAATACCAATTGTTCACTACTGAACGGGTTTTCGCCCTCTTCATATTGCTGGCAGCGCTCGGCATCAAAAATGCTGAATTTCAAATTGAAACGACGCAGCATTTCAACCAACCATTGGTGCATTAATGATTCTGGAACAACAATTAACGCGCGTTTGGCACGTCCAGAAACGAGCTGTTGGTGCAGTATTAAACCGGCTTCAATAGTTTTACCAAGCCCTACTTCATCGGCCAGTAATACTCTTGGTGCAAATCGCTTACCAACCTCTTCGGCGATGTATAATTGGTGTGGAATTAAACTTACTCGTCCGCCGGTTAATCCGGTTAATTCAGATTGCTGTTGTTGGTATTGAAAATTTAGTGACGACTTACGTAATTGGTACCAATCCAAGCGATCAAACTGGCCATTCAATAAACGATCATGAGGTTTATTAAATTTAATGAAATGATCAAGCATCATTTCTTTAAGATCGACCAATTCGTTGGTGTCAACTCGATGGCCAATGTAGGTGTATAAGTTATTATTCTCAACTACTTCATTGATGGTAATTGAAAACCCTTCATGTGAAGGTACAACATCACCTTCGTTAAATACTACGCGAGTTAATGGCGCATCTTTTATGGCATATTGGCGAGACTCACCGGTCGCGGTGAATAAAATAGTGACAAATCTCCCGGCTAAATCAACTACGGTACCTAATCCTTGATCTGATTCAGTATCGCTGATCCAACGTTGACCTAGAAAAAATGACATAAATATACTCCAAATGAAAACACTAACCCAAAAAAGTATTTGCTCGGGTTGGAAAGGGCGCTATGTTAACGATTTATCATCGCTATTTCATCAATTAATTACCCCATTTATCTGTATTTATTGAATAAGTTATTCACTGTTAAAAAGTGTGAGTAAAGTACTCGTTATATAAGGATAGATTTAAATGAAAAATATTCATAATTCAGTGTTGAAACAAAGTAAATAATCTGCGAAAGTGGTTTTAAGGATATGTTGGAAAAGGAGTGATGATACAGACGCGCAACAATAAATTTAGCGAGTGATGCTATGTGTAAGTTATTGAAATAAATGAATCTTACGCAACAATGCTCAGTTGAAACAATAGCCAGCTGTAGGACAAATTATGAATGATGAAAGCACTATCTATGTTTTAGACACCAATATTCTTCTCCACGAACCATTTGCATTTTTATCGTTCCAAGAACACGAAGTCGTGATCCCAATGACTGTCTTGGAAGAACTCGATAGTATAAAAGATAGAAACAAAGACGTAAGCCGCGATGCTCGAGTTGCTATAAGAGCACTTGAAGATACATTAAGGGATGCCAGTCCTGAAGAAGTATTAGCCGGCGTACCCTTACCCAACCAAATTGAAACTCAAACCGAACCCGGCACATTAGCCATCTTTAATGACTTTAATTTAGAGCAAAAAGCAGGCTCGCTGTCCGACAATGAAAATGATAATCGTATCATTAATACCGCTCTATACCTGCAAGAAAATCGCGCAGATATGCGTGTTGTGCTGGTTACTAAAGACATTAATATGCGCTTGAAAGCGAAAGGTGCCGGGCTTGCATTTGTTGAAGATTACCGCACTGACCAACTCGTTGATGATATTAAGTTTTTAACTAAGGGTTACCATAAATTTTCTGGCGACTTTTGGCAGCAAGTAACGAATTGCGAAAGTGAAACTGATGGCCGCTATACACAACATATGATGGATAAGTCATTAATCCCTGCTGCCTATATTAATGAATACTTGATTGATGAAGACGAAACTTTTGCTGGCAAAATTATTGGCGTCGATGATGACAAAATGTCCGTTATGGATTTAGGTTATGAACGCCTAATGGGCCGTAATGCCTGGGGGATACACCCGAAAAATATCTATCAAGGCATGGCGATGGACGCGCTACTCGATCCTGATATTGATTTAGTTATTTTAACCGGACCAGCAGGTTGTGGTAAAACCTTATTGGCCTTAGCTTCAGCATTAGAAATGGTTGTTGAAAGAGGCGTTTATGATAAGGTTATTGTAACGCGTTCTACCCCAGAAATTGCTGAGTCTATAGGCTTTTTACCGGGTACAGAAGAAGAGAAAATGGCGCCTTGGTTGGCCGCGATTACCGACTCTTTAGAAGTGTTACATAAACAAGACGAGAGTATGAGTGGCAGCATGAACTACATCATGGAAAAAGCTAATATTCAGTTCAAGTCCGTTAACTTTATGCGCGGTCGAAGCATTCAAAACGCCATTGTATTGCTCGATGAATGTCAAAATTTAACCGCAGCACAACTAAAAACTATTATTACTCGTTGTGGTGAAGGCACTAAGCTGGTTTGTTCTGGTAACCTAGCGCAAATTGATAGTAACTATCTAACTGCTCTTACCTCAGGTTTAACCTTTATTGTTGAACGATTTAAAGATTTTCCGGGCAGTACTACGGTTAATTTAAATGGTGTTGTAAGAAGTTCATTAGCACAGTTTGCCGAAGAGAACTTATAACTTTAGCCTTATAATTGTTTGATTGTCATAAATAAAAACTCCACTTAAAGTGGAGTTTTTTTTGGTTGTGAACATAATTAAAGAACACTTATTAATAAAAGAGCGGTTGTATGACTATAATGCAAAAGTGCTATTGGCTAATAGCAAGCGTTGGTAATATTTTATCGGTTTATTTTTTCCTTACCTCTTCTTCACACATTCCAACAATCTTTTTAGTTCTAACGCTCAGTTATACCGTTATTGGCTATTATGATATCAATTATAGTAAGCACACGTTAAATCGCTTATATCCTGTAGTTGCTTACATTCGATATTTTCTTGAGTCATACCGGGTAGAAATCCAACAATACTTTATCGCCAATGATACCGAAGAAAGGCCGTTCAATCGTGAACAACGATCTTTGGTTTATCAACGCGCGAAGAATGTAAGAGATACCATTGCATTTGGTACGCAAAGAAACGTCCTTGAAGAAAATTATCTTAGTCTCTGGCACTCTATGCACCCTACAGAGGTTGTCGATTCCGCAAAACAGGTTTGCTTTGGTGGCCCAGAGTGTTCTCTGCCGTATAACGCGTCGTATCTAAATATCTCAGCGATGAGCTTTGGCTCATTAAGCGCAAATGCAATAGAGGCGTTAAATTTAGGGGCATTGAAAGCCGGTTGTTTTCACAATACCGGTGAAGGTGGTGCAAGCCCATATCATTTAAAACATGGTGGTGACATCGTCTGGCAAATTGGCTCAGGTTTTTTTGGATGCCGTGATAAGGATGGAAACTTTGATGGTGATAGTTTTGCAAAAATGGCGACGAAATCGCAAATTAAAATGATTGAAATTAAACTGTCACAGGGTGCGAAACCTGGTCACGGCGGGGTATTACCTACGGCTAAAATTACCGATGAAATTGCCCAGATCAGGCAAATACCTAAAGATAAAGATTGTGTCTCCCCTGCAATAAACCCCGAATGTACAACACCAAAAGCACTATTAAATTTTGTGGTGAAATTACGAGAGTTAAGCGGCGGCAAACCTATCGGTTTTAAACTTTGTGTAGGTAACCCTGTTGAGTTTCTCGGCTTGTGTAAGGCGATGATTGAAACGGGAATAAGCCCAGATTTTATCACGGTAGACGGTTCAGAAGGTGGCACGGGGGCAGCGCCGATAGAGTTTAGTAATCGATTAGGAATGGCATGCCTTGAAGGTGTCGGCTTTGTTCATAATGCATTAATTGGTATTGGCATGAGAGAAAACATCAAAATTATTGGCTCTGGCATTACTGCATCAAGTTTTGATTTATTATCAAAAATTGCTTTAGGCGCCGATACTGTAAATGCCGCTCGTACTATGATGATGTCAATCGGTTGTATTCAAACACGTCATTGTAATACCAATGCCTGTCCTACTGGTATCGCCACTCAAGATCCGGTAAGAAGTAAGGCAATAAATATTGCTGAAAAAAGTGAGCGAGTTAAAAACTTCCATCACAATACCCTAGAAAGCTTTTTTGAATTAGTAGGCAGCATGGGGCTTGATGATCCAGCTAAATTGATGCCGCAAATGCTAAAACGTAGAACTCCCTACGGCTTATTAATGTCAACCGGCAGTTTAGTTGGACCGCTTGAGCAAGGTAATTTGTTATCAGAAGAAAAACTGCAGTCACCGTGGAAGGAATGGTGGTTACAAGCAAACAGTGATCATTTTTTTGCCGATGATATATATGTTCTATCACCTGCAGAGCTTAGAATTAAACGTCAAGGTTGAACTTTGATGTTGCAACGAATTGCAGAGAATAATCAGTCTGAAAAGGATTTTTTTCATTCTTTTTTAACAATTATTCTCTAATTACCTAGTTTTATCCTTTACTCTTTTTAAAATATATTGCATGATTCAAACAAGTGTTTTAATTGTTAGTTTGAATTGGCTTTATGAAAACCTAATTCTTCCCAACGATACTAGCAATAACCAACTAAATTATACCGGAGAGCAACGTGGCTGAATATAAAGTACCGTTAAGAGATATGAACTTTGTTTTGTTTGATGTATTCAAAGCGGAACAGTTATGGCAAGACATTCCTGCATTAGCAGAATCTGTAGATAAAGAAACGGCCGATGCCATTTTGCAAGAGTGTGCAAAGATTGCTGAACAAGTTATTGCACCTTTATCTCGTGAAGGCGATGAAGTTGGTGTGAGCTTTGACAATGGTGTAGTAACAACTGCACCGGGTTATAAAGAAGCTTTTAAGACCTATGCTGAAGGTGGCTGGACTGCGTTGGGTGGTGATCCTGAGTACGGCGGAATGGGCATGCCAAAAATGCTGACCGCATTACATGAAGAGATGTTATGTGCTGGCGATATTTCATTTTCACTATACCCAGGTTTAACCGCAGGTGCTGGTTTATCGTTAGTTAAACACGGTAGCGAAGAATTAAAGCAACGTTACTTAACACGTATGTATTCTGGCGAATGGGCTGGTTCTATGTGTTTAACAGAAGCGCATGCAGGTACAGATCTTGGTATTATTCGTACTAAGGCAGTCGCGAATGACAGTGGCTCTTATAACATTACTGGTAGTAAAATATTTATCACCGGTGGTGAGCACGACCTGACAGAAAACATTGTACATTTAGTATTAGCTAAGCTGCCTGATGCACCAGCTGGTGCTCGTGGTATTTCTTTATTTGTAGTACCTAAATTTAAAGTCAATGAAGATGAGTCACTTGGTGAAGCAAATAATGTAACTTGTGGTTCAATTGAACACAAAATGGGTATCCATGCTTCATCTACTTGTGTGATTAACTTTGATGGCGCTGAAGGTTACTTAGTTGGTGAAATAAATAAAGGTTTAGCGTGCATGTTCACTATGATGAACTATGAACGTATTGGTGTAGGTATCCAAGGTTTAGGTGCTGGTGAGCGCTCTTACCAAAATGCACTAGAATACGCAAAAGATCGTATTCAAGGTCGAAGCGCAACTGGTGTTAAAAACCCAGATAAAGCAGCAGACTCTATCATGGTACATGCAGATGTTCGTCGCATGCTATTAAACATGAAGGCCTTAAATGAAGGTAATCGTGCATTAGCAACTTACATTTCTATGCAGTTAGATTTAAGTAAATACGCGACCGGTGAAGTACAACAAAAAGGCGATGCGTTAACGGCATTAATGACACCTTTAGCAAAAGCTTTCTTCACTGATATTGGTTTAGAAAATACCATTGCCGGTCAGCAAGTATTTGGTGGGCATGGCTTTATTCGTGAGTGGGGACAAGAGCAGCTAGTACGCGATACTCGAATCGCACAAATCTATGAAGGTACTAATGGCATCCAGGCGATGGACTTAATTGGTCGTAAAGTTGCGGCTAATAAAGGTCAATTCATGAATATTTTTGTTGAAGAAGTTCGTGAATACATCAGTGCTACATCATCTGCTGAAATGGCTGAATTTATTGCACCGTTAACGGCAGCAATTGACGATTTAGAAACATTGACTGCAGGTATATTGGCTGCTGCGGCAAATGATCAAAATGAATTAGGCTCTGCGGCGACTGATTATCTACATGTATTTGGTTACACTGCTCTTGCATATATGTGGGCAAAAATGGCGGAAGCTTCATTAGATAAAGCTGACAGTGATGATTTTTACAAGAGTAAAGTCTTAACAGCTCGTCATTACTTTGCCCGTTTATTACCACGTCGTATTTCATTAGCTGCAACAGCGTTAAGTGGCGCAGAGCATTTATACAACATTGAAGACGATTTGTTCTAAATAACAATAGCTTATTACTTCTTATAAAAGCACCTTCGGGTGCTTTTTTTACATCAGGGACGATGGAATGTCGACTTGCCATGGACCGTTCCTTCACATCCTATAAACACGGCATTCATTACATCCATGTAAATCATGGCAAATAAGTCGACTCATATCAGAGCATAACTAAGAAACAATTAACCCCGTCATCCCATCACGAGCACTAGCGAGATGTGGGACCTCCTGACGAGTATAGAGCTTAGAATATTTCACGATTAACATTCAGGTTACAATTAAGAACAGTATTTTTGAATAAATTCTATTACCATCAGGTCTATACTGTAATAGGTTGATTTTTAACCTGTACAATTTTGGTTTATTAGGTCGAACATTTATTTATGAATAATGCAGCAAACACAGTTAGTGAATTTTCAACAATTATGATTGTTGAAGATGATAAGGTTTTATCATCTTTGCTTAAATCATATTTAGAAAACTCCGCGCACGTTGTTCATCAAGTGTTCAGGGGCGATCATGCTGCTAGAAGCCAAATAAAAATTCAACCTGATTTGGTTATTCTTGATGTAGGCTTACCAGGAAAAGATGGGTATAAAGTTTGCCACGAACTACGGGCTACTTATAGTGGGCCTATTCTGTTTTTAACTTCCAATAATAGTGAGGCTGAGCATCTAGCCGCATTTAATGTTGGCGGTGATGCATATCTGGTAAAACCGGCAAGTCCTCAGCTTATCTCTGCGAATATTGATGCACTGCTAAGAAGAACCAAAGATCGTAAGCAAGGTAGTAGTCGCCAAAAGCTTACCGTTGGTGAAATATCTGTGACACCAAGCGAGCAGAAGTGTGAAGTCAATGGTGATGAAATTTCATTAAGTGTTTTTGAATTTGAATTATTGTCTTTGCTCATGTTCAATGCAGGCAAAGTACTAACTCGAGATGATATTTATAAATTGCTGTTGGGTCGTGAGTATGATGGCTCAGAGCGTTCGGTTGATGTTCGTTTATCAAGGTTACGTGATAAACTAATTAACCAAGGTGTTGCACAAACTGAAATTAAAACAATTTGGGGTAAAGGCTATTTATTGTCTGCCAATGACTAAATATTTTTACTCGCTTCATTATCTAATGTAATGAGGATCAGCAAACTAATAATTAAAGAAATGATACTCGCCATACTATAGCTAGGTGCAGTTTGTGTTATGAATAACACTTCACAAATTGTCCAAGTACATACCGTTAAACCAAACAGCATTAAAAATAAAGATATCGCATAAGAGTAAGGCGCCGTATTAAAACGCTTGCTTTCTTCTTGCTTGATCTTTTTGAAAAACATCATGATTTTGGCCTTAGCCGTTATTTAAATAATAAAGCGATGGCCGAAGCCATCGCTTAAGTTTGTCATTCTAATCGTTGATTAGAACTTAACAGTTGCTCTTGCAAAGAAGTAGCGACCTAATGTGTCGTACGTGTACGGGTCAGTGTTTGCGTCGTTATTACCTGTGTAGTAAGGCGCTTCTTTATCAAGTACGTTGTTGATACCACCAGAGAACGTTACAGTCTCGTTGAAGTGGTAAGCACCAGTTACGTCATGGTAAACAACACTTGGTGTTGTCGGTGCATAACAAGCTGATGGGTCATCAACACAAGATGCGCTGTCCATACCTGAAATGTAACGTAGCTTGTAGCCAGCATCCCAATCAGAACCACTTACATTAACTGATAAGTTTGATTTGATTTCAGCGTATGAGCCAATACCACCAGTGATCATACCTGCGTAATCTACTGCTTCACCAGTTGCTTCGATTTCGTACTCATTTAAGAACGTAGTATCTAAACCAGTTCTCCAGTCTAAACCTAATGCTTCAAAGTTGTATGCAAAGTTTAAGTCAACACCAGATGTATTTTCTGCACCGATATTTTGTAATCCATTGTCGAAGCTAATACGACCTGAATTATCAATGGCGATGTTTGATGATTGACAAAGTGCAGTGTCGGTATTGATTAATGAACCGTCAGCACCTAAACATTGGTCAGCAACATACTGTGAGTCAACTTTAGTGATCGCATTAGTAATGTCGATTTGGTAGTAATCGGCTGTTACAGAGAAACCGTCTAACCAAGATGGCTCATATACAATACCAACAGTGAACGTATCGGCTTCTTCAGGCGTTAAGTTTTCGTTACCACCAACAGTTACTTCTGCTTGGTCTTGATCAGTTGCTTCGTGAACAACTTTATCAAATGATGGTGAAGCACCACCGTATAACTCATCAACTGATGGCGCACGGAAAGCCGTTGACGCTACAGAGCGGAACATTAACTGTTCGTTAAGTTTCCAAGTTAAACCTAATTTCCAAGTAGAATCGCTACCAAATGTGCTGTAATCAAATGCACGTACCGCAGCACTAATTTCAACATGCTCAGCTAAAGGAGCATCTGACAATACTGGAATAGCAACTTCTAAAAATGCTTCGTTTACATCGTACTCACCAGCTGTTGGCTCAACTTTAGGGTCGTTTGCCATACCTTGTGAAGTTAATGAATCTGGAGTGAACCATGCTTTTTCAGTACGAGTTTCAACACCCGCAGCAAAACCTACATAACCTGCTGGAAGTTCAAACGCTTCACCGGCTAATGATGCAGATAAAACTAACATCTCACTACCACCACTGTTTACTTCAGTGTAAACATAACCCGCAAGGTTTTCTTGTGACCATGCGTCTTGATCTAATGGATTGAAGTTACCTTCTTCAATATCCATTTGAATTTGACCCATGTTGTGTAAGTTAGCTAACTCATCAACTGAATCGTTACGACCAAAGTTAATCGCTGTGTCCCAAGTCCAACCGTTGTCGAACTCACCTTCAAGACCAGCAACAACACGTACAGTATCAACTGTTTGAGAGAACTCACGAGGACCTGTATCTGTCATACGGCGACCGTAAGAGATATCATCACCGTAGTTAATACCGTGCTCTAATAATGAATCACCCATCTCTTCAGTGTATTCAAAATCAAACCATACTGGTTGTGGTGCCATTTGTTGCTCTGACCAACGCTTAGCGTACATAGTTTCAGCGAAGAATGTTGTTGTGTCAGACATCTCATAAGTACCTAAACCTGTGATGTTTAACTTCTTCATTGGTGTGTATAAGTAACTTACTGGGTTGTAGTTGTACTTATCATCGTTGCTGAACTCATGCCAAGAACCATCTGGGTTACCTTGTAGACTCTTATCACCTGACCAAATGTGGCCATTTGGTGTGTAGCTTGAACCACCACAAACTTTTTGTGGTTTACCGTCTGGGCCAGTTACTTCAGTGTAATCACACTTAGTTGCGTCACGGTCAGCCATGCTCGCTTCACCACGGTCCATGTATTGAATACCTAATACAATGTTACCTTTGTCGAATGAAGTACCCATAGTTAAGTCAATGCTTACTTCTTCCGCATCGCCTTCGCCTGAAATTCCACCTTTAGTGTTGATTTCAAAACCTTCAAAGTCTTTCTTAAGGATAATGTTTACAACACCGGCTACAGCATCTGAACCGTAAACCGCAGAAGCACCATCTTTAAGAACTTCAACACGTTGGATCATTGATACAGGGATAGAGTTCAAATCTACAGTTGACGCTGCACCTGTACCTGAGTTGATCATACGACGACCGTTTACAAGTACTAAGGTACGTTGTGAACCTAAACCACGAAGGTTAATGCTAGCGTTACCACCTGACCCGTTGTTAATTCCTGGGTTGGTCATAGCACCACTTGCAGCAGTTGTTTTTTGTAATACTTGGTCAATTGACGTAGCACCTGACGCTAAGATTTCTTTGGCACCAATAATTGTTACTGGGCTGGCAGTTTCCATATCGGCACGTTTAATACGTGAACCGGTTACTTCGATACGTTCTACATCAGCAACGTCTTGTTCTGTAACTTCTGCTTTTGCATTAACAGCAAACATTGCTGTTGAAGCAGTTGCGCTAAACATAATCGCCGATGCGATTGAATTTTTCTTAAACATATATAACTCCTGGGGAAAGTTTAGTGTTGAGCTTATTTTTTGTATGTGCTCGTTACGACTTGGTCACATCTTATGGTGAAAGTGTTATTGAATAGAATGGGGTGTAACAGTTGCGCAAGGTCTGTTAAGTGCATGTTAATCATGCTTGTTTTTGTTGGTAAGTATCTGTTTTGTAAGTGCTTAATATTTAATGTAACTAGGTAATTATTATTAATTATCAAAAATATTTATTGCACATGAACAATCTGTTACAAGTTGATGTTTTCGTGACTATTGATTTAATTCAATAAATACAAGGGGTTAAATGAGTGTTGGTTTATTTTGGAAGATGTTGCAGTTTGTAATGTAACAGTAGTGCTGTTGCAAACTTGCAACACTTAATTGGCGGGATTTTACATTTTGTAAAGAAAAAAGCCCGTAAAACCGAAGTTTTACGGGCTTTTTTAAATAACATAGTAGTTAGTTTTTATCGTATGTTGGTTTGCTGTGGTTCTTTCCAACCGCTTCTGCGATTTCTTTTGGCATGTATTCTTCGTCATGCTTGGCTAATACTTCACTAGCCTCTAACGTCGTAGGGGTCGTTAGAATACCTTGCGCGACAATACCCTGACCTTCACGAAATAGGTCAGGTAATATTCCGTCATAGGTCACTGTGATCATCGGTCCAGTATCAATAAGCTTAAACTCGACATGCAAGCTTTCATTGTCACGTTCAACTGTGCCGGCAACAACTAAACCGCCCACACGAATGCGTTGGCCCACAACAGGTTTAATGCCGCTGTCTTCTTTGCCGTTGACTATTTCTGATGGCGTGTAAAATAAATCAATGTTCTGACTTAGTGCATACAATGTAAAACCTGCAACAATTGCTACACCGGCAACGATGCTTGTTACAATAGTGAGTCTCTTTTTACGACGAGGGTTCATACTACATACCTTCTTTACGACGTTGGGCTGCTTGTTTAAGTTTAGCTTCCCGTTTTAATCGTTGTTTAATTTGTTTAATAATTTGAGTTTCCATTTTAACACTATTAAAGGTTAAAACTATTAGTAATAATGCTGTAAAACCATAAGACAGCCATATGTAAAATCCATAACCGCCCATATTTAAGAATTCGGCAAAAGAATTAAAAACCATTATTTGCTTTCTCCATTAACCAAAGCTTTGACCCAAGGTCGCATTGAGTTGCGGGCAATTATTTCGGCTCTAAATCTTATACAGGCTAAACTAGCCACTAAAAATGCAAAACCAAAAAAGCTAATTGCAAACGGAATTAACATATCTGTAGACATTGAAGGCTTCTCAAGTTTTGATACGGTTGCGCCTTGATGTAATGTATTCCACCACTCCACTGAGTAATGAATGATTGGTAAGTTTATAACACCAACTAACGCTAAGACACTGGCTGCTTTGCCGGCTAACGATTTATCTTCAAAAGCATTTTGCAAAGCAATAACGCCAAGATATAAAAATAATAATATTAATTCAGATGTTAATCTTGCATCCCAAATCCACCATGTGCCCCACATTGGTTTTCCCCATGCCGCACCGGTAAGTAATGCGATAGCGGTAAAGGTTGCGCCAATTGGCGCCAGCGCTGCTATTGAAGTTTCGGCCAACTTTAATTGCCAAACTAACGCACAAAGCGCAGCTATCGCCATACCTAAATAAATGCCCATCGACAGCATTGCCGCAGGAACATGCAAATAAAAGATACGAACACTTTCGCCTTGTTGATAATCCGCTGGTGAAAATGCCAAGCCGATTGTTAGTCCTATTATCAGTAATAAACCACTAATAATGCTAAACCAAGGTATTAGTTTACCGCTAAAATGATAGGATCTTTCAGGGTTTGCATATGGGTGAAGCCATTTCCACATTTTAATTTGTACTCACTTTTAATGCTGAACCGACAGCAAATGGGGCCAAAGTTAATGACCCAAAAAACAACGCTGCTATTATAGCAAGTTGTCCGTTATAAGGTAAATTCATACTCGCAGCATCAATGGCGCTGGTCGCAAAAATTAGTACTGGAATGTATAAAGGCAGTACTAATAAACTGAGTAATACACCACCTTTTTTTAAACCTACGGTTAACGCTACACCTATAGCACCTAATAAACTTAGTACCGGAGTACCTAGCAATAACGTTAACATCAGGGCTACATAACTTTCTTGATGTAGGTTAAGTAATACCCCTAAAAATGGTGCAATGATGATCAGTGGTAACCCGGTGATTAACCAATGAGCCGTTATTTTAGCTAGTACTAAAATAAAGGTTGGGCACGGACTTAATAGCATTTGTTCTAAAGAGCCATCACTATGGTCATTTTTAAATAATCGTTCAAGTGAAAGCAATGTTGATAATAAAGCCGCTACCCAAATAACGCCCGGCGCTATTTTCATCAGAGTGTTGCTCGCTGGTCCAATTCCTAATGGAAATAAGGAAACAACAATAATAAAAAACAATAGTGGGTTTATTATGTCGTCACGGTGGCGAAATGCAATCAGCAAGTCACGCTTTAAAATGGTTATAAATGTTTGGCTGTATGAAATTTGCATATAAATTAAAGCACTCTAAAAAAACTGATGTTCAAGAATGATTTTTTTATAATCACTGCTATTAATGGATAAATCTTGATGGGTAGTTAAAATAACAATGCCACCGTTTTGTGCATGTTTTATAAATAGTTGCTCAAGTTTTTGTACGCCGGCTTTATCTATTGCAGTGAAGGGCTCATCTAAAATCCATATTTTAGCTTGCGTTTGCCATAATCTTGCTAACGCAATTCGTCGATGCTGGCCTGCACTTAAATGTGAGGCGAGGGCATCTTCAAAACCAAGTAAATTTACTTCGTGTAATGTCTGCTCAGCTAAACTGGCGTCTAAACCGTGCAATTTGAAATAAAACTGTAGGTTTTCTTCACTGGTCATTTCACCTTTTACACCGGGTAAATGCCCTAAAAATAGCAAATCCCCATTAAAATCTTCTTGGTAATGTGCAATTTTTTTTGATTTGTAAAGTACATCACCACTATAAGGCTGTGATAATCCGGCGAGTATACGTAATAAGCTTGTTTTACCGGTACCGTTTGCCCCTTCTATTTGGAGAATATCACCGGGCTTAACGTCGAATGTTAATTCATCAAACAATAGTCGGTCTTCTCTTATACAGGTTAACTGCTGAGCTGTTAAAAGGGGTAGGTGCTCGCTTGTCAAAGTTTTGCCTAACAATATTTATTATAATATCTCGATTCTACTTGTTTGTTACTCGAAGTAGAAGATGAATATAGAAATAATTTACATTTTGAAATATTAAGTTACAAGTAATTAATCTGAGTCAATGTTTGTCATAAAATGTCGCTTTTTTATTTTGACATTAAAGGTATAATCAGTTTGAACTAAATTAAATAGCTTTCCTATTAAAGTAGGAGCGGAGTTTTAAATGATCCCTGAAATTGGACACTTTGCACTAATTATCGCAATGGCATTCGCCATTTGTTTGTCTATAGTGCCATTGGTTGGTGTGTACCAAAAAAATCAACGCTTAATTACTTTTGCCAAACCATTAACGTTGGGCATGTTTTCATTTACCACACTAAGTATTGTGCTGTTAGGTTACAGTTTTGTAGTCGATGACTTTTCAGTTGCTTATGTTGCTGGTCATTCAAATTCACACTTGCCCTATTATTTTAAAATTAGTGCCGTATGGGGTGGGCATGAAGGCTCATTGTTGCTTTGGGTTTTTTCATTAACGGCTTGGACAATGGCTGTTGCTTCATTTAGTAAACATGTTGATCAAGCATTTGTATCTCGTGTACTTGCTATTATGGGGATGATTGCCGTTGGTTTTATGGCATTTACGTTATTAACTTCAAACCCATTTGATCGCTTATTACCTAATATTCCTATGGAAGGTCGAGATTTAAATCCGTTATTACAAGACGTTGGCTTAATTATTCACCCGCCAATGTTATATATGGGCTATGTTGGATTCTCTGTAGCGTTTGCTTTTGCTATTGCCGCATTGATGTGTGGCAAAATGGATGCCGCTTGGGCGCGTTGGTCACGCCCTTGGACGATAGGTGCATGGATGTTTCTGACCTTAGGTATTTCATTAGGCAGTTGGTGGGCATACTATGAACTTGGCTGGGGTGGCTGGTGGTTCTGGGATCCAGTAGAAAACGCATCGTTTATGCCTTGGCTTGTTGGCACGGCGTTAATACATTCTTTAGCGGTAACTGAAAAGCGTGGTGCCTTTAGAAACTGGACTGTATTATTAGCAATTTTCACTTTTAGCTTAAGTTTATTAGGTACATTCTTGGTGCGCTCTGGCGTATTAACCTCAGTTCATTCATTTGCTGCAGACCCAACTCGTGGGGCATTCATACTTGTATTGTTAGCAATTGCTGTTGGCTGTTCATTGTTGTTGTACGCAATACGTGGTTCGAACGTAGGCAGTTTTTCGCGCTTCAATTTAGTGTCTCGAGAAACCGCGATTTTAATTTCAAATGTTATTTTAGTTGCAGCTGCTGTTACGGTTCTACTAGGCACTTTGTACCCGTTACTTATTGATGCCTTAGGTATGGGGAAAATCTCTGTAGGTCCTCCGTATTTTAATGCGGTATTTGTACCTATCATGAGTATTTTGTTTGTTTTCATGGGGATTGGGCCACTGATTCGTTGGAAAAAAGCCAAAAAGGGCGAGTTAGCTAAACAGCTTAATGTGATCACTATTTCTGCAATAATCTTTGGTTTAGCATTCCCTGTGCTCTACGCTGGTGAGTTCAACGGTATGGTTGCCTTTGGTATGGCTCTGGCAATGTGGGTAGCACTTGTTGCAGCAAAAGATGTTAAAAACCAAATTCATCTACCAAAAGGTGGTTGGCAACTATCACGTTTGAGTTTAAGTCACTTAGGAATGGCTGTTGCGCATACAGGTATTGCAATTACTATCGTTGGAGTAACGTTAGTATCTACATATGAGTCTGAAACCAATGTGAAAATGGCACCAGGCACTATTGTAGAAGTTGCAGGTTATCAGATAGAGTTTAACGGTGTTACCAATGTTGAAGGGCCAAACTACTCAGCTGAGCAAGGCCAGTTAAATTTATATAAAGATAAAGAGCACATTGCCTTATTGCAACCAGAGCGTCGCAGTTACCGCGTACAAACTATGGGCATGACTGAAGCAGCTATTGATCCAGGTCTATTCCGTGATGTGTACGTAGCCTTAGGTGATCCACTAGTAGGTGATGCTTGGGCGGTACGTGTGCATTACAAGCCTTTTGTTCGTTGGATTTGGCTAGGGTCAATCTTTATGGCTTTAGGTGCTATATTTGCGATGCTGGATAAACGCTATCGTCGTCGTAAAACTGCTGTTGAAAAAAAAGAAGCTGAAAAATCAGCTGCAATTCCAGCAGTTCCAAATGTTGCCGAGGCTTAGTTAATGAAAATATTGATTCGTTTAATACCTTTAGTGCTATTTATTTTATTAGGGGTATTGTTGTATCGCGGTTTATTTTTAAATCCGCAGGCTATGCCGTCGGCTTTAGTAGGAAAAACATTTCCTGAATTTAGTCTTACGCGCTTGAGCAACCAACAGCAAACTCTAAGCAATGCTGATTTTAAGCCCGGCATCAAACTTGTCAATGTTTGGGCTACCTGGTGCCCATCTTGTAAAGTAGAACATCCTTTTTTAGTTAAACTAAGTAAAGATAAACGCTTTAGTTTATACGGTATTAATTACAAAGATAATCGCAGCGATGCAAAAAAATGGCTGAAGTTTTATAAAGATCCATATCAATTTTCAATATTTGATGATGCAGGTCGTTTAGGGCTAAACCTTGGTGTATTTGGTGCGCCTGAAACTTTTGTTGTTGACCATAAAGGTGTGATCAGGAAACGATTTGCTGGTGTACTTGAACCTAGAGTATGGCAACGAGAGTTTTTACCATTAATTAATACCATTGAAACTGAAATGATGCAGGGTAAATAGTATGTCTAAATTGCTACAACTTTTTTCAACAATGACAATATCATGTTTATTAGCTTTCGCTGTGCAGGCGGGCCCTATAGATACTTATACATTTCCAGATGAAGTAACTAAAAAGCGCTTTAATGAATTAACTTATGAACTGAGATGTCCAAAGTGTCAAAATCAAAATTTAGCCGATTCCAACTCGCCAATAGCACAAGATCTTCGTAAAGAAGTATATGACATGCTTATTGATGGTCGTAGCGATGGTGAAATAATGACGTTTATGGTTGAGCGTTATGGTGAGTTTGTATTGTACCGCCCAAGAGTTAGTTCAATAACTTATGCCTTGTGGTTCGGGCCAATCGTATTTGTTTTAATCGGTGGCTTTGTAGTGTTTATGTTCGTTCGTAGAAAAGATGACGAACCAGAGCATTTATCTGAAGAGCAAAAACAACAATTAAAATCAATTTTAAAAGATTAATATCAATTTGATTAGTATTTACTAATTAATATTATGGGAACGTAACAGTTATTATGGCTACACTCTGGATTATCACAGGTTTACTACTTATTGCTGCAGTTGCAATTATTTGGCAGCACTTCTTCAAAAGCTCACTGTACAGCGCTAATCAAAGCAATATGCGTGGTCAAACTAATAAAGACCTTTATCATGAGCACTTAGCTGAACTTGAAAAAGATTTGAGCGAAGGTGGCATAGACCAAGAAAACTTTGATTTTTTAAAAGAAGAGCTTGATCACAGTCTATTGTTAGATATGACTGCAACCGAAAAAGAAGAACAAGCAAAGGATAAGGCTACATCATTTATTTGGCCGGCCGTTATAACCGTGTTCATTGTTGCCTTTTCTGCAACCTATTATCTACAACATGGTGCTTACGAAGCTGTAGAAGTAAGAGCAAGTCAGCCTGCAGATCATCCTCAAGGTGAACAATCTCAAGCTCAAGTTGTTATTGCGCAGCTTAAAAACTTACATAAAGAAGTGCAAGATAATCCTAATAATGCGGATGCCTGGTTCCAAATGGGGCAAATTCTTACCCAAGTTGGTGAATTTGATAGTGCCTTTGTAGCTTTTGGCAAGGTTAACGAAATAGAAGGTGAGCAGGCGGATGTTTTAGCATTGCAAGCTCAGTCTATGTATTACAAAAATAAGCAGCAACGTAACGCGCAAATAGATGAATTACTTGATAAAGCATTATTGATTGACCCTTTCGATGCAACAACATTAATGTTGATTGGTATGGATCATTACTTAAATGAACGTTTCGAGCTGGCTGCGAGTTCATGGCAAAAAATTATTGATAATGGTGGGGCAGGTGCAAATACTCAGCCACTGTTAGATGCAATAAATGAGGCAAACCTCAAAGCAGGTGAATCTGGGCACGAAGGTCATGACCATGAGCATCCTCAAGTAGCTCAATCGGCAGAAGATTCAGCACAACAAGCAAGTGCACCTGTCGCAGGCCCAAGCTTTAAATTAAACGTCAGCTTTTCGACAGATATATTTGCTGAAATCAGCAAAGGGGCAGATAAAACCGTATTTATTTATGCCACGGCTGCAAACGGTCCAAGAATGCCACTTGCGGCAGTAAAATTAAGAGCCAGTGATTTACCTGTATCGGTTACGTTAGATAACAGTAAAGCAATGAGCCCACAAATGAACTTATCATCAACAGATGTTGTAAATGTATATGCTGTAGTTTCACATTCTGGCACACCTGGGATGAAATCGGGCGACTTTAAAGGCGAAATTAGCAACGTGGTATTAAAATCTGCGGTAGAGATGAATATAGTAATCGATACAATCGTGCAATAATAAAGTACTTTAGATAAAGTCAGATTGTTTACTGATTTCAAATGAGATGATAGATGAATAAGTTTATTACATTAATACTAGCAACTAGCGTAGTTTCTTGTGCACTCACGCAACAAGTGTTTGCTAATAATGAAAGTGTAGAAACGTTAAAAGATCAAACGTTAGTTACAACCCATTGCCCTGAGTTTTTAAACCATACAATTCGTAAGTTAAATTCAAAGCAGTCAATTGATATTTGTCAGCAGTTTCAGGGCAAAACCTTATTAATTGTTAATACTGCCAGCAACTGTGGTTTTACTCCGCAATTCAAGGCTCTTGAAGCGTTATATCAAGATTATAAAGAACAAGGTTTAGTTATTTTAGGCTTTCCTTCGGATAACTTTTTTCAAGAAGAAGACCTTGAAAAAGACACGGCTAAAGTATGTTTTGTAAATTATGGCGTAACCTTTCCTATGTTTAACACCATTGAGGTTCGTGGTAGTGATGCCCATCCTATATTTGCCCATTTAGGCGAACAAACCGCATCGCCGTACTGGAATTTCTATAAATATTTAGTTAGCGCAGACGGTAAAAACATTCAGCGTTTTAATTCAAAAACAGAGCCGCAATCAGCGCACTTGATCAAAGCAATTGAAGCCCAATTGGCTGTCGATAGTTCATTTTAACGTTTGCAAAGAATAGAGTAATTTAATGTCGCGCTTTTCTGCTAATAATAAAAATATACATAATGGCAATGTCACCAAAGGGCCAGTAGATACTGGCTCAGTTAAAACCGGAGTGTTACTTTGCAACCTCGGTACGCCAGACGCGCCAACGGCAAGTGCGTTACGCAGTTATTTACGTGAGTTTTTGTCAGATCCTCGTGTCGTCGAAATTCCAAAATTTATTTGGATGATCATTTTACACGGAATTATTTTAAGAATTCGACCGGCAAAATCGGCGAAGTTATATGAAAGTATTTGGACCGAACAAGGTTCGCCCTTGCTTAGTATAAGTAAAGATCAGCAAGTGAAAGTCGCAGCACAAATAGCCGAGCAGTATGGTGATGACGTAGAAGTAGTCATTGCTATGCGCTATGGGAACCCTGGTATTACTCAGGCCTTGCAAAATATGCAAGCAAAAGGGGTAAATAAAATAATTGTTTTACCACTTTATCCACAATATGCAGGGCCAACAACAGGTTCCACTTTCGATGCTATCACCAAAGAAATTCAACAATGGCGATGGGTTCCATCACTACATTTTATCTCAAGTTATCACGATCATCCCGGCTATATTAATGCACTAAGCAATAGCATTAGTGAACATATTGAGCAGCACGGAAAGCCTGACAAACTTGTATTTTCATATCATGGTATGCCTAAGTTATTCCATACTAATGGCGATCCTTATTATTGTTTTTGTCACAAAACAACACGCTTGGTTGTTGAGCAATTAGGTTTGACTGAATCTGACTATCAGCTAACGTTTCAATCAAGGTTTGGTAAGGCTGAATGGTTAAAGCCTTATACTGATAATTGTTTGAGCGAGTTTGCAACACAAGGCATTAAAAAGGTTGCTGTGATCAGCCCTGCCTTCAGTGTTGATTGTTTAGAAACGCTTGAAGAGTTAGAAGTTGAAAGCCGTAAGGTGTTCATTGATGCTGGCGGTGAACAATTTAATTATATAAAAGCATTAAACGACAGAGACGATCATATTGACGCTATTGTTGAGTTAATCAAACCACACATATAAATCACTTTCTAAGTATTGCCCCATCAGCGAGAATTAGTACAAATCCAGTTCAGAGGATTTGTTGCTCATTCTCTGCTGTTTTATTGACAAAATCGTTATTAATCTTTAACATCTCGCCACTAATTTTTGAGTAAAAACTTTAATGCTACTCGGTATTAACTTTCTGTTGAATAACAGTGTTTTACTTATATTTCTGTTTTAAGACTATATTTATGTCTTAATACCTACTTTCACTACCGTGAGTTTATGATGTTTGAATTACATGCAAGTAAAGTAACTAGCCTGAAAAATGATGTGTTATCAGGTTTAACAGTTGCTTTGGCACTCGTACCAGAAGCCGTGGCATTTGCCTTCGTTGCTGGTGTTGATCCTTTAGTAGGATTATATGCCGCTTTTATGGTTGGTCTAATTACGTCTGCCTTTGGTGGTCGTCCTGGGATGATTTCTGGTGCAACTGGCGCTATGGCCGTAGTTATGGTGAGCCTAGTGGCATTACATGGAGTGCAATATCTCTTTGCCGCCGTTGTACTTACCGGTATCTTCCAAATAATCTTTGGGGTGTTTAAATTAGGTAAATTTATTCGACTTGTGCCTCATCCGGTGATGCTCGGTTTTGTGAATGGCTTAGCTATTGTAATTTTCCTTGCCCAACTTGGTCAGTTTAAAGTAACAAATGACGTAGGTGAGTTAGAATGGATGACAGGTTCAGCGATGTACACTATGGTTGGTTTAATAGCCTTAACCATGGCAATTATTCACTTTTTACCTAAGTTAACTAAAGCTATTCCATCATCGTTAGTGGCTATTATTGTCGTTACAGCAATTGTATTCTTTACAGATATAGATTCTCGTACGGTTATTGATTATGTAATCGATATGACCGGTGATCCTGCAAGTACATTGGCTGGCGGTTTACCAAGTTTCGCGATTCCATCAGTGCCATTTAACCTTGAAACGTTAATGATTATATTGCCATTTGCTTTGGTGTTAGCGGCAATTGGTTTAATTGAATCATTATTAACACTTACCTTAATTGACGAGCTTACTGAAACACACGGACAAGCTAACCGTGAATGTGTTGCACAAGGTGCAGCCAATACAGTTAATGGTTTCTTTGGCGGTATGGGCGGTTGTGCGATGATTGGTCAATCAATGATCAACGTTAACTCTGGTGGTCGTGGTCGAGCATCGGGTATAACGGCAGCATTAGCATTACTTGGTTTTATATTGTTTGCGTCTGGTCTCATTGAGATAATCCCACTTGCCGCATTGGTAGGGGTTATGTTCATTGTTGTTATTGGTACTTTTGAATGGTCCAGCTTACGTATTATGGGCAAAATTCCAAAAGCTGACGCCTTCGTTATTATTTTAGTATCGGGTGTCACAGTAATATCTGATTTAGCGGTAGCCGTTATTGTTGGTGTTATTGTTTCTGCTTTAGTATTTGCTTGGCAGCATGCAAAACACGTTATTGTTAATCGTTCAACCGATGATAAAGGTTGGACTGTTTATGACGTTAATGGCCCATTATTCTTTGGCGCTATTTCAAGCTTTTTGGAACAATTTGACCCGAAAAGTGATAGCCAAGATGTTATTGTTGAATTTAAAAATTCACGTGTTGCAGATCACTCTGCTATTGAAGCAATCGATACTCTCGCTGAGCGTTACAAGAGCCGTGGTAAAACGTTGCATCTTCGACACTTAAGTGCAGAATGTCGTACATTACTTACTAAAGCAGGGGACTTGGTTGAAGTTAACTATATTGAAGATCCTAGCTATCATGTTATGTCAGATAAGCTTGATTAACGCTTTAAAGTGCTGAACATTACTGATTTTAAAGGGGCTATTAATGCCCCTTTTTGTTGGCTATACTTTAATGTAGTAATTAAACAGTTCACTGAATGAGTAGTTAAGGCCATTAATGCAAGATTTGCAACTCGACTTTTTTGACGTACCAAGCCCATGTCGTGGCGTATGTAAATCAGATGACAAAGGCTATTGTCAGGGCTGTTTTCGTACTAGAGAAGAGCGATTTGGTTGGAAAGAGTTGAATAATTCAGAAAAGCAGCGAGTTATAAAGTTATGCTTACAACGAGAAAAGCGACGAACAGCACCAGCCAAAGCTAAAGTTGAAGAAACACTACCACTCATTGTTCAACCTTCCTTGTTAGACCCCCAGCCAGACAATCGAATTTGCGATGCAATCGATGAAGATGATTTTGGCGACTTCGAATTATAAAGCCAATACTCCATGAACAGAAAGCTGATAACGAAAATCTAAATTGGCCGTAAATACATCGCTTCGTTTGAATAATAAGCAAGCAATCATTATTATCTAAAAATTAGTTGATAAGCTGTTAAATGCGCTATATTATACGCGCTCTTTCAGAAAAAGATTTTATCTTTTACTTGAAAGCCCCGATAGCTCAGTTGGTAGAGCAGCGGATTGAAAATCCGCGTGTCCCTGGTTCAAATCCGGGTCGGGGCACCATACTTTAAGGCTCTGCATACGCAGGGCCTTTTTTCATTCTGCCCCCCTTTAATCTCTAGCATTAATTCTCTACATTGATGTTTTTACCTGTCGTATTTGTTTGGCCAATGCATCTTTATAAAAAATATATTTGATTTTTATAGGTAAAAACTTATCTCGGTTACAATTTTTTTTATTTTTCTACTTTGTTCGTTTTGTAAACACTTTGTTGAATATTTGCACTGCCTTTTCTTTGTTTGTATTTGAGTGAAAACTCAGCTTTAACTTGTTGTTATATCAGAGAAAATCTAATTTGTTGTGATGTTGCGTTGTTTTAATTTTTAAAACTTACGTTGTTACACATGGCTTTGATTTAGTGGGAGTTAATCATAATTTTACATTTATTTTACAGCTGATCGGCTCATCCGATCAGATAGTGTTTGTAATTAAATGTTACTTAGGGTAATTTCTTTTTAAATCTTAAATAAATTGTACAAATTTATAATTAAAATTAGTACTGTGAATCAGTGGGAATGATGCTGGTTTAAAAGGTTTTGTTGAAAATTCGTTTTATTTCAACATGTTGGTGGCTGAGTTGTTGTTCGCACCAACTTTAGTGGAACAATGATAATTATAATAAATGTCTATTTTGTTGCAGTATTGTTAACAAATTATTACTGGGCACACGTTTAACCAGTAGTGACCTAGAACACAAATTACAAGAGAGTGAAAATGAAGTTTAATGACAAGAGCAAGAATTTAAAGAAATCAGTATTGGTTGCCGCCATCACAAGTGCTTTATTACTTACTGGTTGTGCTGGCGAAGATGGTAATACTGGTGCGCAGGGTACTCCAGGTATGCAAGGCCCTGTAGGTCCAACGGGACCAACCGGACCAACGGGTCCAACAGGTGAAGATGGAACAGGAAGTGGCGTAGAAGATGGCTCTGGTTCAGCGGCATTTGCTTATACAACTTCAGATCATCCAATTTATGATGACGCTATTTTAGTTAGTGATTATTTTGAAGGAGACCTGGTTGATGGTGAAAGTGACATTACTGATGCGATTAACCTGGCAATTTTTGATTTAAAAAGTGGTGATACGTTACTGCTTCCACAAGGGCGCTATTTTGTAAATGATACGATTCTTTTGCAAAACATGACGAACGTTACTTTTACCGGTTATGGTATTAACGAAACGCAACTTGATTTCAGTAAATCAACAATGGCTGACGATGCTGTACGCTTTGAAGGTGGTTCAGGTTTAGAGATTCGTGACTTTAGTGTTTTTGAAGCTAAAAAGAACGGCATCAAAGTTGAAAAAGCAAATGGCGTTTTAATGGCCTATACGGGCGCTATTTGGGAAGGTGTTTTAGATTCAAGCAACGGTGCTTATGGTTTATACCCTGTTAGTTCACAAAATGTGATTATGGAGTATAACTTTTCATATGGTTCAGCTGATGCTGGTATTTATGTAGGTCAAACAAATAACATTGTTGTTCGTCATAATGTTGCTAAAAATAACGTAGCAGGTATTGAAATTGAAAACTCGACCAATGCTGATGTTTATGAAAACTTTGCTACAGAAAATAGTGCGGGTATCTTGGTGTTTGATTTACCAGGCTTAGAAAAAGCATTTGGTGAGAATGTTCGTGTATTTAATAATAAAATGATCGCCAATAACGGTAACAATGTTGCTCCGCCAAACTCTACCGTTGGTAAAGTTCCTCCTGGAACAGGGTTTTTAAATCTAGCCACGTCAAATGTTGAAATTTATCATAATGAATTTAGAGATAACCATACCGCTTCAATGGAGCTAGCAAGCTATTTCTTAATTGATGACAACTTTGATAACTATTCTGATAAGCATGTTGCGACAATGATGGCTGGTTGGAATCCAAACTACAATAAAAATTATATTCATGACAATTATATTGAGCGTTCAGGGGCTATGCCAAGAGGTAATTTATTAAATTACGTGCTTGTTCCTGGTATTGACGAAGCATATCCTCAATTTACTATTATGAATGGTTTTACTGGTATGACGCTAGAATTAGCTCCTGATCCAATGACGTTTGAAGCAACTCCTACTGGCGGAGTTATCGATAATACTGCAAATAAGATGCCTGCAATTTTATTTGATGGTATTGGTCAGTTTGTTATCAACGAAACCGATAGTTTCGCCGCGTTATATGCGTTAACTGGTGATACTTTCCTACCTTATGAAGCTGATGATGGTGTGTGTTTAGCAAATAACATTGACGCAAATTCTGTAGCTTCATTTAACGAATTTGGTGAAGCAAAAATTGGTACTGTATTCCCATCGAAGATGGCTGATGCCGTTAATGGTATCGCTGGTGGCTTACCTGCGCCAATTTTTAAAACTGAAGTAATTCACGGCGATAACTCTTCGTTTACTTGTGCAACAACACCTGAGCGTTTACCTGCTCCTACCGTTACTTTTCGTGGTATGAAATATGGCTGTAATGGTGATGACCAATCATCATTCTCATGTAACCTATAACGTCAATCGAATAAGTATCCCAAACAAAGGTGGGCTGTGCCCACCTTATTTTTGAACCCTAAATTGTTAATTTTAAGTAACGGGTGTTTTATGAAAACAACTAAGTTAAAGCAAGTTCAAATAATTTCACTTGCTGCTATTTTCTCTATCACAGTGTCTGCCTGTGGCGCAGGTAGCGAAGATTTGCCAAAGAATGCTCCAGCAACTATTCAAGATGCTGATGGCGATGGTTATGCCGATCACAATGATGCTTTTCCAAATGATGCCGCTGAATGGTTTGATACTGATGGCGATGGTTTTGGTGATAATGCTGATGTGTTTCCACATGATTCAACAGAATGGTTAGATTCCGACAGCGATGGTTTTGGTGATAATGTTGATGCATTTCCACTTGATGCTGAAGAATGGTTAGATGAGAATTCTAATGGCATTGGTGATAATAACGATCCTGATCTAGGTTGGACTCCCAATGATGGTGCTGGTGCACCAGACGGCTCTGATGGTAATTGTGATGCAAATACTGACGGTGTTAACTGGAACGCATTGATGACAGAAAACTGTACTGACATTGCGTCTTACAATTTGTTTAAAGATAGCAGCGATCCTACAACGAATCCTAACGCAGGTGGCGTTCCATTCGATTTGGCGGTACCGTTATTTACCGATTATGCCACTAAATATCGTTATGCGTTCATTCCTGAAGGTTTGACGGTTACCTACAGTGCTAATGAAGTCTTAGACTTTCCGGTAGGCTCTGTCCTTGTTAAAACTTTTACTATGCCAGCTAATACAGCCGATAGAGAAGGTACTGAGTTGGTAATTGAAACTCGATTACTTATACATCGCCCAGATGGTTGGATGGCATTACCATACTATTGGGATCCTATTGAGTCGTCTGGTGATACAGCGAAACTTGCAATCACCGGTGCCAGTTTAGATGTGACTACAACTCACAAAGGTGAAGAGTTGGCATTTACTTACAACGTACCTAAGGCTACATCGTGTAATTCGTGTCATCAAATTTTACCTGTAACGCAAGATTCTGACGATATTCGTCCAAACGTTTTTAAACCAATTGGACCTAAAGCTCGTAATTTAAATAAAGATTATGCATATGATTCAGGCAGTGAAAATCAACTTACCTACTGGGCTGATAATGGTCTATTAGTTGGTTTACCTGACGCGGCAGATAATTTAGAGAAAATGATGTTATTTAGAGATGATACTATTTTGTCGCAATTATCAGCAGAAGAGCTAGAAAGAACTGCTCGTGGCTATTTAGATATTAACTGTGCGCATTGTCATCGTTCTGAATTGACACTAAGTGAAGCTGGACATGAACATTATGCCGGTGCTGCTGGGTACACAGGGTTACAACTTGAATATAACCGAGATTATGCAACGCAAACGTCAAAGTTTGGTACCTGTAAAGCACCTATTGCAAATCGTGATGATACCAACCGTACTGAGTTTCTTGACGAATTTCCAGAAGAGCTAACGTATGATGTGGTACCACAAGCACCAGAACAGTCTTATTTGTTATATCGTTTAACGACATCTAATGCCAACCAACGTATGGCACCATTAGGTCGCAGTACTAAACATGCTGAAGGACTTGAGTTAGTTAAAGCTTGGATTAACTCTCTTCCAGCAGAAGGTTGTTCTCCAGAATAATTTTTATCGATATTTCGAACGTTCAAAAAACCAGCATTTATGCTGGTTTTTTTATATCTGTACGAGTTAGGCTCTGATACACTCTTTGCCTTTACTTCATATGCCAAGTGTACAAAGACGGTAAATTTTCCTATGGTTAAATAGAGTTTGTATCGCTTTATAATAATGATAAGGGAGCTGCATGCTGTTTACTAAAATACGCTATGGTTTATTGAGCTTCACTTTATTGGTATTAGGCTTCTATTTATCTATATACCATGCAATTTTTGTTCTATTAGGCATTCCTTTTGTATATCAACTGTACTACGTGCCGTTGAACTATCTTCATCAGAAATGTTTTAACAGGGAATTAGTTATTCCAATACCATCTCGGCAAATTAAGTTTTATGCCTGGTATCATTATGTGAGCTTTTTAGGGTTTGTCGTTTATTGGCTTTATATTTGGCTGGTTTTAGGTGAGGTGGCAAATTGCTTATCAGGGTTTCCACACTGGTTTAGCAGTTATTCATTTTGTCGTACAGATTAAAGCCAATAGGCTACTATTGGCTGAAATTTATGACTTTTATAACGCTAAGTCGATGAGCATCTCGATCAACTCATCTTTAGAGATTGAATTGTCGTGATTTTTATCAAACTTGTGGAAAATTGTTTCGCACATGCGAATACCTTTTTCTTTTAAAAGACAGTCGATTAATTCAACAAATTCAGAGCGGTTAATTACCCCGTCTTTATCTTCATCAAATACTTCAAATAATTCATCTGCCCATTCTTTAATTTGCATGTTATATCCTTGCAATAATGCTTTTTTCTTAATGTATAGTGATTCATTATAAATTGGAATAGCGATTATGTAACAATTCTTACTATACCAGTAAAATAATACCAATTTGCTCAATTAACAGACTTGGTATTATCATTTTATAAATATGTTCGGCTCTTTGCCTTCAATCCAATATGCGAATAACGCATCAATTGTCTTACTACGTTTCTTCATCGCAATCCAATGACTAATAAATCGTTCAAAAGCCAAATCACCAGTTGCAACAGGAAAAGCTATGTCAATGGCCGGAGCTAAAGGTTTAGGCATAACAACAGCATAATCTGGGTACAATAAGGTCCAAGCTGAGGCACCAGCCGCACCATACATCATCGCATCTATATTTTCGCCCTGCTTCTTGAACATCAACCTTGGCGTAGATAATTCCCAAACTTTATTATTTGGCATGTTTTTTTGAATTGATTGTTCGTAAAAATAAGCCTCGGGAATACCGATGGTTAACGCTTTATTATCGATTATATCCTTCCAATAGGTAAATTTTCGTCTATCTTTGTCGCGCACTAAAAATGAAAACGGCTCAGCTGTATATGAGGAAGTTAACGTGTATTCCAATAAATTCTTCGGCGTAACTGGAATACCAGAGACTATATCCAGATAACCATTCGATAATAACTCTTTGGTTTGCGTGCGATAAATACGAACAAATTCTATGTTTACCCCTAGCTCTTGTGCCAGTAGATGGCCCAGCTCAATGTCTAAGCCAACTAATTCACCATCTTTATTGTGAAATGCGTAAGGGAGTGAGTCACGGTAATACCCCATACGAATGATGCCGCGTTGCTTAATGTTATTCAGGGTCAGGTTACGTTTTCCGAAAGGGCCTGCAATATTGGCCGGCTCTTTTAAGTAACTCGCTTTGGCAGAAGGTAATAAAAGGTCTCGATTGATGAATTTTTCGTAACCTTGATATGGATGACTAATAGAATTAAAGGTTAAACTTAATAGTAAAAATATCAGTGCTGTTGCAATAGGGGTCGACACCGATAAAATAGTGAATGGTTTTATGTAAAACTTTACTTTATTTAGTACAAGTAAGGTAACCAATAAGCTCATCACAGTGATAAACATCACAGACAGCAGCGCACCTAATCGAGAAATAATTAATTGCTCTGCAACGACAAATAAATCAAACATACTTGCTGATATGTTCACGTTGTCGAGCAGGTTAGGTACGGCAATCATGCTCGAACCAAACAGTTGCATAACCGCAAAAATCATTAATTCAGGGTAGTCGCTTACATGTACCGACTCTCCAGAAAACCAACCTGCAAATAACACAAATAAAATCGCCAGTAATTTACCGCCAATAGGTAAACTAAAAGAAATAGGGACGATAACAGAAGGTATGCGTTTTGCGTCGTTATGCAGTTTTGCGTAATCAAAGAGTTGTTTTCTCACGCTTTGCGCAATTAGTGGCAATACGATAAAAATGCTGCCAGTCGCAAATGCGGTTATCAGAGCATCTTTTGCCGTTAAAACTACCTGTTTATATGTTAAAGGCGTAATGATGGCAACTAATAGAGGTAGAACGACAAAACTAAGTAGTAATACAACACAAGCAGCGGTAGCGATATAAACCATCAACCCGTCTAATTCATCGGGTTTTATTGTCGCCGACGCATGCAAAGCAATCGCAAATACGCCTATTGGAGCAAACTTCATCACGAAATTTGTTACTAATGTTAAAGCCTCACGTAAATCTTTAAATATATACAGTGTACGCCTTTTACTTTCTATGCCGATAAAGCCAAGTCCAACAAATATACTAAATATAACTACTGCAGGAATGATGGCTTGTGCATAAGCATTGAAAGGGTTTGCGGGTAAAAATAGTTCTAATATGTTTTGTTCATCTGTTGTCACCTGATTGGAAGCGCTATAAAAAGCAGCGGCGCTCCAATCTGGAAAAGCTAAAGGAGATAAGCCAATAAAGACCAGTACAATAGTTGATAAAATAAGCAAAGTTGAACCACCAAATTTTATTAACTGTTTTCCTTGCTTTCTACTCATGCTACCGATGCCGTATATTAAAGATACCGAAATATACGGCAATGCAGTCATCTGCATTAACATCACAAAACCTTGGCCAGTTAATTCAACTACAGGTAAAGTGAATTGCGTGGTAAACCCTATAAGGAGACCAAGAAACATTGCTATTATTATTTTGTTAGCCAATTATTTTCCTTATAAATTCCAATATAAATACACGTTAATAGGACGAGAACGTAACTTTCTTTATTATAAACAGTTAATTATAGCTTAAGGAAGTTAGAGGAATTTAACTATAACAACGTTTACTTTTCTGCTATGTTATTTAATAAGGTGTAAACCTTTGATACTAAATAGAATAATAAAATAGAAAATCAATTAAATGCCAACTCTCTCATTTAAGCAATTTAAAGAACAAGTTAAGCCGTTACTTTTTGTTTTGGTGGTTTCTGCCATCGGTTTTTTATTAAATTTATATCCCATTCCATTATTCTCAAATATCCATTTAATTATTGGTAATGTTGCCTTTGTCATAATTGCTATGCGTTTTGGTGCGCTATATAGCTTGTTATCGGCAATGATAGTTGCAACTGCATTTGTCATTTCTTTTGCACATCCATTTGGTTACATCATTTATGGCCTAGAGGCTGTATTTATCGCTCTATTGAGAAAGCGTGGCTGGTATGTCCTTTATGGCGATCTCTTGTACTGGTTGTTAATAGGCATGCCATTAACGGCATTTGTGCTAAATCAGTTAAGCGATATGCCTGATCAATTATTTTTGTTAACCATAACTAAACAAGCATTCAATGGATTGGTTTATACCTGTTTAGCTGGATTGATTGTTTACTTTTTCCCAAAAACATTTGCCATTAAATATCGGCAACAGCCTAGAGTGTTGCGTTCATTTAAAGTACAACTGGTTTATGCTACAACACTTATTATTACCTTCTCTATCATGGCAACCTCAATATTTGTTACCCAGAGTGTGATTAATAGCCAACATGAAATACTTGAAAAAAGCATATCAGAGCATAAGCAATATTTAAAATTATCTGCGGATAGGTTTATTGATAAACATGTTCAAGCTATTGAAAATGCGGCAAGTAATTTATCGTTACAGCGCAAAGTCGATAATGCTAAACAACAGGATTTTCTATCGACATATCATGATTTATATCCTGAGTTTAGAACAATGTTTATTAGTAATAACGAAGGTTTTGTTACGACCATGTCGCCATTAAGTATGTTAGCGCAATTAAAAGAAAAAAATAAAATGCCTAATGTAAACTTTCGAGAATATTTCAAAGTAAGTATTGAAACTGACGAGGCGTTCATTTCAGATGCAATTTTAGGTAAAGGTTTTGGTCAAGACCCTATCGTTTCTATTAGTAAGTCGTTTTCTTTTCAAGACGAACAGCATAAAAGTGGCATTGTTCAAGGCTCACTCAACTTAACTAAATTTGAACGTATTATTCCAGATAATTTAGCTGATGACGTATCTTATGTAATAACGGGTAAAAGTAATCAGGTTATTTATGCTTCTGCCAGATTAAATCTAAATGTGTTAAATCAATTTAATTATACTGAAAAGAAGGACTTAACATTTGAAAATACGGGGTTAGTAGCATTATCTGATCAAAATACCGAAGAGAATTTGGATTATTTTTTGACTGAAGATACGCTTAAAAATGGTTGGAAAATTTATGTTCTCCTAGATTCAAACAAGGTAATTGCAAACGTCGAACGAGAGTATTTATTAATATTTAACTTACTATTTCTCGCATTTTTAATTTCAATCAGCTTGGCAAATACAATAGGTAAACAAATAACCAAGCCATTAAACTTTATCATTAAACAATTGCAAAACTTTGAAGGTAATAATAGATTCAGGTTCAAACCTCTATACGATAATTCAGCTAAAGAAATTGTCATTCTTTATGATGAACTTCAGCGTAGTAAAATAGAAATCAATAATTACCACAACAAACTGGAGAAAAAAGTAGAGCAACGCACTAAAGAATTACAAGCGGTTAATGAAAAGCTGACACAGTTAGCTCAAAAAGATGGATTGACGCAAATATACAATCGCCGTTATTTTGATGAACATTTTGCTTTGTTTCAAAAAATGGCATTTCGAAGCAATAATAATTTAGCCGTTGTTTTATTGGATATTGACAAGTTTAAGCTTGTGAATGATCTTCATGGTCACTTGATCGGTGATGAATGCTTGAAGATTATTGCTGCAACCATAACTAAAGAGTTTTCCAGAAGTACAGATTTAATCGCTCGTTATGGTGGTGAAGAATTCATTCTATTAATTAATCAAATTTCTGAGAAAAATTTAACATATAAACTAGAGAAGCTGCGAAAAGTAATTGCTAGTACTGTTATGTACAATCAAAAACACGAAGGTTTTAAAATAACGGCAAGTTTAGGTGCCGTCATTGCGCCATCTGATTTTAGCACTGAAGCTAAAGATTGGATAAAAGTTGCTGACTTATGCTTATATAAAGCTAAAAAGTCTGGCCGGAACAACGTTCAGCTAGAAAATTTCTTAGGTCAATTTTAACTGACGTAGGTTTTATTACTTTAGACCTGAATTTCAACTGGTGTAATCTTGTACAAATTGTTAATTTACTCCTTTAAATAATATTAACTATCACAACGTGTGTTGAACGCGATTATATCGGAGTAGAAAATGAACATAGATGGTAAACAAGCTGCAGCTGAGCTTAGAGTCAGATTAGCAAAAGAAGTAGACGCTCTTCAATCTGAGAGAGGTATTACTCCTGGCTTAACCGTTGTGTTGGTTGGTGAAGACCCTGCTAGCCAAGTTTATGTTCGTAACAAAGTAAAGCAAACTCGTGAAGTGGGGATGATTTCAAATGAGATCCGGTTAGATGAAAGCACCACTGAAGAGGCATTGTTAACCATTCTTGCCGAACTTAATATTGATGACACCGTACATGGTATTTTAGTGCAATTACCGCTACCTAAACATATTAATGAAGAGAAGATCATAGCAACCATCAAACCTGAAAAAGATGTTGATGGATTTCATGCGATGAACTCTGGTCGTTTATTAAATGGTGAAAAGGGTGCGTTAGTGCCATGTACTCCGCAGGGTTGTGTTATTTTAGCCAAGCATCATCTAGGTGATGATTTATCAGGTAAGCATGCAGTAATAATTGGTCGTTCGAACATTGTTGGTAAACCGGTTAGCATTTTGTTTTTACAAGAAAATTGTACTGTTACAATTGCTCATTCTCGCACTCAAGACTTGCCCAATATGTGTCGTCAAGCTGACATTTTAGTTGCAGCTGTTGGTCGTCCTGAAATGGTTAAGGCTGATTGGGTTAAACCTGGCGCTACTGTAATTGATGTAGGGATTAACCGAATTGAATTAAGCGATGGTAAAACTAAGCTTGTTGGAGATGTTGACTTTAATGATGTTTCACCAGTTGCCGGCGCTATTACCCCTGTGCCAGGTGGTGTTGGACCAATGACGATTGCCTGCTTGTTGAAAAACACCGTAGAAGCGGCAAAAATTTACGGCAAATAGATAACCTACTAACTTAAAAAAAAAGCCCGTAATTGCAATGCAGTTACGGGCTTTTTATTGTTACCAGCTAAATGTTATAAGCTAATAGTTGTATGAACTTTTTCACCTTCAATGTGATCCGGTTCAAACCAGCGAGCAGTTACTGATTTAGTTTGTGTCCAAAACTGTATTACTTGTTTACCATTAGGTCCTAAGTCACCTAACTTTGAAGCACGAGAACCAGTGAACGAGAAAAATGCTACCGGTACAGGAATTGGTACATTGATACCAATTTGACCAACATCAATATCATTTTCATATTTACGTGCAACATAACCAGATGAAGTAAAGATTGAAGTACCGTTACCATTAGGGTTTGCATTAATAATTGCAATAGCTTCATCTAATGTTTCAACTTCTAATACACATAACGCAGGACCAAAGATTTCTTGCGTGTAAATGTCCATATCAGTGGTTACACCAGAGAACATTGTAGGGCCAACAAAGTTACCATTTTCATAACCTGGTACAACTACATTACGACCATCAACTAATAAGTTAGCGCCTTGTTCTACACCCGAATCAAGTAACTTGATGATGCGTTGTTTTGCCTGAGGAGAGACAACAGGACCTAAATCAGCATCACGGTTTGTACCAGCATCAACAATCATCGTTTTAGCTCGCTCAGCAATCTCAGGTAACCAGCTACGAGCTTCACCAACTAAAATAGTCACTGGGTTTGCCATACAGCGTTGACCCGCAGCGCCAAAAGCCGAACCTAGTAAGTCGTTAATAGCACGATCTTTGTTTGCATCTGGCATGATAACCATATGGTTTTTTGCACCCATCATACATTGTGCACGCTTACCGTGTTTACTTGCATGGTTATAAACGTGAGTACCAACACCAGTAGAACCGATGAACGAAACAGCTTTAACGGCATCGTGCTCAATAATACGGTTAACAACTTCTGGGCCGCCGTGTACTACGTTTAGAACACCTGCAGGTACACCTGCTTGCAATGCAAGCTCTACCATTAACATTGTTGAAGATGGATCTTGCTCAGATGGCTTTAATACAAATGTGTTACCACAAACAATTGCTGCCGGAAACATAAAGGCAGGTAACATTACCGGGAAGTTAAACGCGGTAATACCAGCGCCAACACCTAACGGTTTGTTTAATGTGTAAACATCAACATTTGTGGCTGCGTTGTTTGCCATTTCACCTAGTTGTAAACGAGAAATAGAACACGCGTTCTCAACAGCTTCAAGGGCACGACCAACTTCACCTTCGGCATCTGGTAGTGTTTTACCGTGTTCAAGGGTGATTAATTTTGCAATTTCAACCGTATTTGCTTCAAGTAACTGTTGGTACTTAAGCATGATACGCATACGCTTGGTAATTGATGTTTTGCTCCAGGTTTTGAAAGCTTGTTCAGCGCTTTCAATTGCTGCATCTACTTCTTCAAGTGTTGCCATTGGCACTTGTGCCACAACTTCTTGAGTTGCTGGGTTTAATACATCTAGCCATTGCTCAGATTTTGAAATAACTTTTTCACCACCAATAATTAGTGGAATTTGGCGAATAGACATTGCTCGCTCCCTTATAACATATGAGTTAATTGCCAACTGCATTTATGCCTTGGCTTTAAAATTGTATCTAGGATAGTCGCATACTGTGGTGATAACAAGGTCATTAGTGCAAGGTCTATTTGCAAATTTGCAAGACATTGGCGTGATGCTTTGTTATATTGAATGAATGAATTGGGATGATATAAAAATATTCTTACAAGTTGCCCGTACTGGCAAGCTTGCATTGGCTGCGAGGAACCTTAACGTTGATTCATCAACGGTTTCCAGGCGTTTACACTATTTAGAAAAGTCATTAGAAGTCAGCTTGTTTGAACGTGGTGCAGAAGGGCATTTGTTAACCGTAGAAGGCCAACAATTAATGCAAACTGCCAAGCGAATGGAGCAAAACTTACAATCTTCGGTTGCATCATTGCAAGGCATTAATAAAGGCGATTCCGGTAATGTACGTCTTGGTACTACAGAAGCATTTGGTAGTTTCTTTTTGGCGACTAAAATGCGTGAATTTTCTAATCTCGCACCAAAAATCAATGTTGATATCCTTACTTTTTCGCGCCAGGTAAATCTAACTCGCTATGAGGCTGATATTGCCATTAATGTTGGTAAACCTGATAAAACTTCAATGGTGGTTAGTAAGCTTTGTGATTATCGTTTAAAGCTTTACGCCAGTAATATCTATTTAAGAAATCACCCAATCACTAAAAAATCAGATTTGAATCAGCAAAGCTGGATAGCGTACGTTGAGCACCTTGATTTTAGTGATCAACTTTCACACGTAAAAGACCTGGCGCCCGATGTGGTTCCAATTTTGAAAAGCTCAAGTGTTATCAGTCAATATTTAGCGGTTAAAAGTGGGTTGGGCATTGCTGTACTACCATGTTTTGTCGCTGATTTAGACCCTGAGCTAAAACCGTTACTTGATGATGAAATTGATATTGTCAGGCAGTTTTATTTAATGGCACAGGCAGATCGAAAACGTATTGCACGAGTTGAAATGCTATGGAATTTTATTAAAAAAACGGCGAAGGCGAATCAATTGTTATTGATGGGCAACAAACGAGTTTAATAAAGGCCCACTATAAATAGTGGTTAAACTCGTTAATGGCAGTGAATGTGTAAGAAAAAATCAAAATCAATTCTGATCCAATTGCTGAAAACGAAAATCCATATAGTCTTGGGTGATACGTTGCTCTAATGATACCGCTTGTTCTGTTGGACAAAACAGTATGATGGTAAATTTAAAATTACCTAAGTCAGTCGTCGTAATCCGTATATACGGCTCTTCGCCGGGTAAATCGACGCCAAGGTGTTTTTCAATCACATTATTATAACGGCGACCCACTTCTAAAAAGTCTTGAGTGTATTCGTTCATTTTGGAAAAAATATGCTCGCGTGCGGCAAATACATTAATGCTAGCATCGGTGGTGATAGAAAACGTGTGATACACATAGCGTTTCATAAAATTCATATTTTTAACTGTCTCAGTTAAAAACTGGCTATTAGGAATCGTTACTGTTTTGCCGGTGTAATTATAATTATTATTGGCAAAGTCTATTTCTTGAACCACAGTGGACAATATATTGTGCTCTATGACTTCGCCATAATTGTCACCCGCTCTGATCCAATCTCCAATAACAAAGGCATTTGATGTTGCTCTTAAAATAGAACCACTAAGACACAAAATTAATTCTTTTGACGCAATAACGATTGCGACCGCAACGGCGGCAATAGATAACGCGAACGTCTCAAGCTCTACCCACCACAAACTAAGCAGCATAATCGCAATGATCATTACTGTTAGATTTTTGGTGCGTGAAATCCAAGTTCTATGTCGTTCATTTAAAAAGTCATTACCACGGCGAATAAAGTTCACAATTTGATGCGAGATAAATTGCATACCTATTACTACACATATAGATAAGAAAATTTTATTGGTAATTAATATGGAAAATTGTTGTACAACGTCTGACATTTTCGGATCAACATATAAATAAAAGGGTGAATATAATAACGTAACTTATCTCCAAAGGTTGTAATTTATTGATTTTTCATGAGCTTGTACTATTGTTCAAGTTGACTAAAAAAGTGTAAACAAACTTGTTAATATGTTGTAAATGCACACGTGGTCGTATATAAAAGGTAAGTTAGTCAAAAATATTATAATAATTGACAACAATAATAATATAAAAAAAATCACTAGGGAGTGAAAAAATGTCTAGGAATTTTCCTGTAAAAACCTTAGCGCTAGCTGTAGGTATGGCGTTAGTAGGTATGCCTGCATATGCTGCAGAAGAAACGGAAGTTGTAGCAGATGAAGATATTGAACAAATTGTAGTTGTAGGCTCACGCGCCGCACCTCGTTCTGTTGCAGACTCACCAGTACCCGTAGATGTTATCGACGGTGATGAGTTAGCGAAATCTGGCGGTTCTGACATGTTAGATATGTTAGTAAGCTCTATTCCATCATTTAACGTACGCCAGCAGCCTATCTCTGATGCTGCAACTCTAATCAAGCCTGTTAACCTTCGTGGTTTACCTTCAGATTCAACTCTTGTACTTGTTAACGGCAAACGTCGTCACCGTGCATCAGTAATCGCTTTCCAAGGTGGTGGTGTTAACGATGGTGCTCAAGGTGCTGATATCTCAGTAATCCCTTCTGTTGCATTAAAACAAGTAGAAGTACTTCGTGACGGTGCTTCGGCACAATACGGCTCAGATGCAATTGCCGGTGTAATGAACTTTGTTTTAAAAGATGATTCAGATGGTGGTTCAATCTCTGTTAAAGCCGGTGAATATGCCGAAGGTGATGGCGGTTTAACAATTATAGACGGTAACATTGGTTTACCTCTTACTGATGATGGTTTTGCCAACTTCAGTTTCCAACTTAAAAATGCTGATGATACCAGCCGTAGTACACAGCGTCCTGATGCTGCTAACTTAATCGCCCAAGGTAATATGGATGTAGGTAACCCTGCACAAATCTGGGGTAACCCTGAAATTGAAGATGATATTACAGTGTTTGGTAACATCGGTCTTGATTTAGGTGATGATAAAGAATTCTACATGTGGGGTAACTACTCAGAGCGTGATGTTACTGGTGGTTTCTATTATCGTAACCCACATAACCGTGGTAATGTTTTCTCTACCGATGGTGGTGAAACATTATTAGTTGGTGATGTAGGCGAATCAATGGGAGATGCTCGTACATGTCCTGTCATTATGATTCCTAAAATTACTCAACCGGACGGTTCAATTGTTGATGGTAATGTACTAACCGACCCTGCCTATATGGCCATGTTAGATAATCCAAACTGTTTCTCAATGAACCAAGTAATGCCAGGTGGTTACACACCAGCGTTTGGCGGTAATATTACTGATACTTCATTGACTATGGGAACACGTGGAGATATTAAATCTGGTTTCTTAAATGATTGGAGCTACGATTTAAGTGGTTCAGTTGGTCGTAACGAATCGTCATTCCATTTATCTAATACATTAAATCCATCTCTTGGAATTAATATTGAAAGCCCTGAATTAACTCAAACAAGTTTTGATACAGGTAAATACATTCAATTAGAGAAAACCTTCAACTTTGATTTAGTTCGTCTTATCGATATTGGTATGTACGAAGAGCTAAACTTCGCGGTTGGTTACGAATGGCGTGAAGAGTCATTTGAAATTATTTCTGGTGAAGAAAACTCATGGAAAGCTGGCCCATATGCTGACCAAGGTTTTAACATCGGTTCACACGGTTTCAAAGGCTTTGGTCCAGAGTCTCAAGGTGAGAATGTTCGTCGTAACTACGCGTTATATATGGATGTTGAAGCGCCAATTACTGAAAACTTTATGGTCGGCGCAGCCGTTCGTTATGAAGATTTCAATACCTTTGGTGATACAACTGATTATAAGCTAACGGCACAATTCTCGTTAACTGATAATTTATCATTACGTGCTTCACACAGTACAGGTTTCCGTGCACCAACAGTTGGTCAAGCTAACGTTGTTAATACGCAAACATCAATTGTTGAAGGTAACTTAATTCAAACATTCTTAGCGCCACCAACTGATCCTTTATCAGCTTATTACGGTGCGAAAGAGTTAACACCAGAAGAGTCAACATCTTTTGCTGGTGGTTTGGTTTACCAGAACGGTGATTTCTTCTTTACTGTTGATGCTTATTCAATTGAAGTAACTGACCGTTTAGCACAATCTAGTCAAATAACAGTTAACCCTACTAAGGATCCTGCTATTTATGCTGAACTAGAAGCAGCTGGCGTACAAAACCCTGAGCTAATCGATGGTGTAACATTCTTTACTAATGACTTTGATACTACAACGTCTGGTGTAGATGTAGTTGCTAACTACTCAATGGCATTATTTGGTGGCGACACTGGTTTCAGTGCAGCGTATAACTTTAATGAAACAGAAGTTGATTCATATAACCCTGATACAACATCTGAAGGTAAAGTTCGTCGTTTAGAAGAAGGTATGCCGGATCATCGTGCAACGTTTACTATGTCGCAATCTTGGGACACAGTAGGCTTGTTTGTTCGTGCTAACTACTTTGGTGAGTACTTTGCAACACATGCTGATGATACGTCTGCGGGTTGGTCTGAAACTGCTGATGCAGCGGTTACATTTGATGCTGAAGTTAGTTGGTACTTGAATGACAGCATTACGCTTTCAGCTGGTGGTAACAACTTACTTGACGAAGAAGCTCAAGAGCTACAAAAAGGCCCTGATGGTGCTTACTCTGTAGTTGGTGCAACTCACTATGAAAGTGGTCCATTTGACTACAATGGTGCGTTCTACTACGTGAAAGCAACTTATAACTTCTAATCTACTGTTAGAGTTTAAATAAAAAAAACCACATCAAATGATGTGGTTTTTTTACATCAGGGAAGATGGAACGCCAACTTAACATGGATGTTATAAAAGTTGGCTCACATCAATGATTAATTAATGCTTAGCCATATAATCCATCGTTAACCCCACCATTGCTTTAATGCCGGTTTGCATACCACTTTCATCGACAAAAAACTCAGGTGTGTGATGAGCCGGAGCATCGCTTGCTTTTACATCCAAGGGTTTACCACCAACACCTAAAAATAATCCTGGCACTTGTTCTTGATAAAATGAGAAGTCTTCGGCGCCAGTAACTGCCTTCGCTTGCACTACGTTTTCGTGCCCTAGTGCTGCTTGTAGCCCAGGAAGCATTTCACGCATTAATTCAGGTTTGTTATAGGTTACTGGGTAATTAACACCAAAAGGCACGGTTACTTCAACGGTTGCATTCATGCTGGCTGCAATAGTTGTTGCCTTTCGTGTAACGGCTTCTCGAATTTGCTCGCGCATTTCTGGATTTAATGAGCGTAAAGTACCAATAATTTCAACTTCGTTAGGAATAATATTACTGCGTACCCCGCCATGAATACTGCCTACGGTAACTACTCCAGCATCATCAATTAATTTAAGCTCTCGAGATACTATCGTTTGTAAGCCCATGATGATTTGCGCCGAAGTAACAATAGGATCAACACTTTTCCAAGGATAAGCACCGTGAGCTTGTTTCCCTTTAACCAAAATTTTGAACTGATCAACTGCTGCTAATGTACCGCCTTCGCGATAACTGATTTTACCAACATCTAAATTTGCCCATACATGCAAACCGAAAATTACATCAACATCAGGCGATTTCATTACGCCTTCTTTAACCATTAATTTTGCGCCGCCTTCTTCTCCTATTGGAGCACCTTCTTCAGCAGGTTGGAAAATAAACTTAACCTTGCCGGTTAATTTATCTTTGTTAGCCGTTAGTACTTTGGCCGTACCTAACAGCATGGCGATATGAGTATCATGGCCGCAGGCATGCATAACACCTGTTTGAGCGCCGTTATAGTCTGTAGTTACTTTTGAAGCAAAAGGTAAGTCAGAGGTTTCAGTAACAGGCAAGCCGTCAATATCAGCTCGTAAGGCGACGACAGGGCCAGGTTTGCCTGAGTCTAAAATGGCAACGACACCGGTATGGGCCACACCAGTTTGAACATCCAAGCCTAATTTATTAAGCTCCTGTGCAATCGTTTTTGCTGTTTCAAACTCTCTATTTGAAAGTTCTGGATGCTGATGGAAGTGCCTGCGCCATTCTATAACGTCTTGCTCTACATCTTTTACTAAAGAGTCTATAGGCGATGCATAGGTAACATTTGAAATGACCAATAAAGGCAATACGAGTTTTTTAATCATGATGTTCACTGTTGTTATTATATGGAACTATCAGATTAGGATAATTTGTAATAAAAAGGAAAGACTTTATAGTGGAAGTTTGTTTCTAATCACTCTATTAAAAGGGAACGTTACAGTTCCCACTCATCTTCATCAAGTAATTCCTTTAAGCGTTTTTTTTCAAGTAACTCATCAATGCGCTTACGGGTAATTGCATTATCTGCTTTTCCCAACTCTTTTTCAGCGTTGGCAGAAATTTCTTCATGGTAGTCATCACTGCCAATATTAGCCTCGACATCTTCAATAACTTTACTTCTCGTCATTATTGGTTCCTAATTAATGTAGATTGTAATGGTGTAATTAAATGTACTTACTTCATCTATTTTGAAAAATAGGCAAATTTTTCGCATTCGTCAAACATTAAATTACGAAAAATGTTTAACTGATTAGAATTTGCTCGAGCCAGTGTTTATATGTGTCGCGTAAGTTATTGTAGTATTTTAATTTTGTAAATATTTGACTCCAAACCGATAAAAATTGAATATGATATAAATAATTGTGACTTTACAAAAAATAAGAAGAAAGATGAAAAGACAAAATATAATCATTACCGGTGCAAGTTCCGGATTGGGCTATACCATGGCCAAACAATTTGCTCAATTAGGTCGGAACCTGGTTTTGTGCGCAAGACGGTTAGAAAACCTGAAGCAATTAAAGACAGAGCTTGAAAGTATTAATTCAACAATACAAGTGTGTATAGTTGAACTTGATGTAAATGACCATGAGCAAGTATTTAAGGTATTTAAAGATGCTAAACAGCAATTTGGTAATATTGATCGTGTGATCGTTAATGCAGGAATTGGTAAAGGAGCTTCACTGGGCACTGGCTATTTCGAAGCTAATAAAGCAACTGCTATGACAAATTTTGTTGCAGCTTTAGCTCAATGTGAAGCGGCACTTGAAATATTTAGAGAGCAAAACTTTGGTCACTTGGTGACAATATCTTCAGTGAGCTCACAAAAAGGCTTCAGGGGAGCTTTTAATGTCTATGCGGCGACAAAAGCTGGATTAGCCTCACTTACTGAAGGAATACGCATTGATCTACTTAAAACGCCGATTAAGGCCACCACCATTCATCCTGGTTACATTCGCACTGAAATATCCCATGCCACTAAAAAACAACCGTTTAGTGTTGATGCGGATACTGGCTGTAAGGCGATAGTAAAGGCGATTGAAAAAGAGGTTGGTGTTGCTTTTGTACCAAGTTGGCCATGGGCAGTGATGCGTTATGTATTACCTATACTGCCGCTTTCTGTAATGCGTAAATTTAGTTGATTATACTTTATAAATAGTTGTTAGAAGTGAAACAGCCAGCACCCTAAGGGGGAAGGTACTGACTGTTTAAACTGGTTAGATTTTATAAAACTAGGATTAGAAATTAACAGCATATACTTGTGCGATATCGACAATTGAACTATCACCAAGACGTTTTTCTAAATGATTAGCAGTTCTATCCGCTCCGCTATTTTCTGCAAAGCTGATAATGTCTTCGCCATTACACACAACTTTTAGTGCAACTGTTTTTTCTGACAAACGATGGCTTTTAATGGTTTTACGCATATCTAGTAAATCGTTGCTTTGTGCTGATTTACATACACTGATTAATGCTGACTCCATATAAGGGTTCATTGGCGCTGCACTGGTAGTGAATGCTGTTAATAAAGTTACTGATGTTAAACCTGCTAATGCTACTGATGTTAAAGTTTTCATAATGTTGCTCCGGCTAATGGCTTTTATTTATTTGGCTAAAATTGTTAATTTGTTGTTAATTGCTGCTGCCCTTTAATAGTTGCCTATTTTTCGATAAAAGTTGTTAATGAAAAATTGCTAGGTGTAACTGATTTATTCAGTGATTTTTCCCCTTCAAACGCTAAAACTGCAATAAATTCAGTACTCTTACCTGAATATCTTAATTATTAACTTGTGTAGCTTGTAATATTTATTTACATCCATGCATAAATATTCAGTTAAATTGGATTATATTGCACGTTGAGTGGCAGGTTTCATGCGGTGAAATTTTAACTATTTTTAAGTTTTTCTTGCTAAAGGTTAAATTTAGCTGATAAAGTACTGGATAAATACCCACTAGTTGAGTGTTTTAAATAAATATAAATGCTAATATCACTAACATTAGCCAACAAATAAAAGGGATCACAATGGCAGTAGAAAGTCGTTTTGTAGTCATTCGCAACGGGGTGGAGGTAGAAACATTTATGGATAAGAAAGCTGCAGATGAGTATGACAAAATGCTCGATATGGCAGATAATCTGTCCGATTTGTTTGATCAATCATCACTAGAGCTTGCTGAAAAAGAAATTGAAGAAATCAGTGTGTTTATCGCCAAACATCGCGAGGATGTGCTTATAGCTCTACAAGCTAAAAAGCCAAAACCAAAGCCAGCAATACCTGCGGTTAAAGTCGATGAGGTTATTGAAGAAACAGCTGATAAACCTAAAACCGCAAAAGCTAAGCCTAAAACAAAAAGCGTTAAAGCTAAAAGTGCTACCAAAGAGTAGATTTATTTTTGCCAACTCCTGAGTATCAACTTGTTCGTAGTAGCAAGCGTAAAACGGTAAGCTTACAAGTTAAAGGCGGCAAGGTTAGAGTACTTGCGCCTATGAGGCTTGCAGAGCAATTCATTAATGACTTAGTTAAAGAAAAATCCCAATGGCTACAGCTTAAAATTACAGAGCAGCTCAACCATGTTGAAGGCTTAAGCGTAAGAGAGTATCAGACTGGCGAGTATTACTATTATCAAGGAGAGAGATATGCATTGCTTATTGAGCAAGCTAATACTGGCAATGTTTCAATTATTGATAATACGATAGTTATCCAGTTAAAAAACCTAAGTTCTGATAGTGCTGAACTTGGCCTTAAAGTGAAAAAATCTCTTCATGCTTGGTATTTAAAAGAAGCAAAACAGTTACTTAGTAATAGATTTGAGGCTCAATGCAAACACACTAAGCTAAGCGCTGCATCATTAAAAATTCGTTATTACAAAAGTCGATGGGGCAGTTGTGATGCAAAGCAGCGCATTAATCTTAATTGGTTGTTAGTTATGGCGCCGGTTGAAGTCATTGATTATGTAATTGTTCACGAACTTTGCCACACCATCCACCTAAATCATTCTAGTCGTTACTGGCAACTGGTTTCTCAGTTGTATCCAAATTTCAAACAAGCCAAAGCTTGGCTCAAAGAACACCAACAGCACCTTTATTGGGAAAATTAATAAAACTGAAGTGTAGAAATTTATCTCATTGGTATAAGTTATTCTAAAATATTGCCATCTAAGAAATGTTTTATACACAATTACAGTCATTTAGCGGTTGACAGTGTTTCTAGCCTGAGGCAGAGTAAGGGCATGAACATAATTATGCACACAATCATTATTCTAACCACCACCATTCGAATTCGAATGGAGGTCATTGGCTAACGTGTAAAATATAATATTTTCGAAGCCCGTGACCTGCAAAGTTCACGGGCTTATTTGTTTTAAGGCCTTTAAAACAAAAAACAGTTTTAATTTTTTAAGGAAGTAAGAAAAATGAGAGTACTTAAATTTGGTGGTTCATCATTAGCAAATGCCAGCCGTTTTATCGCGGTATGTGACATTATTAAAGATAAAAGCCTACAATCGCCAGTGTCTGTAGTGGTGTCAGCGCCACAGGGAATTACCAACCACTTGGTTGCTCTTACCGAAAATCTTAACGAAGGTGAAGAATTAGAACACAGCCTTGCCCACCTTAATCAAGCAGTTGAAAATATTTTTGATGGCTTAGCTCAATCAGGTACTAACTTTAATCGCCAACACGCTGAACAAGCTCTACTCAGATGGACTCATCAATTGAAACGATGGTTGGAAGGGGCGGCAATGTTAAGCTATTGCCCTGAACATATTCGTGCCAGTGTAATTAGTCTTGGCGAAAGACTCAGTGTTGCAATCCTCGAAGCGTTGCTTACTAGCGATGAGCAAGCACTTACCGTACTAGAGCCAGAGCTGTTTTTAAAAACTAATGAATCTTCATTAAACGCAGTTGCCGATTTAGTACTTGCTAGACAATTGTTTGTTGAACAATACCCTAATCAACAGCGCATATCGTTAATGCCTGGCTTTATTGGCGTTGCGCCTTCAGGGCAAGTAACAACACTTGGCCGTAACGGCTCAGATTATTCTGCAGCAGTACTTTCTGTATGTGCTAATGCTGAATGCTGTGAAATTTGGACTGATGTAGATGGTGTTTACAATGCTGATCCGCGTTTAATAAAAGATGCTAAATTACTTGATCATCTTTCGTATCAAGAAGCAATGGAGCTGTCATATTTTGGCGCTAAAGTACTGCACCCAAAAACAATTGGTCCTATAGCGCAATATCATATCCCTTGTTTGATCAAAAACACCACTAACCCAGAAGCTAAAGGCACACTTATTTCTGCTGAAGATAAAGGTGAAAAACAAGTCAAAGCCATTTCAAACCTTGATGAACTTACTATGGTGAATGTGTCTGGGCCTGGCATGAAAGGTATGGTTGGCATGGCAAGCAGAGTATTCGCCTGTATGAGTCACGCGAATATCTCACTGGTGATGATCAGCCAATCATCGTCAGAATACTGCATCAGTTTTTGTATTTATTCACAAGACGCTTACCGCGCACAGCAAAGCTTGCAACAAGAATTTGAATTAGAATTATTGAACCAATTATTAGAGCCAATTGAATTACAGTCACATTTATCAATTGTGTCATTGGTTGGTGATGGTATGCATCAACAACGTGGTGTTGCCGGAAAACTATTCAGCTCGCTTGCGCAAGCTCGCGTTAATGTTATAGCCATCGCTCAAGATTCTTCAGAGCGCAGTATCTCTGTGGTAATTGAACAACGTAAATGCACCGATGCATTAAAAGTTTGTCATCAAAACTTTTTCTCTCACCGCCAATCTATCGACGCCTTTATTGTTGGTTGTGGCGTTGTTGGTAGTGAATTACTACAACAGATTGGTAGACAACAAAGCCATTTAAAAGCGCATGGCGTAGATTTAAAAGTATATGGTATCGCCAATAGTAAAGGCATGGGCTTTAATGCAAACGGCTTAGACATGGCAAACTGGCAGGAAGAAATGCAACACGAGGTGAAGCCTTTATCGGTAGATTCCGTTAAAAACTTTGCCCGTAACAATCACCTGATAAACCCTGTTTTAGTCGATTGTACTTCTAACGAAGACTTGGCTTTAACGTATGCAGACTATCTAGCAGAAGGTTTTCATGTTGTTACACCAAACAAAAAAGCCAACACCGACAGTTGGAGCTATTATTTAAAACTAAGAGAATGTGCGCAAAAGACCAATCGTTTATTCTTGTATGAAACCAATGTTGGAGCCGGCTTACCGGTAATTGATACTCTGCAAAACTTATTTAAAGCCGGTGATGAATTGGTTCAATTTGAAGGTGTTTTATCGGGTTCATTATCTTATATTTTTGGTAAGCTTGATGAAGGAATGTCACTTTCTGAGGCGACTGAAATTGCGAAAAGCAATGGCTTTACTGAACCAGATCCTCGTGATGACCTTAGCGGTATGGATGTTGCTCGAAAATTACTGATCATGGCGCGCGAAGCGGGTATGCCATTAGAGTTACATAACATTAAAGTGGAGCCAGTTTTACCGCCAAGCTTTGATGACTCAGGGAGCATCGAAGAGTTCATGGCGCGTTTGCCAGAACTTAACCCTGAATTTGCTGACAAAGTTGCACAAGCAGCAAGTGAGGGCAAAGTATTACGCTATGTGGGTTCTATAAATAACGGCGAATGTCAGGTGTCTATTGAAGCTGTTGATGCAAGCCACCCATTAAATGCTATTAAAGATGGTGAAAATGCATTATCTATTCTAAGTAAATACTATCAGCCGATTCCGCTAGTACTTCGTGGATACGGTGCAGGGGCAGCTGTAACTGCAGCTGGAATATTCTCTGACGTGCTAAGAACTCAAGCTTGGAAGCAGGAATTATAATGACAATAAAAGTGTTTGCTCCGGCTTCTATCGGCAATGTAAGTGTTGGCTTTGATGTTCTTGGTATGGCGGTAACGCCTGTAGGTGATCAGTTGCTTGGAGATATCGTTGAAATTTCTGCAGCTGTAACAGATGTAAGTACGCTAAGTTTATCGGGTGAGTTTGCCAATAAATTGCCAGGTGACCCGAAAGATAACATCGTTTGGCATTGCTTGGAGTTATTCAATAAAGAATTAATTAATAGCACTAAGTCTGTACAGCCAGTTGATTTGGTTTTAGAAAAGAAAATGCCAGTTGGTAGTGGTCTTGGCTCTAGTGCTTGCTCAGTAGTTGCTGCACTAGTTGCTTTAAATGAATACTACCAAAAGCCTTTTAATGACTCTGATTTACTATTTATGATGGGCAAAATGGAAGCGCAAATCAGCGGCAGTCTTCATTACGATAATGTAGCGCCATGTTTTCTAGGTGGTATGCAACTGATGGTGACGGATACGCAAGTTATTACCCGCTCTTTGCCAACTTTTGATGACTATTATTGGATCATGGCTTATCCAGGTATAGAAATGTCTACCAAAGAGGCCAGAGATGCACTGCCCAAGCAATATTCTAGACAAGATCTGATTTCTTATGGACAAACATTAGCTACGTTTATCGATGCTTGTTATCGAAATGACCCTAAGCAAGCGTTTGCTAATGTCGTTGATGTTGTTGCTGAACCATATCGTCAGTCTTTATTACCTAAATTTATTGAAACAAAACAGTATTTATTAGCCAACGGAGCGAGTGCTGCCGGAATTTCAGGATCAGGGCCAACTGTATTTGTTGTCTGTGAAAACAAAGAAATAGCTGAGCAGCTAAGCAATTATTTAACCGAGAATTATTTACAATCACCAACTGGATTCGTGCATATCTGCAAGGCAGATACGCAAGGCGCTAGGTTAGTAAGCTAAGTTGGTATTAGAGGATTATTGATGAAATTTTATAATTTAAAACACCCAGAGCAAGAAGTGAGTTTTTCACAAGCTGTACGTCAAGGGTTAGGAAAAAATCAAGGTTTGTTCTTCCCGAAAGAATTACCGAAATACGATGATATTGAAAGTTTACTGTCTATGCCGTTAGTTGAGCGAAGCGTTAAAATTCTTTATCCGTTTGTTGCCGACGATTTAACCGAAGAGCAATTTACTGACATTATTACTCGCGCGTTCAATTTTCCTGCTTTAGTACAACCGATTGATGAAAATAATTCCATACTCGAATTGTTCCATGGTCCAACGTTGGCATTTAAAGATTTTGGTGGCCGTTTTATGGCGCAATGTTTGCAATCATTTACTCAAGACAATGATGACAAAATAACCATTTTGACTGCAACATCAGGTGATACTGGCGCAGCTGTAGCACATGCATTTTATGGGCTTGAAAACATCAAGGTTGTGATCTTGTATCCGAAGGGCAAAATCAGTTTATTACAAGAAAAAATGTTTACTACTTTAGGTGGTAATATTTCTACTATTGCAGTTGATGGCAGCTTTGACGATTGTCAGGAACTGGTTAAGCGCTCTTTCGATGATTTAGAACTTGCTCAAGCAATTGGATTGAATTCTGCTAATTCGATTAATATCAGTCGCTTGCTGGCGCAAATTAGTTATTATTTTGAGGCCGCGGCGCAACTGTTTCGTCAACGAGGAAAGATAGATGATTTAGTATTCTCTATTCCTAGCGGTAATTTCGGTAACCTTACTGCGGGTATGCTTGCCAAGGCGATGGGGTTACCTATTAAACGCTTCATTGCCGCAACAAATGCTAACGATACGGTACCTAGATATTTAAAAACTGGTGAGTGGTCGCCAAACGAAACTGTTGCCACTATGTCAAATGCAATGGACGTTTCTAAACCGAATAACTGGCCAAGAGTTGAGCACATGCTTAAGTCAGGTATATTACCAGAAAGTTGCTTAAGTTCAGTGGCAATCGATGAAGAGCAAACGCAAATTGCCATGCATAATTTAAATGGTTTAGGCTACATTAGTGAACCTCATGCAAGTGTCGCTTATAAAGCACTCAAATATGATCTCAATGACAATGAGTTTGGAGTATTTTTAGGCACGGCTCATCCTGCTAAGTTTAAAGAAACAGTAGAAAGTACGTTAGGCCGCCCTTTAGGTTTACCTAAAGAGTTGGCAGATTGCTCGGGGGAAAGTATTCTTTCTTCTGAAATGAATGCTGATTTTACTGAGCTGCATACTTTCTTAATGGCACATGCGTCATAACCAAAACTGGTTATAATATCCCGACTTTAGTCGGGATTTTAATATTTAAATAAGGAAACCATGAACTGGAACAACCTGTTAAAAGCAGAGCAACAGCAAGATTACTTTCAAGCGATGTTAAAAAACATTGCCGATGAAAGAGCGCAAGGTATAACTATTTTCCCAAGTGATGATGAAATTTTTACTGCATTTTCTCTTACACCGTTCGAACAAGTTAAAGTCGTTATATTAGGTCAAGATCCATATCATGGTGATGGCCAAGCTCACGGTTTATCCTTTTCAGTTAAACCTGGAGTTAAAGTTCCGCCATCACTGGCTAATATGTATAAAGAATTAAACACAGATATCGAGGGTTTTAAGACGCCAAATCATGGCTGTTTATCATCCTGGGCCAAGCAAGGGGTATTGTTATTAAATACCGTATTAACGGTGAGAAAAGCAAATGCTCACTCACATGCTAAGTTAGGCTGGGAAACCTATACAGACAAAGTCATAGAATTACTCAATGAACAATCCAACGGTGTGGTTTTTATGCTTTGGGGCAGTCATGCTCAAAAGAAAGGTAAATTTATCGATACCGAAAAACATTGTGTACTAAGTACTGTTCACCCATCACCACTGTCTGCTTATCGGGGCTTTTTGGGTTGTAAGCACTTTTCTAAAGCCAATGATTATTTAATTAACAATAAGCAGACTGCAATTAATTGGCAGTTAAATAATTTGGAAAGTGAAGGGCAAATATCGCTTATTTAAATGCTTTTTAATCTTTGTTACAAAACACTAAGAGTTATAATTTTTAATTGTGCTAAGTTTAAAGAGCCAATTCATACTAAGAATAATTATGATCAACCTACTTAAGTTACCTTTCATTTTACTGCTGAGCTTCAGCGCTTTAAGTTACGCCAATCCCAGCACATTACCTACCGAACCACATCGTAGTGAACAAGATAAAATACGTGATAAAACCAGTAAACCAATCGATATCATAAAATTTTCAGGTATAGAGCCTGAAATGCATGTATTAGATTTATTTGCCGGCGCGGGTTATTACTCTGAAATTCTTTCGCACGTTGTTGGACCGCAGGGTAAAGTATTTTTGCATAACAATAAGGCTTATTTGTCCTATGTTGGCCAAGAATTACAAAAGCGTATGGGCGATGGCAACCTTACTAACGTTGTTCAATATGCTCATGAAGCAGATGACTTGATGTTGCAAGATAATGTCTTAGACAGTATTTATTTTGTTTTGGGTTATCATGATCTACACCATGTCACCGAAGGCTGGGATATTGACCAAGATAGCTTGTTGAAACAGCTCTATAAAGCATTAAAGCCTGGCGGGACATTGCTGGTCATTGATCATAGTGCGCCGATTGGAACAGGTACAGAATATAGCCAAGAAAAGCATCGAATAGCACCTGAGTATGTGGTTAAAGAACTTAAAGATTATGGCTTTCATTTTGTTAAACAATCCGACATTTTGGCAAACCCGCAAGACAATTACGAGTTAAGCCCCTTTGATCCAAAAGTGTATCGTAAAACAGATAGGTTCGTTTTATTGTTTAGGAAGTAAGTCCTTAATACAAACGAGAAACGAGAAACGAAGAGCGGGGCTCTCCGATTCTCTGCATCCATTAATGAGGGTTATTCGTCGAAGTAAATGATCATCTCGGCAGCCACGCAGTGGCAGTCATTTTTACAAATCGTGCACTCATACCCTTCAACACTGTCTTGATACCATTTATCCGGGTGGTCTTTAACCAAAACACCACCGCATTTTGTGAAGTATTTTACTGCACTATTACCTGGGCTTTGACGCCAAAGGTGACTTACACCAGCTTTAGCCCCTTGTTGCTTTAACACCTGTGTAGACAGTTTCAATAATTTTGAACCGATACCAAAACCTCGGTAGTTTTCATCTACCGTATTGCATTTGAAATAAGCTGTGTTGGTCAATTCAGTTTTCCAAAGCTCTGGTGAGTACCATTGGTCAGGTTGCCAATTATTTGGGCTGTAACTAATTCTAAAACCAACAATCTTATTGCCATCATAGGCGACAAAATTAGAATTTAACTGACTTTTTAAGCCTTTATTAAACCATACAGTAATTTTTTCATCGGTCATGTAGCCATCACCATGAACATAATTACCTAATGAAATAACATCATTAAAGTCGGTTTCAAGCATCGGCCGATAAGAAATTTTTTGAGACTCGTGCATAAATGAATTAAATCTTATTTATTACAGGAAAATATGACATTATATTAACTTAAATTAACGCACCTGACATACTTAAATTGTTAGAACCTATTCGGAAATTCACATGTACGATCCTCTTCACGATTCATCACCGGGTACTAACCTTGATTATCCAGAAAGCTATTGGGCTGGCATAAGTGGTGAGGCGCCGCAGGATGATGGACAACTGACTTCAGATATTGATGCTGATGTAGTTATTATTGGCAGTGGTTATACCGGCTTGTCATGTGCGTTGCACTTAGCTCGTGAACATAACATTAAAGCCGTCGTGCTGGAGGCAAATAAAACGGCTTGGGGCTGTAGTGGTCGCAACGCTGGCTTTATCTTAAAGTCTACGGGTCGTAAACCTTGGTCGGCAATGACCCAAAGCTGGGGCGAAGAAGTAATGCGAGGCATATACTCTGAAGTCTGCCAAGGTGTTGATACCGTTAACTCATTAATTGCTGAAGGAATCGATTGTCAGCAACAAACGAACGGTTATATTCGAGTTGCGCATAAGCCATCAATGTTTGCTGGTTTGGTTAAGCAAGCCAAACTATTACAAAATACCTTTTCTTATGATGTCGATATATTATCAAGAGAAGAGCTACATCAAAGTTATATGGCTGATCAAAACGCCCATGGTGCGATCAGGTTTGATGATGGTTTTGGTATTAACCCGTTAAAATTAGCTTGGGGATATCAACGATTAGCACGAGAGTCAGGGGTTAAAATACATACCGGCTCACCTGTTATAGAGTTATCAGAAAACAATGGCAAGCAAGTAATAACCACACCGAATGCAACTGTTACAGCGCAAAAAGTTGTACTGGCAACAAATGGCTATACACCGAAAAACTTTCATCTATCTGTCGCCAATAAAACGTTACCGGTATTATCACAAATTATTGTTTCTGAACCACTCACCGAGGAACAATTACAAGCGTGTAATTTTTTAACATCAAACGTAGTCATGGACACCAGGGCATTAAAATATTACTACCGTAAACTTCCTGATAACCGGATTTTGTTTGGCGGTCGCGGCGCCATAACGGGTAAGTCTGCAGACGATCCGTATTATGCTAACCGACTTTTAAACGTGCTTAAACAAAGCTTCCCGCCGTTGCAAAACATTAAGTATCAATATGCATGGTCTGGCTGGATATGTATGTCTCTTGATGACATCCCTCATATAAACCAAGCAGCAGACAACGACAATGTCTTTTATGCTATGGGGTATTGCGGCAACGGTGTGTCTTTTGCTGTACAAGCAGGAAAGCGCCTAGCAGATAAAGTTTCAGGTAAAGACCTACCAAACCTTCCATTGTATAACAAACAGTTGCCTAAGTTTCCTATGCCGGCATTAAGACGCGTAGGGCAGTGGGGCTATTTTCATTACGGTAAGATTAAGGATGCTTATTTTTAATGTAAATTTCTACTGGTATGATCTGAACACTTGTGCAAAATAAATGCTTGACCTGTGAGTTAACTTTGTTAACTTAAATGAAGCATTTGGAAGGATTCTAATTATCAGTAGAGTTTTTCTATTGGTAAATAACCGAATGGAACTCAAAAAAATAATAACAAAGAGTTCGAAATTAATGCAAAATCTCATCAAAAAGTTTGTCACAGTGATTTATTATGATGTAAATACACTGCAACTTAAACATCATGTTGGCGAATTTCCCGTACAGGAACAAGGTCGGGTCGTTATCCCTAAATCATTCAAAATAGACAAGTCTATTGTTGCTGTTTGTGAAGGTGAAAATATCCCTTTAGAACTTGAATATTCAAGCTAAAGAGGTAGATAACCAATATGAATACACAAATTAGTAAAACCGTTACCATATTTTTTTATGATGATATTTCACTGGAACTTAAACACCGAGTTGGAACGTTCAATTACAACCCAAATGGCAGAGTGATAATTCCAACGTCATTTAAACATGACAAATCGATTGTTGCCGTGTGCGAAGGTGATGTGAAGGTTTTGAATAAAGTGGGCGAAAGAATCTTGCCTTTAGAGAAGGCGGCCTGATTGTTTCGCCTGTTCTATAAAATTATACAACGCGATTTAAGTTAATTCCTTGCTGGAAGCTCTCAATGTTTTTAGCAAGGCTGTTAATTAACCGTTGTTGTGACTCTAAACTACCCCATGCGATATGCGCTGTGATCAATAAGTTGTCTAGCTTGACGTTAAGTAATGGATGATCTGCCGGTGGTGGCTCTTGCTCTAATACATCTAGAATTGCCGCTCCAACTTTCTTTGACTTCAACCCTTGCAATAAATCATCACTATTAATTAATCCGCCCCTTGCGGTATTAATAATAACGACACCTTTTTTCATTTGAGCAATGGTTTGATTATTAATTAAGCCTTGAGTTTCAGCTGTTAACGGCGCATGTAAACTTATAATATCTGCTTGTTGTATGGCATGTTCGAAACTCACCCGGTCAGATCTGATCGTTGTACAACCTTGACGCTCAGCAAGCAAAACATTCATTGAAAATGCTTGGGCTATTGAGGCTACGGCACGTCCTATGGTGCCATTGCCAATGATGGCAATGTTTTTATGCGCAAGTTCGCTGATTGGCAAGCCAAAATGGCAAAATACCTGGCTCTGTTGCCAGTTACCCTGTCGAGTATTTTCAATATAATGGGCCGTTTTTTGAAAGTGCTCCAATAGCATAGCAAATACATATTGAGAAACTGCAGACGTAGAATAACCACTGACATTGCAAACCGCAATATTTGCTGCCTTTGCTGCAGCTAAATCCACATTGTTCGTGCCTGTTGCACAAATGCAAATGAGTTTTAATTTTGGTAGTTGCGCAATTGTCTCTGCATTTATTACTACTTTGTTGGTCAAAATAATTTCTGCAAATTTGGCTCTAAATACGACTTTTTCTGCTCGAGTATGCTCAAAGTAACTGATGTTGGCTACTTGTGACTCTATTGGTGATAAGTCGATATCTTCACTGATGCTACTTCTATCCAAAAATACTGCGCGCATATTATTTTAACTTCCTAACTTTTTATTTTCATTAATTAACCAGGATGACCATCTTGGCGCGGCTTTAACAACATGGGACCGTATATAATGGTAAAAATCCCGTAAGCGCCTAGCCAACAAATCACACTGAAGTTTATGAAAAAACTATAGTGTTCAGGCATAAGCCATGGGCCTAACACTCTTAGTACTGCCGAAAAGAAAATGAGTACAAAAGCGAAACTCATAATTTTAGCAGGCTGTAATTTTTGTCCGGTATGGCCGAGACTAACTCTGGATATCATCGCTAAAATCAATCCTCCCATACCTCCAACGGTGAGTAAATGCCAAATGTGATTTAATGGCAAAGCTTCAACAAAATGACCTAATGATAACGCTAACAGTCCGATCCAAATAAAAAATAATGCACTGTGTAAAGACCATAATAAAGGTACATATAAGGTTATCCATGGCTTCCAACGAAGCCACCTGAACATTTGTGTAATACCTGAAATGAGAAAAAGAACGGCTAAAATGAAATCTGAAACTGCAAAAAAAGGATGAACTAAGTAACAAGCCACAATAAGCATTAAACTGCCGTTAGTTGTGTATTCAAGCCACTTTAACGGCGAAACTTTAGAGGTTTGTGTGCCATTCGCGGTAAACATCGGAGTGACACGGCCAGACATTATCGACATCAGCAAGGTCACTAACATTACTGCGATATAAGTCGAAGACGTAACATTTATAGTACTGGTCCCGTTAATCGCTAGGTGCATTAATGCATTGGTTAAGGTAAACACTAAGAGAAGGGGGACAAAAAATAAATTGCGTTTATTGCCACTTTTAATGATAGGTAATGCTAAGCATATAGCTGCAAATGGCAAAAATGCAATATCGATTAGTGCGCTTGTTGCGTTACCCAGAATATCTGGAAAAGCCATTACAAATCTACCGGCTAACCAAAGAAGAACAAGCATCATTAATGGTTTGCCGTTAATGGCTCGTTGCCCTGTCCACGTTTGCACTGCCGTCAGCAAAAAACCAACAATAATGGCGCAAACAAAACCAAAGATCATTTCATGAGCATGCCATACCGTACCGCCACCGTATAAGTTCAGGTTAATTTTTCCTGACAGAGTTAATGACCAAATCAACAATGCAACGATGCTAAATGCTGCTCCAAACGTAAAGAATGGTCGAAACCCTAAACGGAAAAAAGGCGTGATGTTTTGTTCTTGCGAAAGATCGGTTATTTGCATCAGATAGCTCTTGGCAGATACTTCAGTGATCATTATTTTAGCTTAAAGATTCTCAATTGTTTAGTTTTGTTAATCATATATATCGAAAAAAACCTCGTTTTAACAAGTTGTTAGCAATATCTGTAACAACTTTACGGTTAGTTTCAATGATTGTGTTTTTGAGTGTATTAAGTTGTAAAACGCTCTATTTTTACTCAAATTGCCCTGTTATAAATTCAAACATCAATAACACAAATAAATTATTAATTATTGTTCATAAAGAAATTTAATGAGTCAGTACATACAACTAAGGGTTAAATATGAAACTTAAACTTATCGCAACTTCAACGGCTATTGCACTAGCTTCACCATCAATATCAGCTATGGAACTATACAAAGATGATAAAAATAGCCTCGAGTTAGGTGGGTTCTTCGGCGCTAACTATGTAATGGCGGATGGCACAGACGAAGTAAGCAATGGTAACTCTCGCATCAACTTTACTTTCACTCATCAACTAAACAATGGTTGGTCTGCGTTTGCTAAAGCTGAATGGGCTGTAAGTCTTGTGAGCAACAACTCTGATTTAGTATTAAATGGTGACTCTAACTTAGCACAAGGTGAAGCGTCAGATACTTTATCTAGCCGTTTAGGTTTTGTGGGTATGGCGCATGATACGTGGGGTTCAATCACCATGGGTAAGCAATGGGGTTCAATCTACAACGTAACAGGTGTAACGGATAACTTCTACGTATTTGGTGGCGACGGTGCTGGCTCGTTCGCGTTAGGTGATGGTGGTTACACTGGTGCTGGTCGTGCAGAACAAGCGATCCAATACAACAACAGCTTTGGTAATTTAGCCGTTAGCGTACAAATGCAAGGCACAGAAGAAGTGGTAGCTCTTGATGAGTTATTACCTGGTATTCCTAATAATGATTTAGAGCTTATTTATGACAACTCTTACGGTGTTGCTTTAACGTATGCACTACCATTTAACTTAAGTGTTGGTGTTGGTTATAACGAAGCGTCTGTTGAAATGACAGGTTTAAACTCTGCTATTTCAGAAGAGTTAGATGACACATTAACTGCTGTTAGCGTTACATACGGTACGCTTGGTCAGCCTGGCTTATATGCTGCAGTGGTGGCCACTGAAGGTGAAAACCATGAGTTTAACGATGAAGGTGATATGATTGCTGAGACTACTGGTGTTGAAGCTATGGTAACGTATCGTTTTGCAAATGATCTAGAAGTGTTAGGCGGTTATAACTCGGTTAAGTCTGATGACGGTGATGATTATGAAAAAGCTTACATGGTTGCTGGCGTTGCATACCACTTCTCTGATCACTTCCGTGTTCATTCAGAGTATAAGCTAGACGAGTCAACAAACTTCGACGGCTCAGAAAATGATGACGATATATTGGCCGTTGGCGCAAGATTCTCATTTTAAACCCTGCTAAATAAGAAAAAGCCTTCGTTTACGAAGGCTTTTTACATCAGGGATGATGGAATGCCAACCTAACATGGATGTTTTTAAGGTTGGCTCACATCAGGGATGATGGAATGCAAGCAGCTAGTAATAGCTGTTTGCAAATCAATTTCAACAATTAAAGATTAACTCTCACACCCAGAGCTAGATCGGTATCATCGTTGCCTGAACTACCATTTGCATTGGTATTATCATTTACTTTGGCCTCTAAAAAGATAAACCCTACGCCATTCATAAATTGATAATCTGTTCCAACATAAGTGTAAGCCATTTCAAAGTCATTGCCAGATTGGTCTGATTCAAGCATATTGAAACCACCATAAAAACTAAAGCCAGAATCTAGAGAATATTTGGCGATAAATTCACTACCATTGGCATCAATATAATTACCCTCGTTATCAAGTTCATGGAATTCCGATGTCGCTACTGCTGCAGCAACGTAAATTCCATCGCCATTTGTACCCCAAGTGGCGGCAAGAGCCGTAATAGTATCGTCCACAGTACCAGAGAAACCGAGTATACCGGCATTATCATTTGCTTCAATTTCTGTTGTATTATTTGAAACACCGAACCATAGGTTATTAAACTTATATGAAAGTGCGATACCATATCCGTTTCCTACGGTACCTAAATCAAGCCCGTCAATATTCTGACAAAAGTCATACTCAGGAGTACCTTCTTCAACGTCATCACATGCTTCAATGTTCAAAATAACGTCTTCATCTTGAGCTTGAAATTGTAAAGCTAGATTAAAGTCACCGAAAGATTTACGCCAAGTAAGTGCTTGTTCAGCACGACCAGTGCCTGACAAACCGCCATCGCCGCCTAAATTATAAACACCAGTAGCATTACCACCATAATAGGCTAACACATCAGTGACACCAACAATGTCATAATATACGCCCCACTGTTTACCTACACCAAAACTACCCCATTTATCATGAGTAAAATGTACGTAACCAAGGCGAGATGATAGTGCATCACCGGCATCTCCCGCAGCCAAACTAGAATCACCGTTATTGGTATTAAGTGAGAAGTTTTTGTTTTTTTCAAAGCTCATAGCCCATTCGGTAGTGACACCGGCGGTCCAGCCACCTTGTATTTTCCGAGTAAAATCTAAACCCCAGCGAGACCCGCCATCAGTAAATTCGTCGCTATTTTCGGTACTTTCAAATGTTAATCGTAAATACCCTCGAGTACCTACTGTTGTCTCATCATCTTTATATAATTCTAAAGCAGTGGCACTTTGACTAAGAACTAATCCCAATGTAGCTGCAATGGTTGATATTTTAAGTTTGTGTTGCATACCTGAAATCCTTATGACTCTAATGATTTAGTTTTAATAATCTGTTTAAGTATATGCAAAGATTGAAATTTTTCTTGGAATTTACGAATTGATTTACAGACAAGCAACTATAAATATTAGATGTTGTAATTTTCTTGTGAGGAAATAACGATAAAATAGCTTGAAAATTGACTAAATTAACAATTTTTTACGCTCTTATAACCTAGTGTTATTAGTTATAAGTGAGTAGAATAGTCGCCATTATTAGTAAGAGTAGAATATTGAGATGTTAAATTTAACTGATATCCAACCTCAAAAAAATGAGGTGTATTTGGATAACAACGCCACTACACCAGTGTTGCCACAAGCTGCTGAAGCTGCAATTCATACGATGAACTTATGCTACGGTAATCCCAGCTCTAGTCATATGACTGGTATTCGAGCTAAATACATTCTTGATTCCACTCGTACCCTAGCTCGCCAAGTCATTGGTGCTACAGATGGAAAAATCATTTTCACCAGTGGTGCTACTGAAGGCATTCAAACGTCTATTATTTCAGCATTAAATGCTGCCCGTAAAACAGCTCACAATATTGCCAAACCGGTATTGTTGTACGGTGCGACAGAACATAAAGCGGTACCTGAAACGCTTAAGCATTGGAACCAAATGTTAAACATTGGTGCTGACGTTGTTGCTATCCCTGTTGATGAAAATGGTATTTTAGATTTTGACTTTATTGCTGAGAATGTTGGCAATGCCCTTATGGTCTGTACCATGATAGCTAACAATGAAACGGGTGTGTTTCAAGATTTAGCAGGCTTAGAAACTGTGATACGAGCTAATAATAGCGACGTATTATGGATGGTCGATTGTGTACAAGGTTTAGGTAAAATTCCACTGGCGTTATCAAATACTACTATTGATTATGCCCCGTTCAGTGGCCACAAATTATATGGTCCTAAAGGCATCGGTGTTTTATATGTTCGTGAAACAGCACCATATACGCCAATTATTGCCGGCGGTGGTCAAGAGGGCGGTTTACGTTCAGGTACTGAGAACTTACCGGGCATCGCATCTTTAAATGCTATTTTTAAATTATTAGCTGATGAGAATGATGACACCTTCAAATCTCATGAGGTTTTAGTTGCTTATCGAACTCAATTAGCAGCGACGCTAGCAGAAGTGTTTCCTACCATTGTTTATAACCACGATTTTGATTACTCATTGCCAACAACGCTAAACTTTTCAGTTGAAGGTTTATCAAGTAAAGACATTATGAATCTGTTTGATGCTGCACGTATTCGTGTAAGTGCTGGCTCTGCGTGTAGTTCGAAAGTAACAGGTAGTTTTGTGCTTGATGCAATGGGTAAATCTACTTGGCAAAGTGAAGGTGCTATACGCATGTCGTTTGGCCCAGCGTCTACTCAAGCTGAAATTGATCATGCTTGTGTTGCAATTAAAAACGCCGTGGCAGCAATGCGTCACAGTTGTTTAATTTTATCGGACGCTGATGAAACAATTGATTCAAAGGCAAATGGTTTACAGCAATGGATTTTCGACCAACAGTGTACTTGGTGTTATATAGACCAAGCGGCCAAAGAAATTATTCTAATTGACCCTGTACCAGAGTTAGTTGCTAAATTTGATACCTTAGTGTCTTGTCAAAATTACACCATTAAAGCAATTTTAGCGACTCATAAACATGATGAACAAGCAGATACACCAGCAATTCTACGCGAATTATTAGGGGATAAAATTCCTGGAGGTGATTTTGACCAGTTAGGTTGGAACGATGCCGACACAACACAAATTACTCTTGCTAATGGCAATGTAGCGCCAGCAATCAGTATTGGTGAACGTGTGCTCGTTAAGGTTGCATTACCTGGTCATACAACCAATAGTGTTTCTTACATTATGGGGACTGCGGTTGACGGAACATTAGCCGCAGATGCTATTGATTATGTGTTTTCTGGCGACACAATCCAAATTGGTGGTATCGGTCGAAGTGATTTTGACGTTAGTGATAGCGCAGCCCTGTACGCATCAATTAAAGAATTGTCTGCAGTAATAAATGACAACACATTGATATGCCCAGCTCACGATTATAAACAATTGTTTAGTACTACATTAGCACTTGAATCAGCAAACACGCCATTGTTAGCCAAAGTGATAGCGGGTGATATTGATAGTGTCGATTTTGTTGCTGAAAAAGCGGCAATTGATAAAGAAATTACTGCAAGTGATGAACCTACATTTTGTGGCAGCATTAAAGAGTCAATTGACCCTTCAATCGATGTAACACCTGAGCAATTAACATCTTTCTTGATGGAAAATGAAAATGTTATGGTACTTGATGTACGCGAACCGCACGAGTTTGAAGCTTACAGTGATATAAATATTGCAGAGCAACAATTAGTGAATGTGCCATTAACGCAAATTACTGATTTTGTTCATACCTTTAACGAACAAAAAGAACATTCTGCCTTCGTATGTATTTGTCGTAGTGGTAGTCGCAGTGATGCGGCAGCTAAAACATTGAAACGCATGGGGTTTGAAAATGTTTATCATGTACCAGGTGGTTTCGCCCTGTATGGTTAATACCAGAGTTTTAACAGAATTTAAGCCGTCCATGGCAATTCTAAGTTAATTCGTCCTTTAATTAAAAAGCGCCTTTTAGGCGCTTTTTTTATGGAACAGGTAAATGATAAATTTATGGTATAAACTTTTATGAAACATACTATAAAAACGTGGAGATAATATGGGCCTGAAATGGATTGACTCACTCGAAGTCGCATTAGATTTAATAGAAGAACACCCTGATGTAAATCCTACGCAATTGCACTTTACCCAGCTTCGACAATGGGTGTTAGACCTTGAACGATTTGATGATGATCCAAATCATTGTGGTGAAAGGGTGCTCGAAGCAATTCAACTGGCATGGATTGATGAAGCGGATTAATCTCAGCTAGGCTTTGAACTCAAAAAAACGTAGATAAAGCTGTGTTCGTCATTATTCCATAATGTGAAATATAAACTTATCTTTCTTAGCGAACAGATCCTATAGTTGAATAGATAAATCCGTAAAAACTCAGTACAATGGCCCGCCATTATGATTTTGCACCATTTTTGTGCGTAATTTTGTGACCATTTTCTTCAGTTAATCAACCTATGTGTGGATCTATGAGTAAAGAACAACAGCCAAAACATCCGTTATATATTCCTTATGCTGGCCCAGCATTACTTGAAACGCCTTTATTAAATAAGGGGAGTGCCTTTACCAGTGGCGAACGGGTAAGTTTTAACTTAACTGGTCTGATCCCACCTCGCTTTGAAACAATTGAAGAGCAAGTTGAACGTGCTTATATGCAATATTCTAGCTTTCATACGCCATTAAATAAGCATATTTACTTACGTAATATCCAAGATAAAAATGAAACGTTATTTCATGCATTAGTGCAGTCACACTTGGATGAAATGTTGCCAATTATATATACCCCAACAGTTGGTGATGCTTGTGAAAGGTTCTCAGATATTTATCGCAGTAACCGTGGTTTGTTTATTTCTTACGCTGAAAGACATCAAATAGATGACATCCTTCATAACGCTACCAAGCATAAAGTAAAAGTAATTGTAGTTACCGATGGTGAGCGAATTCTCGGTTTAGGCGACCAAGGGATTGGTGGCATGGGCATTCCTATTGGTAAGTTGTCGTTATATACCTCATGTGGCGGTATTAGTCCTGCGTATACTATGCCTATCATGCTTGATGTTGGTACAAACAACGAAACTTTATTGAACGATCCTATGTATATGGGCGCTCGTCATAAACGCATAAGCCAAGAAGAATACAACGACTTTGTTGATTTGTTTATCAAAGCGGTAAACCGTAGATGGCCAAATGTATTATTACAATTTGAAGATTTTGCTCAACCAAACGCAATGCCATTATTAGAACGTTACCGTAACGAAATTTGCTGTTTTAATGATGATATTCAAGGTACTGCCTCGGTAACAGTAGGTACGTTGCTTGCTGCATGTCGTATTAAAGGTAAACCTCTTTGTGAACAAAAGGTGGCTTTTGTTGGCGCAGGCTCTGCGGGATGTGGTATTGCAGAACAAATTATTGCCCAAATGTGTTCAGAAGGATTAACTGATGAACAAGCTCGAAAACAAGTATTTATGGTTGATAGATATGGTCTGTTAACTGAAGGTATGACAGATTTACGTGACTTCCAGCAGAAGCTCGTACAAAGTCCTGAAGCTATAACTGATTGGAAATTCTCTGGCGAATACGCTGCGCTTTTAGATGTAATGCATTGTGCCAAACCTGATATTTTAATTGGGGTTTCAGGTCAAGCTGGTTTATTTACGGAACAGGTAGTTAAAGCGATGGCAGCTGGGACTGATAAGCCGATAATTTTCCCGTTATCTAACCCATCAAAACAAGTTGAAGCAACACCAGAGCAAGTGATTAATTGGACTGATGGTAATGTAGTTATTGCTACCGGTAGCCCGTTTGCACCGGTTAAATATAAAGGTGAAACGTTTAATATTGCCCAGTGTAATAACTCTTATATTTTCCCTGGAATTGGTTTAGGCGTTTTAGCGGCAAATATTAAATTTATTAGCGATGAAATGTTAATGTTAGCAAGTGAAACGCTTGCTGATGCATCACCACTTGCTAATACCGGCAAAGGCGAATTGTTACCGCCACTAACTGAAATTGCTACTATTAGTAAAAGCATCGCCTTTGCTATTGGTAAACTTGCTCAGCAGCAGGGCTTGGCGTTAGAAATAAGTGATGAACAATTATTGGCAAACATAGAGTCTAACTTCTGGAAGCCAGAATATAGAGCGTATAAGCGTTCTACAATGTAAAAAAAAGAGGCTGCTAATAAAATTAGCAGCCTCTTTAATATTAATTAGCTATTAATATTAGTCACTTACAGTGATTAGATTAAAGTCACTCATCTCGTCAATACTGTTTGATAACTCGCTTTCAAGTTGATCTAAACTTTTAAGGTTATGACATAGCTGTTCAGCCTGCTCACCAAGCACTTCTGCTTTACCTTCAACAGCTGTTTCTATGTCTCTGCCCATGTTTTCCATGCGTTCGCCAAAGGCTTCCATCTTCTGTTCAAAGTTTCCTTCTTCATTATTCATTGCAGTACCAACAGCAATTAATAAGTCGCCCACTGAGTCAGCAATAAGCTCTTCAATTTCCTCTTCTAATTCATCTTCCATAAATTGATCAAACTCATCGAAATCTTGCTCAGCAACGAAATAGTCACCGTTATTTTCATTGAATCGTTTTTCAACTTCGGCATTAATTTTGGTAAAAATGTTGTCAACACGAGCTTTACTTTCTTCGTTATCGCCACTAATTCCAATTACTACATGGCTTACGGCTTGAAAGGCAATTTCGATAGCGTCAGTTGCAAGTTTTACCACTTCAGGTACTTGCTGGTTTATTTGTTCAGAATACTCTGTAACCAATGCTTGCTGACGGTCAGTTAGGTCAACTAGTTTACCTTCAACAAACAACTGTTGATTATTGTTGATCTGTACATAGGTTTCGTCATCATTGATAAAGCGAATGCTATCTTCTGAAACTGCAATGCCGTAGTTAACATCGATAGAACATTCTTCGCTATTAAATGAGTAACTGCCTGAGTCATGGTCATTTTCATGAGCACTACTTGCAGTGCTTAACAGTGCAGTACTAAGTAAAAGAGTTGCTGTTATGTTGGTTAATAGTGAGTTTTTCATTCGTAATCCCATAATATTGTTGTACTTGTTTATTTCTCATATGTAGCAATAAACTAGCCAATAATATTTTTTCCTTTTATTTCAGGTGTTTATGGTTTTTCAGAACCGTACTAATAATTTAAAGGTTAATTTAACCAATTATTATTAGTCAAATTAACCATTTGTTAACAGTGCTAACCTAAGTTGTGCTCATCAATACCTACACAATTGTTATAAAAATCGTTAAGACGTTTTGTTTTTTAATTGGCGTTCGACAAAATAACGCGGTTCATCAGCATAGCCTAAAATTAATCGACGAATTAAATCTAGGCCTGTATTGGCAATAAAATTTTGAAAATGAATACGATGGGTTGGCAAATATAATCTCTTAGCAAAAACTTGCTGTTTATCTCCCCATGCGAGCCAAACAGTGCCAACCGGTTTTTCTTCAGTGCCACCATCTGGGCCAGCAATGCCAGACACTGATACGGCATAATCGGCATCACTAACCGCCAAAGCACCAGTAACCATTTCTTTAACTACTTGCTCACTTACTGCGCCAAATTGTTCTAACGTTTTCTCATTTACATTAACTAACTTGGCCTTCATTCGATTAGAGTAAGTGACAAAACCTGCTTCAAAAACATTTGATGAACCGGCAATACCAGTAAGCTGTGCGGCTATCATACCGCCAGTACATGATTCTGCAGTAGTAATGGTTTTACCTTGCTGATTTAACAGTTCAACCACAGTTGCAGCAATAGAGTTGCCATTTTCACTAACAATATGTTGGCCTAACAGGCCTTTAATTTTGTTATACCATTCATCTCTAAGGGTGGAAGACGTATGGCTTCTGCTGGTTAATTTTACTTCTAACAGCGGCATGGTTGCTCGAAAGCCAAGCTCTATTTCTTCAGGCCAATTAGGGTAGGTTTCATTAACCATCTTTTGTAACCCTGACTCGCCTATTCCAAAAACTTTCAGCTTTTGAGTTACTGTTTGTAGCTCCTCTGGTAACTGCTTAGCAATCTCTGGCAAAATTTCATTTCGTAGCATTGCTTTTAATTCTACCGGAACACCTGGTGTGCAGATAATTTGGCAATTGTTATGACTCAGAGAGAAACCTGGCGCGCTGCCTATTGGGTTATTAACAATATTACAACCAGCAGGCAATAATGCTTGTTTCATATTTGGGCCGGTTAAACGGTAACTACGCTTTACACACCATGCCTTTACTTGTTCCAGTGCAGTAGGATGCAAAGCAAGTGGTTTATTTGCTGCTTCAGAAAGAGCTTGTGCGGTCATATCATCAACTGTTGGACCTAAGCCACCGTTGATGATCAATATATCGGCATCAACGCTTAGTTGTTCCATTTGTTCAGTAAGCAATTGCAAATTATCGCCAACTGTTACTTTACGAGTAAGCTCGATACCAAGATTTTTAAACTCTCGGGCGATAAATACCGAATTAGTATCAACAATATCGCCACTCATTAATTCATTGCCGGTAAGCAATAACTGCACATTTAACATAGATTTTATTTTGTTGTTTAATTTTATTAGTAAGGTAATGTATCACTTTGGCATAACTAAAAATATTTTTAAATGCGTTTAAACCTTTTTGTTTTGTGCTGCATCTTAGTTAACAGATGAATAAACATATTTAAAAATAATATTAAGGATTTAACATGAATACGCTAAATAAATTATCACTAGCCCCGGCAATCGCATTAACCGCTGTGCTTGCATTTGGAGCACAGGCAAGTGTTGAAGATACTGTTGAGAAAACCTTTGATCTAAGTGGTAAAGGCCAATTAGTACTAGATAATGTAAATGGTGATGTAGTAATTGAGGCGTGGCAACAAACTTCAGTAAAGGTTACCGCTGAAATCATTGCTTCTAATCAAAAGTCTCGTGACCGTATTGATATTAAAATGAAACAAAATGGTGATCGTATTACGGTTGAAACAGATTATCTTGAACAGGATGGTGATTGGGGCAGAAACAGTAATGGCGGTAGTGTGAACTATACCGTTATGGTACCGGTTAATCTTGATTTACGTAATATTGAATTAGTGAATGGTTCTTTAACGATAAGCAATGTTGCTGGTGAGCTAAATGCCGATGTGGTTAATGGCTCTGTTGAAGCAACAGGTTTAGCGTCAAATGTTGAAGTTGATTCAGTTAATGGCGGTGTAGAGTTAACGTTTGCTGATAACGCAAAAAATATTGAAATTGAAGTTGAAACGGTAAATGGCGGTATTCGTTTATATGTACCTGAAAACTTTGGCGCCAACGTTGAAGCAAGTACTGGTAATGGTGCGATTAAAACTGATTTTGGTTTATCTGGCACTAAAGGCAAATACTACGGTAATGACCTAGAAGGCAGCTTCGGCGATGCCAGCAGTGATATTGAAGTCGAAAGTGTTAACGGCTCTATTCGAATCTTGAAAAAATAAGCATTAACACAGTGATAATGAACATGAGCCTGCTTATTAGCAGGCTCATTTGTTTTAGCTGCACTATGTTGTATCCAGTTTTTAAATGTAGAAGTATATAAGAGTTAACCTGCATGGTGTTGTCGTTGTTTTTTGCTGATATAATGCCGTCAATGTTTACTTATTAGAATAATTGATGACTTATTTAAATTGTGTTGAAGTTGAACCAAAATCAGCTGCTACAGCTAGTGTTATTTGGTTACATGGTTTAGGCGCCGACGGCCATGATTTTGAGCCGATTGTGCCAGTATTAAATTTACCCGACTCATTGCCTATCCGTTTTGTGTTCCCGCATTCTCCTAAAATACCGGTAACAATTAATGGTGGCATGGTAATGCCGGCTTGGTACGATATTTTAGATATGAGTATTGAACGCAAAGTTGACAGCGAGCAATTAAACGCGTCAGCAAAATCCGTTCAAGATCTTATTGAACGTGAAATTTCTCGAGGTATTCCAGCTGAAAGAATCGTTATTGCCGGCTTTTCACAAGGCGGTGCAGTAGGTTATCAAGCGGCATTAACGTTTGATAAGCCATTGGCTGGTTTAATGGCAATGTCTACGTACTTTGCTACTAAAGATGATATTGAAGTATCATCTGCCAATCAGGCAATTGATATTGCGGTTATGCATGGCACGCAAGACCCTGTGGTCAGCCCTGTTTTAGGTGAACAAGCCGTTAGCGCGCTTAAAGGTAAAGGCTTTAATCCAAGTTACCAAACTTATCCTATGCCACATGCCGTTTGTGCAGAACAAATTGCTGACGTATCGGCTTGGTTGCAGAAAAAACTAATAATACCAAGTTGATTAAATATCAGCTCATTTTTAATGGTTAAAACGAATAACTACTACTTTATAAAATTTATAAGTAGAATAACTACTCATTAAATATTATGCATTGTATTTATCCGTTTTTCCTAATGAAAAAGTAGATCAGATACATAACCAATTTGATATAAAAGGTATTTTTTATGGCTAGACAAGTTACATACGTGTTTAAAGGTAAACGTAAAACCATACCATTTTCATTCAGTTTGTTTCACGATATGTATGAAGCTGCAGCCGCGGCTGAACATGTTGATATCAAAAGTTTTCTGGCAATGGAGCAACAACTCGCATTAACGTCGAGAGGGCAGGGGATTGCTAAAAATTTCCGCCAAAAAGAATTTGCTCGAATGGGTTTTTCTGAAATTAAGTTTGTTCGCGACGAAGAAGCTTAACAAAAGAAATTATAGAAAATAAAAAGGGGCGTTAGCCCCTTTTGTATAATTATGCATTCATTTGGTAATAAACTACGTCTATATCACCCAATGGATCTTTATGTAAGTCAGTTTTCAAATAAGTCATGCCAAGCTTTTTCATTATGTTGATTGAACCAATGTTTCCTTCATCAGCAAGCGCGGTAAAAAACTCGGCCTTGCCAAGTTGAGCTAAGGCATTTTTGATTTGCTGTGCTGCTTCAAAGCCATAACCTTTACCCCAAGCGCTCTGCTTAAAGCGCCATCCCAGTTCTAGATCATTCCATAATGGTTGTTCATTAAAGAAATCAACCGGCCTAACTAGCACCCAACCAATAAATTCATTAGTCGATGTAATATTTACCTGCCATAAGCCCCAGCCGTCGCTTGGCTTACGATAAGCATTCAACCGTGGAATAAATCTATCGTTTATGTCATCCCAAGTAGAAGGTTTGCCACCGTTAATAAACTTCATTACTTCTGGGTCTTGATCTAATTCAAATAATAACTCGCCATCGTTTTCATCCATAAGACGAAAACTCAAGCGCTCAGAATTTTCAACGGTAATCATTTATTTACTCTCTCGGTATGCTTCACCCTCTACCATCCATTTGGCTGCAGGTGCACCTTTTAAGTAGTGGTCAAAATACTGTTTCATCTTGATGGTATAGTCGACTTTATTTGGGTACTTTTTCAAGTGATGTGGTTCACCTTCGTACTGCAATAAAATTACATTTTTTTCCAGGCGACGCATTGCCATATACATTTCAATACCTTGTTGCCAAGGCACAGCATCGTCAATATCACCAAACTGCATTAATAATGGCGTATTAATACGGTCAGCAAAAAATACTGGCGAGTTTTCTATGTACAGATCTCTACGCTCAAACATGCTGGCGCCAATTCGGCTTTGCCCTTGCTCGTATTGGAACTGTCTAGCTAGGCCCGTTCCTAAACGGATCCCTGAGTAAGCACTGGTCATGTTTGATACTGGTGCTCCTGATACTGCTGCCGCAAACATGTCTGTTTCAGTTATGGCGTGCAGTGTTTGATAACCACTCCAACTATGACCATGAAGACCAATTGCTTTAGGATCGGCAACACCCATGTCTATGATCTTTTGCAAGCCTGGTAATATTGATTTGTTGGTTGAATGTCCTGGAGTACCTACTTCAAAATGTACATCGGGTAAGAACACTGCGTATCCATTTGATGTATAGAATGGGAAATTAGGTCTATGGTTTACCTTCATCGCATTAAATTCATACATACGTTGTGAGAAACGACGGTAATAATAAACAACAACCGGGTATTGCATGCCTTCAACATAATTTGCTGGCTTAATTAAAATGCCCTGATGTTTCACGCCCATGTTAGAGCGCCATTCTACCAACTCAGATTGACCCCATAAAAATTCGTCTTTTTGTGGGTTTACATTCGTTAGCTTGTTGGCGTTGGCTAGATCTAAATCTGCCACCCAAACGTCTGGGTATTCATTAAAGTCTTCACGGGTATAAAGTAATTTATCGGCCTTTTTAGCCTTCGAGATAAATTTGAACTTTTTATTTTCTTCGATCAACTTCGTTAACTTATCATCTGCTAAATTAAGCTGATAAAAACCAAAGTTTTTAAGTTCATCTGAATAGCTGGTTAATAGTAAACGTTGGTTATCAGTAAAGTAATCTTGCTTAACATCAAGCTTGTTAATTCTGAACTGTAATGAGTTTGGTCGACCTATTTCACACGTTAAACATTTCGCATCATCGCCATCGGTTTGTAGTAACCATATGTCGAATTTGTCATAAACTAAAACACCGTCATCATCTTCTAACCAGCCTGCTATACCGTAACCTGGCACTTTACTTGGGTAATCATGATCTTCATCGGCAAAGCTTACTGGTAAGTTTTTAGTGATATTACGCTTTTTATTTTTGTTTCGATCATAAACCCAAACGTTTTCATTTTCATAAAACGCAGCATAACGCCCCGACTCACTTAGTTTCACATCGGTGTAACTACTAAGCTTTTTAGCAACTAATGACTTTTTACCGTTGTTTAAATCAACAATGTAGATATCACTAAAAAATCCTTCCCAAGTTCTTAACTTACGATAGTTTAAATCAGTTTTAGCAATTACAGCGTTTTCATTGTTGCTTGCCTTAACTGAAATCAACTGTTCATCGGCTAAGCGTACAAGTTTATTATTATCTACATGATAAACCGCGGTGAAAAATGACTTTTTATCTTTACCTAACTGGTACTTTTCATTGGTTTTTATCAGCGGGTCTTCACCATGCCAAATTTGTAAGTTACGACCTTCAGTTAACTTTTCAATATTGTACAGGTCATCAATCGATTCTGGTTTAGTATCAATTTCAGCTAGTTTTTCAACTACAGGTTTGAAACCAAAAAATAAACGTTCATCGTCAAGCGACCAAGTTAGTTTATTGGTTTCTGGAACATACCAATTAGCCGCTTGTTTATCGTTAGCTTTGATGGTTTTAATTTTGTTTTTATTGCTTTGCCATAATTTTACTGTGTGACTACGTTCATCCTTTTCCTGGGTGAAATCACCTTGTAAAAATGCAATTTTATTACCTTCGTTATTCCAGCTAAAACCATTAAAACTAGCATTAGCTTTAGTCGCTAATACGTTCGTTTTGTTGGTTTTAACATTTAACGCTTTAAGTGAGTTGTTTGCGCCGTCTTTGGTTGACACGCTATACACTAAATACGGTGTTTTGTTAGAGAATGAAAAACCATCTACATGTTCAATAACTTGTTGTTCACCGCTTTCCAGGTTAACAATAGTTAAACTTTTATTGGTGCGTTTTTTATTGAATAACTTTACTTCTGTTTCTTCATCGCTAGTTTGCTTAGCATCACTTTCTTTAGTGCTGTCAGTTTGTTCTGGTTTCTCTTGGTCTTTTGGCATTTCACTTAAAAATGCAACATAGCCAAAATTATCGCTTAATTGAAACGCTTCAACCTTGTTAAAAGTAACTCTTGCACCACTGGCTAAAGTGATCACTTCTAAGCTATTTTTAAGTTTCTTTTTCGCTTTTTTATCGGCTTGTTCTTTAGCTAATAAAGTTGGACTAATAGTAATAGCAGCAAAACGGCCATCGGCAGAAATAACACCGCTTGTGCCATGTTCAACTTGAAATTCTCTATCGCTACTTGTCGATTTTAAGTGGTAGCTATTTTCGCCTCGATCTGGCTGAGCGCTGTAGGCAAGCCATTGCCCGTCTTCACTTAGTTGTGGTTTAACAATTTGTTTAAATTTCATAATGTCAGTTACTTCTAACGGACGTTGCTCAGCGTTTAAACTTGGTATTATTACGAAGGTAAATGACAGCAATAATGCTACTTTACTCAATTTTTTAGTAAGCGATAAATTCATATTGTTTTATTGTGTGGCTAATTTGTAATGATTATCACAGTGTTTACTCAATTAAATCAATAGTAAGTTAGTTAGGTAACCATTTTTAAGCGGTAAAGTGCAGTAATACCATGTTAAAATGTTTATACGATTCTAAGCGACATCGTCGTCCAGAACTTGATACGAAATCTGATTATTAGTTAAAGAAAAGGCAAAGTCATGTTTAACCGCACACAGTTAATTGGTAATTGGCATCGCAGTGAAAAGACCGGCGAAGAAAGTTTTAGTGAGTTTGCTCAGCTATTTGCAGACGGTAGTTTTGTCTTTACTTTTTATACTTACAATATTGACGGAACGTTACTCGAAGAGATAAGTGAACAGGGCGATTGGGGCTTGGTTGGCGATATTCACTTTACCATTACCAAAGCTGAAATAGTAAATAAACAGCAATATCCTGCCGATTTGGAAGATGAAGATAATTATCAAGTTTATCAAATTAGCCAGTTAAAAGATGATTCATTTACCTATCAACATATCCTAACCGGTGAAACCTTTACTCTATCTAGGGTGCAGCCAAGTACTAACTAATTTTTAAAAAGCTGCTAAACTTTTATATATAACAACTGCAGATGTTCAAAGTTAATGGCTTATTAAAATAGGTAGTTAAATTATGGATAGAACCGATAAAATTTGTAATGTTGAAAGAGATATAGCGAAATTTCCAACAGACTCTAATGGCAATATGTTGTGGCATATGGCACAGGAAGGTGACGATTTAAATCGGCCCCGGGAAATTCAATTTTCAGTGATTTTTCAAACTCAAGAGTTAGCATTAAAGTTTGGAAACACTCTCTTGGCTAATAATCAAAAGCTATCATTTTGTCCGTATCTAGCAAATCCTGAGTATCCATGGGAAGTTACTGCTTACCCAGAAATGCAGGCAAGTTATAGTAATATAATAAGCTATCAAATGCTGTTGGAAACTGAAGCACGAAAATATGATGGTATTTATGATGGTTGGTATTGTTTACCGCAAGCGAATAAACTAAGTTAGGTAATTAATACTATTATATTTTTACAGAAGAAATCATGTCAGCAGTAGATTTTTCCAAACTTAATAAACTTACCGCTAAATCATTTAATGATCAAAAAGCCATCATTAAAAAAGTTATGCAGGGCAGAGCGGTTAAATGTAAAGTTTGCCAAAAATTATTAACCTTAGTACCTCCCAGCAGTAAACAAGTCATTGATAAGAATCTCCCACAATCGGGGATCTATTGTCCAAATGGCTGTACCGACATTGAACTCGATATGAGTTAATCCTGATAAATAATTAACTATGTCTATAACCATCCGAGCAGCGCACATAAACGATACCACTCCTGCAATTAACTATATTTTTAGCTCGGGTCCCTTAGCATTTAATTATGTATTCACTCAACCGCTGAAGTTTTTAAAAGAAAGTTTTTTACGTGGGCGAAGTCAGTTCGGTTTTCAAAATCATCATGTTGCCATATTTAATGAACAGGTAGTGGCAAGCATAGCCTGCTTTGACCGTAATGAAGCGCTGAGTATGGAAATTGGTTGTATTCTCGATATGCTTAAATTTTATCGTTGGCATTTTCCTGCCGCAGCATTTAGAGGTCTGCGTTTTGAACGAATTGTACCCAAGCCTGTAAGGCATAGCTTGTACATAGCTCATCTTGGGGTTGCAGAACAATATCAAGGCCAAGGGATAGGTAAACAACTCATATCTTGGGCTATAGAGAAAGCACGTAAGCAAGGTTATCAATCAGTAACGCTAGATGTTGCTAAATCAAACATCCAAGCTGAAAAGTTATATTTGTCGTTAGGCTTTGAACAAATCGCGTATCGAAAATCATCAATAACTGGAATTTCAGACCACGCAACGTTAATTTATAATTTAAGATGAATTATTTAGCTCACCTGTATTTTGCTAAACCCGATAAGTTTTCTTTAGCAGGAAATTTGATGGGCGATTTTACCAAAGGTGTAGACTTAAGTTTATTACCAGAGCCGGTTGTTAATGGTATACATAACCATAGGGTGATTGATAAATATACCGACAGACACCACCTCGTTAGAGAATTAAAACAGTTGCTTACACCTAAACGCAAGCGCTTTTCTGCGGTGATATCTGACGTGGTGTTTGATCATTTTCTTGTCTGTCATTGGGATAAGTTTAGCGTTCAGTCATTTGCCGAATTCAGACAGCATAGTTATCGTGAGCTTTCGCTGGTTTTAGACATTATGCCTGAAAGAATGCGCTTAACGGTTGATAGAATGATCAGTCAAGATTGGCTTAGCTCGTATCAAAATATTGATCATACCGGCAAGGCAATAGATTCAATTTCTAAGCGGATAAGGTTTGAAAATAATCTGAGCGGCGCAATAGATGAAGTGTTAACACACTACGACCAGTATGAATCTGTTTTCTTAGAGTTTTTCCCACAGTTGCAAAAGTTTATGATAAACAACAGCACTGAATAAATTATGATAATAGACCCAATAATTAATCAACAGGCAAAGATTTTAGCGGTTAATGTTTGCTAAAGTGTTATTTTGTCGCTTTTAAAGAGTACTGTATGTCTGTTAAAGATTTTAATTTAGAGCAATTTATTGCTGATGCCCGCCAAGCTGCTGTTAGCGAAAATCCAATTTTATCTGCTGAATCTTTAATGAAAGCAACGGTTGCTGACTGTGAAAATATTATCGCCAACATGCCGGTAATTGAAGAGTGCGAAAGAATGCTGTTTGAAGATGACACGGTATCTATTTGGTATTGCCGCTTTGAACCAGGCACAGTTGTACCTGCCCATGATCATCAAATGCACGTTGTCGTAGGCGTATATCAAGGCGCTGAAGAACATGCTTTTTTTGATAACAGCAACGGTGAATATAAAGAAATTAAATCATTGAGCTTAGGTGCTACAGAAGTGGCGAAGCTAAGCCCAAATCAAATCCATACGGTTACTGCAACCAATACTGCAAGTCAGGCGTTACACATTTATTTAGGTAAGCTATCTACCGTTGAGCGTTCTTTATTTACATTTGATAGTGGTAAAGAAATTCCATTTTCAGTAGAAAATTACGAAAAACTCGCACAAGTAAACTCGCTAACCTGAACTAGAGATAAGCAGCACTTGCCCAATACTTCTATTTTTCCGATTTTCAGCGTTAAAACAAAGGTAAATAGCGGACTATTGACAATTGTTTTGCCTTGATAATCAAAAAAATCTAAGCATTGATGAATAATTAAATATCCATCCTCTTAGTATTTTTCAACTAAAATGCTAACTGATTGATTTTAAATTAATACCAAGCACTCATTATCCCGAGCTCAGATTAGTTAATATTTGATCCAAAATACTAATAGTGAATACACATAGTGTATTTTTTGAAATTGTTTTATATACTTGGGCAATTCAAAAATTAAGAAAAATATTATGAAAGCATTTACTAAGAAAATTGGCTATGTATACGCGTTTGCAATTAGCGCATTAATTATTGGTACATTAGTTGATAACGATCCAGCGCTGAAATCGATGGATACATTTATCACCGAGCAAAATATCGATAAATCTGCGCCAAAATGGAAAGAGCAATTACCTAAGCCTCCACAAGTAAACTTTGCCAAAAATAAAACCTATTTTTGGGAACTGGTAACGAATAAGGGGCCAGTTACTATTGAGTTATTTCCACAATACGCTCCTATGCATGTTTCAAGCACAATATATTTAACCAAACTTGGTTTTTATGATGATCTAATATTTCATCGTGTGATCCCAGGCTTTATGGCTCAAGGTGGCGATCCACAAGGGACCGGTCGTGGTAACCCAGGTTTTAAGTACGAAGGTGAATTTCATAAAGACGCAAGTCATAGCAAACCAGGGATGTTATCAATGGCAAATGCGGGGCCAAATACTGATGGCTCACAATTCTTTATTACCTTTAAAGAAACTCGTTTCCTAGATGGTCGTCATACCGTATTTGGTCAAGTAGTTGATGGTATGGATACGTTACAAGAATTCGAAAAACTAGGCAGCCAAAGTGGTCGTCCAAGTGAAGAGTTATTGATAATGACGGCAACTATCGCAGTAAAATAATCGTCAAAGAACAACAATAAAACACCCGTAGCTTTAGGTATAAAGCTACGGGTGTTTTTTTACATAAAGGTTGATATATCTTCGAAAGGCTTTTTAATTTGTGCGTGTTTTGGCACTGTTGCGTCTTTTGCAGGATAACCCGCAATCAATAACATATAGGCCCTGTCATTATCGCCGCGTCCGCAAATTTTATTTAAAAATGACATCGGTTTTGGCGTATGAGTAAGTGTTGCCAAACCAGAGTTATGTAAAGCACTAATTAAAAATCCCGTAGCAATACCCACTGACTCGTGAACATAGTAGTTTGTGTTTCTATCTTCACTGTCTAAACCTCCACGCTTTTGGCTAAAAATTGCAATTAGCCAAGGAGCTTTTTCTAAATAGGGCTTACTGGCATCTGTACCTAAAGGTTTTAAGGCATCTAACCATTCTTCTCCTGCTCTACCATCATAAAAGCCTTGCTCATGCAGTTCGGCTTGCTCTCTAATTTGCTGTTTAATTTCACTCGAGTGAATTGCTACAAAGTGCCATGGCTGATGGTTAGCGCCACTTGGCGCTGTTGCTGCTGCCTTCAAACAGTTTTCAATAATTGCTTTATCGACATCACGTTCACTAAATTTTCGCACCGAATGGCGGCGTTTAATATCGTGCAAAAACTCCTCTGAGCGATTTAACATTTCACTTTCAGGGTACTCAATATAGTCACTCAACGGGGAGCAGTCATGATCTTTCATACGCTAGTCTCATAATTATTTAGATGCATTTAGTCTTAGCATAACCAGTGGTATCGTTATCAATCAAGTAAAAAATTTGTTAATCTAAGCGTCCGTTACCATTCTATAGTTATAAGCATTTATGTCAGTGCAATCACAAATTAACCATCCTTGGAAAACACCGTTTGTGTTTTTAGTATTATCATCCGTGGTGATGACCTTAGCGTTTTCTGGTTGGATGGCCATGCTGAATAATTTTACCATTGAAGTGGCCAACTTTAGTGGTGCTGAAATTGGTATGTTGCAATCTTTGCGTGAAATCCCTGGGTTTCTCGCCTTCACTGCTATTTTTGTTCTGTTAATTATGAAAGAGCAAACCTTTGCATTAACGTCGCTATGCTTATTAACCATTGGCGTTGCCGTAACTGGCTATTTCCCTTCTGAGTATGGCTTATATGCAACTACGGTTATTATGTCTATAGGGTTTCATTATTACGAAACGGTGAACCAGTCATTAAGTTTGCAATGGTTCTCTAAAGATGAAGCGCCAGAAAAATTAGGTAAGCTTATCTCAATAAAATCGATTGCAGCATTAGTGGTTTACGGTTTTATTTGGTTAGCGTTTAGCTATTTCTCCATGGAATTTGTTAACGCTTATGTGATCCTTGGTGGCTTGGGTTTAGCCATCACGCTTTGGATGTGGCTGTTTATGCCGCACTTCCCTGAAAAAGTTGTTCAACACAAAAAACTTATTCTACGAAAACGCTATTCGTTATATTACCTGCTCACTTTTTTAAGTGGCGCGCGCCGACAAATATTTGTTGTTTTTGCCGGTTTTATGATGGTGGAAAAGTTTGGTTATTCTGTAGCAGACATAACCCTGTTGTACATGCTCAATCATTTACTCAATATTTATATTGCGCCGAAAATAGGCGCATGGATAGGTCGGGTTGGTGAACGTAAAGCGCTTACCTTTGAATATATAGGATTAATTTTAGTATTTAGTGGTTATGCTTTGGTTGAAAATGCAAATATTGCCGCAGCACTGTATGTGATTGACCATGTATTTTTTGCTATGGCAATTGCCATTAAAACCTATTTCCAAAAAATAGCCGACCCCAAAGATATTGCCTCGAATGCTGGCGTGAGCTTTTCAATAAACCACATCGCTGCAGTAGTTATCCCGGCAAGCTTTGGCTTGTTATGGTTATACAGCCCAAGTTTGGTTTTTTATGCCGGTGCTGGTCTTGCTGCCTGTTCATTAATTGCCAGCCAATGGGTTAATACTCGCCTAGAGCCTAAAACGTTGGAAGTGGCTTAATCGCTTAACTGAATTGTAGATAGAAAATTCAACTTCCTGAACTTGTTTCAAGATCTTAAATTCGTCGGCTTTTTGCAAGAAACAGAAGTAGAGAAAATACTCCGTCATCCTCGAGGAGCTCAAGCGACATCGGGGACCTCATTAAGCGAATTGTGGATATAAAAAGTTCAACTTCCTGAACTTGTTTCTGGATCTTTAATTGGTCTGCAAAGTGCCAGGAGCGGTAGTAGAGAAAATACGCCGTCATCCTCGAGGAGCTCAAGCGACATCGGGGACCTCATTAAGCGTATCGTGGCTATAAAAGTTCCTACTTCCTGAACTTGTTTCAGGATCTATTGAACGTCTCAAAAGTGCCAGGAGCAGACTGTAAATAAACAATTAAGTGCTAGCAAGTATAAGCTCTTTATACTTGTTGGCTTCTAAATATAACGGTTCATATTCAGAGTATTCATGCTCAGATTTGTTATATATCAGTAAGCAATTTTTTCTAGCTTCAATGAACATCCCGTCAGTTTTTTCTAAAATATTTATGAGTTCATGTGGGAACTGTTCTTCAACCTTAAGTCGTTCTGAAGAATGAAGAGCGTATTTTCTAGAGAACTCTTTAAAGTCATCAAAATCAATGTCTTCATAACCTATTGCTTGCTTGATTTTATCAATGACACCTTCTGGTTTAAGGTTAAAATTATATAATAAGTCATTGGAAAGTTTAATAAAAATAGCTCTTTGAGTGGTTAATTGGGTAGCTTGATTGTTAGGTGAGTATTTATAATCAAATATATAAGTTTTACACGAGCGGTTCACTTTTTGGAGTATATTTTCAATCAATTCATCACCACCTAAATCAAATATACTAAAACCATGTCTATAAATTTCTGAAGGAATTGAAGTAACCTTTTCGAACTCATATGCAGATAAAAAATTGTTAGTAGACTTTTGAAATTTAGATTTTCGTTTCTTTGCAATTTTAGAAGTGAAAATTAATGCTATTAGTAATGCACCAAAAAATATTAAATCAAATGTACTCATTTTTCTCTCATGTTTTGGTTGTTAAAGTCCGAGATTCGCTCTGTTACCATGATACGTGACTCATCGCTTCTTTATATGAAGCTAGAGCTTTATATAAAGCCAGTTTCCTATCCATTTTATTAACGAAAAGTTGATAACAGAAAACAGGGAAAAGCCAAAATACTATTAATAGAAATTGAACAAAAAGAATTACAATACCAAATACCGATGTCGTACCTTCAGCAAAGAAAAAAAGCACCATGGTAATGTTCAAAGCTATAAAAATATAGGAGGCTATTCGAGCATCACTTTTCATTTGTTTATTGTTAATATCCATATTTGTAATACTTATTTACTTCCAATTTCAACGACCGCTTGTCGCTTTTTTTCTGCCGTTAGGTGTTTGTTTTAATTCACTAACCGACGCAAAAGTCGTCTTACCCTATTTTCGTGGACACACTACAATTGTTGTAGAGATACAACTGGAGGTGTTTATGACCAAAGGCAAAAGTTACACACGATACCCTGCTGAGTTTAAACGAATGGCTTTATTAAGAGCCTCAGAAGATGGTGTCACAGATGTCACCGTTTGTGAAGACTTAGGCATCAGTACGAGGCAACTAAGTCGTTGGCGAGATGAGTTTCGTTTAAAAGGTGATGATGCATTTAAAGCCTCAACAGCCACTCGCAATACAGAAATTACACAGCTCAAAAAGGAGCTGGCTAAAGTTAAGAAAGAGCGTGATTTTTTAAAAGATGCGGTGGTGTTCTTCGCCAAGGAGTCCGATTAAAGTTTCGTTGTATTAAGCGGCACCGCGACAATTATTCGATTCAAATGATGTGCAAGGCTTTAAGTGTTTCACGCAGTGGTTTTTATGCTTGGTCAACTCGTCCGTTAAGTAAAACGAAGCAAGAGAACATCAGGTTTACCAAGCTAATTTCTGAAATTCATCAGCAAAGCCGTGGCGTGTATGGTGCACCAAGAGTTAAAGAAGTATTGATGTCCGAGGGGCACCATTGCAGTAAGAATAGAGTCGCTAAATTAATGGCGAAATCTCGATTAAAAGGTTGTCCTAAAAGGCTTGCTAGAGGCTACGCTCAACCGAATCAATACTCAAAAATAGCACCCAATAGGTTACGTCGAAACTTTAAAGTAGACGCTGCCAACCAAGTTTGGTCGTCTGATATTACGTACATACAAACCAAACAAGGATTTGTCTATTTAGCGGTCGTAATGGACTTGTACTCGCGTAGAATCATTGGCTGGTCGATGGATAAGAATATGGGCCGTCACATCGCTATGAACGCGTTAACGATGGCTGTGGCCGTTAGGCAACCTGATGAAGGATTAATAATTCATTCAGACCAAGGCGCGCAATATGCGAGTTTGGATTACCAAGAACTTCTAAATAAAAATGGGATTCTTTGTAGCATGAGCAGACGAGGAAATTGCTATGATAACGCGGTTGTTGAGAGTTTTTTCGGTTCGTTAAAGCGAGAGCGTGTTCGAAAATACAGTTATCGATCAAGACAAGAAGCACAGCTCGATATATTCGATTACATTGAATGCTTCTATAATAGAAAGAGGCTTCACAGTTATCTGGGTTATAAAAGCCCTTCAAATTTTGAGAAGATGACTAAAAGCTTAAATTAACTGTCCATATTTTTGGGGCAAGATCAAAGTGCCATAACCAGACAGACCTATTGTCCCGCTTGAGCGGCTTGAATGAGAACTATTTACCATGAAATATAGACCAGAATGACTCTCTAACTTTATGTAAATTTGTTAACGATTGTCCTTTTGATAAGCATAACCAAAAACCAACAACTGTAATTATGCACGGAATAAATAAACCAAATAACTTAGCCTCAGTGTCATTTCTACTTACACCATTCAGAACAACACTAACATTTGGATTTAACATGGCTTCGATTGCGGAGTACCCCATAACTAGGCCAATACAAATAAATATTAAACCAACGACTCTAAGTACATTTTTATAATTGCTTGGCGAAAGATACATGTCAGCCTCTAGGTTCAGATAACAGATTTATTAAGTGGATAGTTTTCATGTTTAAGCACGGGATTACATAACTGTCAATGGCGGCTCCTCACTCATTACTGCCGCTAGGCTTTTGATTACAGTAACTTAAAGCCTAAAGCCGTGACTAACTCAAAAGTGCCATTATCTGCCTGTTAGTATTCTCTCATATACTTGAGTTAACGCCACATTAAGCGGCTATTTGTAATTGGTAAAATCTGTGAGGTACGAACAACAGCCAACCGTAAATTGTCCTAATGAATACCTTGTTATATGCCGTAAATTGGCTTTAAGTACCAAAAATAAAACACACCGAATGGTATAAACTCTACAATAAAGAAAACTCTTAGCCCCGTAACTAAAACAGCTTTATTTGGCTTTTTGGGGTTATAGTAAACTGTTAAATCATCTTCATTGATATACCATTTTCTGATACACCAAAATACATATCCAACATAACCAAATACAGAGTTAGAGGATGTGTACTCTTTGCCATTAACTGAATAAGAATATTTAATAGCAACTGTTGCTCCACCTCGATGATCAACATCTAAATCAGATTCTAATACTTCACCTTTAGTTGTACTCCAACTCTTAGCCAATATGGACTGGATAACAGCCCATAGTTCGAATAGAAACAAAGCTCCAAATACAACTAATATAATGATTTCTGTATTATCCATAATTTACACTTTTCTCCTTTTAGGCATATAACCCCTAATGATGGGCTTATAATAGCTTGCTAAACTTGTGTAGCGAAGCGGAACTGAGCAAGCTGTTAGCAGTCCCGTTTTAATTGGCTAGTTATATATTCTTACTACGTTTCACCGTTTAATCGAATACCGTAAATTTGATACTCATTACCATCAATTGCAATAGTAATCTTTAAAGTGCCAATTTCTCCAAAATCACTTTTTTCAGAAAGATTTACTGTGTAATTGAGTACATACACTGTTGAGCTGCCTTGCTGCCCGGAAAATTCCGCAAAACTGAAACTACCGCTCTCAACGCTATGAAAGTATTTGGTTAATTTACCAAACTCTACATCCATGTCTTTTCTTGGAATTTGAGCTTTAGCTACTGGACCAAACATATCGTATAAAGCATCATAATTCTTGGAATTAAAATGTTTAATAAATGTGTTTAGAATTTCAGACTTTACAGAACTATTGATTAAATCTGGTAATTGATGCTGAGACGCTTTCTCATAAGGTTTTTGACTTGATACTACTGCTGTAGTGTTAGTACCAAACCATACAGTTGCAGCTAAATTAGCAACAAGTAAACTTATTATTATTTTATTTGAATTATTCACTAAACCTTCCTTGAATACATAACGCCCCAATAAGGGGCTGATAATAGTTGGCTATAATGTGAGCGGAGCGAAACAGCCAACTGTAATTAGTCCCGCTTGAACAGCTTGTTAGTTGCTCATTCTGATTTATTGGAAAATTTGTTCTTAATCCATTTCCAACCATAAACGAATGGTAGAAATATAATAAACCAAAACTTTTTAGCAAAAATTGCTGCTGCAGCGATAAAACCAGCTTTAACAGCTGCTTTTCCTGTAGCTAATTTATAAACTAATGCTCCAGCTCCCATTGCAGCAACAGTATCTGTTTCAGGCATAAAATCATCATATTGAAATCCTTCATTATATGAGTAACTTGCCAAAACTGGCTCCAATACAGTTTCCGCATTTGTAAATTGCTCTGGTAAACCAGTCCAAATCACATCGGTATAACCTTTTCGACCTAATTTCAGTGCTTTAGCATTAATAAATTTTCTATTGTCACTTGTATGGCCGTTGATAGCCCAATAAATAATAGAATTATCTTTATCTAAGAATGGAGGCTGTGCCCACCCATCAATATATAATTTTGGATGACCTTCGGCTCTTATTTTATTTGCTTCTTCTGTTCCTTCAGTAATTTGTGACAGCATATCATCAGCATCAATGTTTTCTTCCCAATCGTCAGTTTTAACGAAACCTATATCATTACGTTGATAGATTGCTGTAGATTCAGATTCATCAGCATGGATTTTTAGTTTAACTGCATCTGGCTTAAACCCGTCATGACCTTCTGTCAGAAGCATGAATTTATGAGCATCTTTTCCTAAAACTAAGTATTCATTTTCACTGACTGAAATTTTTGCATCATTTGAAGGGATTTCATAACCTTCAGCAGCACCTTTCCAATCAAGCTGTTGTACTTGGGTTAAATATTCATCATCTTGAGAGTAAACAGAGGCGGAGAAAAACATGACAAAAAAATATAGTAGTCCTAAACGCATTATTATTTCCTTATTGTTGTAGTTATAATTTATGTTGATTGTGCTCCAAACCTTTTAGAGCAACTAACGCCCATTTAAGGGGCTGATAATAGTTTGCTAAAATGTTAAGCGAAGCGGAGCCGAGCAAACTGTAATAAGTCCCGCTTTAACTGCTTGTTAGGAAACACCCTACGCAAAAGCCTCTATTTGTTTAATTAGAGACTCTACAGGTAAATCAATACCCGTCAGGTTTTGACCATTGAGATTAACACCAATCAGTCGTTTATTCTCCATTAGCATAGGCGCTAAAACTTCCTTGAAGAATAACCAAGAGATCTCTCTCGGTAAGTACTCAGCCAACAAATCAGGATTAAGTTTTTTTAACCTTATAATTCTTGATTTAGAAGACCAAAGAGGAAAGGATACCTGATCATTGTCGATATCAAATTCTAAAGCGTCGCCACTTTCAGTTTCCGCAAACCATAACCTTTGGTTTTCTGAAACTTCTTCATAGAATGCATTTGCTTGAGAGCTTCCACTACTCATTTGGTATTCCTAATGCCCATTAAAGGGTCGTTAACAGTTTGCTCAGTTCCACTTTAAACTCTTGTTAGGTATTGTTTTCTGAAAAAGAAACGTTTTCTACGCCTTTATTTTTTGGAGCAATTACTACGGTGCCCGCAAGCTTGTCATGCCACCCTTGCTTTTTTGAATCCCAGCCAACCCAAAGAAAACCTAGGCAAAGAGGTATTGCAGAAATATAGTAGCCAACATAGCGAATTATAGATTGCTGAGTCGTGGGGGCATTTCCCGTTTTAGCATCAACAATTTTTACTTTAAGAGCCATTTTCCCTGGTGTTGCTGATTTATAAACCCAAAACAGGATTGTAGCCACTAAGGGAAATACCCAGCTAATTAAAAAATCAGGAAGTCCTACAATCATTTCTTCAGCTTCCCAATATTGGCTACCATAGATTGAATGTAAAAGAGGAAAAGTAATTGCGATTAATATTAAAGAGTCAATAATAGTTGCCCCAAATCGAGCCCAAAAACCAACATACTCTTGTTGTGATTCAAATGTTTCCATTTCATTAATACTCATTTTATCTCCATTTTTGATGTGTATTATTAAATACCAAACGCCCATTTAAGGGGTAAATAATAGTTGGCTAAAATTAGTGAGGCACGAACGCGAGCCAATTGTTTTGCATCCTGCTTGAGCGCCTTGTTATACGTATTTTTGCACTTTAGATAGAAACTCATCTTTAATTTCTTTTGACTCAAAAGACTCAGATGTAAATATCAAAGCAAGAACCTTATCAACAAAAACGTAAACAGAGCCATTTGCTTCTTCTATATTCTCAACCACGTTCCATTTATAAAAGTTATGACCAAAAAGGTGAGTCTCCTTTATGCCATCTGAATTTATTTCGAATTCTTTAGAGCCAATCATAATTCCATTTTGATTTGGAGTGAAACTTTTGACTAGTTTATGTTCCTCCAATTTCCCAAGAACTATATAAATTAATAATGGAGTTGATATCGCTAAAATGGTGTAAAAATATTTACTCTCAATGCCTCCGGATAGGAATTGAAAAAAGGACATAAATATTGCACCTAAGACTAACCAAAGAATCACGTTTTTTATCACTGCCAACCAATAGTGAGATTTTAATAACTTGGATGAAGCGTATGCATTAAATGCATCATAATCAGCTTTTGATATTTCTACCTTGAATTTCAAATTGTTCTCCTTAACTTGAGATACGTATAACAGTTTATTAAGTAGACATCTCAGTAATAACGCCTACTCTTTTTAATTTGATATTGAATGTCTCTTGCTCGCTTATTACTGCTATAAGTATTGATTCTTTAATCACTTATGTACGTACTACCACTGTCTTTCCAATATAATCGTGTAGGGCTCTGCGTTTATCATTAAATAACATGGTAACAAACTCAGATATACCCCAAATCATAGCTAAGATACCAAATCCCAAGACAGTGTAAGATAGGCTTTCTGAAATGGTCCCAGACATTTCTAATGAAGTAGCGACTATCATAATAATTACCACCCAAGAAATATTGATCGCTAAATTAACTGATTCCCTGCGAAGTGCCTGTTTAACACCGATTTCAGACTCTGTGTCATGATTAAGTACTTTAACATTCATCAACATTTTCCCAAGAGTTTGACCGAAATAGCCGTGCATAAAAATGGCATAAATAGCAAATTGAACGCCATTCAAGGCTTGAAGGAATTTATCTTGAGTGCTGTATTCAACTCCAAAGACCAAACACTCAATATATAATATGATTGCAAATACAATTCCGTCGATTATAGCCGCCCAAAAACGAGGCCAGAAAGTTGAGTATTTATTAACTTCAACCTCTTCTATAGCTTGGGTTTTCGCGTTAAGTTCACGAGTAGGGTCGCTCAATAGCTGAACAATCGTTTCATATCTTTGAGGATAGCTTTCTTTATCAATATTTCTTTTGGCATCTAATAACTCTTCGTAAGAATACGTAGAAAAATCTGGCTCGTAATTTAGCATTTGGATTAACCCAAAAATAATTAAAAGTTCTGTTAAGTGAATAACATACACTGTGTTAAATCTATAGCAATACTAAAGGTTTAGAATGTTAAGTAATTGATGAAAAAACGATAATAAATTGATACTGCTTGAGCGGGTTCGACCATCGCTTAGTGTTAATATGGGTTTTCAATACAGATATTATTTACTCGTCAGAGACAAACAGTACTTAAATTGTTTTGCAATCAATTCAGATACCATTACTGCTAACATTTGGTAGTAATCATTCATGCTATTGGACTTTACAATATTCATTTTTAAGTAGATAGTTAAGCTCTTTAAAAATTTCTGTATATCACAATCGATACATATAAACCTAAGGATAAGGTCAATAGGGATGTTCAATAAAAACAAAAACATAACACACACTTTAGTAATATTGTTTTCATTTATTTTTTTAACCAGTTGTTCATCGCCATTAACAAGCAAAAAAAGTTGGAATGACACTGTTACGTTAGTTTCTAGTGGCGTAGTCAGTATTCAAACTGACGTACCTGTAAGTTTCGATGGGAAGTGGAATAGTAGTGGTTATGGCACCGGCTTTATTGTCGATGCTGCACGAGGAATTATTTTAACCAATCGACATATAGTGACACCAGGGCCGGTTACTGCGAAAGCAATATTAATTAATAATGAAGAAATTGATTTAACACCTTTATATATTGATCCTGTTCATGATTTTGGCTTCTTTAGTTATGATCCTAGCCAAATAAAACACCTACAACCACATCAATTTAAGCTAAGTAATAGTAATCCAAAAATTGGTCAAGAAATTCGCATTATTGGCAATGACGCAGGACAAAAAATATCTATTTTAGATGGTACTATTGCTAGACTTGATCGTGACGCACCAGTGTACGGTCTTGGAAGGTATAACGATTTTAATACTTTCTATATTCAAGCAGCTACGGCTTCAACTGGTGGTTCTTCAGGCTCTCCTGTCATCAATATACATGGTGAAGTTGTTGCCCTCAACGCTGGCAGTCAAACCAAATCAGCTCATGCCTTTTATCTACCTTTAGAAAAAGTCAAAATAGCATTAAAAAAATTACAGACTAACGAAATAATTTCTCGAGGCTCTATACAAACAACCTTTCACGCTAAGCCATATGCTGAATTAAAAAGGCTAGGGTTAGGTGATGATTTAGAAGCAAAGTATCGCAATCAATTTCCAGAATTACCGGGTCTATTAGTCGTTAAATCAATAATCCCTGAAAGCTCTGCAGCAAGCTCTCTTGAAGTAGGCGATATTTTATTATCTATCAATGAGCAATCTCTTGCCGATTTTTCAGCACTCGAAAACAGCTTAAATAGCCATGTAAATAAGACTATTAACCTGTCTGTTTTAAGGCGCGGAGAAGTATTATCAACTTCGATAATTGTTGATGATTTAGATATGATGATGCCTTTATCATTTTTAAAATTTGACGGCGGAATTTTTCATAATTTGTCATATCAGCAAGCTAGGCATTTTAACAAACCAATAAAAGGAGTTTACGTTGCGGTTTCAGCGGGGAGTTTCTCGAATGCAGGCGTACCTAATAAAAGTTTAATAACCGAATTTAATGGCGTACACGTTGATACAGTAGAAGAGTTTGACAAACAACTAAGCCGCATTATAAATGGAACTAAGGTTCACCTTCGATACTTTAGCCTTAACGATCCCAATACTAGCAATTATGCTCTAGTTGAAATTAATAGAACATGGTTTGAACATAGCTATTGTCATAAAGATCCTCTTTTAGGTTACTGGCCATGTAGTCAATCGTCAAAGATACCAGAGGCGGTAGAGCTTGACGAGAGTATAAATCATGATTCAATGGTTATAAGCACTAAACCAGAACATGCGTTAGTTGAAGTGAACTTTTCCAGTCCTTATTCTATTCAAGGTCGAAGTGGAAAGAATTCAGCAAGTGGTACAGGCGTTATTGTTGATAGAGAAAAAGGCTGGGTTGTCGTCCCTCGAAGTGTAGTGTTTAGCTCGTTAGGAGACGTTAAATTAATATTTAATAACCGTATAGAAGTTAAAGGCAAAGTTGAATATATACATCCGTTGCATAATTTATCTTTAGTCTCATATGCACCTTCATCGGTTTCTCATCTAGCGGTTGCTGAAATAATCTTAAGTAAACAGGCAATTAAACCGGGAGACCCAATAAGACAGATAGGTCTGAATTATGAAGGCGTAATCGAATATCGTGATACCAATGTTGATACTAATGATGAACTTTGGCTTAAGCAGTTTAACGTGCCACAGTTTATTGAAAAAAATATAGATACAATTAATCTTGTTAATCCTAACTATTCAATAGACGGAATTTTAATTAACGAAGCTGAAGAAGTGGTTGCGTTATGGACTATCTTTGAAGAAAGTAACGGCAATGATGTTAATACAATTTTGACTGGAATTTCTGCTGAGTATATTGAAGAGATAATGCTATTGAATGAGGGGCGAAAACCAATTTATTCTATTGATTTAAACTTAACGAAAATTGCCCCCGTTAACGCATTGCAAATGGGGTTACCAGAGGAATGGTTAAATAAAATTGCGCACCAAAACCCACAAACAGATAAATTACTTGCCGTTTACAATGTGGCAGAAAGTTCAAAGAGTGCTGAATTATTTAAACGAGGGGATCTTTTATTAGCTATTAATGACACCCCTGTATCTTCTTTTAGACAAGTAGAATTATTAACGCAATCACCTGAAGTAGAGGTAACTTATTTAAGTGAAGGTAAAATTCATTCTAAGAGATTAACAACAACGTTGTTAAATGGCCAAGATATAGAGCAAGTGTTTTATTGGTCAGGTTTATATCTTCACGCACCACATCGTGCCGCGCAGCAACAAGGTAATGTTAGTGACGACGGTGTATATGTAGCCAGCTATAGTTACGGTTCACCAGCGACACGTTATGGGCTATACGCTATGCAGCGTATTGTAGAAATTGACGGAAAATCAATCGAAACAACAGATGATTTTGTAGAGGCAGTAAAAGGAAAAAAACACCAGTCTTCAGTCTTAGTTAAAACGTTAGACTTTAAAAATAATTCTAAGGTAATTACCTTGCGAGTTGATAATAATTACTGGCCATTTTATGAAATCAAATACACTGATGGAGAATGGGAAAAAATAGACCATTTATTACGTCACTAATCCTCTCCCAAGTTAATTGTATATTGAGCGAGTTTTTCGTTTGAAGCAGGGGCATGATCTGAACTAACAAGTATGCCCTGCGAATGTTTAACTGAACTTTGGCTACACTATGGATTCTTTGATTGCTTTTGCGGATGATGTTTTTTCATGTATAAACTAATATTTCGATAGGTATCCACCCAGTAAATATCTTTATTCTTGGCTAGATAACCTAATAGTTCTTGATGGGCTTTTGTCGAAACAGATAAGTGATCGCCACCAATTCCGTGGAAGGTAAAATTTGCAATTGTGCCGTGTTTGGCAGCTTGCTTTGCATAAGCAATAAGTTCGGCTCCTGAATTGCCGTTAGGTGCCCATACCGGCGCATCCATGACATCAAATGCATTGATATTCTCAGGGACGTTACCAACCTGAGATTTAATACCAACAAAAATATTTCTCAGTGCGTGCACGTAATTTTTATGTTCTACCAGCTGATCTGTACAGGGTACAGTAAACGTTCTGATAGTTTCCCCATCAATGGCCTTTAAAAAGCTATTAGCTGTTTTAATTTCTTGGATTATCTCTTCATAGGTTTTGTTATCAAGGTCGTTGTGAACAGACACCCAATCTCTGCCAGGTAACGAGCCACTACAGGCATGATTAATTGAATGATTACCGAGTTCGTGTCCTTGCTGGGCAGCATTTCGCCATTCTTCTAATCGTTCATCGACTGCAGGTGAGTTAAGGGTTAAATAAAATGAGCCTTTTAAGTTCAAGCGATTAAGCGCAGGAAGCGCATTATCTAATTGGCTGTTTAAGGCATCATCATAAGAAAGGCTTATGGCTGCTTTGGCATTGTTAGGCCAAATAAATTGCTCCGTAGCCAATGTGGGTAATGCCATTGCAGAAGCAACAAACATTAAAACCCACAACTTAGAGCTATTTATTGGCATCATTTAAATTTAATCGCCAGAATTGCAATACTGCTTAATAAAAGCTTGATGATTTGGCAACTGACCTACAGTACCTTTAATGTTGGTTTTTATATGATCTAAAAAGCGAACTAATTCATCATCACTCATATTATCTACAATAGGGTGGTAACTTTCAGGTATTAAACCTTGACCAATCATCACCTGCATCCATGAATCATCAAACAATTCATTGTTTTTACGAAATACTCGCCCTGTTTCTTTAAACAGTTCAATACGATGAGATAATCGCTCAGGGATCGGCATATTGCGACAATGACGCCAAAATTCTGTATCGCTTCGATTGTGCTGGCAATAATGTAAAATGATAAAGTCTCTGGTTGTTTCGGTATCAAACTTGGTTTGCAAATTAAATTCATCAATATCAGTTTGCTTAATTCCAGTGTGAGGAAACATCCGCATTAAACGTACAATTGATTGTTGAATAAGGTGAATGCTGGTGGACTCTAGAGGCTCTAAAAATCCACTTGAAAGGCCAACCGCAACACAGTTTTTGTTCCAATGTTTACGCCTTGTACCAGTTCGATACTTAATTACTCGTGGCTCGGTAATTTTTTCACCGACCAGGTTTTCTTCAAGAACAGCTTTGGCTTGTTCATCGCTGACAAATTTACTGCAATACACCATACCATTACCAACTCGGTGCTGTAATGGGATGCGCCACTGCCAACCAAAGTCATGAGCAATAGAGCGGGTATATGGAATTGGTTCAGCAACCGACTTAGTTTGCACTGCAATGGCAGAGTCACAAGGTAGCCAATGCGACCAGTCTTCAAAACCAGTGTGTAATGCCCCTTCAATTAACAATGCGCGCTGACCGGTACAGTCGATAAATAAATCACCTTCAACTACTTTGCCATTAGCTAGGCTTAAGGACTCAATAAAGCCTGTTTCATGATTTTGTTTTACTTGTTCTATTTTTCCTTCAACACGCGTAACGCCATGAGCTTCGCTCATTTTTCTAAGATATTGTCCATATCGTGTAGCATCAATGTGATAGGCATAGTTAAGGCCGTTATTTGGTAAGTGTGCAAATTTTTCGCTTACCGCGCTTACTTGCTCCAAGCAGTAATCACCAAAATCACTGGCGATACCTTGCTGGCGACCTTTTAGCCAAAAATGCTGAAAGCCAGCAGCCCAACAATCTTGACCGGTTACACCAAAGGCGTGCAAATAATCTTCATTTTTAGTGCGCCAATTTTCAAACTTAATACCTAACTTAAACGTGCCATGAGTTTCTTTTAAAAACTCGGCTTCATTAATGTTTAATAATTTATGAAAATATTGCAGCGTTGGTATCGTTGCTTCCCCAACACCTACGGTTGCGATTTCATCAGATTCTACCAGGGTAATATCAAGGTTCTTGCCCAGTAGCTTTGATAATGCTGCTGCGGCCATCCAACCAGCAGTTCCACCACCAGCAATGACAACTTTTTTAATTCTTTTATCTTGCACTGTATCACCTATGTTTACTGTTGTGATTAACGATTAAGTTTGTTTAATAGCATGGCTCGTATTTTTCTAGCAGCCATATCTGAATTTGAATCAAGAATACCAAGTTTATCTTCAGGGATATGATCTAAGGTATTTTCATCAACGTTAAAAATATAATGTTCAAACATTGCCTGCCAGGCAAGTTTTTGTTGCTCAGGTAAATCTTTAATGTTGAGCAAAGCATGATAAAGCGCATCCATACCTGCACCCATCTGTAAATTGGTTGTTTGCCACCAATAATTTATTAATATATTAAAATTATCTAGGCCTTCAACATGGTGCCACCACATACTGGGTAAAAACAAACAGTCGCCTGGTTCTAATTCAGCCACTTGCGCATTTGCCAATGCCTGTTCAAATTTTGGGAAACGTTCAAAGTCAGGTTCATAAAAATCTACTAAGCTAATCGCTTGCCCCGCAGGTGTATGGTCTAGCGGACCAATATATAAATTTTTAACTTCCTCTGGAGGAAATAAGGTAAAGCGTCTTTTGCCAGCTACACAGCAGGCAATGTTATTAGGCGTATCATGATGAGCAGCAATGCGAGAGCGATTACTTAACCAAATGCTCGCTAATGGCTTAAATTCACTTAACGCCGATAAGTCATTGTGCTCTCGAAAACTTGGCAACAACTTATTGATGTCAGTAGAGCCAACATATTTTGCTGCGGTTGGCTGCTGCACAGGTTGTAGCAGTTCGGTTAAGAAAGTATCCAAGGCAATGGTTTTGCGGTCAAAATTAAAACCTGATAAATCATCATTGTAAAATAAACGGCCATTATCCTTACTTTCACCAAAACCTGCTCCTACCGGCATCCCTTGGTAAAACTGTTGTAAGTAATTCACTGCTGATTCGTTTGATTCATTCGCAGCGCAAACAATTGGCCAGTGCTTTACCAGTCCTTTCAAAATAATAGGTTGTGTTGATGATAAAATGCTGGCAGGAATGTTATCAGCACTACAGCTTGATACCTGCTCAACTGGTTTTATCTGACTAAATATATCGCTGATAACAACTGCCTCATCAAAAGTTACTGTTTACTTTGCTTGTACTTTGTCTTGTTTCTTTTGGATTAATCCGCCGATATTAGACTGAGAGGCTATGACCATGTAAATAAGCATCAATAATCCAGACTTGTTTAATTTTTCAAGCTGTTCACCAGATAGTCCGGTTAGTTTTTCTTCATTGATGGTATGAAAGCCTGCTAAACGATGATTTGAGCCATCTTGTAATTGAATATCTAAATTAAAAGGTTCAATAAGGTCTAGCTCTGAAAGGGTATTGAAAAACAAGTCGGTAGACTCTTTACTGTCATGCAGTGCTTTCAGGGTAGTACTTATTTTATTGATGTATTCACTATTACCGCCATGCGATAAGAAAATTTCCTCACCCTGGTCTTTACTTACTCTTGGGCTATCCAGGTCAATATGAATGACAGGGTTTTCTGTGCTTTCGCCATTTTCAACGACGGTTTGTTTACCGATTAAAAAAGGCTCCCTTTCGATCATTAATGGAATATAGCTGGCATTCCATTTGTTTTCTTCAAGATAAAGGTTCTCTTTGTCTTCAAACCCAAATAACGCCAATGCGGTATAAACATTTGTAGATTGATCTTTATAGAAAAAAATAGGGTAATCAGCTTGTGCATGTTTAAACTCAAATGGGTATATAGCTGAGTACATTTTATTATTGCCGTACAGCTCTGATTTCTCGGTAATAATTTTTAGATCTTGGTGATCTATATTATTTAATAACACGTGATTTGCCATGGGAACTCCTGTTTTTTATAATTTTAATTAGCACACTTTTTATTCATTTGTTGATGAATAATATGGTCAATTAATTCACGATTTGTCGGTAAGCCTGCCAAATACTTTTGGCATAACTGTTGGTTTTCAGTGATAAGTTTTTCACTAAGCAATTGGTTATCAATTCGCCTTGATGTTGCTCTAACTTGGGTTTTAAATCCCATACCATAAAGGATGTATTGATAGCTGGCAGCCGGAAAGATTTCTTCAATTTCGGTAAAGTCATTATACGTTGGCTCTTGGTATTGCCATAAAGCCAACAGTTGCTGTAAACGATCAGGTATGGTGTTTGTAGCTTTGTTGTCTTGCCAGTATTTTGCGCTGCGATTGCTAAGCACATAATGCAGCTTTAAAAATTCAATGATACGTTGCCAGCGATAATGAAAACGACGATTAAATCGCTCGGCAGTAATTGGCATGATTGATTGCTCTGCGGGCAGCTCTTTTGCAATCATTTTGGCGGATAATTCTACCAATGCCAGTGCAGATGCTTCCAGTGGCTCAAGAAAGCCTGATGCCATGCCAACAGCCACACAGTTTTTGTGCCAAAACTTCTCTCTATAACCAGGGATAAAAGACAGCTTTCTAATATTTGCTTCTTTTATTATATTTTGTGGCAGTGTGTTAGATAAATAAGCACGAAGCTGTGCTTCTGCACCGTCATCAGTCATATAGTCACTGGCATAAACACAGCCTACACCACGACGAGTTGGCAGGCCTATATCCCAAATCCAGCCAGCATCGTGCGCTGTAGAAATAGTATGTGATGCAATTTTCTCATTCGCATTAGCATAGGGGACTTGTACAGCTAGTGCGGTGTCATTAAACAGCACGTCTTTTTTGTTGATAAAAGGTATTTTGTAATGTTGCGCTAATAAAATAGCCGAGCTTCCTGAGCAATCAACAAATAACTCAGCACTTAAATTGCCATGTTGTTTGGTGCTAATAGACTGGATATTGTCATCAATGTTGCCATTCACGCCAGTAACATGGTCCTTGATATGCTTCACTTTGAGTTTTTCAGTACAGTGTTTTTGCAGCAGTTGTGCAAATTTTGCAGCATTTAGGTGATAAGCATAATTAGCAACCGCGGCAAATTCAGGTGTTTGTTTTTGCTTAGGTGCACAGCCATAGTCACATAAATGCGGTTGAAAGCTAACCGTATGAGCAAAAGAAGTTGAGGTTTTTGATTGTTGCCAATGTTTGGTTAAGTTTGATTGACCAAAACCGTGTGGTGCTAAAAATGGATGATAATAACTATTAGCAGATGTATCGTCACACCAGCCAACAAATTGTGAGCCTTGTTTAAAGGACACGTCGCAACAGCTGATAAAATCATTTTCAGAAATACCGATAGATTGGATGGTATCTCTCATTGTTGGCCAGGTACCTTCTCCAACTCCGATAGGTTTAAGATCAGGTGATTCGATCAAGGTGATATCTAAACCATCATCGCGATGTGCATTGTGCTCAGCAGCAATTATGCCTGCTGTTAACCAACCAGCAGTTCCACCACCAACAATTACAACTTTTTTAAGGGGGTTGTTCATATCAATACCATTAATTAGACCAAAAACTTAATTAACGTTTTGTTTTTATTTATAACTTTCTAGATATTAACTACTATCTTTTAGTTGAGCTTGTAAGTAAAGATAATACTAATGTGAATAAATATTTATTAGAAAAAATAGCTATTCATATGAGTATAAAAGCCGCTGCAAGCAGCGGCTTTGTTAGTTGATATATGTTAAATATTAAAACTTATATCGCATACCAATATTATAACGAGGTCCTGATTGCTCGATGTTCTTAACCATTAACTGATGGCGACCATAACTGCGAGTGATCTCATCTGTTAAGTTAATACCTTCAGCAAATACAGCAAGGTTTTCGTTAAATTCGTAGCTAATGTTTGCATCTAGTTGACCGTAATCTTCTACATACACAGGGTTTAGACCTTGACCATCATGAGTTCCTTGTAGGAAGTCATCGCGCCAGTTGTAAGCAACACGAACTTGGAAACCATATTTTTCATAGAAGGCAACAATATTGTATGAATCACTTACGCCAAGTAACGGCGTAACTTGATTTCCTGAGAAATCACCATCATCATATTCTATATCACTATCTACAACGGTAAGGTTGGCCATAGCACCAAAACCTGTATCACCAAAGAAATGCTGTATAGCAAACTCGAAACCGTCTACTTTATTGCTACCTTGGTTAACCGGCTGAGTAAAATCAACATCTAAGATGCCGTTTTCTGTTGGATGACCCCAAATTTGAGTCATTGCTCCACCTGCAGCTGGAATGATGTACTGATCACCTGGGTTTGACGCTTCTATATTCTCACGAATTGCTTCACTATTAGATGGATCACCACCTGTAGCAGCAACAGCAGCATCAAAACGCGCACCTGAGGCCGGGTCAGTTACATTATAAGGTGACTCATTGATTATTTTATTACCAACAACTTGGTCAACATCTTTTTGGAAGTAACCTAAAGATACATAACTAGCTTCACCGTAGTAGTATTCAAGTGAAAGGTCGATATTCTCTGATTCAACAGGTAGTAATCCTGGATTACCACGAGAACCCGTAGCACCACCATTTCGAACTTCATTTAAACGGCTACCCGCAGTTAAATTACCGTACGCAGGACGAGTAATTGTTTCACTGTATGAAGCTCTTACAATAACGTCTTCTAAAGGCTCAATGTTAAAATCTATGTTAGGAAGAACATAGTCGTAATCGCCTTCGCCAGTAAAGAATACTGCATTATCTGCACGTACAATTTCAAACTCGTTAGTAGATACCCAACCTAAGTTAATTACATCTGGTAAAAGAGTGGTTGAAGTAACATCAGTTTGCTCATAACGAATACCTATGGTTAATGCCGCAGGCATTTCACCAATTTCAAACGCTAAATTAGCTTGTAAATATGCGCTTGTTGATTCTTCTTCTGTACGTCTGTCAGTTGTATATTCAGTTGGAGCACAAATGGTTGAACCACATGGCCATGCTTGTGGATCGTTTGGATCTGAATATAAATCACCAACTAAATCAGCAATCGTTTTAAAATCAACAGCCCAAAACTCATTGATCATATTTGATTTATCACCTGGCATGTTATCAAAGCGATCTTTCATTGTATCTTTGCTATCAAGTAACATTTGATCGTCAATATCGTCTGCCGAACCAGTACCACCCCAGTTAGGACGTTCTGCATTAGCGAATGCGTTGCGGTTCTCTACTTTGTTAAAGCCAACACCAAAGTCGATACTTTCAACAATGCCATCATCAAATACATACGTACCATCTAATTGAACTTGTTCAATTTCTGATTTCATGTAGCTGTTTCTGAAACTTGTACCGGTAGTTCTAACGTCATCTGGCGTTAAACCGTTTACACCGTCAGGGAATACAACTTCTACAACAGGGAAATCTGAAGTGAAATCTACTTTTGTTTCTGCACGAGTCCAAGTCGCCATTTGAATAGTATTACTGTTACCATAAATACTGTCAGGCTTTGCTTCTGCTGATGAACTATGAAAATCAAGGGCAAAAGATAAGTTGTCATTTACCAAGTATTCTAAATTTAAACCTATAGAATCATTTTCATTAACTTTTGCACTTTGCTCTACTTGGCTTACTAAATCTGAAGGGCCATCAATATCATGGATCATCATAGGTGCAGAAACGTTATCGCCATCTGGATCAGTCCACTCTGAACCGCCAGCATAGTTTAAGCTCATCCACACAGAGTGAATGTTTTGATTTAACTCTTCTTCTAATTTTGAGTAGGTATAATCAAGTGTTGCTGTTAAGTTTTCAACAGGGCGATATTGAAAGGTTAATTGACCATTGGTACGTGTACGGTCTACTTCACTGAAACCATATAATACGTTATGAGGAACAGCGTATGTTACGCCATCAGCTGGTACATTAACGTTATTTGGGCCTTCACCAACTGAACCCCAGTCACCAACGCCACCTGTTTGTGGGCGCCAGCCGTTATCAACACCAGCACGTGCTGAACCACTTTGGCGGTTTTGGTATGAACCTGTAATTGCAACACCAAATTTACCATCTGCAAATGTGTCACTATATAAACCTGATAATTCAGGAGTTAAGCTATCACCATCTTCACTTGATGTATCATGCACACCTTTAACGCTAACTGCTGCTTGTTTACCAGCATTTAATGGCTTTATTGTTACCAAGTTAATCGTAGAACCGATACCACCTGTTGCAACGTCTGCTCGGCCTGTTTTATATACTTCAACAGCGCTCACACCTTCAGATGCTAAGTTACCAAAGTCGAATGAACGAGAATCAGAAGCACTAGTATCATTGATGTTCGCGGTTGGCATTTGACGGCCATTTAGCGTTACCAAGTTATAGTCAGGACCAAAACCACGAACGGTTACTTTGCTACCTTCACCATTATCACGGTCAATTGATACACCTGAAATACGTTGCAGAGATTCGGCTAAGTTAGTATCTGGAAACTTACCTATATCTTCTGCTGAAATTGCATCTACAACACCTCTTGAAGAGCGTTTAATGTCAACCGACTTCGTCAAACTGCCGCGAATACCGGTAACTTCAATTATTTCTACATCATCACCAGCGGTAACTTCTTCAGCCGCATAAGTGGTATTAATAACGGAAGCTCCTAATATTAACGACAAACTCGTTGCTAGTTTAGTTTTGTTAAATGTTCTTGTTTTCACTTTACTCTCCCCAGAGTGCTTATTTTATTTTTAGTGAATTTCTGTGTAACTAAATTTGTAAGCGCTTACATTTCTGTTTAAAAAAACAAGCTTAACAATTTGTAATTTTTTGTAAGCGCTTACATAAACTAATTTAATATTTTCATTCCGTCAACAGCTTTTAACAATTATTTTACTTTATTGTTTGGTGTTAATTATGGTGTCTTGCAAGTAAACTTAGATAAATCATGGTGTTGCAGCTAGGTTGTAGGGCGCACCTTAAAACATAGATAACTGTTATTTTGTTACGGTTTTGTTAGTCACGTGTTTATTTTGCGCGGGATGATTGGTTTGCTGATAGCCATATTTATTTCTTGTGCATTTTTTTACTTGAGTGATAAAACTGAAATATTTTTTAATAAAATATTGAGTTTTAAATTCAATTCATTCATATTGTGTAAGCGCTTACATTGTCGTAATGCAAAATTTAAAAATACTTTTTATTAAATTCAACGGCAACTATTACCGTGTAAATGAATTAATCAAATTAGAATAACGTACCTTAATATAAGGTATTCAAAGGCTACTTCTATGATCGTAAAAAATATTGCGCTGTCATTGGCTACAGTGTTGCTATTAGCTTGTGAAGCTGATGTACAAAAGTCTAAAGATAACTCGGAAGAACTCACAAGCTTGCAAGCTGCTGACACATCAAAAGCAACAAGATTAGCTTCTGTTGAACAAGATGTAGAGGAAGTGCTTACCCAGCTAACACTCCAAGAAAAAATATCTCTAATCCATGCCAGTGGTAAATTCCATGTCAATGCAATTGACCGAGTTGGGATTAAAGAAATGTGGCTTTCTGACGGGCCACATGGTGTAAGACATCAAATACAACGGGATTCATGGAGCTCAGCTGGCTGGACAGATGATCATGCAACGTACCTTCCGCACCTTACTTCGGTTGCCGCAAGTTGGGATCGAAATATCGCAGCTTTACATGGCAACGTATTGGGCAGCGAAGCCAGACATAGAGAGAAAGATTTGATCCTAGGGCCAGGAGTAAACCTTGCTCGCTTGCCATTATATGGTCGTAACTTTGAATACATGGGCGAAGATCCAATGTTGGCTGCGAAACTTGTTGTTCCACAAATAAAAGCAATTCAGCAGCATGATGTTGCCGCCACTATTAAACACTATGCCCTAAATACACAAGAGTTAAACCGCATAGGTGTAAATGCTAAACCTGATGAACGCACTCTGCGAGAAGTATATTTACCTGCCTTTGAATATGCGGTGAAAGAAGCAAATGTATATTCTTTTATGGGCGCTTATAACGAATATTACGGCACAAATGCCAACCAAAGTAAGCATTTAGTTATGGATATTCTTAAAGGCGAGTGGGGCTTTAATGGCGTTTTACTTACCGATTGGAATGTCGACATTAACACTTTCGATGCTGCTATGAATGGTCTTGACCTTGAAATGGGCACTGATGTTGATAGTTACGATGACTATTTTTTAGCGAAACCTTTAGAGAAAATGATTGAATCTGGCAAGGTTCCCATGGCCGTTCTTGATGACAAGGTAAGGCGAGTATTAAGGTTACAGTTCTCTATAGGAATGTATGATGAAAATCGTGCAGAAGGAGAGCGTAATACCGAATCTCATCAAAATGCTGCGCTTAAAATCGCTGAAGAGGGCGTGATCTTATTAAAAAATGACTTAAATGTGTTGCCGCTTGAAAAGTCTACATTAAAAAATGTTCTGGTTCTTGGCCCAAATGCAAATAAAAAGCATGGACAGGGTGGAGGCTCTTCAGAAGTTAAATCATTATATGAAATTACCCCGTTGGCTGGACTACAAGCGGCACTGGGTGAAAATGTTAATATTCAGGTTATGCGGGCTAAAAGTAGTTCACTATCGCCAATTGCTAGTGATTACGTAGCAAGTAGACATTGGACAGGAACACCGGCTTGGAATATCTCTTCATTTGAAGATATTAATCGAGAAAAGCTTATCAGTGAATCGTGGATCGTTGATTCTAAATTTGATGCAAAGAGCAGTGCAAAACAGTACATCACAATGAAAGCAAAGATAAAGCCGTTGAAAACAGGAACGCATAATTTAAAAATTGCCGCGCAAGGTCAGTTTTCATTATTAATTGATGGTAAAGAAGTTATCCAATTAAACGGTGTTAATGACAAGGTAACTGAACAAGCAATACAGTTAACAGCAAAGCAAGAATATCAGTTTGAAATTAACTATGATGGCCAAAATAACTTTACCTTAGGTTGGGATGCCCCTGGGGATTTATTTACTGATGAGAGTGAATACCTTGCAGCTGCCAAGGCGGCTGATGCAGTCATTTATTTTGGTGGTTTATCACATGCGGACGATCGTGAATCTATTGATCGACTCGATATGAAACTACCAGGTAATCAAGATGAGGTGATATCAAAGCTTTTAGCTGCAAATGAAAACACTGTGGTTTTTTTAGTGGCTGGCTCAGCTGTTGAAATGCCATGGGTAGAACAAGCAAGTACAATAGTTTGGGGTTGGTATGGTGGTATGGAAGCCGGTAATGCATTTATGAATGTATTAACTGGCGTGGTAAACCCAAGTGGTAAATTACCAATTACCTTGCCAGTTAAGCTTGCTGATACTGCTCCTATCGCTTTGCAGGATTATAATGAAAAAGAGTCTCTATACAGCGAAGGTGTGTTTATTGGTTATCGATGGTTTGAACAGCAAAATATAAAGCCGCTATTTCCATTTGGTCATGGTATTTCCTATAGCAGTTTTGAATATTCTGATATTAAACTGAGTAATGAAACAATCAATTCAACTGACGTGTTAACGGTAACTGCCACTGTCAAAAATACATCAACGACAGCCGGTGCAGAAATCGTCCAGCTTTATTTGTCAGACAAAGAAGCGTCGGTTGCAAGACCTGCTAAAGAGTTGAAAGATTTTGCCAAGGTATTTCTAAAACCTGGTGAAGCTAAAACCGTAACAATGGAATTGGTAAATCGAGACTTGGCGTTTTGGGATGTTGAAACTAATGATTGGCTTGTTGAACAAGGCGAATTTGAAGTGCTTGTAGGTGCTTCTGTTGCAGATGTTCGTTTACGTAAGTCTTTCCAATACCAGCAGTAACTCGAACGTATGCATGGTTGATAAGTAATCGACCATGCATTATTTAAGAGTGCTACTAGAGCAGTTGCAATTGACCTTTAGCGGCATCAATATTCTGGTAATTTTTGCTGGCGAGTAGTTGTGCTAATTCATTTTTAATTCGGGTAAAGCAATTAACATCCTGTTCTTGATAACACGTTGCCACTTGTACTGCGTCAGCTCCTGCTAATAAATACTCAAATGCATCAGTGCCAGTGTAAACGCCACCTACACCAAAAATGCTTATCTCTTTGGGTAGTAGTTCTCTAAATGCATTTACGTTGGCTAATCCTATTGGTTTTATATAGCTACCGCATAAACCGCCAAATCCAGCTTTAGGCTTGATCACCGGGCTCTGTGTTTCAGGGTCAATCACTAAGGTATTGCCTATTGAATTAATCGAACTGATAAATTTAACCGGGTATTTTTTTAATATATTGGCGACTGTTTCAAAATGGTTAAAGTCAAAATAAGCCGGAAGTTTTATGCCAAGCGGTTTATCGCCGAGTTTAGTAATTGCCGCCAGTGCCTTGTCTGTTTGCTCAAAGTCATAACCCAACTGAGGCTTGCCTGGAACATTAGGGCAGGAAAAGTTTACTTCTAATAAGTCCGCAGCAGACTGTTGAAATGCACGAACCATTTCTACATTATCATTTATTGATAAGCCTGAAATGCTGGCAATTATAGGTTTGTTGTATTGAGTGAGTCGGGGCAATATTTCAAGATAAGCTTTATAACCTAAATTTGGTAAACCCATAGACTGAATTGAGCCTTGCGGTAAAGCTTTATAACGAGGCTCAGGATTCCCTTCACGAGCGACTAATGTGCAAGACTTTGTCATAATTGCCGCTGAATCAGATTGCCCTAAGTTGTGTAACTCTGTTTCTGTTGTACAACGTGGGCCAGAGGCGTTAAGGATATAACTATCGAAGTTAACATCAGCAATTTTAGTTGATAAATTGGGTTTATTAAGTGGTAGTTTTGTCATCGCTGGCCCGTTTATAAATCAGAAAAGTAAATTGATTTATTTTAACGCCGCTCGGGGGGAGTAATTGTGATCATCTGTAACCAAACAAATAAAATGAACTAATATTTGATTTAGATTAACGTTATTAGAAGATGGGGTGGTGCAGTATGAACACCAACCACCATCTTTTGGTTTTAGTTTAAAGGGCCTTGACTAATAACTTGGCAAATTCTATCGCATCAAGTTCTGCACCTTCCGCATCTATTTGCCAATCAACACCTACTAAAACACCATCTTCATTAAGGTCGCTTACCCATTCTTCTAAAAATTGCTCTAAATGAATGCTTGCTACTTTATAATCTTTCCATTCGTCACAACAAAATTGCTGAGCAGTTTCACTATTTGCCCAAACCGGCATAACATCGCTATTTTCAAAGTCGCTTGAGTCGCAAACGACCCAATCACCAGCTTCGTTTTGTAAGGCAAATAATTGCTCTTCTTCATTAACGGTATCAACAAATGTTGAAAAGTTTTGTGAGTTGTTAGTCATCTTAAATCCTAGTTGAACACTGCAATGGTATTATTTTACCTTAAAATGCTAAAGATTTGTTTTTAAATTAGGATAAGGAATATTTAGCGGTTTTCCTTTACTAGCTCGAGTGAGTTGCTACAGTTAAATCATGACGTTAAACATTAAGTACTAAAATGAATAAGACTATAGCTATTTTATTTTCTGTTATTTTAATCCCTGGCTGTATGGACACGTCTGCCTCTGATCCCGATATAGAAATGGCAGAATTAAAAGCAACTAACGAGTTAAAACCATGCTCGAAGGCTTGGATGGTTTTTGTTGAAGACCGATTAGTTTCCTCTGATGGGCAAGGGCACGGTCCTGACATCGGCTCAGATGAGTGGAAGTCAGTTATAGAATTTAAATTAAATGTAAGAGGGAACGCTGAAGTTCCTGATCGAAATAGTGCAGCTTGGTGTGACTATGTCGATGAAAAAATAAAAACAACAGGACAGGGTTAGGCTTTAAATGGCAAAATTTCAATTAAAACAACGGTTTTTATCGTTGTCTGAAAAGTTTGAAATAAAAAATGAACAAGAAGAAATCGTTTATTTTGTTGATGGTAAGTTTTTTAGTATTGGTAAAACCTTTCATTTAAAAGATTCAAATGCAACAGAGCTTGCTGAAATAAAACAGAAAGTGCTTAGTCTTCGGCCGACATTTTATATTAATTTTAAAAACGGCCAAAAAGCAAAAGTGGTTAAAACATTTTTACCACTCTTTAAAAGCCGCTTTGTGATCACTTTTGGGCAACGTGAAATTATTGCAACCGGGAATTTTTTATCTCATGAATATCAATTTACTGAAGCTGAAGTTCAAGTGGCTGAAGTAAGCAAAAAATGGTTTTCATTCAGCGATACATACGGGCTTAATGTTGACGCGGATGAGTTAAATGAGCTGGCTCTGTGTATATTGATTGTTATTGATGCCGTACATCATGGTAGCGATAATAACTCGTCATAAAAAATTCTAGCTAATGAAAGATAGTATTTAGTTTGGTATGCCTTGAATTCTGGCCTATTACCCATATAACCTAGTCATAACAAAATATTTTATTTAGGACAGTGTTCCGATGTCAGACAATACCATTGCTATTAGCCCTGAAAACTTCCAACAAGTTATTTTAGAAGAGTCAAAAACTAAGCTTATTTTAGTGCACTTTTGGGCCGACCAAATTCCTGAAAGTGTCGAATTAAGAGACAAGCTGGCTGGCCGGGTGGTTGGTGCAGAAAAGTTCATGACCTTAGCTACGGTAGATTGTGCTGCACAACAAGCTATCGCACAACAATTCGGTATCCAAGCATTGCCTACGTCAGTCATTGTTAAAGATGGTCAACCAATTGACGGAATTTCTGGACCTCAACCAGATCAAGCTATTGATGAATTTTTAGGTAAATATTTACCTAAACCTGAAGATTCACTGTTGGCACAAGGATTAGATTTATTACAGCAACAGCAAGTGAATGACGCCTTGTCACCACTACAGCAAGCTTTTGCAATTGACAGTGAACGTGCGGATATTAAAAAAGCGCTTGCTGATGTTTACTTACACCTTGGTAAAATAGCAGAAGCCGAAGAATTGCTATCAACAATTTTAATGGTTGAGCAAGACTCTTATTACCAATCGTTAATCGCCAAATTAGAGTTGGCTCAGGAAGCGAGTAACTCACCTGAAATACAAGCATTAGAGCAGCAGTTAGCAGCCAATCCCGATGATATCGAGTTAAGTCGCCAGCTAGCAGTGCAATACAGTCAAGTTAACCGTCATGAAGAAGCATTAAATTTACTTTATAAGCTGTTAGTCAAAGATGCTGGCGATAGTGAAAGCAAAAAATTGCTTCTCGATATACTTTCAGCCTTACCTGATGGCGATAAACTCGCCGCGCAATATCGTCGTAAACTTTTTGCAATGATGTATTAGAAACTAGCAAGCTTGAGGTTTGGCTAACTACCTGAGCTTATCAGCAAATAAGTACTCCAGTTTAGCCAACTTAGGTGCGATCATTATTTGACAATAGGGTTGGTAAGGGTTTTTATCGTAGTATTGCTGGTGGCCTTCATCAGCAATATAAAATTTTTGTTCTGGCTCTAACGTAGTCACAATAGCCGAATTATACTCGCCGCTGTCGGTTAATGATTGTATTTCTTGTTTAGCGTCTTTTAGCTGTTGCTCGTTTTGATAAAAAATAGCAGAACGATACTGAGTACCTCTATCATTACCTTGCTGATTCAACATGGTTGGATCATGCAAGGCAAAAAATACCTGTAAAATCTGTGTATAACTAATTGTATTTTGATCAAATGTTATAACAACTACCTCAGCGTGACCGCTGGTTCCACTGCATATTTGCTGGTAACTCGGGTTCTTTACTTTTCCACCCATATACCCTGATACGGCTGACGTAACACCTTTTAACCTCTGCATTGGTGCCTCAATACACCAAAAACAACCACCAGCAACAATTGCTTGCTGTAAGCTTTTTTTATCGTTCATAGAAAGCTAAATCTTAGTTTAAATCTATTTTAAGATTAGGTTTATTTCGTCAACCATACAAGCTAAGATTTACGACTTACAAATATAATAAAGACCTTAGCCTAGTTAACTTATGGATCAAAAAGCCTTACTCGATGCCATCAATCAAATCATGCCTTTTGGTAAATATGCCGGTAGAAAATTACTGCTGCTACCCGAGCCTTATCTAGTCTGGTTTCACTCTAAGGGATTTCCGCAAGGAAAATTAGGGGAACAGTTGGCATTGATTTATGAGGTTAAGCTTAACGGATTAGAATCGATGCTTATGCCACTGATAAGAGATTGATAAATTATTCTCATTTTCGTTTAAGATGGTTTAATAATCTTTTTTTCGATTAATTTATATATTCTTAATTTTATTTTTTGATTAAAAAATAATCGCTATTTTCACCTACAAAAAAGGAATGTGTTCTTGCTGAAAATTAACGTTATGTTTTTATTATAATTTATTTAAATCGAACGTTAGTGTAAAAAACGAACAGAATAAATGTTGTTTTATTTAGCGATTTGCATAACTAGTTATTTTAGTTTTATTCGAAGGGTTGCTTGCTTAAGTTACAAAAAAGCAGTTGCAAGCAAGCCTAAATTGATCTTAAATTAATTGTCGACATGAAGTTTCTCGACCACCTCACTGATGAGCTCTACGCTTATCATTTATAATAATCAAGAGGAGTCACTATCTATGAAAAGACAAAAACGCGATCGTTTAGGAAGAGCGCATAATAATGGGTATCAGGCCGGTTTAAGCGGTAAAAATAAAGAAAATTGTCCATATCAAAATCTTGACGCAAAGTCTGAATGGCTTGGCGGTTGGCGAGAGGCAATGACCGACAGAAACACCGGACTATTTAAGTAATAATTTTAATTTAATCCATTCAAAAATATCAAAGAGATAAACGCCCGTTATTTATTTATAAATAACGGGCGTTTACCGTTTTAAGTGAATATTTATTCAACCTGAACGTTAATACTAATGAGAGCAGCTACAATTTGTGTTTTTTGTAATATTAAACGTTTGCCACTGCATAGCTAGCCCATCAAAAAGCATTACTTGATTACTGTTAACGCTTTTCCCAATCAAATATTTAACCGCTTGCAATGCTTGCATGCTGCCAATAATGCCAAGAATAGGTCCTAGCACCCCTGCGGTTGAACAATTTAAGCTAGGCTCGCCTTTATTTTTAGGGTAAAAACACTCATAACAACAATAGTCGCTGGCTAAGGGGTTAATAAACATCAATTGGCCTTCAAAGCGAATTGCCGCGGCGCTTAATAACGGGGTTTTATATTCAATACACTTTTCATTAATTAAATAACGGGTACTAAGGTTATCACTACAGTCGAGAACTAAATCGATTTCAGGTAAATAATAATCGAGGCTTTCACTATCAATCATTTCATCAATAGCTTCAATATCAATTTCTTGGTTCAATCCGCGCAAATGCTCGCAAGTTATTTCTGCTTTATTATCACCAACATTAGTGTGCTGGTAAATTACTTGCCGTTGTAGATTACTTACGTCTATGCAATCTCCATCAGCAATAATTATTTTACCAACTCCCGCCCCTGCCAGATATAGTGCAGCAGGGTTACCTAAACCACCTGCTCCAATGATTAAAACACTAGAGTTTTTTAAAGCTAACTGCTGCTGTTCGTCAAACCCATTTAGTAGCAGTTGACGTGAATATCTTAGTTGTTCTTGATTAGATAACATAACTGATGTCCGATTGATTAGTAGCTACGAATTGCATTGGCTTTAAATTGGATAAAAACTGATTTGCCAATATCTAGCTTTAACTTTTCTACAGAGTAGCGAGTTAACTTAACCAAAAAGTCTTGCTCACAGGCATTAACTGTTATTTGAGCCGAATTGCGACTTAGGCGCTGAATGTTGTTGATCACACCGTGCAAATTATTTATCACCGACGTTTCTTCAGGTTTTTGTAGGACAATACTGATATCAGTAGCCAAAATATAACAACGCAAGTGACTGTTAATATCTTTATTAACCACATTGGCATAGAGGCGAGGGTTGCCTGGCTGGGCGTTGATAAAGCCTAGCTGAGTTAAGCCAAAATTAGGCAAGTGCTGTTGTATTTTTAAACTCAGAGACGTTTGAATTGTTTGACTGCTGGTTACGCTTTCATGCAATTGGTTAATGACCTGATGTACATGGCCGCGTTGGATCACTTTGCCATTTTCCATAACCAGTACATTATCTGCTAACTGCTGGATCTCAACCACCGAGTGACTTACATAAAGCATTGGTAAATCTAAACGAAGATTAATATTACGGAGCAGTTCGACCATCTTGCTCCTAGCTTTGTTATCTAGGGCGCTTAACGGTTCATCTAATAATAATAGTTTTGGCTCTGCTAAAATTGCCCGAGCAAGAGCAACCCGTTGTTTTTCACCTGCAGAAAGCCGCCCGATATGCCGGCTTTGCAAATGTTCTATTTGAGTTAAACTTATAACTTCATCAATAGTTATACGGCTAGATTGGCAGCGTTTTGCGGCGAATTGTAAATTACCCCAAACATCTAAATGAGGAAAAAGCCTGGCATCCTGAAAAACAAAGCCAATATTTCGGCGTTCACTTTTAATGAATATGTTTTTATCGGTGTTTTGTAACGTGGTGTCAGCAAATTTTACCGTGCCAGAGGCATTGGCATTTAAACCTGCAATAATGCGTAATAAGCTGGTTTTTCCTGAGCCTGAGTGACCTAAAATTCCGGTTATGCCTTTGAGTGGAATTTGCTCCTGACTAACCAAGTTGAAATTATCGTAATCTAAGCGAATATTCAGGGCAATCGTCATGAAATGCTCCTTACTATTATCGTTTTCTCAGATTTGAAATTGAGTAAATATACCAACGTTAGCATTACAATAGAGCCAATTAACAGACTTGCTGCTAACCAGTGTGCCGTGCTGTAGTTCATTGCTTCAACCTGATCAAATAAAGCGATAGACAATACTCGTGTTTCTCCAGGGATATTACCACCGATCATTAATACGACGCCAAACTCACCAACAGTATGGGCAAAGCCTAAACTTGCGGCTGTGATAAAGCTTGCTTTGGTCATTGGTAAAGTTATATTGAAGAATCGGTCAATAGGCCCTGCGCTGAGCATAGCGCCTGCTTCATTTAGATTATCGCCAAGTTGCTCAAATGCTTTTTGTAATGGCTGTACAACGAACGGAAGAGAGTAAATTACAGAGCCAATTAATATGCCGGTAAAACTGAAAGCAAGAGAAGTGCCGGTAAGGTCGTGAATAAACTTACCAGGTCCACTGGTCGGCGATAGTAACAATAAAAGATAAAAACCAAGTACCGTTGGAGGCAGTACTAACGGTAAAGCGACTAACGCTTCGATAATAACTTTAAAGCGAGTGTTAAGTTTACTTAAATACCAAGCTAGAGGTGTGCCAATAATTAACAGTATTAATGTGGTTATGCCAGCGAGTTTTAACGTGGTGGCAAGTGCCAGCCATTCATTCTGATTATCCATGTTAACTGCTCGCTATGGCAGTTTCAGGAGGGCTAGCCTTGTCATTATTTGATTCAGGCTTTTGTGATTCAGGGATCGTAATTGCCGGTAAATAGCCTGTTTCAGTAATAATTTTTTGCGCTGTATTTGATAATAAAAATTCAAAAAACTGTGCTGCTAAATTAATATTTTCAGCATGCTTTAACACAACCATTTGCTGCTCTAACGTATGATGTAAAGAGGTGTCGATAAGTACGCCCTGACCAACTTTAGAGTTTAATAACTGGCTGTATGAAATAAAACCGTACTTGACCGCACCACTTAATATTTGTTGGTAAGTTTGGTTAATGTTATTACCAACAATTAATTGCTGATGATATTTGGTCCATAAATTGAGTGACATTAATGTTTCTTTGGCGGCTAAACCATAGGGAGCAATATGTGGTCCGGCAGCGGCAATACGTCCTTTATAGGTTTTTAAGTCATCAAGTTTGATCGCCTCATCACTTGTTGCTGACCATAAAGCTAATTGACCAATAGCGTAAGTTTTACGGTACTTTTCGTGAATGAGCCCTTGTTCTTCCAACAGTTGAGGCCGACGAAGATCTGCGGCTAAAAATATGTCAAATGGTGCGCCATGACGAATTTGTTGGTATAAAACTCCTGTAGAAGCAACCGAGATTTGTTCGGTAAAAGGATGAGTTTTTTTAAATTCGTTTACTAAAGCTTTGATAGAAGTCGCAAAGTTTGCAGATACTGCGATTTTTAGTTTTTCAGCATGCGCGTTAAACGATGCAAAACATAGTATTATGCAGGAAAGAAGGACCCGAGTTGTTACCACTTATCTGCCTCTTTTTGATCATTAGTTTTTGCATCAACCCAACGTTCTCCCTGTTCGGTGAGCTCTTTTTTCCAAAATGGAGCGCTTACTTTTAAATAATCCATAATAAATTCAGCTGCCATAAATGCGTCTTTACGATGCTTGCTGGTAACCCCAACAAATACAATTTTTTCACCTAAGGCTAATTGTCCATAGCGGTGGATGATACTGATATTACCAAGCTGCCAGCGTTTTCTCGCTTGTTGAGAGATATCTTCCAAGCAGTTTTCGGTCATACCTGGGTAATGCTCCAGGTATAAATGTTCTACCTGGCAACCGTCATTTTGATTGCGCACTCTACCGACAAAAGTAACCACGGCACCATCAGTAACGTTGTCGGCCTCTAAGGTATCAACTTCTGCAGCAAAATCAAAGTCTTGTTGTTGTACTTTGATACTGTTAATAATCATTTTAACCACCCGTTACCGGAGGAAAAAATGCCACTGTATCATTGTTATCAATAGTAGCGTCATCATTTACCATTTGTTGGTTTAGTGCTGTTAGTAACGTTGATGAGCTAAATACAGTTTTCCATTGCTCACCTTTTGCCATGAGCGACATTTTTATATCACTAACTTTATGAGCTTTATCAGGCAGGTTTAATGTTAATTCACCACAATCAAGTTGCTCTCTAATTGCCGCAAAAAATATAATATTAATATTCATAATTTATCCTATGCCGTCCAATGACCGGTTTTTCCACCTTGCTTTTCTAATACTTGTATATCAGAAATGATCATACCAGGATCAACAGCTTTACACATATCAAACAAGGTTAATGCTGCGACACTTACTGCGGTTAATGCTTCCATTTCTACGCCAGTTTGGCCTGTAAGTTTACACATGCTGGTAACTTTTACTTGGTTAGTGCTGGCTAAAACTTCAAAGTCTACCTGTACTTTTGACAACATTAATGGGTGACAAAGAGGTATTAAGTCACTGCACTTTTTTGCTGCTTGGATACCTGCAATACGTGCAACAGCAAATACATCGCCTTTTGCGTGTTTGCCTGTAGAAATTAACTCTAATGTATTCGCATTCATAGTGACAAAACCCTGTGCTGTTGCAACTCTAACAGTTGCGGCTTTGGCACTAACATCGACCATATTGGCTTCGCCTTGGGCATTTAAGTGGGTTAAATCATTCATAATCTAGCCTCGTGTTTCGCAAGTTTCAGCTAAGTTCAAATGCGGAACAAAGTTACACGGTCTATGGCTGGCATCAAGTTGTTCTTTGATGACTTTGTCCCAAGCTGTTTTACAAGCATTAGTAGAACCCGGCACACAACAGATCACTGTTCTATTCGCCATGCCGGCAAAGGCGCGAGATTGTATCGTTGAAGTGCCTATTTCATCATAAGAGACGCTACGAAATACTTCGCCAAAGCCTTCAACCTGCTTATCAAAAAGTGGCATGATAGCTTCGGGAGTATTATCTCTGGCGGTAAACCCTGTACCACCTGTCGATATAACGGCGTGAATGCGTTCGTCGGCAATCCATTTCGACATGATAGCTCTTAGTTGATAAACATCATCAATCACTATCGCTTTATCGGCCAGGTTGTGACCAGAGTCAATCAAACGCTCGACTAACGCTTGACCAGATGTGTCATTTTCTTCAGTACGGGTATCGGAAACGGTTAATACTGCTATGTTTAACGGAACAAATTCTGCTCCACCGTGTTTTGACATGGTTAGATCCTGCTGGTTAATTTTTTATTGATATTGTCGTTAATAAGTTTTTTAGCTTGTTGCCATTCATCCGGGGTATTGGTGTTAACCAACACTTGACGATCATTTTGTTCGATACTTATGGCATTGGCTAACTTAAATACTTGTTTAAAGGACGGGCCTTTGCCGCTTGCTAAAAAACGAGGGCTGGTAAATTCTTCATCGAGAAACTGACAAAGTAGGGCGTTTACTGGAATAAAAGCCGGTAATGAGCATTTTTCATAATGGCAAGCCCTATTGGCTAATGAGCCTTTTAGTTTGAGTTCTTGTAAATGCTTAGGTGTAATAAATGGCATATCTATAGGCATTACAAGGACAGAGCGAGGCTGGTATTTTTTGATTAGTGCATGTATTCCGGCTAAAGGACCACCTTGCATAACTAAGTCGGCAACACCGCCACTGTTACTGCCTGAAATTTCAATTTTTTCTAAATTACATTGCTGCAAAAGTGATTGGCAATGACTTAGCATGGTGTCATTTTTTAAGGTTAAAAACGCTTTGTTTTCGCCCATTCTACTTGATTGACCACCGGCTAAGATAATCCCTAAACAATCCATGATAGTTCCTTTATCCGCCTAACATTGATAAATGCTTGGTTGCTCCAGTGAAGCCGTCTTTTAAGAAGTGAGTCGCTTGTTTGTCATTGAGTAAACTCATGATCCGGCTTTGTAATGGCTGCGGATCGTCAATCTGTAATTGCTCTTTCAATGAAAGCCCTTCATCAGCGAACAAACATAAATGTAGTTTGCCTAACGAGCTGACGCGTAAACGATTACAGGTATTACAAAAATCTTTTGAGTAAGGCATGATTAAACCAATGGTACCTTGGTAATCAGGGTGCGCATAAACTTCAGCCGGTCCGGCAGTTTTATTGCGAATTGTTGGCAGCCAGCCATTTGCCAGCAATTGATTTTTAATGTGCTGTCCACTTACGTGCTGCTGTTGGTAAAAGTCTTTATTATCACCCGTTTGCATCAATTCGATAAAGCGTAGGCTTACTGGCTTGTCTTTTACATAATTGAAAAAGGTATTGAGATCATGTGCGTTATATTCGCGCATTAATACCGTATTGATTTTTATGTTAGTAAAGCCAGCGCTCAAACCATTATCAATACCAGATAACACTTCATCGAGCTTGTCTTTACCAGTAATTGCTTGAAACTGGCGCGGGTCGAAAGAATCAATACTGATGTTTAATGCATCAAGGCCTGAGTCTATCCAGGTAGGTAAATGCTCAACTAATTTAAACCCATTCGAAGTGATAGCAACGGTATTAATTCCATTAGTTTGTTTACATGCTTGTATAATTTCAGGTAAGTCTTTGCGTAGCGATGGCTCTCCGCCGGTAATGCGGATTTTTTCTGTACCCATGCTGGCAAAACCCGTCGCTAAACGTTTAATTTCTGCAAGCGACAGAAAATCGCGATTGTGATCGCATTCATAACCATCGGGTAAGCAATAGTTGCAACGAAAGTTGCATACGTCAGTAATAGATAGTCGCAGGTAATAAAACCTACGACCAAAGTTGTCTTGTAACATGTTCACCTTTCCAATGTCGGGAGGCCAGAAAGTTTCCTTGCTAACCCTGGTGGCAAATACCTAATTGCATTTGTGCCACGGCTCAATGTTCATTCATGTAGTGCATGGGCAGAACATTGAGCTCGGCGAGAAATATCAATATATAGATCGATATTAACTACGGTAAAGATAGCATTTATTGAGCTGATCTTCCAAAAAAACAATTCCACTATTTGAAATATCAGCTCAATTATCGGCTATTTATTAAAAATTAGCTGTTACCATAAACCAAATTTTAGTGGTGTCGGTAGCATAGTCGTCAGATGAGTAACTTGCCGCTTTTAATAAACCAGATACCTGCTTGTTAAATTTATACCCAGCAGCAATATTGAATTCGTTACCGTATTCGTCATTACCTTCATCAGCTTCATAAATATGGTATGCAGCTGATAGTCCAACTGGGCCAACTTTAGTGGCAGCTTTTACATAAGTATCAACAATGCCGTCTGCTGGAGTATTCAAAAATTTATCTGCGAAACCTTGGAATTTGTGTAATGTTGCTAAAGGAGTAGAGAAAGCAATATTGCCATCATCACTGCCTAACACTTCATAACCACCACCTACGCTAAAGCTATCGAATTTCGCCATTGCTTCTAACACCATGTAGCTTGCTTCAAACGATGTTGGGTTGTCACCGGCATCTTCTTGGTTAGCAAAACCAGCTTTAACCGCTAGACCAGTTCCGCCTAAATCAAAGTTACCGTTATAAGTAGCACCCATTGTGTTGCTAGAAGTACCTGCTGCAGCGCCGTCAAATTCAAGACTGTAGTTGAATACAGTCAATGCATGTTGTTTATTAAATTTATATTTAGCATTTAATAAAATAACATCACCGTGTAAGTCTGACTTACCACTATCTTCACCAAAGATACGGTTAACGTTATATACATAGCTGGCATCTAGTGTCAATTTATCTACAGGTTTAACTTGTAAACGATAGCCATCGTAAGTCTGTTCATTTTGGCGCCATGCAACACCACCAACAAAGCGTTGGTCATCTAATACAATGCGTTGACGGCCAGCGGTTGCAGTAAACATGTCACCTGAGTATTGCAGATAAGCCTGGTTAACTTCACTACCTTCAGGATCGGCAACTACTGGGTAATCTGTTTTACCATTAACGGTTGAGTTATAGCTGTCATTACCAATCGCAGTAACATCATCAACTTCTACTTTCGCACTGAAGTTTGAAACTTTACCGGTAGTTACAGTTAAACGACTTTTAAGTGTGGATGCCATAGCATCTTCGCTAGCACCATCTTGATCAACTGTTTCTACACGATAGCGTAAAGACACATCAACTTTTGAGTCTTTAACTGCCTTAGACACATCTTCACCAATATTTGCCGATACATTAAAGCTACATGCTATAGCTAATGATAAAGTGCTAAATTTCAGTGCGTGAGATAAATTTTTGTTAATAGTTTGCTTGTTCATTTCATTATCCTTATGAGCTTACTTTCTATGGAGTAATGCCCAGATTTAATGTCACATTGACTAATATTGAGTTTTATTTTGTTGTGACTATGATCGGCTAAAAATTAGCGAAAAACATTGATTGAAATCATAGTTTGTGATTTTTTGTTAACATTTGATGAAAAAATGTTTTGAATTTTATAAGGATAGCTTAGGATTAACGTAAATACTTTAACTGGGCCTTATATATATGTCTGATTGTTGCTCTGCCCCTGGGTTAATGCCTTTTGAAACTGCCTTAAATCAGTTGCTTGCAAACGTGCAAGCACCGAAAAAAATTCAATTAATTGCTATCGAAGATTGTTTGGATCGTGTATTGGCCAGCGCTATTGTTTCGCCAATTTTTGTACCGCCAAATGATAATTCCGCAATGGATGGTTACGCATTTTCTTTCGCCTCAATTAATGACACCGAAAATATTGCATTAGACATTGTAGGCAGGTCATTTGCCGGAGAACCCTTTACTGGCAAAACTGAACTAGGTCAATGTATTCGTATAATGACCGGCGCCAAAATGCCGGATTGTTGCGATACTGTGGTTATGCAAGAAAATACCAAGGTGGTTGATGGTAAGCTCACCTTTACCAAGTTACCAACAGAGCGTTTCAGTAATGTACGTAACAAGGGTGAAGATATTAGCTGCGGCCAAACAGTGTTTAAGCAAGGGCACAAACTGGCAGCCATAGATATCGGCTTATTAGCTTCTTTGGGTGTAGCAAATGTAGAAGTGTATGCACCGGTGACCGTTGCGTTGTTATCAACAGGAGATGAACTTCGAACCCCTGGAGAGCGTTTAGGTGACGGCGATATTTTTGAAAGTAATCGATTTGCTCTAAACGCATTATTACAACGATTGAATGTTAATGTTATTGATTTAGGAATTATTCGCGACGATAAACAAGCCATTCGGGAGGCATTTATCAGAGCGGATAAAGAAGCTGATGTGGTCATTTCAAGTGGCGGTGTTTCAGTAGGTGAAGCTGATTACACCAAAGATATTTTAACCGAACTTGGTGAAATAGGTTTCTGGAAAATAGCAATGAAACCAGGCAAGCCATTTGCCTTTGGTAAACTTCCGAACAGTATATTCTTTGGTTTGCCGGGCAATCCAGTTTCTGCATTGGTTACCTTTTATAAATTGGCCATACCTGGTATTGAAAAAATGCAAGGTATGCCATTTAAACCTGCGGCTAAATTTTCAGCCATTAGTACGACTAAACTGAAGAAATCGCCAGGACGCATGGACTTTCAACGAGCTGTTGTCAGTTACGATGAGCAAGGTGTTGCTCGGGTTACTTCAACAGGAACCCAAGGCTCAGGTGTGTTAACCAGCTTAGGAAAAGCAAACTGTTTTATTGTGTTAGATTCAGAACAGGGCAGTGTAGCTGAAGGTGAGAAAGTATTTGTTGAACCATTTGCTTTTGCATTTCAATAACTAATGGGATTGCCATAACTCTTTGCAACTTTGCAAGTTTAGTGTTTTTTAGCCAAACTAATAGTATCAGTTTGGCTTAATCATATTTGGAACCCTTGATGAACTTATCGTTATTAAAATTTCGTGCACTTTTCGTTTTTTTACTTATATCAATACCTAACGTTTCCCTTGCTAATGAGCAAGATACCACTTTAGCTGAACCGTTAAGAATGTTTAGTAAGTTTATCGGTACTTGGGAATCCAATTTCAAAATGATGGATGGCAACCCTCATGTAGTTGATGTAGCGGTTTGGGAAAGAGCGTTAAACGGTAAAGCAATTAGATCATTACATTCCATTAATGATGGTATGTATGGCGGCGAAATGTTGATGTTCTGGGATAAAGAGTTAAATACATTAGTTTTTTATTATTTTACTACTGCTGAATTTTATACCAAAGGGACTATTGAAGTAGTTAATGAAAATAGCTTTATTGCCTATGAAGATGTGAGTGGCTCAGACGATGGTATCACCAAAGTTAAATCTACCAGCACGTTAGTAAATGGCAATATTGAGGTCTCCACAGCGTATTTGAAAAATGATAAGTGGACTGAACCCGAAATAAGAACTTATTCACCCAGTACAAAAACGGTAAAATTTAAATAAAAAGCCGTTTTATTTTGATAAATTAGTAGGCAAACTGAAATGAAATCCCCTTTGATTATTGATTACTACACTGATGTATTGTGCGTGTGGGCATGGATAGCTCAACGTCGTGTTGATGAATTAAATCACCAGCTTGGTGAAAACATTGAAATTCGTTATCACTACATGGATATTTTTGGTGACGTACATAATAAGATCAATACTCAATGGCAACAAAAAGGTAAGTTCGAAGGGTTTGCCAAGCATGTTCTAAAGGCTGCCAGTGATTATGAAAATGCACCGGTAAATGCTGATATTTGGAAGAGTTCAAAGCCTACAACTTCAGCAACTTCTCATCAATACCTTAAAGCCGTCGAACTGGCCTATGATGCCAATAAAAGCATCGATATGGCGTTAAAGTTCAGACAGGCGTTTTTTATTGATGCGCTGGATATTTCAGATGTTAACGTTCTTAATACGCTAATAGAACAAGCTGGGCTGGATATTGGCATAGTAAACAAAACTATCGCTGATGGTCGTGCTTTAGCAGCGTTAATGAATAACTACCAAGTGGCAAAGCAATTGTCATTACAGGGCAGCCCATCTTATATTATCGACAATGGCAGACAGACATTATTTGGTAATGTTGGTTATCGAGTATTGTTGGCCAATGTTGAAGAGCGCCTTAAACGACCAAGTAATGAAGCTAGTTGGTGTTAACTACTTAGCATTAGCTCTCCTCAAATCGTGGCAATTTGCATTCCTTCATCCTTGAAGTAAGCCCTCATTTTCCCCCATCCATGTGCAAAAAAAAAGGGTTAACTATTAAGTTAACCCTTTTAAATTTATGTAGTTTCTAGTTTCTAGTTTCTAGTTTCTAGTTTCTAGTTTCTAGTTCCTGTTCCTACCAGCCTTCAACACCTTCCATATCTGGTAACTCATGAGCGATGCCTTTATGACAGTCAATACAGGTTTTTTCACCAGTGGCTAATGAAGTAGAGTGTTGCTCTTCTGCTCGAGTACTTTGGGCCGTAAAGTCCATGTAGTCAAAGTTATGACAGTTTCGACATTCAAGTGAGTCATTGGCTTTTAATCGAGTCCATTCGTTTTCAGCTAAGTGACGACGCTTTCCTTCGAATTTCTCTCTAGTATTAATGGTGCCGAAAATTTTACCCCAAACTTCTTTCGATGCTTGCATTTTACGAGCAATTTTATCGGTCCATTTGTGTGGCACATGACAATCAGGACATGTAGCACGAACACCAGATCGGTTTGAGAAATGAATCGTTGTTTTTAACTCTTCATAAGGGTTATCTTCCATTTCATGACAAGAAATACAAAACTCTTCGGTATTGGTTATTTCTAGTGCGGTGTTAAAACCACCCCAGAAGATAATCCCTGCGACGAAACCACCGATAACTAAAAAGCCTAAACTATAGTGCACGCTGGGTTTGCGTAGGGTATTCCAAATTCTTACTATTAAATTTTTCATCACTGTACCTACTCTTTTTCAGCTTTGGCTTTTTGAGCTTTTTCTTTCATCAGAGTATTCATATCTTCAAATGTATTGTCCACTAATGGATCTGTATCTAGTTGTGGTACATGACATTGACTACAAAAATATCTGCGAGGAGACACTTCCGCTAAAAAGTTACCATCTCTATCCATATAGTGGGTCACACTTACCATAGGAGCTTGAGACTCTTCGGTGCGATTTCGCGAGTGACAAGACATACACTTATTCACTTTTAAATCTACTTGGTAGTTTCTCACTTTATGTGGAATGATCGGCGGCTGCATAGGGTAGTTACGCTTTTGCTTGATGTCGGTATTTACAACATTTGGCATAGACTTTGGTTGCTTTTGCGTTTCAATACTTGTGTCATCTCTAAGCGTTGCTACTTCAGCTGCATGGCTGAACGCTGCAATAGACGATAGTAATACACTTGCTGAGAATAAGGCCATAATTGATTTTTTCATTGTTATTCTCCTTACGCTTTAACTATTTTAATGGCACATTTTTTGAAATCCGTTTCTTTTGAAAGCGGGTCGGTTGCATCTAATGTGACTTTATTTACTAAACGGCTGGCATCAAACCAAGGCATAAATACTAGGCCTCTTGGTGGCTTATTACGACCACGTGTTTCAACGCGGGTTTCAACTTCACCACGACGAGAAATTAACTTAACTAGATCGCCTCGGCGTAAACCGCGCTTTTTAGCATCATCTGGGTTCATGTAAACAACCGCATCTGGCATTGCTTTATAAAGCTCAGGCACACGTTGGGTCATAGAGCCAGAATGCCAGTGTTCTAATACACGGCCGGTTGATAACCATAAGTCGTATTCAGCATCCGGGAATTCCGCTGCTGGCTCATAAGGTAAGGCAAAAATAACTGCTTTACCGTCTGGTTTACCATAAAAGTCGAAATCTGAACCAGGCTTAACATAAGGATCAGAGCCTTCTTTAAAGCGCCACAGTGTTTCTTTGCCATCAACCACTGGCCAGCGCAATCCGCGCTCTTGATGGTAGCGATCATATGGTGCTAAATCATGGGCATGGCCACGACCAAATTCTGCGTACTCTTCAAATAAGCCTTTTTGAATGTAGAAACCAAAATCACGTGATTCTTGGTTTAATCTATCATCAGGAATTTCTGATAACGGATATTTATTTACTTGGCCGTTTTCATATAAAACGTTGAATAATGATTTGCCACGATACTCTGGCATTTTTGCAATTAACTCTTCTGGCCAAACGTCTTCAATTTGGAAACGCTTAGAGAATTCAACTAATTGCCACATATCTGATAATGCCCCTTCTGGTGCATTAACTTGCTGGTACCAAGATTGGGTACGACGCTCAGCATTACCGTATACACCTTCTTTTTCTACCCACATTGCTGTTGGTAAAATCAAGTCAGCAGCTTGTGCAGTTACTGTTGGGTATGGGTCTGATACAACGATGAAGTTTTTCGGGTTACGGTAACCAGGTAAACCTTCTTCGTTAATATTTGCCGCAGCTTGCATGTTGTTATTACATTGCACCCAGTAGAAATTTAGTTCACCGTCTTTAAGCTTACGGTTTTGTAAAACGGCATGGTAACCAGGTTTTGGCGGAATAGTGCCTTCAGGTAATTTCCAGATTTTCTCAGCTATTGCCCTGTGTTTAGGGTTATTTACAACCATGTCTGCAGGTAAACGATGAGAGAATGTACCAACTTCACGTGCTGTACCACAAGCAGATGGCTGACCTGTTAATGAAAACGGGCTGTTACCTGGCGTTGAAATCTTACCGGTTAGCAAATGAATATTATAAACTAAGTTATTTGCCCAAACGCCGCGAGTATGTTGGTTAAAGCCCATAGTCCAAAGTGACGTTACTTTCGTGTTTGGATCAGCATATAGCTCGGCTAAAGCGTTTAGTTTATCAACAGGAACTGTTGATAGTTCTGATACATATTCAGCTGTATAAGTGCTTACAAACTTTGCATATTCTTCAAAGTTAATTGCTTTAGAGCCACCTGCGGTAGAGCCACTGTTCTTGGCATTTTTCTCTAGTGGGTGTTCTGGACGTAAGCCATAACCAATATCTGTGTTACCTAAGCGGAAATTAGTGTGTTTGGTAATGAAGTCTTTGTTAACCCTGTCTGTTTTAATAATGTAGTTAGCAATAAAGTTTAAAATTGCTAAATCGGTTTGTGGGGTAAAGATCATGCCGTTGTCGGCAAGATCAAAACTGCGATGTTCAAATGTTGATAACACCGCAACTTTTACATGTGGTGCACTTAAACGACGATCAGTAATGCGCGTCCATAAAATAGGGTGCATTTCTGCCATGTTTGAGCCCCATAATACGAAGGCATCAGCATGTTCAAAATCATCGTAACAACCCATTGGCTCATCGATACCAAAGGTACGCATAAAGCCACCAACCGCAGATGCCATACAGTGACGGGCATTAGGATCAATATTGTTGGTTCTAAAGCCTGCTTTCATTAATTTAACTGCAGCGTAGCCTTCTTGCACTGTCCATTGACCAGAGCCAAACATACCGACAGCAGTAGGACCTTTTTCTTTTAGAGTTTTTTTAGCTTTTTCGGCCATGATGTCAAAAGCGGCGTCCCAAGTGATTGGAGTAAAGTCACCATTCTTATCAAATTTGCCATCTTTCATTCTAAGTAAAGGCTTGGTTAAGCGGTCTTTACCATACATAATTTTTGATAAAAAGTAGCCCTTAATACAGTTGAGGCCTTTATTAACAGGGGAGTTAATATCACCGTGGGTTGCAACAACTTTGTTGTCCATGGTGGCTACATTAACACTACAACCAGTACCACAAAAACGACAAGGAGCTTTGTCCCATTTTAATTTGGTCATTTCGCTACTGGTGATTAAGTTTGATGCTGTTGCTGGTATTGCAACCCCTGCGGCTGTTGCTGCTACGGCAACGGCATTCGCTTTTATAAATTCTCTGCGGTTAAGTTTCATAGCTTTTCCTACTATTCTTCTAAATATTGGTGGTAAACCGGAGCAAGGGTAAAGATGCCCGATTGATCTTTGATTTGGTCAGCATAGTTGCCAATAATGCGTTGATTATCAGCTTCTATGGTAAATACTATTTTTCCTGTGTCGTTGCTGGCATGAATTTCTGCGCCAGGTGTTGCTTCGATGCTTTTTATTACCGCATCTTTTTTACTAACATCAATTTGAGCAATAAAACTTGCCACATGATATTCAGTTGTTTCGGTCATTATGTTAATTCCTTAAACAGGAGTAATTCAGTTGAATCTGTTGGGCAAGGTTTGATGCATGCACCACACCCGGTACATAGATCTTGAGTTATTTGGGGTTGTGGAATTGCGCTGTCAACATAAGTAAAGCTAATTGCACGGCTTTCACAAGCATCTTTACAGCTTTGACAAAACACATCGTTTTTGGCTAAACAATTGTCTTTAATGTTAAATTTACTCGGCCAGGCTTGTCCTGTTTTATCTTCTAGAAAAAAAGACTGGTTGCAACTTGTGATGCAATCCTCACAGAAAGTACATTCACCTTGCTCAAAATCAATTCTAGGATAGCCGTCGTCTCCTTTAACTATGATGTTTTCGCCACAGGCTGTTATACAGTCATTACACTGTGTACAGTCGTTAATAAATGCATGCTCACTCGTGATCCAAGGTAGCCTGAATGCTGGAGCGATAGTTGGTTTTCTGCCTCTTAAAAAATTACGGCGTGATTGGTCGACGTTTACGGTCATAAAAGTTACTTAAACTCCTGGAGGACCTAATATCAGTTGACTAATCCAAATAGCAAAACCTAAACCACCAACAATAGCAACTGCTAGGATGGGAGCTAGGAAAACTGTAAGGAATAAAAAGGTATTACGTTCATCTTTTTTTTGTTGCTCTGAACCGGCTATTTCATTCATGATAATTCTAATGTTTTGTGGACTTACAAATTAGTATAGATGGTATTGAAAAAATGTTGTTGATTTGGGTCAATTTTTGTAATTTTTTGTGAATAAATTGCTGTGTTTATTGTCAACTAACGGATAATTTCTCATACGGGATATAATTTTTTTACGATTACCTGTTAAACTGATAAAAATAGTTAGAAATATTAAATGGTTAGTCAAATCAAATATCGGCGGTTATTTACTCAAATTCAGCAGTTTTCTTTACTGAAACAAACACGCAGTTTGTTTGTTTTTGTAGGTGAAAAGCAATGGCTTGAACAACAAAATAATACAATTATTAACGAGTCATTGTCGGGGGCATTATTTTTTTCATTTGAGCCTGTTAAAGATGCGCGTACCGATATTATTTATGTAAATAATAAAACCTACCGCCAGTATTTAGGCACAGAGCAAAAACACATTATTTTTGCCGTAACAGATAGTTTTAATGTCGATGCTTTTGCTGCGTTGTCGGGTACATTAATTGCGGGTGGTCAATGTGTGCTGTTATTGTCTGTACCACTTCTTGAAAGCAGCCCTTTTAGCCAAAGGCTATTATCGTTTACTGATAAGTTTGAGCAGATATACCGAGTTGAACAAAAAAATGAGACTCTTCCCTTATTACCAAACGCTACTTCAGGTGAGCTAGAAGATCATCCTATTGTTGAAACCGAATTTAAATTTTCTTGTATTACCAAAGAACAAGAAGTCGCGGTAGATAAAATTATCAATGTTGTTCATGGTCATCGCGATAGACCGCTGGTTATTACCGCAGACCGAGGCAGAGGGAAGTCTAGTGCTTTGGCTATTGCTGCAAGTGAAATATTAAAACAAAACAACAAAACTATTATTATTACTGCGCCACACCCTGATGCGGTTAATATATTTTTCAAACAACTGCTAATAAGTTTACCCAAAGCTGTGCAAAGCGGAAAAGTTGTTAATTATCAAACGTCTACTGTTAAATTTGTTCCGCTGGATGTAATCATTAAACAACAGCCAAGTTGCCATCTGCTACTTGTAGATGAAGCTGCTGGTATTCCTTTGCCAATGCTAAAGTCATTGTCTGATAACTATCATCGGCAAGTGTTTGTTTCGACAATACACGGTTATGAGGGGGCTGGTAGAGGCTTTAGTGGAAAGTTTTTAAAACAGTTAAAACAGTCACGCCCAAGTGGACAATATTTTCATATGAAAGAGCCCATTCGCTGGGCAATCAATGATCCGTTAGAACAATTTACCTTTGCCAGTTTGTTATTAAACAGCGAGCTGTCCAATGCTCTGTATTGTGCTGATAAGGCCGTTCAACACAAGGTAATTACTAGTAAAGATTTAAGCAAAGATGAAATTCTTTTAAATAACGTATTCTCATTGTTGGTAACTGCCCACTATCAAACAAAGCCCAGTGATTTAAAGCTTCTACTTGATGATCCTAATGTGAGTGTGATTATACAGCAGCAACATGACCATATTTTAGCCGTTGCTTTATTACTTGCTGAAGGTAACGTCGAGAGTGATTTAGCGATCAAAATAAAGCGTTCGCAAAGGCGGCTTAAAGGCCACTTTATTCCGCAGTCATTGTTAGTGCATTGCGGCATCGAAGACACATTCAATTATCGATATTTGCGCGTCGTTCGAATTGCTGTACATCCTGAGTTGCAAGGGAAAGGGTTAGGCTCACAACTTTTAAATTACTGTGCCAGTGCAGGTAAAGACAGGGGCTTTGACTTTATCGGCTCAAGTTTTGGCGCGAACCAACAACTACTTTCCTATTGGTTTACCTGCCAGTTTAATCTTGCTCGAATTGGTTTTAGTAAAGATGCTGCAAGTGGAGAACATTCTGCATTGGTATTAAAACCACTTACAGAGCAGGCTGAACAATTAAGCAAACAAATCACACAGCAGTTTTATCGAGATTTAAGGTATTACGCGAGTGATGAATACAAATATTTAGATACACAATTAATGTCTGAAATATTCGCTCATGCTGATAACCTAAGCTTACCTGCTGAGCGAGATCTACAAACCCTTGCTGACTTTGTTCAAGGTCATAGAGTTTTCTCATGCTGTGCTCCAGCAATTAATCGCTGTTTGACTAGTTATCTAGCTGAAAATGCCGATAAGGTGCAAGCAGATAGATTGGGGGCAGCAGTTACACTGCGTAAAGTCATTCAGCAACAGAACTATGCTGAAGTGTGCGAAGAGTTTAAATTAACCGGCAAAAAAGAATTATTGAAAACGTTGAAAGAGTTTTGCGCTCACCTGTTAACCTTCAAATAATTAATTGAGTAACTTATGAAAATCATTACGGTAGAAAATTTAACGAAACACTATAAAGATGTAAAGGCCGTAGATGATGTTAGCTTCGATATTATCAAGGGGCATTGTTTTGGTTTATTAGGGCCAAATGGTGCGGGTAAAACCACTACCATTGAAATTATGGAAGGGATAATTAATAAGACCTCAGGAACGGTTAACTATAATACTGAAACCGGTGGTGACGTCAGTCAGTTAATCGGTATTCAATTTCAAAGTACCGCACTGCAAGACTTTTTAACCGTTACTGAAACACTTAATTTATTTTCCTCTTTTTATGAAAAAACCTTATCAAATGAAACCTTGATAGAGCTTTGTGATTTAGGCGAGTTTGTTGACCGCGATAATGGCTTATTGTCAGGTGGTCAAAAACAACGCCTATTACTGGCGCTGGCGTTAATCAATGATCCTGAAATAGTGTTTTTGGATGAGCCTACAACGGGGTTAGATCCACAGTCAAGAAGACACTTTTGGCAGTTGATTAAAAATATTAAAGCGCAAGGAAAAACGGTGATTTTAACCACGCACTATATGGATGAAGCAGAGCAGCTTTGTGACAATATAGTCATCATGGATAATGGTAAAATTATAGAGCAAGGCTCACCTAAACAGCTGCTTACTCGCCATTTTAAACAGGTATTTATTTATCTTCCTATAGAAAATGTTAATCAAGAGCTTATTCAAAATCAGCAATGGAATGTTGAAGAAAGCCTGGTTGAAATTAAGACCAGTAATGTTGAAAAAACCGTCAATGAATTAATTGAACTTGCTGTGCCGTTAACGGGGTTACACATTAAATCGGCCAATTTAGACGATCTATTTTTGAAACTCACCGGACACACGCTGGGAGGCACTTCACATGTTTAAATTCTCAAGATTTGCTGCTGTTGTTAAAGCCCGTAATTTGGAGTTTTTTCGAGATAAATCATCATTGGCGTGGAATATTTTATTTCCTGTGCTGTTACTCGTTATTTTTTCCTTTGCTTTTTCAGGTGAGGGTAGAGGGGTATACAAAGTAGGGGTGATTACAGCAATGGCTGAAAGTTCAGAAAACGTTCATCCGTTCATGCAAACTAAGTACATCGATTTTGTCCATTATGAACAACTTGATAAAGCAATGCTTAAATTAGATCAACATGGCATTGATATGATCATAGATTCAGCAGCTAAGCAATATTGGGTTAATGAACAATCGCCAAAAAGTTATATGGTTGAAAAAATATTTGTTCATGATGCTGATGGCTTAAATCGTATGGTAACTACTGGCGAACCAATTCGTTATATTGATTGGGTATTACCTGGTATTTTTGGTATGAATATGATGTTTAGCTGCTTGTTTGGTGTTGGTTATGTCATTGTTCGCTATAGAAAAAACTCGGTACTTAAACGATTAAAAGCGACACCTTTATCAGCATTAGAGTTTATTTCTGCGCAGTTATTGTCACGTTTGTTTATCGTATTATTTATGGTGTCAGTGGTTTATATAGGTTGTAATTTTTTCTTTGATTTTATTATGCATGGCAGCTACTTAAATTTATTCTTAATTGCTATTGTCGGGGCTATGAGTTTAATTAGTCTTGGTTTATTAATATCTACCCGCAGTAAATCACAAGAGCTGGTAGGTGGCTTATTAAATATGGCAACTTGGCCGATGATGTTATTGTCAGGGGTATGGTTTTCATTGGAAGGTGCACCACAATTTGTGCAAAATATTGCCGAAGTGTTTCCATTAACTCACTTGGTAAGTGCAGCGCGCAGCATAATAACAGAAGGGGCGACCCTGCAGGACGTGAGTTATCAATTCGCGGTTTTATTGTCGATGACCGCTATTTGCTTAATACTAAGCGCCAAGTTATTCAGTTGGGATGGTGATAGATAAATACGTTTTGAATTGGTAGAAAGGTATAAAAAAACGAGCTTAATCAGTAAATGCATTAGCTCGTTTTTATTTAGTAGCAAAAGTAGATGTTAGTTATTCTCTGTACAATGCTTAATCGCTACTGCAAGTAGCTCTTTTGCTGTTTTATTACAATCCTGCTCTTCTTGTACATAGTCGTTTTTCGGCGAGACATTGTCACCCCATTTTATATAACCTGCGCCCCAAGTGAGACCTGCACCAAATGCAGCAGACATGATGGTATCACCCGCTTTTACTTTGCCCTGCTCAACTGCTTCACAAAGAGCAATTGGAACTGTTGCTGCAGAGGTATTACCATATTTTTGGATATTGACCATACATTGCTCGTCTTTTAATTTTAACTTGCTCTGTAATGTCTCAATGATCCTTAAATTGGCTTGATGTGGTACAAGCAAGTCAATATCTTCAGCTTTGAGGTTTGCATTACTCATAACTGTTTCGGTAGCTTTACCCATTCCACGGACGGCACGTTTAAAAATTTCAGGTCCTAAAAAGTCTATTTGCAATGGCCCCGGCGGATTTTCATAGCGATCCATATCGGTACCAAAGTTGGTGATATTTAAGATATCTCGTGCTGATGAGTCACAACCCAATTTGGCTTCCAACAAACCGCATTTATTATCGGCTGCCTCAAGCACCATTGCCCCCGCACCATCACCAAATAATACCGCGGTATCACGCACGCCCCAGTTTACAAACCAGCTCATTCTTTCCGCGCCAATAACCAATGCTTTATTGATCATTCCGGCGCGAATTTGTGCGGTTGCATTTTGCAAAGCATAAAGAAAGCCAGTACAAGCTGAACTTAAATCAACACAGGCACTATTGTTGGTGCCTAATAAATTTTGCACTTTTGATGCTGTATTGGGCACTAATGTATCAGGGGTACAAGTTGCTACAATGATCAGGTCTATATCATCAGCTTCTACACCTGCTCTAGCAAGAGCTTGTTTGCCGGCAAGTGCTGCCATATGAGCAGTGTTAATATGAGATATACGGCGCTCTTTGATACCGGTGCGAGATGAAATCCACTCATCGCTGGTATCCATAAAGGTAGCTAAATCTTCATTGCTAAGTTTGGCTGGCGGAGTATATTTTCCCCAGCCAGTAATATCGGCATATTGCATAATTAATCCTGATAACGGTTTGTCGTTCACCTGCTAAGAGTTATTGATCAATTTTAAACAGGTGTTTAATTAACTAACTTTACCTTAGCTGGTAAATTTATTCATGGTTTTTATCAAATAGCAGCCTAATTAACTCTTGCGAGCTATTCGATGACATAGAGGTAGATAGCTAAAAAATGACAGATGCTGCCAGCTAAAACAAAGACGTGCCATATGGCGTGATTGAATGGAATTTTCTTAATGGCGTAAAATACGGCGCCTAAACTGTAGGCCGCGCCGCCAGAGGCAAGAAGAATTAAGCCACCGGTAGCTACATTTGCGATCATTTGCGGTGCAGCGATAATGATCAGCCAACCCATTGCTAAATAAGTAAACAGCGACACTTTTGGAAAGCGTTGTTTATACACAATTTTGAAATAGATCCCTACAATTGCCATAGTCCACACGACAGATAAAATCGAATATCCCCATGCACCTTTAATACTTATTAGCATAAATGGCGTGTAGGTGCCGGCAATCAATAAATAAATAGCGCAATGGTCTAAAAGTTTAAGAACTTTTTTAGCCGATGCGTTGGTCACACTATGATAAAGCGTAGAGGCTAAAAACAAGATAACCATACTTGAGCCGTAAACAATCGCACTGGTAAGTTCAAAGGCATCGTTAGCAACAATAATCATCAAGGTTAATGCGGCGACGCTTAACAGCGCTCCCACCCCATGGGTGATCGAATTTAGTAGTTCTTCCATGAAAGAATAACCTTGTGAAATCTTCTGTTTAATAACTTGTGTAGCCATAGTGCGTGTGTTCTATTTTGTTGGGTTTGCTCATTTTTGATGAACTAGTATGACCAGTTGGTGTTTATAATTCAATCAAATAAATGTAAAACAAGTGTACACTGAAAAGTGATAGTAGTCAGTTTAAATGTTTGGATGTTTAAAAGTTCTTATTTGTCAGTGTGTTAGGTTTTTGTGATTATGTTTTACGAGGTTTTGTCTACGTGAAAATATTGAATTTTAGTATATTCCAATTATTGTAGGTGTACAGGTGTACGCTCAATTTGTTGGTTATTAAATAAGTAAATATTAATTTTATGCATTAACAGAATTCAAACCGTTTTCAACATGGACGTTGTATATTAGAGCAATGCATGGAGCAATTGCCGAGGATGCGTAGGAACGGTCCCTGGTAATTCTAAGTTAATTCATCCCTGAATTAACAGAATTCAAACCATCCCTGGCAATTCTAAGTTAATTCTTCCCTGAATTAAAAAACCCCGTAATAACGGGGTTTTTAATTATAAACAAATAGTGCGAATTAATACTCTTCTAGAAGATGCTCTAGAGAGCCGTCATAAAATTCAATTTGCTTTTCTAGTTCTAATTTTTCTTTAAGTTGCTCAATCTCACGCCATTTACATTTTGCTTTTGCTTTGGGTTTCGATTTACCTTCAATTAACTGTATTAAACTATCAACTGGGTCCATATTAAAGCTCCTTATTTTTTATTATTTTTAAAACGCCTCTTTTTAATAACACAGCAAATTCAAAAATGAAACACTTTAGTTACAAAATAATAATAAAAAAGTCGCACTTGGCGACTTTTTAATCAGATGTTGTTTTTTGAAGATAAAAACAACAAATAATGAATTAAATTAAAACAAACTGGCGAGTTTATCTTCAAGTTTAATTTGATCAGCGGTAAAGCCTCGAATACCTTCAGCAAGTTTTTCAGTCGCCATGGCATCTTCGTTCATCTGCCAGCGGAATGTTTGCTCGTTTAATGCTTGCGGACGTTCGGTTGACACTTCTCCAGCGATAAGCTTTTGTGCAACAAGGGCATTGTTTTGCTCTAACTCGGCTAATAATTGCGGGCTTATCGTTAAACGGTCACAACCAGCAAGCTCTAAAATTTCTTCTTTATTTCTAAAACTTGCACCCATTACAATGGTTTTATAGTCGAATTTCTTGTAATAGTTGAAGATGCTTGTTACAGAAACAACACCAGGGTCTTCTGCGGCAGGGTAGCTATCCTTGCCTGTGCTTTTTTTATACCAGTCAAGAATTCTACCTACAAAAGGAGAAATCAAAAACACGCCGGCTTCAGCACAAGCTTGTGCTTGGCAGAAACTGAATAATAACGTTAGATTACAGTTAATCCCTTTACTTTCGAGTATCTCCGCTGCTTTTATGCCTTCCCAAGTAGAAGCCATCTTGATCAATATTCGATCTGTCGCAATGCCCGCTTCATTGTATAGGGCAATTAACTTTTCAGCTTTTGCTACGGTAGCGTCTATATCAAAAGATAAACGGGAGTCCACTTCAGTTGAAATACGTCCAGGGATCACTTTTAAAATTTCTAACCCAATTAATACTGATAATTTATCGCCTGCATCAATGATTTGCTGGTTTTTATCATCAGATTGGGCTTTTGCCCAGGTAACCGCTTGGGCAAGTAATGGTTGATAATTTTCAAGACTTGCTGCTTTTAATAATAGTGATGGATTTGTGGTTGCATCTTCAGGCTGATATTGAGCAATTGCATCTACATCACCGGTGTCGGCAACGACTGTTGTCATGGCTTTAAGTTGAGATAATTGAGAGGTCATGGTTGCCACCTAATAAGAGTTAAGTTGTAATAAAATTTCATAAAAGCCAAGGCTTGCGCCGAGATAAGACGAAAAATTGCGATTCTACCTGCCTATTTGTAACAAAATTACCAGATTTGGCAAGAGCTAAATTGCTTTTTAGAGTAAATAATCCAATATATCTAGAAAATGGATGAAAAAAAGTTATTTTTGATAGTTAAAATGAACGCCATATACATGATATAGTTTTAGCCGTTAATTAAATAAAACTTGTGAATTATTATGTTATTAGTTGTATCGCCTGCAAAAAATCTAGATTTTGAATCTGAACTGCCTATCAGTGAGTATAGCCAACCTGAATTATTAGACCACAGTGTCGAGCTCATTAAGCGCTGTGTAACTTTAACGCCAGCAGATCTTTCGTCATTAATGGGCATCAGTGACAAATTGGCTGGTTTGAATGTCGCAAGGTTTACCCAATGGAAAACGCCTTTTACTCCTGAAAATGCTCGACCTGCAGTGTTGGCGTTTAATGGTGATGTATATACCGGTTTAGATGCAAAGACATTTACTGCAGCAGACTTTACATTTGCTCAGCAACATTTGAGAATTTTATCTGGTTTATATGGTGTGTTAAAACCGCTTGATCTAATGCAGGCATACCGCCTTGAGATGGGGACTAAATTAGATAACTCTCGTGGCAGCAATTTATATCAATTTTGGGGTAGCGTTGTTACCGACAATATTAATGCTGCATTAAAAGAGCAAGGTGATGATGTTTTAATAAATCTTGCGTCTACTGAATACTTTAAATCGGTTAAAAAGAAAGAGCTAAATGCAACAGTTATCACCCCGGCATTTAAAGATTGGAAAAATGGTCAATATAAAATGATCAGTTTTTTTGCCAAAAAAGCTCGTGGCTTTATGGCTCGTTATATCATTGAAAATCAAATTACCGACGTAGAGCAGCTTAAATCGTTTGATGTGGCTGGCTATGGTTACAACGAAGCGTTATCTACTGATAGCGTACCGGTATTTACTCGTAAGCAGGTGTAACCCTTAAATTTGGTATATGCTTTATTAAGAGACTAAACAACAATATTTAAGAGACGATTACTGCAAGGAGCAAATGTGTTAACTCTACTGGCAAAACTATTCAAAGCACTAAATTCTGAAAGCTCTCCCAGGCAAATTGCCTTGGCAATAGCACTGGGAATGATCATTGGCTTAACACCAACTGTAAGCTTGCATAACCTTGTGGTGCTGTTTATTGCGTTTATTGTGCGAGTAAATTTAAGTGCATTTTTTGTCGCAATTGCAGGTTTTAGCTTGTTGTCTTTAGGTTTATCTCCCTTGTTTGCCAGTGTAGGGGAGAGCTTACTTGCCAGTGCAAGTTTAGCTGATTTATGGCAGAGTTTTTACCAGTCTAATGTGCTTAAATTAGCCCATTTCCATAATACCTTAACCTTAGGCTCTCTCGTTAGCGCCCTAATTTTATTTATCCCTTTGGCGTTAATTAGTCAGTATCTGATTGTACGTTATCGCCACCATGTAAAAGCGTTTATTGAGAAGTTCAAAATCATTCAGGCATTAAAAGGCTCACGTTTTTATCGTATTTATTTAAGCATAACTAACACTGGAGCTGCCTAATGAGTAAATATTTTCGATGGCAAGGGATCCTAGGGTTTATCGCAACGTGTGCAATTGTATTTTCAATATTATTCATGCTTGCGCCATCAATTGTAAAGTTAAGCCTTGAAAAAGGAGGTGGTTGGTATATAGGTGCAGAGGTTAATGTTAATAGTGTCGATATTGATTATTCTCCGTTATTTATTACGGTTAACGAACTGCAAGCAACCGACAACGAAAAGCCGACTCATAACATTGTTGCATTCAAATCCGCCAGTGCTGGCGTAGATGTGTGGCAATACTTATTTGGTACAGTGCTTATCGAAGAGCTGTCTATTACGGGGTTATCCTTTGATGTTGAACGGGCCAAAACCGGAGAGGTATTTAGAGATGCCGACACGTCATTGGTGCAGGCAACAGGCGAAAGCATTGAAAAACAAATGCCAGCAATTGAAGACCAATTACCTGATATAAAAGATATTCTTAATGACAGTAATTTATTAACGGTTAAAGCCGGTAAACAATTAGAGCAAACTTATAACGCTGAAAAACAGAAACTAAAACAACTGGAAGCTAACTTACCATCCAAAGATGTTTTAAAATCTTATGAAGCAAAGGTGAAACAATTATCGAAAACGAAAGTAAAATCTATTGAAGATTTTAATAAACTTAAAAGCGATTTTGATGTCCTTAAAAAGCAATTCAAACAAGATAAAGCTTTGGTAAAAAAATCTAAGCAGCAGCTCGAACAAAGTAAAAATGTTCTTGCTAACGCATTAAAAGATGTAAAAGCAGCCCCAGATGCCGACTGGCGTCAATTAAAAAGCCAGTACCAATTAGATAAAATCGATAACGCCGATTTTGCCCATATTTTGTTTGGTGAACAAGCTCGAGGGTATTATGAGACAGCAGAGCAGTTATACGTTCGTATAAAGCCCTTTTTAGATTCAAATAAAGCCGCTAAATCAGCTGAACAAGCTGAATTAGAGAAAAGTCTAGCGTACGGTCGCTTTATTCATTTTGTCGATGAAAACCCGCTACCGCCTTGGCTCATTAAAACCGCATTATTTCAAGTTGAACTACCACAAGGCAGTTTTAACTTTGAAATTACTGAATTGACCGCAGAGCATTGGCATCGAAACATACCAACAAACATCGTTGTTAGTAGCAAAAACTTATTAAAAGGTGGTGATGCACTGATAAATACACAAATATTTAATGACAACATCACTACGACTACCAAAGGTGACTGGCAATTTTCTCAAGTACCCATTGATGATGCAAAACTGCGCGATAAAGGCAATTTTTCTTTAGCATTGCAATCAGCGAACCTTGCTGGGGTTGGGCAATTTAATTTGGTGGATACTTCTTTAAACAGTATTAATAAATTCCAAGTTAGTGACACAAGATTTACTGGTGCATCAACATCAAGTGTTGGCCGATCATTATTGTCAGCAATTGATAGTGTGAATAAATTCTCGTTGAATGTTGATATTGAAGGTGAGTTAAGCTCGCCAAATTATGGCATTAAATCTGATTTAGATAATATAATCACCAAGGCGATTGCTAATCAGCTCAAGGCTAAACTTGCAACTTTTCAAAAACAGCTAAAATCGGGCTTAAATCAGAAAGTAGCTCAGACTCTCAAAGTCAGCGAGAGTGATGCCGCAGAGTTTGCAGATGTAGACACACTACTTAATAACACTGATAAATCACTTGATAATCTTCTGAAGTCGGACGTGGTTAAGAAAAAGAAAAAAGAATTAGAAAACAAAGCTAAAGATAAACTAAAAGATAAGCTCGATAAGCTGTTCGGATAATTAATAATAAAATGGCGCTAGTTAAGCGCCATTTTTAATTCAAGTAAAAGGAGTATCTACTCAATCTAAATTATCTTGATATCAGACTAATCAACAGTCCAAGTTACTTCTTTTTTCACGCCATTTCGAAGGTATATAAATTTAACTTTGTCGCCTTTTTTATAATGAGAAAAACGATCTCTAAGTGCTAGCGCATTTTCTAATTTTTTCAGTTTAATACCATCTACTTCTATAATAATGTCGCCACCTAATAACACCGGAGTTCGGCCTATGGTGACATTCAGATAACCGCCTTGGAAACCAAGTTTGTCAGCCAATGTTGCGGGTACTACATGTTGAATTAACATACCGTAACCGTACTGGTTGTTTATTGCTCTGGATTGCATTTCATTTAATAGGTGTGGAATAAGTCCAACAAATGCACTTGGCTCTGAAGCGATAACTTCTTTTATGGTATCTACCGACACCACAAAGCCTAAACCATTACTGCCACCAGACTTTGAAAGGATGTGGCTTACGATGCCTATAATATCGCCATCCAGGTTAAATAATGGACCGCCAGAGTTACCTTGGTTGATAGATGCGTCGGTTTGCAATAATCGTGGCGTTATGTTCGTACCAGGAATGGTTTCTCTGTCGCGTACACCACTTAAATAGCCAACAGATAAACTGTGACTAACGCCATAAGGGGCGCCAATGGCAATCACTTGTTCGCCAATAGTGTAGCCACCATCTTTAGCAAGTTTGAGCGGCTTAATGTCATCAGGTACTTTTCTGGCACGTATCATTGCAAGATCGATTAAATTATCAACCCAAAGAACGTGGCCTGAGGTTTTGCTGCCGTCGGTAAAAATAACTTCAATGTCAGTTGCTCTACCTACAACATGAGCAGCCGTTAGAATGTTGCCTTCAGGACTGATTAACGCGCCCGAGCCTAAAGACTTACTCGATGTTGCTTTATAACTTACTTGTCCAGGTTTTGGGTTGGCAATAGAGGTTACGTGGAGCTCTACAACGCCATCGTTAACCTTTTTGAAAAGTTGTTTAACTGAGTCATCTGCTAGTGCAGATAATGAAAAGGTGGCAATAAGACATGCACATAAAATACGAAACATATGTTTTCCAATTTAGGGACTTTAAATTGGAGTGTACCCAGTTTGCTAATAAATGAAAGCGATATTTAACATTTTATTAACTGGAGAGGTGGCTTGTACTGAAGGAATTAACGTAGTTTCAGACGTTAAGGTGACTCTTAACGTCTGAAATTTAAGAAGGATAATGGTTATTTAGCGGCTGACTTTTTCTTTGCCTTTTTCGCTTTTTTGGCTTTTTTAGCGGCTTTCGCTTTTCGTGTTAACCCGGCATTTTTCTTAACTACTTTTTTAGTCTTATTTTTTTTGACTGGAATGCGAGCTTCTTTATAGGCTGGGCGAAGTTCATCAATAACACGGCGGCGTAAAATCTCTTCAGTAAAGCGTTCAATTTTTCCAACGGATAGCATGTCATGTGCTTCAACCAGTGAAATAGCGGTACCTTTTTTACCAGCACGACCAGTTCGGCCTATACGGTGTACATAAATATCTGCCTTACGTGGCATATCAAAGTTAATAACATGCGTAATGTCATCAATATCTAGCCCACGCGCGGCGACATCGGTAGCAATTAAAATATTTACCTTGCCATCTTTTACTCGTGATACAGCATTATTGCGCTTGTCTTGTGGCATTTCACCTTCAAGCCAGGCATTGCTTAAGTCTTCACCTTGTAAAACACCGGCAAGCATTTGTACGGTTTCACGTTTATTGGCAAAAACTACTGCGCGTTTCACATCTTTTTGTTTAAGAATATGACACAGCAGTTTTAATTTATGCTCTTTACTATCAGCTAAATGCAACCACTGATGAGTTTTAGCTTTTTCTTTCCGAGAAGGATCTGACTCTACAAATACAGGTTCGTTTAATAAGTCTTTAGAAAAACGAATAATACCAGCTCCAGCTAACGTAGCTGACAGTAATAATGTTTGCTTGCGCCAGCGAGCTTCACCGGCAATTCGGTTAATGCTGTCAGAAAAACCCATATCCAACATGCGATCAGCTTCGTCCAATACCAATATTTCAATATCTCTGGCATCGAATTGTTCGTTATCAATATAATCCATTAAACGACCAGGGGTGGCGATAAGCATATCGGTTGTTTGTGTAAGGATTTCTTTGTGCGAACCGTAATTTACACCACCGGTAATTAATCCAATTTTGATGTCGGTGAACTCGGTTAATAACTCAGCTTGTTGAAAAATCTGCGTAGCTAATTCGCGCGTAGGCGCAAGAATTAATACTCTTGGAAAGCCCGGTTTGGTTCTTGGGTAATCTAATAAGTGTTGAGCACAAGGTAAAATAAACGCGGCTGTTTTTCCTGTACCAGTAGGTGCAGATGCTAATACATCTTTACCTGCCATTGCTTCTGGCAAGACTAAATTTTGGATAGATGTTGGTTTTTTAAAACCAGCTTTTACGGTGCCGGCAACAAGTTCATCATCAAGATCAAACTGTTTAAACATGGATTATATTTACCTTAGGTTTTTTGTTAGTGCGCTATCGCGCTTTGTACGTATTTGTTTCGTAATTATATCGTATATTTTTCAAACAAGTTGAATTATTACGCTTTTTTACAGTAATAGCAGTTAGTCAGAGAGTAACGCTGAAATTTCTTCAAGAATTTGTTCGCACCATTGGTCAATGCGTTCATCGGTTAATTCATATTGAGTTTCATCATCAATAGACAAGCCTACAAAATACTCTTGATCGGCAGTCAATGCTTTTGACTCTTCAAATTCATAGCCTTGGTTAGGCCAATAACCAATAACGTTGGCGCCTTGTGGAATGATTTGATCATGGAGCATGCCTAACGCATCTTGAAACCATTGCCCATAACCAACTTGGTCGCCTAAACCAAATAAAGCCACAATTTTATCTTGTAAATTCAAGTTGGCAATATCATCCCAACTTGATTCCCAATCTTCTTGTAATTCACCAAAATCCCAAGTAGAAATACCAAAAATAATAATGTCGTATTGCAAACAGTCACTTAATGACACATCTTTAATGTTAAATATTTCAACGAGATCTTCACCCATAGCCGCCTGAATTTTTTCAGCCGCCATTTCGGTATAGCAAGTTGTTGAACCATAGAACAAACCGATTTTCATTATGTTGATATTTCCAGTACTTTATTTGCCCGCGATTCTAACAGAAAATTTAGCGGATGCTAAATAGTAATGCGGCTAAATATCACGATAAATGAACTATAATAAGTAAATAAAATGTCAATATTGGGAAAATTAGGCAAAAGAGTTATCAAAAGTATGTGTTTGCCTTGCATTTGATGGCATAAGCCAGTAATTTTACTCGCCTTAATCCGGTCTTGTTTATCAATGCTCTTGCAATTTACACAAGAGTGCCAATAAATACAGTTATCGCGGAAAGCATATTAGGAACTGAAGTTATGTTAAAAAAATTAATTGCCATTGTTACAACATCATTTATGTTGGTTGCAATGCCTAGTCTAGCAGTTGAAAACAACGAAGAAAAAATTAAAGCTAGTTTAGCCAAATTAGGGTTGCAAGTTGAATCTGTTGCCCCTTCTAAAATGGAAAACTTATACGAAGCATTTACAAACCAAGGCATGTTTTATACAAGTGCTGATGGTAAGTTTTTAATTCAAGGTAAAGTGTACGAAATTTCTGCTGACGGCATCAGTAGCTTAACTGAAGAAAGTTTGGCTAAAGTACGCATTGATGGCATGGAAAAATTTGAAGGTTCGATGATTGTTTTCCCTGCTAAAAATGAAAAATATCAAATGACCGTTTTCACTGACTTAACCTGTGGTTACTGTCGTAAACTGCACAACCAAATGGGTAGCTATAACGACTTAGGTATTACGGTACGTTATTTAGCGTTCCCTCGTGGCGGTATACAAAGCCAATCATACACTGATATCCGTAGCGTATGGTGTAGTGACGATCAACAAACTGCAATGACCAACGCCAAAGGCGGTGCACAAGTAGCGCAAAAGGTGTGTGCATTACCAGTTGCTGAGCAATATGATTTTGGACGTAAAATTGGTGTTTCGGGCACGCCTGCAATTATGCTAGATGATGGCATGATGCTACCAGGGTATAAAACGCCTGAGCAAATGCAGCAAATTTTTCAAAGTTATTCAGTGAAGAAAGCCGGTTAGTATCTAACTGGCTTTTAAAATAGGCGCCATTTGGGCGCCTTTTTTATTGTTTCGAGTTAATAGCAGGTATATTCGATTTTAAACTCCAATTTAATCTCATTTAATTCAAGCAGCAAATACGGTAGTCTATTACCAATTCCACTCTAAAAAGATCCCTTTATGGACAAGCAAATAAGTCGTAGAGAACATTGCGACACGTCGGCATTACCAGCACACCTACACCCTGTACTAAAGCAAATATATGCCTCTCGTGGTATTACCCTGCCCAATGAATTGGAACAGGGGGCAGCAAGTATGCTCAAGCCGTCACAATTACTGGGGTTAGACAGTGCTTGTGAATTGCTGTTTAGCGCAGTTAAAGATAATAAACGCATTATCGTAGTGGGTGATTTTGATGCCGATGGTGCCACATCTACGGCGTTGATGATGGATGGTTTAAGGTTGCTTGGCTCGACTAACCATGATTTTATTGTGCCCAATCGCTTTGAATATGGCTATGGTTTAACCCCTGAAATTAGTGAAATAGCCGTAGCTAAGGGAGCGCAAGTAATTGTTACTGTCGATAACGGCATTAGTTGTATAGCCGGTGTGGCAAAAGCGAAAGAGTTCGGTTGTACGGTAATTGTTACTGATCACCATTTGCCGGGTAATGAATTACCCAATGCAGACGCCATTGTTAATCCGAATCAACATGGCTGTACTTTTCCAAGTAAAGCGCTTGCTGGTGTAGGTGTCGCCTTTTATTTAATGGCCGCACTGCGTCAAACCATGCGCAATAATGACTGGTTTACTGAGAAGCAAATACCTGAACCAAATTTGGCACAACTCCTTGACTTAGTTGCCTTAGGGACCGTTGCTGATGTGGTTAGTTTGGATCAAAATAACCGAATTTTAGTTGCACAGGGGTTAAAGCGTATACGAGCAGGGGCAACCCGTCCTGGTATTCAAGCGTTGATTGAAATCGCCGGTAAAAATCAGCAAAAAATGGTTGCCAGTGATTTTGGTTTTGGCTTAGGACCGCGGCTAAATGCGGCGGGCCGTTTAGATGATATGGGACTGGGAATTCAATGTTTGCTAGAAACTGATTTAAATAACGCTAGGGTTATGGCCAAAGATCTTGATGATTTGAATAAAACTCGTCGAGAAATTGAACATGGCATGCAGCTTGAAGCTGAAAACGTACTCAAGAAACTTAATTTAGAAGAAGATAATTTACCCTCTGCGTTAGCCTTATTTCAGGATGATTGGCATCAAGGTGTTATTGGTATTGTAGCGGGGAGATTAAAAGAAAAGTTTCATCGGCCAACTGTTGTCTTTGCCAGTGGAAGCGATGATGAAATAAAGGGCTCAGCACGCTCAATTCCTGGTTTGCATATACGTGATTTACTCGAGCATATTGACTCGCAACACCCCAACTTAATTTTAAAATTTGGTGGCCATGCAATGGCCGCGGGGCTGTCGATTAACAAAGCCAACTTTGGTCAATTTCAACAGTTACTTAATGACTATGCGCAAAAATGGCTGAGCGCAGATATGCTGCAAGGTAAAATATTATCTGACGGAGAACTCGCTAAAGATGCATTCAACCTGGAGTTTGCCAGCTTATTACGAGAGTCTGGCCCATGGGGGCAAAACTTTCCTGAACCCGTTTTTGATAATCAGTTTAAAGTTATTCAACAGCGTATTGTTGGTGAAAAACACTTAAAGCTTATGGTGCAAATAGATGATTTGGCCATCGATGCTATTGCGTTTAATGTTGATATCAAGTGTTGGCCAAACCACCAATGTGAATGGGTGCATTTAGCCTATAAACTTGATATTAACGAATTTAGGGGTAAACAAACCGTACAGCTTTTGGTTGATCACATTGAGGCTGTATAAATGTACTGTATTAAATAACGCTCAGCTCTTTTATGTAAGGCGTTATTACGCTACAATGCGCGACTATTTTTCTAAGTTTTTGAGCTAAGTTTTTATTGATGTTTGAAGTCAATCCTTTACATAACCAAATCAAAGACATTCGCGAACGCACCGATGTGCTTCGGGGGTACCTTTGACTATGACCAAAAAGCAGAGCGTTTAACCGAAGTTAATCGTGAATTAGAACTTCCTGATGTATGGAACGAACCTGAGCGAGCACAAGCTTTGGGTAAAGAGCGTTCATCATTAGAGCTTATTGTAAAAACTATCGATGATATGGATAGTGGTTGTGAAGACGCACTTGAGTTAATTGAACTTGCTGTTGAAGAAGAAGATGAAGAAACATTAACTGATGCAACTGAAGAAATTGCCGGTTTAGAAGCTCAGTTAGCGAAACTTGAATTTCGTCGCATGTTTTCTGGTGAGCAAGATAGCAATAATTGTTATCTTGATATTCAGTCGGGTAGTGGCGGCACTGAAGCACAAGATTGGGCACAAATGATCCAGCGTATGTTTTTACGTTGGGGTGACTCTCATGGCTTTAAAGTTGAAGTATTAGAAGAAACTGATGGTGATGTGGCTGGTATTAAAGGCTGTACCATTAAGTTTTCAGGTGAATATGCCTACGGTTGGTTACGTACAGAAACTGGTGTTCATCGCTTAGTTCGTAAATCACCTTTTGATTCAAGTGGTAAACGTCATACATCATTTGCTTCTGCATTTGTTTATCCTGAAATTGATGATGATATTGAAATTGATATCAATCCAGCAGATTTGCGTATTGATACATTCAGAGCATCAGGTGCTGGTGGTCAGCATGTTAACAAAACAGACTCGGCAATTCGTATTACTCATGTTCCGACTAATGCGGTGGTGAGTTGTCAGGCGGATCGCTCGCAACATAAGAATAGAGCAACGGCAATGAAGCTATTAAAAGCGAAATTGTTTGAGCTAGAAATGCAAAAACAAAATGCCGATAAACAAGCCCTTGAAGATGGCAAGTCTGATATCGGTTGGGGCAGTCAAATTCGTTCATACGTACTTGACGATAGTCGCATTAAAGATTTAAGAACTGGGGTTGAGTCGCGTAACACGCAATCGGTACTTGACGGCAGTTTAGACCAATTTATTGAAGCCAGCTTAAAGTTTGGCCTTTAAGATATTTAATACTGAGAAATTAAAATGACAGAACAAGCTAAAGACGAAAACAAATTAATCGCTGAACGTCGCGGTAAATTAGATAACATTCGTGAAAACTGCCCAGCTAATGGCCACCCTAATGACTTTAATCGTGAGCATTACGCTGCCGATATTCAAGCTGAACATGGTGAGAAAACCAAAGAAGAGCTGGAAGAATTACAAGTAACTTATGCTGTTGCTGGTCGTGTTATGGCTAAACGTGGTCCTTTCTTAGTTTTACAAGATATGTCTGGTCGTATTCAAGCCTATGCTGAAAAAGCCGTACAAAAAGATATTAAAGCACGTTGGGGCTTATTAGATATCGGTGACATCATCGGTGTTAAAGGTGTATTGCATAAATCAGGTAAAGGCGATTTATACGTGAATATGGAAGAGTATTCTTTATTAACGAAATCATTACGTCCACTACCTGAAAAATTCCACGGTTTATCAGATCAAGAAATGAAGTACCGTCAACGTTACGTTGATTTGATCATAAACGAGAAAACTCGCGATACATTCCAAGTGCGTTCACAAATTGTTAGTGGCATTCGTAACTTCTTGACCGAACGTGGTTTCATGGAAGTTGAAACGCCAATGCTGCAAGTTATCCCTGGCGGTGCTACAGCTAAGCCATTTGAAACATTTCACAATGCATTAGACATTGATATGTTCTTGCGTATTGCACCAGAACTTTACCTTAAGCGTTTAGTGGTTGGTGGTTTTGAAAAAGTATTCGAAATTAACCGTAACTTCCGTAATGAGGGTTTATCAACTCGTCATAATCCAGAATTCACAATGATTGAATTCTACCAAGCGTATGCAGATTACAACGACTTAATGAATCTTACCGAAGACATGCTTCGTACTCTTGCTGAAAACGTTATGGGTAACCCTGTTATTCGTAACACAGTGAAAAATGCTGAAGGTGAAGTAACTGAAGAGAAGTTCTACGATTTTGGTCAACCGTTTGAGCGTTTATCAATGATGGATGCCATCATCAAACATGGTCCTCATTTAGATGCGGCTGTGATTAAAGATCCTGAAGGTCGATTCGAAGAGCTTAAAGCGATTGCTAAACAAGTTGGCGTTAAAGAGCCTGAAGGTAAAAACGTTTGGGGCCCTGGTAAGTACTTATGTGAAATCTTCGAAGAAGTTGCTGAACATATGCTTGACCAACCTACATTCATTACAGAATACCCATGGGAAGTATCACCACTTGCTCGTCGTAACGATGAAAATTCATTTATCACTGACCGTTTCGAATTCTTCGTTGGTGGCCGTGAACTAGCAAATGGTTTCTCTGAGCTTAACGACGCTGAAGATCAAGCTGCTCGCTTTAAAAAGCAAGTTGAAGAAAAAGATGCTGGCGATGATGAAGCAATGCACTTTGATGAAGATTACATCACAGCTCTAGAGTATGGTTTACCACCGACAGCTGGTGAAGGCATTGGTATTGACCGTTTAGTGATGTTATTTACTGACTCACCAACAATTAAAGACGTGATCTTGTTCCCGCACATGCGTCCTGTTGCTGAATAAATTGTGATGACAGTAAATTGAAAAAACCACCTATGGGTGGTTTTTTTATGCCTAATATTTAGCTTATTTAACAGCGCTAAAACGACTTAAATAATTCGGTAGGTTTCCCTTATCAAAGAAATTACGTTTCAGGTACTAATTTATAAATTCCTTGCCCATCAACAGCAACGTAAATGTAACCATCTGGACCCTGTTTAATGTTCCTAACACGAGTAAGCTTATCTTTAACTATCTCTTGTTTCACAACGTTATTGCCATCCAACGTTAACATCACCACATAACCAAACTTCAATGAGCCTATAAGCACATTCCCCTGCCATTGAGGGTATTTATCACTGGTAACAAACACCATGCCCGATGGCGCTATTGATGGGTCCCAGTACCACAACGGCTGCTCCATGCCTTCCTTTTCGGTTAAGTCGGTAAATGATGTGCCTGAGTAGTTAATACCGTAGCTAATTTCTGGCCAGCCATAATTTTTACTTTTGCCAATGATATTAACTTCATCGCCGCCGCGAGGTCCGTGTTCATGAGTCCAAATTTCACCTGTGACAGGATGTTTTGCCATACCTTGAGGGTTTCTGTGTCCATAGGAGTAAATAGCTTTTTTAGAAAGGTTATTGTCAACAAATGGGTTGTCAGCAGGAATGCGGCCATCCGCATGCAATCGATATACTTTACCGGCATCACGACTAATATCTTGCGGATTAACATCTCTTTGCCCTCTGTCACCAATAGAGAAATACAAAAAGCCCTGATTATCAAATGCTAACCGACTGCCAAAGTGAACACCTTTATCGCTGTAGGCGTTAGCAACATAGATATGTTCTTGCTGTGTTAACGCCATACCTTTTAATTTAGCGCGCATGATGGCGGTGCTCTTATTTCCTTTACCGTCAGCTTTGGCATAAGACATATAAATCCAGCCATTGTTGGCATAGTCAGGATGTAAAACTATATCAAGCAAACCGCCTTGACTGCCTACTTCGATATCTGGCAAGCCGGCAATTTCTTCAGCTTTGAGTTTTCCTTGCTTAACTACTTTTAACTCACCACCGCGCATAGTAATTAACAAGTCGCCATTGGGTAACCAAGCCATTCCCCAAGGTATCCCAGAATCTTCGATGTATAGCTGCGCATTAAACTTTTGACTTGATTTACTCATTTGTATTTCACTCTTATCAAAAGAGTTTGCCAAAAATGGAGTAAATGCAAAGCAAGCGATTAAAGGTAAAAGAGTTTTTCGTATCAGTGACATAGTGTTTCTTTATTTATAGAGTAGACCTTGACCATAATAGTCAATTCCGTCGTAATTGAAAACTAAACTCAGTTAAATTAACTCAGCTATTTATAGGTTTGTGTTGGTAAGGAAAATAACGTAATTTAAGTAAAGCCTAGCGGCAGCAAACAGCGGTAAGCGGAAGTTAATTTTGAGGTATATGTTATGACATGGTCAACGTTCGGTGTAATAGTTGTAGTGATGATAGTTATCTTTGTTGCATCAAAAGCATCTAAAAAGAAAAAGTAAGCAAAAGCAAAAAGAGCGAATTGCAGTTCTACTCAATTTAAGAAAAATACACTTTCATCCAACAATATGAATGGTTAACTCGGGTATTTTAGCATCAAAAAAGGCGCCAATCGGCGCCTTTTTTACATCAGGATGATGGATTGTCGACTTATTGCTTAACCAACAAATTTACGTGCGTTACGGAACATTCTCACCCATGGAGAATCTTCTAACCACTCATCCGGGTGCCAAGAGTTAGCAACCGTTCTAAATACACGTTCAGGATGTGGCATCATAATTGTTACACGACCGTCGGTAGTAGTTAGTGAAGTAATACCATCTGGTGAACCGTTAGGGTTTGATGGGTATGTTTCAGTAACTTGACCATAGTTGTCAACATAACGTGCTGATACTGTGCCTGAATCGTTAGCTGCGCCAATCGCTTCTTCAGATTTAAATTCTGCATGACCTTCACCGTGAGACACAGCAATTGGCATACGTGAACCTTCCATACCTTTAAAGAAGATAGATGGTGATTCTTGAATTTCAACTAATGAGAAACGTGCTTCAAAACGCTCTGATTTGTTCTGTACAAAGTGTGGCCATAATTCACTGCCAGGGATGATTTCTTTTAAGTTAGAAAGCATCTGACAACCATTACATACACCTAGTGAGAACGTATCTTCACGGTGGAAGAATGTGCGGAACATTTCACGAACATCGTCGTGGAACAAGATTGACTTAGCCCAACCTTCGCCAGCACCTAGTACGTCACCGTAAGAGAAACCACCACAAGCAACCAAGCCTTTAAAGTCGGCTAAATCAACACGGCCGCCTAAAATGTCAGACATGTGTACATCAATAGTTAAGAAACCAGCGCGGTCAAATGCTGCTGCCATCTCAACATGAGAGTTAACACCTTGCTCACGTAAAATTGCAACTTTAGGGTTCGTTTCATCTACTGCATCTTTAGCAATAAGATCGCTAACTATGTCTTCGTTAAGATCAAATGTTAGTTCAGTGTTTAAACCAGGATCTTCAGTGTCGAACTTAAGCGCATGCTCTTGCTCTGCACAATCTGGGTTATCACGTAAAGACTGCATCTTAAACGTAGTTTCAGCCCAAACCGTACGGTAGTAGGTACGAGAATTTGCTAGTACTTCTTCACCATCACGGCTGAAACGAATAACGTCTTCATTGTTAATTCGGCCAATATCAGTGAAGCAATCAGTAATACCAAGTTCATCAATTAGTGCATGAACAGCATCAACGTCGTCTTCACGAATTTGAATTACAGCACCAAGCTCTTCATTAAATAATACGCTTAAATCATCACCCGCAAGTTTTGAAATGTCGATATCAACACCAGTGTGACCGGCAAATGCCATTTCAGCAACGGTAGTAAATAAACCACCGTCAGAGCGATCATGATAAGCAAGAAGTTTTTCTTCACGTACTAAACGTTGCATTGCAATAAAGAAGTTCTTCAATGTTTCTGGGCTATCTACGTCTGGTGTATTTTGACCTAGTTGCTTATAAACCTGAGCGATACATGAACCACCTAGGCGATTTTTGCCTTTAGAAAGGTCAATGGCAACAATGCGGCTATCGCCTTTGTCAGTGCGTAGCTGTGGAGTAACAGTTTTACGAATATCTTCTACACGACCAAAAGCGGTAATTACTAGAGACATAGGTGCAGTAACTGACTTGTCTTCACCATTCTCTGTCCACTTGGTTTTCATACTCATCGAGTCTTTACCAACAGGAATAGTTAAACCAAGCGCTGGACAAAGCTCTTCACCAATGGCGTGAACAGCTTCGTATAAACCTGCGTCTTCACCTGGGTGACCTGCAGCTGACATCCAGTTAGCCGATAATTTAATACGGTTTAAATCGCCAATATCAGTACCGGCAATATTGGTTAACGACTCTGCTACTGCTAAACGAGCCGATGCACCAAAGTTTAATAGGGCAACTGGTGTTCTTTCACCAAGAGCCATCGCTTCACCATGATAGCTGTCTAGTGCTGCTGCGGTAACACCACAGTCGGCCACTGGAACCTGCCAAGGACCAACCATTTGATCGCGGTTAACCATACCGGTAACCGTACGGTCACCAATGGTGATTAGGAATGTTTTCTCTGCAACTGTTGGTAATCGTAAAATACGATCTGCGGCATCGGCTAAAGCAATATCATTTAACTCAAGCTCGGCGCCTGTTTGTGTTAAACGCTCAACGTCTCGGTGCAGCTTAGGCGTTTTACCTAATAAAATATCAAGAGATAAATCAATTGGGCTGTTATCAAAATGGTTATCTGTAACCGTTAAGTGCTCTTCTTCTGTGGCATAACCAACAACCGCAAAAGGTGCACGCTCACGTTCACAAATTGCAGTGAATTCGTCCATGCGCTCAGGAGCAACTGCTAAAACATAACGTTCTTGTGATTCGTTACACCAAATTTCAAGCGGAGACATGCTGCGCTCATCGTTTGGTACGTTACGTAGTTCAAAGTTACCACCACGGCCACCATCAGAAACCAGCTCAGGGAATGCGTTTGATAAACCACCAGCACCCACATCGTGGATGAATAAAATAGGGTTGTCATCGCCTAACTGCCAACAACGGTCAATCACTTCCTGACAACGACGTTCCATTTCAGGGTTCTCACGTTGTACAGAAGCAAAATCCAAGTTTTCAGCCGATTGGCCTGACGCCATACTAGATGCCGCGCTGCCACCAAGGCCAATGTTCATTGCCGGGCCACCTAATGCAATTAAGCTGGCGCCAACAACAATATCGCCTTTTTGTACGTGTTCATCACGAATGTTACCTAAACCACCGGCAATCATAATTGGTTTGTGGTAACCACGAACTTCCATGCCGTTAAACGATTGTACTTCTTCTTCATAAGTACGGAAGTAACCAAGAATTGCCGGGCGACCAAATTCATTATTAAATGCTGCGCCGCCTAATGGGCCTTCCATCATAATGTCAAAAGCGGTAACAATACGCTCTGGCTTACCAAAGTCTGTTTCCCATGGCTGTTCAAAACCAGGAATACGTAAGTTTGAAACACTGAAACCAACTAAACCAGCTTTTGGTTTAGAACCAATACCAGTAGCACCTTCATCTCTAATTTCACCACCTGAACCTGTAGCTGCGCCAGGGTAAGGAGAAATTGCAGTAGGATGGTTATGCGTTTCAACCTTCATTAAAATTTGAATGTCTTCTTGAGTGTATTCGTACGCTTTAGTTTCTGGGTTAGCAAAAAAGCGACCCGCTTCAGAACCAACCATAACTGCGGCGTTATCTGAATATGCACTTAAAACGTAATCGCCATTTAACTCATGAGTGTTACGGATCATTTTGAATAAAGATTTAGGCTGTTTTTGACCATCAATGGTCCAGTCAGCGTTGAAAATCTTATGACGACAATGCTCAGAGTTTGCTTGCGCAAACATATATAGTTCGATATCGGTAGGGTTACGACCTAAACGAGTGAAGTTCTCGAGTAAGTAATCAATTTCATCGCTAGAAATTGCTAAACCTAATTCAACGTTAGCAGTTTCTAATGCGTTGCGGCCACCAGCCAATAAATCAACCGTAGTAAATTCAGTAGGCTCGGCTGTTGTAAATAAGGTATTTGCGTCATTAATGTCGGTAAAAATTACTTCCATCATGCGGTCATGAATTAAATTGCTAAGTTGCAATGTTTGCTCATTAGTTAATTCACTGCTGGTTTGAATGTAGTAAGCCATCCCTCGTTCTAAACGAATGATGTTGGTTAAACCACAGTTGTGAGCAATATCAGTAGACTTTGAAGACCAAGGTGAAATTGTACCCGGACGTGGTGTTACCAATAGTAACGTACCTTCTGGCTCATGCTCTTCGATAGTTGGGCCGTAGGTTAATAATTTTTCCAGTTTGTTTAATTCATCACTGTTTAATGCTTCACTATTGTGTGAAAAATGCATAAATTCAGCGTAAACGTCTGTTACAGGAAGATTTAATTGCTCACATTGTGAAAGCAATTTACTAATTCTGAAATCGGAAAGCGCAGGTGCGCCGCGTAAGATTTCCATAGAGGTAGTCACCATAGTTATATTAATATCAATTCCATTAAATTTCAGAACTGACTAGGAGTTGAGAAATGCAATGGAATTGCTACTTTATAATGTTGGTTTTTCGCGCGCATTATAAAAGAATTAGCACCATTTAGTAAGTGCAAATCAAATTGTTTACAAACAAAATTAAAAAAAGACTGTAAAAAATGTACAAATGACTTCACAATGAAATTGATATGAAAAAAATACTCTATAAATTTAAAAACATAGCAACGTCTTTAACAAGTTTATTGTTCGTTACAATTTTTCTGTTAACAGCGTGTTCCTCTGATAATGAACCAACTAATTTGCAGCAAATTGTGAAACGCGGCACGTTAAAAGTTGGCACCTTATTTGGGCCTAACAGTTACTATTTAGGTGCTACAGGGCCACGTGGTTTTGAATACGAACTGGCTAAAGCTTATGCCGAGTCGTTGGGCGTTGAGTTAGAAATAGTGCCAAGTTATACCTTAAATGAGTTATTTCCTAAAATTGACAATGGTGAAGTAGATATCCTTGCCGCCGGTTTGTCGGTGACGCCTGAACGCTTAACCAAGTATCGTTTTACACCAAGCTATTCGAGTATCAGTCAAAAATTAGTGTTTAAACAAGGCCGTGAATGGCCTCGTAAAATAGAAGATTTTTCCGGCAGTTTAAAAGTTGCCGAACATTCCAGCCATGCTGAAAACTTACTAGCCCTGAAGGCCAAACATCCTAATTTGTCTTGGACCGTAACCGACGAATTTGACGCAGATGAACTACTACTGGAAGTACTCGAAGAACGCATAGACTTTACCATTGCAGACAGTAACACCTTGGCGATTAACCGCCGTTATTATCCCGAAATCAGTGTTGCTTTTACCATTCAGCAACCAAAACCTATCGCCTGGATGTTAAGCAAAAAAGGCGATGATGCTTTACTTGCTTCATTGGTTGAGTTCTTTGGCGAGGCCCATCATGACGGTACAATTTTAACGCTTGAAGATAAGTATTATGGACATATTCAAGAATTTAATTATGTTGATACTCGTACATTTATCAAAGCGGTAGAAACTAAACTGCCAAAATATCGACCTTTATTTGAACGCCATGGTGTCGACATGGACTGGCGCTTTCTAGCGGCAATTAGTTATCAAGAATCTCATTGGGAACCTCATGCTCGCTCATATACCGGCGTGCGAGGCATGATGATGTTGACCTTGCCAACCGCTAAGCAAATGGGCGTTAAAAGCAGGCTTGATGCTGAACAAAGTATCAAAGGTGGCGCCAAGTATTTCTTACAGCTAATAAACCGTATTCCAGCACGAATAAAAAATCCAGATCGTAAGTGGTTTGCTTTAGCTGCGTATAACGTAGGTTGGGGACATATGGAAGATGCGCGGGTGATCACAGAGCGTCGAGGTGGCGACCCTGATCGTTGGGTAGACGTTAAAGAATCTTTACCCTTGTTAAAGCAGCGCAAATATTATAAAAATACTAAGTACGGATATGCTCGTGGTGATGAGCCGGTACGTTACGTTGAAAATATTCGCGCTTACTACGACACACTGTTATTTTTAGAAAAAGATAAAAGTATTGAAATCGAAGCCGAACCCGTTGTAGAAGAAAGTAGTGCTGATGTTAATTAATCAACTTTTAATAGCATTGGCATTTAATAATAATAATAAGTAAATAACAGTCATGTATGACCGTATATTTGCAACAAAATATAGCGAAAGTATTAACTATGCGTCCTAGATCTTGTAAAAACAACCAACGCCGCCGCCTTTTAAAATCCTGCAACCGTAAAGTAAACAGTCGTTATCGAGTGTTTTTTAGAGTGGTGTTATTGAATGGTGAAAAGATAAAGTAAATAACCTGAGTTAAAACCCAGGTTAAGTATTACGCTAATTTCTCTGCTTTTTTCTCTTTGCGTCTGCGTTTAAAAAATGCAGAAAGCATGGTGCTGCACTCTTCTTTTAGAACCCCAGATGTTATTTCAACCTGATGATTCAACTTTTCATTGTTGGCCAAATTAAATACGCTACCACATGAGCCGGTTTTTAAATCGCTGGCGGCAAATACTAAGCGCTTTACTCTACTATGTACTAATAATCCGGCACACATAGGGCAGGGCTCTAATGTGACGTATAAGGTGCAATCAAGCATACGGTAGTTTTCCATATTAGGACCGGCTTTTCGTATTGCTTGCATTTCCGCGTGGGCAGAAGGGTCGTGTAACTGTATTGACTGATTCCAGCCCTGGGCAATCACTTCGCCATTGCACACCAAAACAGCTCCAACAGGAATTTCACCTTCGGCTTCTGCTTTTTCAGCCAGCAAAATAGCTTGACGCATAAAGCGCTCATCAGTGTGTTGTTGTACTTGTTCGTCGTTGTTCATCTAATTTGGATTATTCTTTAGTTAATTTGCTTACTTTATGGTTAGTTTGGTACACAATAAAGCTTATTTTAGGTTATCTTATTTAGTAACCGATTGTTTAAATAGTGTTTTTTGTATTGGTTTAATAATTGCTTATTTTATTATTAGCCAAGGTTTTAACTATAGTGCTCAGTTGAGTAGTATAACAACTTGTTGATATAGCATTCTATTTTATAAAGGAGTTTATATGCACATTTTCGAATTTGTCATCATTGTCGTTGTTTGTTTAGGAATTTTTGAGTTTTTAAAACAGCGCCAAAAAATACAGGCAAACAGTCAAAATACGACAAAACAACAATCAGAAATTGATCAAGAATTAACAGCATTAAAGCAGCGCGTAGCAACACTGGAAAAAATAGTCACCGATAAAGGTTATGATTTAAAACAAGAAATTGATGATTTATAAGCGTACCAAGAACCGCATATAGCTTATAAAAATAAACTCAATAAATCATTAAGGTAGCGATGGCCAAAATGACTTACTTGCCAATAACCATTGTTTTCAGTAACGAGTTTTTTATTTTTGGCTGTTTGCAACGGGTCAATAACCGTCTCGCGTGATAGCCCTGTGGCGGCTTCAAAATCATCTAAGCTAAATGGTTTAAACAAGCGCAGTCGGTTCATCATAAATTCAAAAGGGCGCTCTGCATCGGGCACTGTATGTATCTGATCAAGATGCTCTCGCTCATCATCCATATAGCCTTTTGGATGTTTCACTTTTACTGTTCGATAAATCTGGTTTTCAGTCGGTATAGAAATTTTGCCGTGTGCACCACAGCCAATACCTAAATAGTCACCATTTTGCCAATAGTTAAGGTTATGCTGACATTGATATTCTTCACCTGTACTAAACGCTGATATTTCGTATTGTTTATAACCTGCGCTGGCCAGTAACTTAAAACCCTGCTCTTGGATATCCCACAAAACATCATCTTCGGGTAAGGTAGGCGGTTTTGAATAAAATGAAGTGTTTGGCTCTATGGTTAATTGATACCAAGATAAATGCTTAGGCTTTAATGCAATCGCTTGCTTTAAATCATCCAAAGCACCTTCAATCGATTGCTGTTCAAGACCGTGCATTAAATCTAAGTTAAAACTATTTATCCCACAGTCTTGGGCAATTTGTGCAGCACGAACTGCTTGTTCACTGTCATGAATGCGGCCAAGTTTGATCAATTTATCAGAGGCAAAGCTTTGCACGCCAATAGAAATTCTATTAACCCCAGCTTGATAAAAACCATTAAATTTTTCTGCTTCAACTGTGCCAGGGTTTGCTTCTAAGGTAACTTCAACTTGAAATTCAGGGTCCGGATCAGGCTTAAAACGTTTAAACACTTCATCAAGTAACTGCTTAATAGCTGCGCTACTGAACAAACTTGGTGTACCTCCACCAATAAAAATGGAATACAACGGGCGGTCAATGTTAAAGCGCGCAATATCGGCATCCAAATCGGCAAGTAAATGGCGAATGTATGCTTGTTCGTCAATATCGGCTTTTAATGCATGCGAATTAAAATCACAATATGGGCATTTTTGCACACACCAAGGGATGTGGATATAAAGTGATAATGGTGGCGATATTAACAAGGTGGCGATCTCAGTTATTGTTAAACGGTAAAGTTTTCAAGTAATTTTGCTAATGCTTTACCACGATGGCTTAATTGGTTTTTCAGCTCTCTGGGTAATTGTGCAGACGTCATGTCATGGTCGCTTAACCAAAATAAAGGATCATAACCAAAACCATGCTCACCATGTTTTTCTGTGGTTATTTCGCCTTCCCAACTGCCTTGACAAATTATTGGCGTAGGATCATCCTCATGGCGCATAAATACAATAACGCATTGAAAGCGAGCAGTACGTTTTGATGCTTCAACACCGTCTAAGGCGGCTAATAATTTAGCATTATTGGCTTTGTCATTACCGTTTTCGCCAGCATACCTAGACGAATAAATGCCCGGTGCACCTTTAAGAAAATCAACTTCTAATCCCGAGTCATCTGCAATCGCCGGTAAGCCGGTTATCTTTGCTGCATGGCGAGCTTTTATAATGGCATTTTCAACAAACGTAGTCCCTGTTTCAGCAACTTCGGGTACGTTAAAATCGCTTTGCGGCACTATTTCAAAGTTATGTGCGCTTAGGATTTCAGAAAATTCTTTTACTTTGCCTTTGTTACCTGTGGCTAAAACGATTTTGTTCATAAATGACTACCGTGAATATTGAAAATGAAAAAGGGTTAGATATTAAAAAAGCGGTATTGTACCGCTTTTTTATTGAACCTGAAAAAAGATTTATCGATTATTGGTCAACATAAAACTTTTGTTCAAATTTGAGGCGATGTTCCTTACCATTATTGTTGATTAAAATATCAAATCGATAAAGCTCATCATTTGGATATTTCACTGTAGTAATGTAATAAATGGCACTGCCTTCTTTAATTTCTTCAAACTCTAACGTCATTGGTTGACCAATTAAGTTTGTTGCCTTGCCAGAAATGCCAACCTTCAAAGCAGGGTTGCCATCTTTGCTGGTATCAAGCACTGAAATATTAACAAAACCGCGATAGCGACTGCGTTCAATACCATAGTTTTTAGCAATATCAGGTTGTAAAACTGTCGTTGGGAGACCAATGTAATGAACTTCTAAGGCATCAAATTTTTTCATGTTTTCAGCATTAGCAACGTTGCTAACACCTAGCACTGTAAAAATTAATAATAGATAATTTGTGATGGATTTAAACATAACCCCTCTCTTGTAGGTTGTGGCTTAAATAAGTGCCAACAACGTTAATTATAGTCGCTCTATAGAAATAGACCGACTAACTATCAACTAGCTTACAGGTAGTGCCAAATTGGGATCAAACTACCGATAAAAATATTGATCACATTCAGTGCCAAAAATGCCACCAAGACCGACAAATCTATGCCGCCCAAATCAGGCATTATACGGCGAATAGGGCGCAAGAATGGTTCGGTTAACTGATGAAACACCATTTGTGCTGGGCTGCGGCTTTGTACTACCCAACTCATTAATGCCATAACCAACATGATCACAAACAATAACGTACCGCTTTGTTTGATCAAAAATAGAAAGCTGATAAACAGCAATGACACTACTTCGATAGCTTGGCCGCCAATTAGCGCCAACACCGAATATTTTGAACAAGCGATAATAAAGGCAACCAATAATGTCGCCATATCGATACCGGCAAAACCAGGTACAATTTTTCTAAATGGGATCACAACAGGGTTGGTTGCTTTCACCACAAATTGACTAAATGGGTTGTAAAAATCGGCTCGCACCGCTTGTAGCCAAACTCTTAATACCAAAATCATTAAATAGGCATCAAAAACAAAATTTAGCAAATACACTAATGCTTCCATGAATACTCCATAAAAAAGCTTATAAAAAAATGAATCTGTTCAATCATATACTAAGATGACTGAAGTGGTTAAAACTAGTTGTTACTTTCTGTGATTTCGATCGCCCTTGCTTTACACGCTTTCATCGCATCGCTTACCAGAGTATCTAAACCACCTTCTTTAAATGTCATCAGCGCCGCATGAGTTGTACCACCTTTTGAGGTAACATTTTCGCGCAGTGTTGATATATCATCCTGGTTTTGCACAACCATTTGTGCTGCGCCTAAAGCGGTTTGTTGTACCAATTCTCTGGCGGTTTGTTCACTAAAGCCAAACGCCATAGCTTGACGCTGCATTGCTTCCATAAACGCAAAAAAGTAAGCCGGACCTGAGCCTGAAACGGTGATGAGATTATCTATCTCCTCTTCATTAGCTACCCAGTGAACCTTGCCGACACTGGCTAAAAGTTGATCGGCAAATTCTTTAATATTGCTTTTTATTGACGCATCGGCAAACATACCTGTCATGCCTAAACCAAGTTGCGAAGGTGTATTCGGCATACAGCGAATAATGGTTGCAGATTTACCTAAAACAGAATGCATTTGCGCCAGGCTTACACCTGCAGCTACCGAGATAAAACACTTATTGGTAATGTCTATTTGGCTGGCTATTTCAGCACAAACTTGCTTAATAAGGTGTGGTTTTACGCCTAAGACAATAACATCGGCAAAATTGGCAGCAGCGATATTGTCTGAACTTTGATGTATACCATATTGCTCAGCTAGTGCTTCACGTTTAGGAGCACTTGGGTTAGTGACCATTATGTCTTGTGCATTAAAACCTTGGTTAACCATGCCAACCAAAATGCAGCTGTTCATATTACCTGCACCAATAAATGCGACTTTTTTCATTTTATTTCCTCTTAGCTCCTAAAACGAGTTCAGGACGACGCTAGTGCGCCGGTTTATTTCGTTTCTAGCTTCTATTCTCTTGCACCAAATATTGCAGTACCAACGCGTATCATCGTACTGCCGCAGTCAATGGCGATGGTCATATCATTACTCATCCCCATTGACAGGGTATCTACACTAGGATATTGGTGCTGCAATTGATTAAACAAGGTTTGCATCTTAATAAAGCTTTGCTTGGTTACTTCATCATCACCTTTTGCCGGTATCGCCATTAATCCGCGCAGGGCTAAATTGGGGCAATTGTTTATAAATTCAGCTAACTCGGTAACTTCACTAATTTTTGCTCCCGATTTACTTTCTTCACCACTAATATTCACTTGTAAACAAACGTTTAACGGGATAATGTTACTATCACGTTGTTCATTAAGGCGTTTTGCTGTTTTTATCCGGTCTATCGAATGGGCCCAATCAACATTTTCAGCAATCTGTCGGGTTTTATTGCTCTGAATAGGGCCAATAAAATGCCAGGTGATATCAGTTAAATGGGCAAGTTGCTGTACTTTTTCAACGGTTTCTTGCACGTAGTTCTCACCAAAATGGCGCTGTCCGGCATCATACGCCTGTTGAATTAAACTAACAGGTTTCGTTTTACTTACAGCCAACAAGCTCACGGCAACAGATGAGCGATTGGCATTATTGCTGGCGTTAATTATATCTTGGTGTATTGCCTTAAGGTTGTCAGCGATATTGATCATTTTTTATTTCTATAACAATTATAAATTAGGGATTTTATGGATATTACCGAACTTTTAGCATTTAGTGTTGAACACAATGCTTCCGATTTACATTTATCTACTGGTATGCCACCGGCCATTCGTGTTGATGGTGACGTACGTAAGGTTAACATCCCGCCGTTAGAAGACAAAGACGTTAATGGTTTAGTGTATGACATTATGACCGATCGTCAACGAAAAGAGTACGAAGAAAACCTAGAAGTGGATTTCTCTTTTGAAGTACCAAACTTAGCTCGTTTTCGTGTTAACGCATTCAATCAAAATCGCGGCCCAGCGGCGGTATTTCGTACCATCCCAAGTAAGATTTTATCTCTTGATGAGTTGGGCTGTCCTGATATATTTCGTCAAATATCAGAAAACCCACGTGGACTGGTATTAGTAACCGGTCCAACAGGTTCGGGTAAATCAACAACGTTGGCGGCGATGGTCGATTACATTAATGAATCAAAACGCGATCACATACTAACCATTGAAGATCCAATCGAATTTGTTCATGACAATAAACAGTGTTTAATTAACCAACGTGAAGTACATCGCGATACATTAAGCTTTAACAACGCATTACGCTCGGCGCTTCGTGAAGATCCAGATGTAATACTTGTTGGTGAAATGCGTGATTTGGAAACCATTCGCCTGGCAATGACCGCGGCAGAAACTGGTCACTTAGTATTTGGTACCCTACATACTACCTCTGCACCAAAAACCATTGACCGTATTGTTGATGTATTCCCTGGTGAAGAAAAAGACATGGTTCGCTCCATGTTATCAGAATCACTTCGTGCGGTAATATCGCAAACGCTAATCAAAAAAGTTGGCGGTGGTCGAGTCGCTGCCCATGAAATCATGATCGGTGTACCTGCCATTCGTAACTTAATTCGTGAAGATAAAATTGCGCAAATGTATTCTGCAATTCAAACCGGCATGTCACACGGCATGCAAACCATGGATCAATGTTTACAAAACTTATTAAGCCGTGGCCTTATCACCCGTGAAGATGCAATGCATAAAGCAGCGGATAAAAACCAGTTTAAGGTTTACTAAGTAGGAAATTTAGATGTATTTACACCAATTACTAAAAACCATGGTGAAGGAAGATGCCTCTGATTTGTTTATCACGGTTAATCTTCCGGCCAGTGCCAAAATTAATGGCGAATTACAGCCGGTTGATGAAAAGGTCTTAAGTTTTGACGATGCATTAGAGCTGGTACATAGTTCGATGACCGAAAAACATATTGCTGAATATACTGACACCAAAGAGTGTAACTACGCCATTGCGCTGGAAGACATTGGCCGTTTTCGTATTTCTGCATTTTGGCAACGTGAAATGCCTGGCATGGTCATTCGTCGAATTGTTACCGACATTCCTGATACTGAAAAGCTTGGCTTACCACCAGTATTAAAAGAGCTGGTGATGTCAAAACGTGGTTTGTTATTGTTTGTTGGTGGTACCGGTACTGGTAAGTCAACATCAATGGCATCTCTTATCGGCTATCGTAACCGCAATGCTCGAGGTCATATTCTTACCATTGAAGATCCGGTGGAATTTGTACATGAGCATGGCAAGTCAATGATCACACAACGCGAAGTGGGCATGGACACTGAATCTTTTGATGCGGCGCTGAAAAGCTCATTACGTCAAGCGCCCGATGTTATCCTTATTGGTGAGATCCGCTCACAGGATATTATGGAGCACGCATTAAGCTTTGCTGAAACTGGTCACTTATGTATTGCCACACTGCATGCCAATAATGCGAACCAAGCAATTGACCGTATCATGCATTTAGTGCCGCCAGAGCAGCATGAAAAACTGCAATTTGATTTAGCCTTGAATTTACGTGGTATTGTTGCTCAGCAACTGGTGCCAACACGTGATGGTTTAGGTCGTAAAGCTGCGATTGAAATTTTACTTAATTCACCATACATTTCTGAGCTCATTAAAAAAGGTGAAGTCGGTGATATTAAGCAAGTGATGGCCAAGTCGCGAGAACTCGGTATGCAAACGTTTGATCAGGCATTATTCGATTTATACGAAGCTGGCGAGATCAGCTATACCGATGCCTTGCATAATGCAGATTCACCAAATGATTTACGCTTAATGATCAAGCTTCGCAGTAATGATCAAACCGGTATTGGTGGCCTTAAAGGCGCTACGTTAGATGGTGATTAGTGTGTACTTCAGTGGCTAAGTAACGCTGCTATGTTTCATGACCAATTGTTTTAGTTTATTAATCACCTTTGATGGTTGCTGATAAGCTAAAACAATTTCACGTTTTAACTGCAAGTCCTGAATAGGACGAAATACAATTTCTGAATTACTGACTATTTCCGGGTGCGCTGGTACCAGAGCACAACCAAGTCCGGCACTTACTAAACCCAACGCATAATCAATCGTTTTAATGTTGGCGCGAATATCTACGCTGATCCCTTCCAGAGTTAAAATATCTTGTAATGATTGCCATGCGCTACAAGGTGAGCGTTGTATAAAAGCCAAATTATCAAAATCAGCCAAGGCAATATTGTCTTGCAGAGATAAAACATGATTGTACGGTACGGCGAGCAAGTAGTTTTCTTGCCAAAACGACTTATGATGTTCATTTTCAGCCAGCTCTTCTTTAATAATGACCCGTGCATCACACTGTTCATTATGCGGTACCAGAGTAAGCTCCATTGATGCTACTGAAGCGGTAAAATCTTTCAACAAGGCACTCATCCTTGCCACACCTAAGCCTTTTGTTACCCCTAAATAGAATGGCTGTTTACTGTCTTGTTCAATAAACAAGGTCTTTATCGCTTTCGCTTGGCCGAGCAATTTTTTAGCTAATGGGTAGAGTTTGTTACCTGCCGCGGTTGGGGTAACGCCGCGTGCGTGCCTGACAAATAAATTGCAACTTAGGGTTTGTTCTAATTGCGCAACGGCTGCCGATATTGACGGCTGTGCCACATAACTGCGCTTAGCTGCGGCGCTAAAACTGCCTTCTTCATACACTGCAACATAGTATTGTAAACTTCGTAAATCCATAGCAACCAATCAAAAAATTAGGGTATTTAACATATATTTAGATATAGCTTTTATCTATACCTAGTAAAGGAAATGTATATTTTAACTCTGTCTTAGTTTTGTTTATTATCAAACAATATGCAATATTTCTTTAACATTTTTTGAGGTTTTATCATGTCTAGTTCTACTAATCGCCCAACGTTTAATTGGCAAGATCCACTACTGCTTGATTCATTATTGTCTGAAGAAGAGCGATTAATTCGTGACGCTGCGCATCAGTATTGCCAAGACAAATTAATGCCGCGGATATTAGAAGCCAACCGACACGAAAAATTCGATGTTGAAATCATGAAAGAACTGGGTGAGCTTGGTTTACTCGGTGCAACTATCCCTGAAAAATACGGCTGTGCCGGTGCTAATTATGTTACTTATGGCTTAGTGGCCAGAGAAGTAGAGCGTGTTGACAGTGGCTATCGTAGTGCCATGAGTGTGCAATCATCGCTAGTGATGCATCCTATTTACGCTTACGGTAGTGAAGAGCAAAAAATGAAATACCTGCCTAAATTGGCAACGGCTGAGCTAATTGGTTGTTTTGGATTAACCGAGCCAAACTCAGGGTCAGATCCTGCCAGTATGCTTACCCGCGCCGAAGCGGTAGAAGGCGGTTATCAATTAACCGGTAATAAGATGTGGATCACTAACTCGCCAATTGCCGATATCTTTATTGTTTGGGCCAAACTTGACGGTGTTATTCGCGGCTTTATTTTAGAAAAGGGCATGCCTGGTTTAAGCGCGCCGAAAATTGAAGGTAAGTTTTCATTAAGAGCGTCCATTACGGGTGAAATAGTAATGGATGAAGTGTTTGTGCCAAGTGAAAATATGCTGCCAAACGCAAAAGGCTTATCAGGACCATTTGGCTGTTTAAATAAAGCCAGATACGGCATTTCTTGGGGCGCTTTAGGCGCCGCTGAGTTTTGTTGGCATGGTGCGCGTCAATATACATTAGACCGAAGCCAATTTGGCAAACCTCTTGCGGCTACCCAACTTATTCAAAAGAAACTCGCCGACATGCAAACTGAAATTACCACAGGTTTATTTGCCTGTTTGCAAGTGGGCCGGTTAATGGATGCTGGTACATTATCACCGGAAGCGATTTCTCTGGTGAAACGCAACTCTTGTGGTAAAGCATTAGATATTGCTCGCATGGCGCGCGATATGCACGGTGGTAACGGCATCAGTGATGAATTCCACATTATTCGACACGTAATGAATCTTGAAGCAGTAAATACCTATGAAGGTACGCACGATGTACACGCCTTAATTTTAGGTAGAGCACAAACTGGTATTCAAGCGTTTTTCTAAGCTCAAAAGCAACCTCAACTTGGGGAAAGTAGTAAACAATACAGCTCTTAAAAACGTGGAATATACATGGTAGATCGTAATCAAATAGTGAAAGAAAATTTTATCAGGCTTGTTGAAACTGAAAATTTTCCAAATACAGCAAACAAGCTCACACCGTCGCAAGTAGGATTAAGCGATAATGATGTGATTGATATTTTTGAAAGCCAAGTGCTGAGTCGTCATTTAGACCTGCAATCTAGGGTAATGCAAAAGCAAGGACAAAGTTTTTACACTATAGGTAGTGCCGGTCATGAAGGTAATGCGGCGTATGCAAAAGCATTTCGGCCAACCGATATGGCATTTTTGCACTATCGCAGTGGTGCGTTTGTTATTCAACGAGCGAAACAAGTGCCAGGGCAAACGTCACTTTACGATATGTTACTGTCCTTTGCCGCCTCTAAAGATGATCCTATATCAGGTGGTCGTCATAAAGTACTTGGCAGCAAAGCATTATCTATTCCACCACAAACCAGCACTATTGCCTCGCATTTACCCAAAGCAATGGGCACTGCATTCAGTATACCGTTGGCAAAGCGCTTAAACTTTACCGGCGAATTGCCAGATGACAGCGTGGTTATTTGTAATTTTGGTGATGCATCAAGTAATCACTCAACGGCACAAGGTGCATTTAATTGTACAGCGTGGGCAGCGTATCAATCTATTCCAATGCCTATTGTGTTCGTGTGTGAAGACAATGGTATAGGTATTTCAACCGCAACCCCAGAGGGCTGGATTGCTGCTAACTATAAAGACCGAGCCGGTCTGCATTATATTTATTGTGATGGTTTAGATATTGTCGATACATATCATAAAGCCAAGCAGGCAGAAAAAATTGCCCGCGAGCTGCGCAAACCGGTATTTTTACACGTTAGAACCGTTCGATTACTTGGTCATGCGGGCTCTGATGCTGAATTTGTTTATCGCAGTGTTGCTGATATTGAAGCAACCGAGTACCAAGACCCACTATTGCATAGTGCTCGTATATTGATAGAAAACAATATTTTATCAAGTGCCGATATTATTAAACTATATCAAGACAGCGCCAAACGCATTGCCAGTATTTCTCAGCATGCGGTCAGTAAAGAAAAACTAGCTAATGCAGAGCAAGTCGCAATGAGCATTGTCCCGCCGCCGCGTGAAAATATTCATCAACAGTTAGTTAGTGCTGAACAGCGCCAGCAATTGTTCGCCCATGAAAAGCATAACCTCAACAAAAAGCAGCATTTAGCCAAGTTACTCAACTGGACGTTAATGGACTTAATGGCTGAGCATGAAAACATCGTTATGTGTGGTGAAGATATTGGTAAAAAAGGCGGGGTGTACAATGTTACCAGTAAGTTGTTTGATCGCTTCGGTCATAACCGAGTGATCAACACACTGCTTGATGAACAATCAATTTTAGGCGGCGCGATAGGGTTTGCTCATAATGGGTTTTTACCTATTGCTGAAATTCAATTTCTTGCTTATGTACACAATGCTGAAGATCAAATTCGCGGTGAGGCTGCCACATTGCCGTTTTTCTCAAATGGTCAATTTACCAATCCTATGGTGATCCGCATTGCCGGGCTTGCCTACCAAAAAGGCTTTGGTGGCCATTTTCATAATGACAACTCATTTGCTGTATTTCGAGATATTCCCGGATTAATTATTGCTTGTCCATCCAACGGCAGCGACGGCGTAGAAATGTTGCGCAGTTGTGTAAAACTGGCACAAGAGCAACAACGTATTGTGGTATTTCTAGAGCCCATCGCATTGTATATGACCAAAGATTTGCACCAGGAAGGCGATGGTTTATGGACCGCAAATTATCAACTGCCAGACGCAAACGACACAGAAATTAATCAGCAAATCAGTGTTTATGGCGAAGGTGAAGATATTTGTATTTTATCTTACGGTAATGGCTACTTTCTTTCTCGTCAGGCTGAAAAGATCCTCGCTGAGCAAGGTATTCGTTGTCGAGTGGTTGATTTACGCTGGCTGGCACCGTTAGATGAGCAGGGAATTATTGAACAGGTTAAACAATGTAAGCATGTGCTTATTGTTGATGAATGTCGAGAAACTGGTTCTATCAGTGAAGCGCTGGTTACCTTGATTCATGAACAAGCGGCTAGGCCTGCAACACAAAATGAACTGGTACGAGTAACGGCCAGTGATTGCTTTATTCCATTAGGCTTGGCTGCATTTCATGTACTCCCCGCTCTTGATGATATTGTTGCTGCGGCAACGTCAATAATGAAAAACAGCTAAGGGACTATCTATGAGCACAGACAATATCAATAAACAGAAAAAAACAGCTGTAGTTATTTGCCCTGGTCGAGGCACGTACAATAAAGAAGAACTTGGCTATCTAAAGCGTCTACACGCAGATAAACCCGAGCTTATTAAAATCATTGATGACTATCGAACGCAGCAAGGGCAGCAAGGCATTAGTGAACTGGATGCCATGACAAAGTACAGCATGCGTAAACATACCGCCGGGGAAAATGCATCTGCGCTTATTTATGCCTGTGCAATGGCCGATTACCAAAGCATTAATCAAGACGAATACGATATTGTTGCCGTTACTGGTAACTCAATGGGTTGGTATATTGCTATGGCCGTTGCTGGGGCGTTAAAACCTAAAGCTGCCATAGAGTTAATCAATACCATGGGCTCAATGATGACTGAAGGGGTTATTGGTGGTCAATTAATTTACCCTATCAGCGATGAGAACTGGCGAGAAGACAGCAGCGTAGTTCAGCAAATACAGCTATGGCTTGATGAAGTGAATCAAAGTGTAGAAGATGAAGTTCATATCTCTATTCATCTTGGTGGCTACCTTGTTTTTGGCGGTAATAAGTCTGGTTTGGCGGCGTTGGAAGCTAAGCTGCCGGTTGTGCAAGACAGATACCCAATGAATTTATTTAACCATGCGGCATTTCATACGCCCTTGTTAAAAGGTACTTCTGCTAAAGCCAAGTCATTGCTTTCTAATGATTTAATTTCAAAGCCCGACATTCCGCTTATCGATGGCTTAGGGCAAATTTGGCAGCCTTACAGCGCAGATACTGACAAGCTTTATGATTATACGTTAGACACACAAGTCGTTGCGCCTTATAATTTTAGCAAAGCCATTGAAGTTGCGGTGAAAGAGTTTGCCCCTGATAAATTAATTATTTTAGGGCCGGGTTCAACCTTAGGCGGTGCGGTAGCGCAAAGTTTAATCAAGCAGCAGTGGCTGGAATTAACCTGTAAAGCAGACTTTATAAGTCTGCAAAAGACTGAGCCATTTATTTTGGCTATGGGCTTGGCAGATCAACGCAAACAGGTAGTAATACCAAGTTGATTAAATATCTGCTCATTTTTAATAGTTAAAACGAATAACTACTGCTTTATAAAATTGATAAGTAAGAATAACTACTCACTAAATTTTATGCATTGTATTTATCCGTTTTTCCTTATGAAAAAGTAGATCACATACTTAATCAAATTGGTATAAATTAAAAAACAGATAGAACGAATTGAATATATGACCAGTAGCAGAAATAGCAAAGAGCAAAGTTTCCTAATCGCATTTAAAAAACTGCTCAGAGAACAGTGTTATGGCTCGCAAGGCGAGTTGGCTACCGCGCTGGTTAAATATGGATTCGAAAATATCACCCAGGCAAAAATCTCCCGCACGCTCACTAAACTGGGCGCGGTTAAAAAACGTAATGTTAGAAACGAGATAGTTTATTTACTGCAAGATGAATTGTCAGCGCCAAGAACCAAACAAGCCATTCATACCGTTGTGTTAAGTATTAAACATAATAATATGCAAATTATTATTAAAACCGGTATAGGCGGCGCACCACTGATCGCCAGAATGTTGGACTTACAAGGTGAGTCTGTTGGTGTACTTGGTACATTAGCTGGCGATGATACTATTTTTGTTGCCCCAGTTGATGTTGAACAAATTGAGAATATCGCGCAATCAATCAGCATCATGTTAGATTTTAATCAGTAGAGCTCTGCTAAATATAACCAACGATTGATGCTTTTTATCTTTATTTGCTCGCCCCCTACATTCTTCTATTTTTTTTACTTTATTTATCGTTTAGCCATCTAGACGTAAAAAGGTAGATTTATTTTTAAAAGCAAGGTAGAATTCGCTTCATTGTAAAAAATAGATTTTATTTGATCCATTTCACTTTTCGCTAATTGAATTTTTAGCATAATCTATTTACGTGTTATTTAAAGATTAAGAGACATTATGACTAAACATTACTTCACTTCAGAGTCAGTATCTGAAGGTCACCCAGATAAAATTGCTGATCAAATTTCTGATGCAGTCCTTGATGCCATTATTGCTAAAGATAAACACGCACGTGTTGCCTGTGAAACTATGGTTAAAACTGGGGTTGCTATTATCTCTGGTGAAGTAACTACTGAAGCTTGGGTTGATCTTGAAACCATAACTCGTAAAGTGATTTCTGATATTGGTTACACGTCATCAGACGTTGGTTTTGACGGTGAAACTTGTGGCATCATGAATTTAATTGGCCAGCAGTCACCTGAAATTGCCCAAGGCGTAGATCGTAGCAAACCTGAAGAGCAGGGTGCTGGCGACCAAGGGTTAATGTTTGGCTATGCAACCAATGAAACACCTTCATTAATGCCGGCACCATTATATTATTCACATCGTTTAGTTGAGCGCCAAGCTGAAATGCGTAAGTCAGGTGTACTGCCTTGGTTACGTCCAGACGCTAAATCTCAGGTAACCTTTATCTATGAAGATAACAAGCCTGTTGCCATTGATGCCGTAGTCTTATCAACTCAGCACAATCCTGATATTTCTCAAGATGATTTACACGCTGCAGTAATGGAAAACATCATTAAACATACCTTGCCGGAAGAGTTACTTACCAGTGAGACAAAATACTTCATTAATCCAACCGGTCGTTTTGTTATTGGTGGCCCAGTAGGTGACTGTGGTTTAACTGGCCGTAAAATTATTGTTGATACTTATGGCGGTATGGCTCGTCACGGTGGTGGTGCATTCTCTGGTAAAGATCCATCAAAAGTTGATCGCAGTGCAGCTTACGCTGGCCGTTATGTTGCTAAAAACATTGTTGCAGCTGGTTTAGCCGAACGCTGTGAAATTCAAGTGTCGTATGCCATTGGTGTTGCAGAGCCAACGTCAATTTCTATCGAAACATTTGGTACTGGTAAAGTAGACGAAGATACATTAATTAAGTTGGTGCGTGAAAACTTTGACTTACGTCCTTACGGCATTACTAAAATGTTAGACTTATTACACCCAATGTATCAACAAACTGCGGCGTATGGCCATTTTGGTCGTGACCCGTTTGAAATGACGGTAGGTGATGACACCTTTACTGCGTTTAGTTGGGAAAAAACTGATAAAGCAGCCACATTAAGAATTGCTGCCGGTTTATAAATTAACCCAAAACATATACCCTAAGGCCAAGTTTTTACTTGGCCTTTTTGTGTCTACTGTAAAGTGGCGTGAACTTAGTTGGCGTGAATTATCGAGCGTAATAGTTTATAAGCCAATTATTTAATTTTCGACACCTATTGTTTATTCCCACCTTAGCCCTTATCTTTACAGTAATGATTTATATGAGTAATTTTTTGCGTCATGAGCAATCCCAGAATTTTTCAAGCAACACCGTTTTCGGTCGATAGTACTGCAACATTATCCGATGATGCGTTTGGTCATGTGGTACGCGTGCTTAGGTTAAAAGCCGGCGATGAAGTGACGTTTTTTAATGGCGATGGTTGCGACTATCAAGCAATCCTTAGCGATGTGAGTAAAAAACAGGCCACTGCAAATATTGTTAATAAAGTAGCTCGTAATAACGAGTCACCGCTTAATATCCATTTAGGTCAGGGCATATCGCGTGGTGATCGAATGGATTTTACTTTACAAAAGTCGGTTGAGCTTGGAGTGAATACGATCACGCCATTATTTACTCAACGCTGTGGGGTTAAACTAAACGCAGAGCGGTTAGAAAAAAAACGCCAACAATGGCAAAAAATAGTGATCAGCGCTTGTGAACAAAGTGGTCGAGCTGTGGTACCCGAAGTAAGGCAACCAATGGCGTTACAAGAATGGCTCACTCAGGCAACACAAGCATTAACAATTAACTTGCACCCAAGAGCAGAGCATTCAATTATGGGGCTGCCAGTAAGTTGTGATCGAGTGCGACTATTAATCGGCCCTGAAGGTGGATTAACTGACGAAGAAATTCAACAAGCCAGTAATGCCAACTATACTGAAGTACTACTTGGTCCAAGAGTGTTGCGAACTGAAACAGCAGCACTCACAGCAATTACGGCTTTACAATGTAAATTTGGCGATTTGAGTTAGCTAAAACTAACAATCACCATTTACATTATTTAATAACAAAAGGTTAGGAACACAAAAATGACAATTAAACTTGGCATAGTAATGGATCCAATTTCTACGGTTAAAGTAGCAAAAGATTCTAGCATGGCAATGATGCTTGAAGCACAAAAGCGTGGTTATGAAATTTATTACATGGAAATGCAAGATCTGTATTTAGATCAAGGTGTTTGTCGTGCTAATGCCGCTAAAGTCACTGTCTTTGATAATGCTGAAAAGTGGTATGAGCTTGACGATGCAGAAGACATTGAAGTGGCCAGTTTAGACGCCGTATTAATGCGCAAAGATCCGCCTTTTGATACCGAATACATATACGCAACTTACATGCTTGAACGTGCCGAAGAGCAAGGCACATTAATGGTAAATAAACCACAAAGCTTGCGCGACTGTAATGAAAAACTATTTACCGCCTGGTTTGCCGACCTAACGCCAAGAACACTGGTCACTCGTTCGTCGGCAAAAATTCGTGAGTTTCACCAACAATACAACGATGTGATCATCAAACCTCTCGATGGAATGGGCGGTTCATCTATTTTTAGAATGAGCCCTGGCGAGGCAAACGTTGGGGTTATTATTGAAACCCTAACCAACCACGGCAGTATGTATGCCATGGTACAAGAGTACATGCCTGAGATTTTAGATGGCGATAAACGCATCTTAATCGTAAATGGCGAGCCAATGCCGTATTGTTTAGCGCGTATACCTGCACAAGGTGAAACTCGTGGCAATTTAGCTGCTGGAGGGCGTGGTGAAGCAAGACCGTTATCGGCAAGCGATTTGTTAATTGCTGAAACCATCGCGCCAGAGTTGAAAAAACGCGGTTTATACTTTGTTGGTTTAGATGTTATTGGCGATAAAGTGACAGAGATTAATGTGACAAGCCCAACCTGTATCCGTGAAATTGAGGCCGCTTACCCAATTAACATCAGTGGTAAGTTGATGGATGCCATTGAAGAACAAGTTGAGCGGAATAATAAATAGTCATGCTTATATTGAATAAACGAGCGTTTAACCGGTCTATATAAAGTATGACGACTTATAAAGTGATTAAATAATGGAATACTCTATGGAAAGTCTAGAAAACCAATTGCTTATCGCTATGCCAAGCTTAAAGGATCCGTATTTTCATAAAACGGTGACCTATATTTGTGAACATAACGAAGATGGTGCTATGGGATTAGTGATCAATATTCCAGTAAGAATCACCTTAAATGAGTTACTTGCTCAAATTGATGCAGATAAAATCGAAGTCGATGAGTTAAACCAGCGCGTATTAGCCGGTGGCCCTGTTTCAACCGACAGAGGCTTTGTATTACACAATACTCAACCAGGTTGGAACAGTTCGCTCGAACTCGGTAATGACATCATGATCACCACCAGTAAAGATATTCTTGAAGCCCTGGGGACCGACAAATCGCCCGAGCAATTTATCGTTACCTTAGGTTACGCAGGTTGGGGCTCAGGTCAGTTAGAAAAAGAGCTACAAGAAAACTCTTGGTTAACGACGCCAGCCGATAAAGAAATTTTATTTGAGACACCGGTTGAGCTTCGTTGGCAAAAAGCGGCAGAAAAGCTTGGTATTGACCTTGGTCATTTATCCAGTGACGTAGGGCATGCATAAAAATTAGGGGCTAGGAACTAGAAACTAGAAACGAACAGCAGATCCTCAAACAAGTTAAGGAAGTGGTATTAAAGCTACATTTCCTGAACTCGTTTCAGGATCTATTTACCTATTAAGTACGCATAAAACAATAACAAAGGAACATTAATGGCAAAGTCAATAAAACCGCAAGGACAACGCACCTTATTGGGGTTTGATTTTGGTACCAAGTACATTGGTATTGCCGTTGGTCAAGAAATCACCTGCAGTGCATCACCGGTAAAATCAATTAAAGCCAAAGACGGTATTCCAAATTGGGATGACATGGCTAAAATCGTCAAAGAATGGCAACCCGACCTGCTGGTTGTTGGCTTACCGCTGAATATGGATGGCAGCGAGCAACCATTAACCCTGCGGGCAAAAAAGTTTGCTAAACGCTTATCAGGGCGTTTTGGTTTAGAAGTCAACTTGCAAGACGAACGTTTAACTACGGCAGATGCAAAAGCGCAGTTATTTGAGCAGGGCGGCTATCGAAATTTGCAAAAAGATAATGTTGATTGCCAGTCGGCCGTAATTATTCTAGAAAGTTTTATGGGCTATTAACGGTATTAAACACCTCTACAACACGATAACTAATGACAACTACCTGACCTGAGGTTCACTAAGTTCCTGCATTGCAACACCTTCAAAGCAGCAAGTGCAGTTTTTACATTCATCTGTTGCTTGGGTTACTGCTTGCTCGGTATCAATTAATAAATTCATGATATTAAAGCCACTAATGTGTGTATCACTCACCCCAAATCTGGTGGTTACATCAAATTGATAACAAATCGGTTTAGTATCTAAAAAGTTTGTTTGTATGCGGTATTCTTCGCATATCTCTATCGCTTGATTTGCTGAGCAGTCTTTAAGTAAAAATACAAATTCATCACCGCCCAAGCGACCGACTAAAGTTTGCGGATCAAAAATGTGCTTGCTAAGTACCAGTTTTATTAACCGGTCAGCTCTGTCGTTTCCTTGGTTTTCGTTTACATCTCGCAAGTTATCAATATTCATGATCACTAAACTAAAGGGCGGGCCTTTTCGCGGGGCATTGTCTAACGCTTGCTGTGCCTGCTCTAAAAACGCATGACGGTGTAAACAATCGGTCATTTTATCAATAATCAAGTCGGCAACTATCTGTTTCTTCAGTTTAACATTGGCGATCACTGATTTTGTTAAAAAGAAAATAAAGCCAAACAATATTAATTGTATTATCCGGTTACTGATTAAAAAATGGGAAAATATAGTATTGTGTTCTAATTTAATTTCCTCTTCTTTTAAGTGGCTATTTATCCTTAATGAGTAACCTATAAGTTCTCTTTCTAACTCGTCTAAGTCGTACGCCAAACCAGACAACGCTAGCGCTTTTTCTTTGGCTTTTAGCGCCAATTTATGCTGTAAATTTACTTTGTTGCGCAACGTGTTAAATTCAGCTTGTTTATTTTTATTATGCTTGGCCAAATTAAAGTTTACTTCATAGGCAATCAAAAATGCCGGGTGAAGTTGGTTTTCAAAGCTAATAGATAACGCTTTGTCGGCAAATTCACTGGCCTTGCTTAGGTTATTTAGTTGAAAGTGAGCTTTCGCTAAATAACTATTAAAGCGTAGGTAATTTGGCGGGTATTTTTGCGCAGCCATGCTTTCATAGTTGGCTAACAGCAGCTCTATAGCCTGCTGTGGTTGTTGGTTTTTAAGTAGTAGAAAAGCCTGGGTTGCAGCAATTTCCTCAACCAGAAGTTGTTCGTTAATGGTTTTACATAAATTGTAATATCGACTGATGTACGGGTCATTAGTCGATAGTTCATTTAACCCTTGTAATGCATAAATGTGCTGCATACCTAAAAAGCATTGTTGTCTTTCGGTTAGCTGCATATTGTCAGCAGTTAATATATGCTCTATGTAGTTTAATGCCTGCTGTGGTTGGTCTAATTCATTATAAAAATACGCTAAGGTAGTATAAGTGTTTACCGTTGTTTCCTGTTCAGGCTCAAACCTTTTTAATGCAATTAAGATAGGCTTTATTACTTCTGATGCCTCTAAATATTGGCCAAGAAGGACATTTAAAAACATTATGTTATTGAGTGCTGCAAGCTTGTATTTAATGTATCTGGAATTTGTGTTTGACTTACTATAGTTAATTGCTTGTTGGTAATTACCCATCAAAATTTGTTCATAGGCGAGTAAATATTTGTACTGATTGAGTTGCAAACCGTCCATCGTTCTTGTGCGAGCTGTTAGTCGCTCTAGAATACGTCGACTTAATTTTGAATCGTAGCTTTTTACCGCTAACCCTTGCTTAATTAACTCATCTGTAGGCAGTTTTTTAAGGTCGATTACATCGTTATTGGCCTGCACACTCAATGTCAGGACAAGCATAAGCGCCAATACTGTTTTTAGGTACTGGGTAAACCGTTTAAGTAAAAAACAGCTTAGCTTAATCATCTTAATGTTTATCCATTGTTTCGTTAATATCATCATTTTTCAAAAATGTACTTTAAGCCATCATCTTCAATTTTATATTTTTCACGATCGGTCATTGTACGGTCAAAGCAGAATATTTTATTGCCACCATTTTTTTTCGCTTCACGCAATGCTCTTGAACTGTCGCACAATAAATATTTTAATGAAGATTCACTCAAAACTGTGTCACTAATACCAATACTGACGTTTACAATGTCATCTTTTAACTTCAGTTCATCACTAAGCTGAGCTATCTCCATTTGAATTTGTTTAGCAACTTCTATCCCTTCCTGGGCATCAGTAGTTTGCAACAGTAAACTAAACTCATCGGCACCAGAGCGGGCGACATCTTCAACTCTAAACGCGTAATTATGTAGAATTTGACCAATAAGTTTTAGTAATTCATCGCCTTTTTCACAGCCGTGTTGTTGGTTAAAACCTCTAAAGTTATCAATATTTATTACTAATAACGTTAACGTACTAGTCCACTTTTTATGTAGGTAAACAGTGTTTGCGGCTAAATCTACAAAGCGCTGGCGATTAAATAATTTGGTTAACGGGTCAAGGCGGTTTTTTTCATTAGCAGTTATTTGAAAATGGCGAAGCCCTAAAATGCTGCAACATAATATAGTTATGATAAAAACTTGCACGGCGAACAATATTCGACCATTTTCAAACTTATTGATGTAACCCATCATGATACCGAAGGCGGCTTTGTACTTGGCTTCGGCTTGATCGGTTTCTTTAATAAGTTTATCTCTTACCCTATATTTCCCGTAAGCATAATGATCTGCTTGTGCTCGAGCTAATTGCCTTTGCTGCTCAACATCTAATGCCACCGCTAATTTATCTTGGTAAACGTATAAATACTCCAGTGCCTTGTCATTATTACCAAGCTCAAAATGCAGATCAGATAAGGTGGCATACAAATAAGCGAAGGATTTGTGATATTTTATTGGCATGTTGATATTTTCAGCTTTATTGGCAAACAGCAGTGCCTGGTCAAAATCATTTAAATGAAAATACGCTGTGGCAATATAGCTATAAAAATTAAGTGATAAGTTGTTGTAATTTATCGCTTCAGCTTTGCTTAATTTAGGCAATAATATATCAAGTGCAAGTTGGTATTCTTGTTGGTCAATTAAGTGCAGTGCAATTTCACTAATAAGAATATTCGCCGAGAGGAATTCGCCGGCTTGCTCACATACCTTAGTACCGTTATTAATAAAGCTTTGCTCCGCTAAATAGCCATAAAGTTGCAATTTTGCCGCACTATTACGATTATAATAATAACAATAATCGCGGGGTAAATAGCTCTCGGTATTTACCAAGCTTAAATATGTAAGGGCAATTTCAGGTTGATTTAATTCGGTATAATAGTAGGCAACCACTTCAAATACATCACCCTTTAAATTCGCATCAGTTACCTTTTCAGTCTCTTCCAGCAGTAGCGGAATTAACTTTCCCCCCATAATATAATTTTGCTCAATTAAATACAGGTTTAACAAGGTACTGCTTGCTCTAACTCTATGTAGAAGTAACTTTGAGTCTTGCATGACTTTATGTAGCGCCACAGCTTTATGTCTATCACCGGTTAAATAAGCGTTATAAGCGGTTAAATAGGTTAACTCGCCTTGTTGACGATAACTTAACTGTGGCTCTATTGCCGCTAATTTTTTGATGATGCGTGCTGATTCTTTTTTGTTTGAGCTTTTTATCTCAAGCGCTTGTGCCAATAATGCATCAATGTCGGCAAAACTTAACGGTAAGTTGCTTTGTTCTAGGTTTTTGTTTGGTGATACCGTTTGGTTTTCCGCGGAAAAACTGCTCACTGGTAACAAAGTCAATAACAACATAATAGTGAAGCATAAAAAATAGGCACTTGTGAACCGACAAGTGCCTTGTTTATTGGTTAGACGAACAATACTCATAAAGCAGTATTAATGTTTAATGCTAAAAACATAGGTGAAAATTAACCAAAGCTAATTTTCCGCTCTTCATCATCATCATCTTCATCCGGTCGATTAACATCACAAACAATGTCAGGGCAAATATCAAGCAGCTTGTTTAGGGCGCTAACATCGCCGGCTAAAATGGCTTGTTGTTGCTCTTTGTCAATATTTAATTCATTCATCATCGCACTAATACGAGCCTGTTGATCTAAATCTGCATGGGCATTTAAATTGGCATCTGCCCCTAATTGGGCTAATAGTTTAATTACGTTTTTCATAAAAGTCCTTGTATACGGTTGTTTTTGTTAAATTTTTGTCGTTAAGGTTTTACTATCTTTGTGTGTATAGATAACTGCAATAATCCAAATTCAATGAATATTAACTTGCACACACTTCATTATTAATCTTTTATTTCACTAATACAAGGTGCGCAACATTTGCTTCAAGTTGTTCATATCTTTCAAAAATTTCATCATTACGGCGCAGGGGCTTAGATGGTGGCAATACCAAAGTTGTATGGGGTTTTAATGGCGCAGTAACAAAGTCGCCAAGCGTTATCGACTCCACTCTGGGTTTATCAATGGCTAGTGTTGGCGCTTCATATAAAATAACTTCATGCTCAAGCGGGTAATAATCGCTTAATACATCAACCAGCAATTGTCGGTATTTTTTATTGGTGGCGCGTTTAATTAAGGTTCGATCGCCTACAATATTGGCTTGCCATAAAATTAAATAAGCGCTGGCATCAATTGCGCGCTTATAAAACACCAGTTGTGTGGCTTCATAGTTTGCACAACCTAACGCGCCAGGGTTTATGCCACAATCGGCAAATAAACAATCTTCGGCTGAAATACCAGGCTCCATATGGGCGTAATAGCCTTCGGCTTTGGCAATGGCAATCGCTTTGTGTGAAGGCGTAACAAATACACCAGCATGGCCATAAAAGGCGCCAACCACGTTTTTACCTTTGCGCATCTCGCTTAGCATTGCCTGCATCATATCTTCGTATGTGTCGGAGCGCGGTTTACCCTTTTGATAAAACTGCTGCATATTAAATACATTGGGGTTCATTCCTTCTACCCACTTTTGCATTATGCCGTCGCTCATTACTGCAAACACAATGTCGGCGTTTTCAATATGGCTTTGGCTGATTGGGCTAATATGCGCGCCGAGTTGCATACCGGTACTGACACACACCAGTGAGCCTTTTTTAAATGTAGAATGGTTGGTCATGGTTAGTTTTGTTTTTTATTTAATTGACTCTAGTGTCCAATACGTTAAATCATTATTACTTGTATAGGTAGCATTTAATTTGCCCATCACTTTTTGCATGGCAATATTTTCCGCGCCACAATGTAACGTTAACTGCTGTAACTGTAATGTAGACAAACCATACGTGGTTAACGCATTTAGCACATCTACCGCAATGCCGTTACCGCAAAACTGTGGTAACAGTAGTAATCCTAATTCAGCCGTATTGTCAGTATTTATGGTGGGGCTGTTATTATCATGGTTTTGTTTAGCTGGCTCTTTTGGCCAAACACAGGCACAAATACCTAAACGTTGATGACTGTATTTATCCCTAATCACCCAAGTTAAACGTTTACCAGTTCGGTTTTGTTTGATGCTGCGTTCAAAACTTACTTGTGCCTGTTCAGCACTTATTACGCCGCCAATATGCTTGCACACTTCAGCGTTGCAATACAGTTGTTGGTATAGCGTTTTGTCTGCCGCTGAAAGCGGTAACATGGTTAGCTTGGTAGTGTTAATTAAAAAACCGACTGTGGCATTAATACTACAGTCGGCTTTAGCTTGTTCTGGCATTTGATTCATTCAAGTTTGTTTATATTACCTAAATTAATCTTTACTAAGTCATAAATCAACTAGTGAATTAAACGTGCGCGAATTGTGCCATCAATCGCTTTTAATTCTTTTAATGCGGTTTCAGAATAATGTGATTCAACATCGATAACTACGTAACCAATTTTATCGTCAGTTTGTAAATACTGCGCGGCAATGTTGATGTCACGCTCGGCAAACGCTTGGTTAATTTGCGTTAATACACCCGGTTGGTTGTGATGTATATGGAACAAACGTGAACGGTCAGTATGAGCTGGCAGTGATACTTCCGGGAAGTTAACCGCAGATAACGTTGAGCCATTGTCTGAGTACTTAACAATTTTACCTGATACTTCACGGCCAATGTTTTCTTGTGCTTCTTTGGTGCTCCCACCAATGTGCGGCGTTAAAATAACATTATCAAAGGCGCGCAGTGGAGAAACAAACTCTTCATCATTTGAACCCGGCTCTACCGGGAATACATCAATTGCCGCGCCGCCCAGTTTTTTCGACTCAAGCGCTTCGGCCAGTGCATCAATGTCAACCACAGTACCGCGCGCGGCATTAATAAATATGGCGCCTTGTTTCATCGCATCAAACTCTGCAACACCCATCATATTTTGTGTAGAAGCAGTTTCTGGCACGTGTAAGGTAATAACATCGGCAATGTTTAATAATTCGGTCATGCTATCTACTTGGCTGGCGTTACCAAGTGGAAGTTTGGTTTCAATGTCGTAAAACTTAACGCGCATGCCAACATGCTCGGCTAAAATACCTAACTGTGTACCAATGTGACCGTAACCAATAATACCTAAGGTTTTACCACGAGCTTCAACAGAGCCAACCGCAGATTTTTGCCAAACACCTCTATGGGCAAGGGCGCTTTTTTCTGGAATACCACGCAGTAATAACAACGTTTCGCCTAATACTAATTCTGCCACTGAACGAGTATTTGAAAACGGTGCGTTAAATACTGGAATACCGCGAATTTGCGCAGCTTCAATATTTACTTGGTTAGTACCAATACAAAAACAGCCAATAGCGGCTAGTTTGTTAGCACAAGCGATTACATCGTCAGTTAACTGGGTGCGTGAGCGAATACCAATAAAGTGTACGTCTTTAATTTTTTCTTTCAGCTCTTCATCATCCAATGCGCTTTTTACGTATTCAATGTTGCTATAACCGTTCGTCTTTAGTACTTCTAAAGCTGATTGGTGTACGCCTTCAAGAAGAAGGATTTTAATTTTGTCTTTGTGCAAAGATTTTCTGGTCATAGCTGATTAACTCTTTATGTACTGCCACTGAATATTATTCAGCATGCATATTAAATAACAAATTGGGTTGGTAAAATCTAACGGTTTTAGATGGCTAGATATCTGAATGAGGTTATAAACTAACATATAGAGTTAAAACTCGAAAGAACTATTTTAGTGCATTTTACTCTATTTTATAACAGAGCAAAGTTGTGTTTTTTCTGGTTTTTATTTAAATCGGAAATTTTTATCCAAGGTGACTTTAATACTGTGTATTAGGTATGTTTAGAATATTATTCGGTGAAGGCTAGGTGGGGGATGCTTTATACGATTAATTTACCGTTAAAAATAAAGGCAGTAAAACTGCCTTTATTTTTATTAAGGTGCTTACTTAGCTTAGGTTAACTAATCACCTTGCTGCCATTAGGCGTACCAAGTACCAATACATCTGCACCGCGATCAGCAAATAAACCATTGGTTACTACGCCAACTAAGGCATTAATTTTAGTTTCCATTTCTACCGGATTTAAAATTTGCATGTTATACACATCTAAAATGACATTACCGTTATCGGTAATAACACCTTCTCGGTAGACTGGGTCGCCACCAAGTTTTACTAATTCACGTGCAACGTAGCTGCGCGCCATTGGAATAACTTCAACCGGTAATGGAAAATTGCCTAATACGCCAACTTGTTTGCTTTCATCACAAATACAAACGAATTTTTTAGCAACAGCTGCAACAATTTTCTCACGGGTTAGGGCTGCACCGCCGCCTTTGATCATATGCATGTGCTCGGTAATTTCATCTGCGCCGTCTACATATACCGATAAATCGTCAACCGAGTTTAAGTCGAACACTTCAATGCCGTAGCCTTTTAATCGCTCGGTAGATGCTTCTGAACTTGATACTGCGCCAACTATCGTGTGTTTTATTGTGGCTAAAGCGTCGATAAAATGATTTACCGTTGAGCCTGTGCCCACACCAACGATGCTGTCTTGCTCAACAAATTCTAATGCTTTTATTGCAGCGGCTTTTTTCATTTCATCTTGGGTCATTATCAGTCCTGTTCGGTGTTTGTATGTATATAGATATTGATTGCACAGATTATAACCTTGTATGTGTTGCGGTTAAATATTTAATTTAGAAAATAGCTGTGATTTAAGGCGTTAAAATTTCTGGTAAACGGATGTCCCAAGGTTCAACTGGTACTTTCGCTATTTTTTGACAGTGATGGGCTACGCCGATAGGGAAAGGCTTTATCTGTTTTGCTTCAAGCTGTTGCAGCCTTGTTTGTCGCTTAGTTTGATGGTGCCAGTTGGCTAACGTTCTATCATAAAAACCACCGCCCATACCAATGCGATCACCTTGGTTGTCAAATGCTACCAGTGGCGTTATTAACACATCCAATTGATTTACCGGCAGCACATTAGCTACATTTAACTTAGGTTCAAAAATGCCATATTTATTGCTTACTAACTTGGTTGTAGGCTGATAATGCAAAAACAACAAATGGCCCTTACAAAACGGATGTATTACCGGCAAGTAAACTTGCTTGTTTTGTTGCCAGCACCAATCAATAAAATCAACCAAATCTAACTCACCATCATTGGCAAGGTATACCGCAATGCTATTGGCTTTAATAATGTGTGAGTGCTTAGCTAGTTTTTCGCTAATGGCTGAGCTTGCATATTGCTGTTCAGGTTGTGTGAGTTGTTGACGAAGCGCCCGAATATCAACGCGAATTTGTGCTCGTGTAGAGGAAGTCTTCAATGTTGTGGTTTCATTTGAGTTCATAATGAACAAATAGTCGCTATTGGTATTGAACTTAATTTAAATTAAATGCTAGATAAGATCAAAAAACAATAAAAAGAAAAGGACAGTTCCCCAGATGTTGCTTAAGTGCCGTTATCAACTTTAGTTCTCGACGCAATTATATGAGGGTGTGTTCAAAGTTCTTTTGAACAAATAAGAAATGTGAAAAAAGAAAAGGATAGTTCCCCTGATGTTGCTTAAGTGCCGTTATCAACTTTAGTTCTTGACGCAATTATATGAGGGTGTGTTCAAGGATTTATTTAACAAACAGGAAATATGAAAAGAAAAGGACAGTTCCCCAAAATGCCGTTACCAACGTCAGCCCTTGAACAACCGTGTGTTCAAGGCGGAGATCGCACAATTACCGTAGGCTTCCCAAACAAGTTGGGCCTGCTCAATAGCAACCGATAGACCCCCTTAGGTAAAACTTATCGGCTCAGGGACATAGTTAATAACCGAACACCCCAGGGAACATAAATTAATTATAACCCAGTTAGTAAGGATAATTGTATTAAAATGTATAAATTTTTTGAATAACTTATCGCTGATCAAACATATGTTAAATAATAAACACTTACCGCTAAATTAATGAACACTTCTACTATAAAAACTGGTCGAATTGTGCTTTGAGTGTTAGGATTACAAGATAATTTTATACAGTGAATATAAGTAAATGAGTGAACAATCGTCTTTAAGTTTTGCTAGCGTGCAAGCAGCCCTCGGTGGCGAAAATTTTCAAGGTAGTGCCTCTGAGATCCATGGTTTATTAACCGGTATTATTAGTTCTGGTTTTGACTTTGAAGATGACAGCTACCTGTCGTTGGTGAGTGACTTTTTCAATAATGGTGAAGGCTTAGGTAAAAACCTGAAAGACTTACTAAAGCAACTGTACGGTGATATTTGGCAAGCAGTGCTAGATGACAACTTTAGTTTTCAGTTGTTATTACCTGATGACGATGAAGCTATGGATGAACGTGGCCCGGCGCTTAGCTTGTGGGTACAAGGCTTCAACTTGGGTTTTGGTTTACAGCAAAAAGACAAATCAAAATTTTCTGAAGATGTCGCTGAAATTATTAATGACTTCTCCGATATTGCTAATCTTTCAACTGAATTAGAAGAAGATGAAGAAACTGAAAATGCCTATTATGAAATTTTAGAATATGTGCGCATCTCTGCATTATTATGTTTTGCCGAATTAGGTGCCAAGCCTGACGCAAATAACACAGCAAACACAATACATTAATCGAATACAATATTTATTATGAAACATACCAAAATTGACGTGAGCGAATTTGTAGCACGCCGCGAAAAACTCCTTGCCCAAATGCCTGACAATTCAGTGGCATTAATTCCTGCAAATAAAGAAGTAACTCGTTCCCGTGATACAGAGTTTTTATTTTGCCAAGACAAAGACTTTTATTACCTAACTGGTTTTCATGAGCCTGATGCTTTATTGGTATTAGTTAAAGGTGATGAATTTGAATCAGTGTTGTTTTGCCGTGATAAAGATCCTGAGCAAGAAGTATGGCATGGCCGTAGAGTTGGCGCTGAAAAAGCCCAAACGGATTACAATTTTGATTTAACCTATACCTTGGATGAGCTAGAGCAGGTTCTACCGATGTACATTAATGCCAAGCAAACATTATTGTTTGCCCAAGGCGCGCAAGATGAATTTGATCGCTTAGTATTTGCATGTTTAGACGTTTTACGCGGCGGGGTTAAACAAGGTTTAACTGCGCCAAATACCATTATTGATATTCGTGAAACCATTCATGAAATGCGCTTAATAAAATCTGACGCCGAAATTCAAGTAATGCGTGAAGCGAATATAATTTCGGGTAATGCCCACAAACGCGCGATGGAATTTACCAAACAAGGCGTGTTTGAATACCAGGTTGAAGCTGAAATACTGCACGAGTTTGCCTCAAATGGTGCTCGTACTGCTGCTTATGGTTCTATTGTTGGCGGCGGTGAAAACGCAACTATTTTGCATTACACCGATAATGATGAAGTTTTAATTGATGATGACTTATTATTAATTGATGCTGGTGCTGAACTGGCAGGTTACGCCGCCGATATTACCCGTACGTTTCCGGTAAATGGTAAGTTTAATGAAGAACAAGCTGCGCTTTATAATTTAGTATTAAAGTCGCAAATCGCTGCCATTGAAGCAATAAAACCCGGCGCTAATTTTGCACAGCTTAATGACATTGTTAATGTTGTTCTTACTGAAGGGTTATTAGAGCTTGGTTTATTAGAGGGTGATTTAGACACGCTTGTAGAAGAAACAGCCTGTAAAAAATACTTTATTCATGGCTTAGGCCACTGGCTTGGTTTAGATGTGCACGATGTTGGTGATTATCAGATGAACGAAGAACGCAAACAAATACGCAGCTTTGAACCTGGCATGGTAATGACCATTGAACCTGGTTTATATATAGATGCTGAAGCTTCTGTTGACGACAAGTGGCAAGGGTTAGGTGTTCGTATCGAGGACAATATTTTAGTGACCAAAGATGGCTATGAAAACTTAACGATTAATGCACCTAAAACCATTAGCGACATTGAAGCTGTGATGAAAGGTTAAGAGCAGAGCAGTGACGAGAAACGAGATTAATAGATACTAGAAACGAAGAGCGGGTATTGGTAATGTTAATTGAATCTACACTTGCTCCATTTCCTGAACTCGTTTCAGGATCTTCTGTTCGTTTCTCGGTTCTAGCATCTCGTAACTATTTTTATAAAGGTTAATTAATGACAACAGCAACACATTACGACGTAATCATATCTGGTGCTGGCCTTGCTGGTGCAAGTATGGCGTTAGCTTTGTCAAAGCTGAACAAAGCCGATGGCAGTAAGTTGTCGATTGCCGTTGTTGAAGCGTTTGCAATTAACGATAACTTACCAAAAAGTTATGATGCCAGAGTGATTGCCTTGTCACATGGCACTGCCACTTACTTGCAAGAGCTTGGCGTTTGGCAAACATTAAAGCCCGATGCGATGGCGATTGCTGATATTCATATATCGGATCGTGGTTATTACGGTAAGGCCCGCATTAATGCAATTGATTATAATGTGTCAGCATTAGGTTTTGTCAGTGAAATGCAAGCCATTGGCAATTGTTTAATAACGCCATTAAAGCAATGTAGCAACGTGCATTTTATCGAAGGGCAGAGCATTACCAATATTAATTGGCAAAAAAGTGATGTGACCGTTGATTTAGCCGATGGTCATTCGCTTAGCGCTGAATTATTACTTGGCTGCGATGGTGGACAATCAGTATGTCGCCAGCAGGCGAAAATTTCATCCCAAGAGTTTGATTATCAACAAGTGGCAATTATTGCCAATGTTAGCCCAAGCAAAGCACATAATAGCAGGGCGTTTGAGCGATTTACCGAGTATGGGCCGCTAGCAATGTTGCCGATGACCGATGGCCGATGTTCATTAGTGTGGACGGTAACACCGGAGCAAGTCGCCCCTCTTATGGCGTTGTCAGATGATGAATTTGCACAACAACTAGAACATGCCTTTGGCCATTGGCTTGGCAGTTTTACCCAAGTAGGTAAACGTTTTAGTTTTCCATTAAAACTTATTCAAGCGGATGAGCAGATTCATCACCGCATGGCGCTTATTGGCAATGCATCACATACCTTACACCCCATTGCCGGCCAAGGGTTTAACCTAGGTATGCGCGACGTTAAGCAAATGACACAAACAATAGCGCAGGCACTAAGTGATAATGCTGATATTGGTAAGCTTAAATATTTGCGGCATTATGCTGATAACAGGAGCGAGGATCATGGCCAGGTGATTGCCTTAACTGATTCGTTAGTGCATTTGTTTTCGAATAAACATTTTCCGCTAGTGGTGGGCCGCGGCATTGGTTTGAAAGTGTTGAATTATATTGCGCCATTGAAAAAAGCACTGGCTGAGAAGACCATGGGGCATACTCGTTAAGAGACTAGAGACTAGAAACTAGAAACGAAGAGCAGTTCCTGAAATGAACTCAGGAAAAAAGTCATAAACACGTAGGAAAGAATAATAAATGCAAAGTTACGATATCGTTATTGTTGGTGGTGGCATGGTAGGGTTAACCGCAGCGCTTGCTATTTGTAAACAAACACCATTAAAAGTAGCCATTATCGACAACATGCCATTAAACCCTATTGGTGATGCTCCGCATTTAAGGGTTAGTGCTATTAACGATGCAAGTAAGCAACTATTTACTAACTTAGGTGTGTGGGACGCAATCACCAGTGTTCGCAGTCAAGCCTATACTAATATGCATGTATGGGATAAAGACGGTTTTGGTCATTTAGATTTCGACCTTAGTGATTTACCCAACTCGGCCAATAATGATGATTGCCTTGGCACCATTATTGAAAATGATGTCATTCGAAATGCGCTTTATCAGGCAGTAGAACAACATGACAATATCACCTTGATCAAACAAACACTCACCAGTATTGGTACTGGCGAAAGCGAAGTGTTTTTAAGCTTTAGCGAGCATACACCTATTATTGCTAAACTGGTGATTGGTGCTGACGGAGCTAATTCATGGGTACGTAAGCAACTTGATATGGCGATGACCTTTCGTGATTATGATCATCATGCGGTTGTAGCAAGTGTTGATTGTAGCCAAGGCCATCAAAAAACTGCGTGGCAAGTATTTTTAGATACTGGTCCGCTAGCGTTTTTACCGCTTTATCAGCAAAACACCTGTTCAATAGTGTGGTCACTACCTCCGGCTGAAGCGATGCGAGTAAAAGCGCTTTCTGCAGAAGATTTTAATAAAGAAATTACCGCAGCAAGTGATGGCAAACTTGGTCAGGTAAGCTTGCAAAGCGAACGAGTAAGCTTTCCATTAACCATGCGAATTGCACGAGAATTTGTTAAAGACCGAGTGATACTTATTGGCGATGCCGCGCATACCATTCATCCACTTGCCGGGCAGGGTGTTAACCTAGGCTTGGTTGATGCGTCTGCATTGGCACAAACCATTGTTAGTACTTTAAACGATGGTAAAGAGCTGAACGATAATAAATTACTTGGTCACTTTAGCCGTTGGCGCAAGAGTGACGCGACAGAGATGATCGCGGCAATGGAGTCGATTAAACAAGGCTTTAGTCTGCAACAGGTTTTGCCCAAATTTATTCGTGGCATCGGTATGTCAGTACTAAATAATATCTCACCACTTAAACAGTTGTTGATCAAACAAGCCATGGGGCAAACAACAAACTTACCAGAACTGTCAAAAGTTAAAGATCCGCTTTTATAACCTAGGGTTATAAAAAACTTACACGTCTTAATATTATTGATTTAAAAATTTCACCATGCGAAATTAAATTCGGATTGTTAGTTGGTTTTAGAATTAAATGCTGAATGAATCAAATTGACGGTTTATTGTTTTAAATATGACTATTTTGAATTGATCGCAACTAAACTCCGGCGTATAATCTGCGGCAAATTTTCGTATCGAATTAGCCGCTTTTTTGCTTACTAATTCGGCAAAGCGTTAGCTTTGGGCAACATAACCTGAACTAACCCAAGTTAAAAAGTGAAAACATAATGACTAATAAAACGGTATTACACGCTAAACACCTAGAGTGCGGCGCAAAAATGGTTGATTTCTATGGCTGGGAAATGCCAATTAACTATGGCTCTCAAATCGAAGAGCATCATGCAGTTCGCACCGATGCAGGTATGTTTGATGTATCTCACATGACTATTGTTGATATACAAGGTAGTGATGCAAAACCTTTCTTACGTCGTTTAGTGATTAACGATGTGGCAAAGTTAGAGGTTGCTGGTAAAGCGCTTTACACTGGTATGTGTAATGAAGAAGGTGGCGTAATTGATGATTTGATCGTTTACTTCTACAGCGACACTGAATACCGTTTAGTTGTTAACTCGGCAACTCGTGAGAAAGACTTAGCTTGGATCAACAAACAAGCAGAAGGTTATTCAGTAACTATTACTGAACGTCCTGAATTTGCCATGATTGCTATTCAAGGCCCACAGGCAAAAGCAAAAGTTGCTACTCTTTTAACTGCTGAGCAAACTGCTGCAGTTGATGGTATGAAACCATTCTTTAGTGTACAGGCTGGCGATTTATTTATTGCTACTACTGGTTACACTGGCGAAAACGGTTACGAAATTGCGTTACCTGCCGATATGGCTGCTGACTTCTGGCAACAGCTTGTTGACGCTGGCGTAGCACCATGTGGTTTAGGTGCTCGTGACACATTACGTTTAGAAGCTGGCATGAACCTTTACGGTTTAGATATGGATGAAACTGTATCACCACTTGCTGCTAACATGGCTTGGACAATTGCTTGGGATGATGAAAATCGTAACTTTATTGGCCGTGACGTACTAGCTGCACAACGCGCCGCAGGCGATCAACACAAACTTGTTGGTTTAGTGATGGAAGCGAAAGGTGTATTGCGTACAGGTTTAAAAGTGATTACTGAACATGGCGAAGGCGTTATTACTTCAGGTACGTTTTCACCAACGTTAGGCCACTCAATTGCAATGGCAAGAGTACCTCGTGCGGTTAAGTTAGAAGAAACTGTACAAGTGGAAATGCGTAAGAAATTGGTTGATGTAAAGGTTATTAGACCAAGCTTTGTTAGAAACGGTAAAAAAGTATTTTAATATCCTTTTAAAAATATTAGCGTAAATAGTAGAAAACTAATTCCAAAATGAAATTGTTTGGCTAGAATATAAGCAGCTTGGCGAAATGCCAACAGTTTATTTGAGTAAACAATTTCAGTTTTATTAACAGATTTAAATTTAAAATTATTAGGAAACAAAAAAATGAGCAACATTCCTTCTGAGTTAAAATATGCAACTTCTCACGAGTGGGTACGTAACGAAGGTGACGGTACTGTTACTGTAGGTATTACTGAGCACGCACAAGGTCTTTTAGGCGACATGGTATTTGTAGAATTACCAGATGTTGGCGATGAAGTAGCAACTGGTGACGACGTAGCCGTAGCTGAGTCTGTTAAAGCAGCTTCAGATATTTACGCTCCTGTTTCTGGTGAAATTATTGAAGTAAACGAAGACCTTGAAGATTCACCTGAGTTAGTTAACTCTGACGCATTCGGTGACGGTTGGTTATTCAAAGTTAAATTAGATGACGCTGCTGAACTTGACGCATTACTTGATGCTGAAGGTTATGCCAATTCTATTGATGACGAATAAGTCATATTAATTAATAGCTTATAAACCCTGAGTATTACTCGGGGTTTATTGTTTTATTGAATGTAAATATTTTTCAAATTTTTAAGTAAGTGATGTTATGTCTACTCAAACTTTATCTCAGTTAGAACAAACTCAAGATTTCATTCGTCGCCATATTGGCCCGAACAGTGAACAAACAAAAGCAATGTTAAATGACATTGGTGCTGATTCTGTTGATGCCTTAATCGATGAAATTGTCCCGACCAATATTCGTTTATCTCAATTACCAGCTATTGGTGAAAGCAAAACTGAAGTTAAAGCTTTAAGCGATTTAAAAGCGGTTGCCAGCCTTAACGTAGTAAACCAATCAAACATTGGTTTAGGATATTACCCAACTCATACACCAAACGTTATTTTACGCAACGTGCTTGAAAATCCAGGCTGGTACACGGCATATACGCCATACCAACCAGAAATTGCTCAAGGTCGTTTAGAGTCTTTATTAAACTACCAACAAATGTGTTTAGACTTAACTGGGTTAGACTTGGCATCGGCATCACTACTTGATGAAGGTACCGCAGCTGCAGAAGCTATGGCGTTAGCCAAACGTGTATCTAAAAACAAAAAATCAAACTTATTCTTTATTGCTGACAGTGTTTACCCACAAACTATTGACGTGGTTAAGCAACGTGCAGAAATGTTTGGTTTTGATCTTGTATTTGGCCCTGCTGAAGATGTGGTTAACCACAATGTATTTGGTGCGTTATTACAATACCCAACAGCATCTGGTGAAGTATCAGACATTACGCCACTGATTGAAGCGGTACATGCCAACAAAGGTATTGTAGCGGTTGCTGCTGACATTATGTCATTGGTACTTTTAAAAGCTCCAGGCGAACTGGGCGCTGATGTAGTCATTGGTTCAAGCCAACGCTTTGGTGTTCCAATGGGCTACGGCGGACCACACGCTGCATTCTTCACAACAAGTGACAAGTACAAACGTTCATTACCAGGTCGTATTATTGGTGTTTCTAAAGATACACGCGGTAAAGACGCATTGCGTATGGCTATGCAAACTCGTGAGCAACACATTCGCCGCGAAAAAGCCAACTCAAACATTTGTACCGCACAAGTATTATTAGCCAACATGGCCGCGTTTTACGCGATTTACCATGGACCAAAAGGCTTAAAAGTAATTGCTGAGCGTATTCACCGTTTTGCTGATATTTTATGTTTAGGTACGGCGCAAAAAGGCTTAACAGCTGTTCATGCCAACTACTTTGATACGTTAACATTCAATGTTAGTAACAAAGACGAAATTGTTGCTCGCGCTTTAGCTAATGGCGTTAACTTACGAACTGACGTAGAAGGTCAGGTAAGTGTTTCTTTAGATGAAACTACGACTCGTGAAGGTATTGCTAGCTTATTTGATATCTTACTTGGTGAAGGCCATGGTTTAGATGTTGCACAATTAGATGCTGATATCTTGTCATGTGGTCATTCTTCAATTCCAGCATCCCTTGTACGTGAGTCTGCAATTTTAACGCATCCGGTATTTAACTCGTACCACAGCGAAACTGAGATGTTACGTTACATCAAAAAGCTTGAAAACAAAGATTTAGCGCTTAACCATTCAATGATCTCTCTTGGTTCATGTACGATGAAACTTAATGCGACAGCGCAGATGATCCCAGTGTCATGGCCTGAATTTGCTAATATGCACCCATTTGCACCAATTGATCAGGCGCAAGGTTACAAGCATATGATTGACGAGTTAGGTGATTGGTTAGTTGAACTTACCGGTTACGATAACATCTCTATGCAACCAAATTCTGGTGCTCAAGGTGAGTATGCTGGCTTAATCGCTATTCATAAATACCATGAAAGCCGCGGCGACAGTCACCGTAACATTTGTTTGATCCCATCATCTGCGCACGGTACTAACCCTGCCTCTGCACAAATGGTTGGTATGAAAATCGTAGTTACTGCTTGTGATAAAGACGGTAACGTTGACATGGATGATTTAAAAGCAAAAGCAGAAGAGCATTCTGAAAACCTTGCTTGTATCATGATCACTTACCCATCGACACACGGTATTTACGAAGCAACTATTAAAGAAATCTGTGAAATCATTCACGACAATGGCGGTCAAGTATACCTTGATGGCGCTAACATGAATGCTCAGGTTGGTATTACTTCTCCTGGTTTCATCGGCGCAGATGTATCGCACTTAAACTTACACAAAACCTTTGCTATTCCACACGGTGGTGGTGGTCCAGGTATGGGTCCTATTGGTGTTAAAGCACACCTTGCGCCTTTCTTACCTGATCACGCATTAGTGACGGTTGATGAATCAACCAAAGGTAATGGCGCGGTTTCGGCAGCACCATTTGGCTCTGCTGGTATTTTATGTATTTCTTACATGTATGTTGCCATGCTGGGCAAACAAGGTGTTACTGATTCTACTAAATACGCAATCACTAACGCTAACTACCTAGCGCACAAGTTAAGCGAACATTTCCCTATTTTATATACGGGTAACAATGGTCGCGTAGCGCATGAGTGTATTGTTGATTTACGTCCACTTAAAGAAGCTTCAGGCATTACTGAAATGGATGTAGCGAAGCGTTTAATGGATTACGGTTTCCATGCACCAACAATGTCATTCCCGGTAGCGGGTACATTAATGATTGAGCCAACTGAGTCAGAAGCAAAAGTTGAACTTGACCGTTTTGTTGAAGCAATGACCAGCATTCGCAACGAAATCGCAAAAGTAGAAAACGGTGAGTGGACACTTGAAGACAACCCGCTACATAACGCACCACATACGTTAGCTGATATTACAGATGCTAACTGGGATCGAGGTTACTCAATTCAAGAAGCGGTATTCCCTGTTGCAGCGGCAGCGGCGAACAAGTTCTGGCCAACGGTTAACCGTATCGATGACGTATACGGCGATCGTAACTTGATTTGTTCATGTCCTGCGGTATCGACTTACGAAGACTAGTATGTAAATACTAAAAGTCCCTCGTATTTAGATAGGTTGACAGTTTAAATAAAAGACTTGGAGTGTAAGCTTCAGGTCTTTTTTTATGTACTTTATTTGGCGCTGCAAGCCAATCTATTCTCTTGCCCTTAGACCGTTAAAAAATACTCAACAGATAGTGAAAAAATATCACCCTAAAAAGCCTTAATTTAGCCGGATATCGGTTGTTCAAAAAATAACCACATGGTATTTGTATGATTAATGAGAACAGCTCATTACATTCGCCAAAAACAAGCAGTATGGCGGCATAAAATAATTACAATTATAAAGGCATACTATGAAAATAAAAAAGATAGGGCAAAGTGCATTCTTTGCGATCCTGTGTTGCGTCAGTTTATTAAGCCAGGCTGCAACTATTGATCCTGCAAATACTAATCTTCAATATACCGGTCGTTGGAATTTTGACAACCCTTCTACTCCTAAAGTAACTTGGCACGGTTCAAAGCTTGTATTTAGTTTTAACGGCACCAGCGCGAGCGTGGATATTGACGCAGGCACGCGCAGTCCCTACGGTACACAATGGAAAGAACAATATAGAGTGATAATAGACGGGGTCGCTAGTCCTAATCGAATCGAGATGGAACCTGGTCGTGCGACCTATACATTGGCTAATAACTTACCGCTAGGCGATCATACGATTGAGCTATTTAAAGAAACCACATACTCTTATAAATCTGCTAGCACAATTTATGGCGTCATCATTGACGGAAGTTTACTAACGCCGCCTGCAAGACCTGCTCTTCGTATAGAGTTTTTGGGCGACTCAAATATGGATGGCACCTCTAACTACAGCGAACAAGACAATGGCGATTCCGGTGGATATTATGCATACCCTGCCATGGTTTCTCGCATGTTAAATGCTGAAATGAACCTACAAGCGGTAGGTGGCGCAACGCTTGATAAAGCGGGACAAGGTGGTGATAACGACGTACGATCTTTCATATTTTCTGAAAATTACATCGATCAAGATCTAAATTATCGCAGTGGTTTTGACCCGCACGTGATTGTGGTCAATGCTGGAGCTAACGATGTTGGCGCTGGTAAGGTAGAAATTAAAAATCGTTATAAAGATGTGATCGCTGATTTACGTACCGTATATGGTGATTCCCCACATATTGTTTTAATGAATGCTTATGGCTGGAATTTAAACGAGCCGGCAAATTATAGTCATGAAGTGGTGGATGAAGTTGGTGGCAATCTATCGGTAATGTTATTCCCTTGGATGTGGGAGCAATACCACGGCTCTATGTGGGATCACAGTGGTCAAGCACATATGTTAGCTGAACACATAGCCTCACTAAATGCTGCTTGGTCGATTCAAAATAGTAATGATATAGCCAATGCCTTCACCGATGACGGCAATGTTGCTAATGGAAGTTTTGAAGACGTTGCACCCTTTGGAAGTTATGGCTGGCGTTATTATGACGACCCAGGTGTAGAACGTGTATACGATCCGTCTGGAGCGGCAGATGGCAATTACTACTTACGATTAACTGCTGACAGTCAACCTCGCGCTGTTCACCAAGCTACTGATGCAACCGGTGATCTATTACGAGGTGCAACCCAAGGCGGTGAAACGTATACGCTAACGGCCCAAATTCGAGGTACAGCAGCAGGCGCTCAGGCTAAGGTTGAAACCCACTTTCAAGGCCAAGAACTCTGGACACATAAAACCGAAGATGGCAGCCCTTATGATTACCAAATTACAACGTTTGATGTTACAACACAGTGGCAGCAATACACCCATACATTTACAGCTGATGCGGGGGTATGGCAGTTGTTTAACTATCTAGTTGCCTCGCAAGGTAGCGTTGAATTTGATGATGTAGTATTAACTGTTGGCGGAGGGCAACCACCAGTTAACCAAGCCCCTACAGCAGCATTCACAGTTAGCACCAATAATTTAACTGCCGACTTTAGCAATACAAGTTCAGACAGCGATGGCAGCATTGTTAGTTACAGCTGGAACTTCGGTGATGGCAACAGTGCTAATACTGAGAGTCCAAGTCATACTTATACAACCGCAGGATCGTACAATGTCGATTTAACTGTTACTGACGATGATGGTGACAGCGCAAGTACGAATCAGTCAGTCACTGTAACAGAAGCCAGTGGTGGTGACTTAAGCATCAGTATTGCTTCTGCTTCGTTAAATAGAAAAGGACGCCTCACCGTTAACCTAACATGGAGTAATGCCATTGGTAGCAATGTTGACATTCTTCGTAATGGCAGTGTAGTTGCCACAACACCTAATGACGGTGCATATAAAGATGTTGCGACTAATATGTCAAGTGGTACCTATACATATCAAGTATGTGAAACAGGTGGAGGTAGCTGCTCTGCTGAAGTAGAAGTTAGCCTCTGATAGAAAATTAAGATGTTGCTGCTAGCCGGTGTTTATTTATAAAGCACCGGCTTTTTATTGTGGAAAATAAGTCGGTTAGTTTAAATTCTTGTTAATGCGCCTGAATATAGTTGGTGTTGAGTAACTATTGTATAACGTCTATCCAGGACGCTTAACTGGCTTAAGTATAGAATTTCTTCGCCGAAATAAATCTTAAATATATGGTCCTGCAGCTATTTTCATTTCACTCGTTAAAGGGACAGCTTTGCGGTTTAGCGTATCAAAATATACGCTAGTACTTTCTAAAGTAGCTACCTGCGCTTTATTCTTGCCTATGTTAAGCATCGTATAAGTTACGGTTATAGATTTGGTACCCAGCTTAGTTAAGTTGGCTTGTATTTCTAATAACTCACCAGCGGCCACTTCATCCTGGTATTCGATCACATGCTTAACATCAGCCCAACCACGATTAAGTGTTTTTGCATGTTCACCACTCCAACCAAATAAGCTATATAAAAAGTGATAAGAGGCGTCATCAAACATAGTAACGTAGTGACGCGTTGTCATATGTCCCATCACATCACAAAGCTCTGGATGTACTACGCCTTTGTAAACCATTAGGCCTTTATTGTTCATTTTTAGTTACCGCTGCTTTTTAAGTTGTAGAGTTTCACGGGCCTCGGCTGGCGTTTGCAAGCTAGTCCCCATTAAATCAAGAATAGTTCTAGCACGATCTACCAGTTGGGCGTTTGTAGCTAGTACTCCCTTTTCTAGGAAAATGTTATCTTCCAAGCCAACCCTAACGTTACCACCTAGCAAAGCCGATTGTGCAACCATTGGCATTTGAAAACGGCTTAGCGCAAAGCCACCCCAATTAGCGCCGTTTGGAATATTATCGACCATAGCTTGAAAATTACGGGTTGTTGCTTGAGCTGCCCAAGGAACATTTAAGCAAATTTGAAATAATGGCGGCGCATCAAGTAAGCCCTGTTTTAATAATTGTTTAGCAAACCAAATATGGCCTAATTCAAAAACTTCTAATTCAGGTTTTACCCCCAATTGTTGTAAACGTTGAGCGCCAACTTTTAGCATTTCTGCACTCGAGACATACACATAATTATCTGGTGCACAATTAAAAGAACCACAATCGAGAGAACATATTTCGGGTAATAATTCTTCAACATGAACAATACGTTCTATTTGACCTACGCAGTCTGTATCATCAGTAAAATTCAGCGGATTGTCTCCAGGGCCAAGATATAGGTCTCCGCCCATTCCTGTCGTTAAGTTAATGATCACATCAGTATCACTGCTACGAATGCGATCAACCACTTCACGGTAGAGTGCCGAGTCTCTCGATGCTGCACCTGTTTTTGGGTCACGCACATGTATATGTGCAATTGCAGCGCCCGCTTTAGCAGCCTCAATAGATGCATCTGCTATCTGTTTAGGTGTTATTGGAAGGTGTGGGGTTTTATCGGCTGAATTTCCAGAGCCAGTAACCGCACAGGTTAAAATGACCGAGCGGTTCAGCGTGTTTTCAGAATAATTCAAAAAATAGTTTCCTTGGGGTAACAACTAATAAGTTATCGTATCACTTAATCTGAATGATTTCTGGGTATTACGGGTAATTCAATATGAGACGCATATTCTGCACCAAGAAAAATAGTATTATTTGCTTTTATAAATGTTGTGCCTAAATGGTTAGGCTCGCCAGTATTTAAGTTTCGTTCTATACGTGGGAAATTTGAGCTGCTAATTTCTATTCTAATTTTATGCCCCGGTGCAAAATAATTACTTGTGGCATTAAGATCTACTTCTATTGGGTAAACTTTTCCTTCAACCATAAACGATTCATCTTTAAGAGAGTCTCTATAACGCATACGCAAAGCACCTTCTTGTACATTGTAGGCTTTACCATCAGGGTAAACGTCAATGATTTTCACTGTGAAGTCTGTATCTTTAGCTGAAGAGCTTACAAATAACTTAGCCTTTAATAAACCTGTTACTTCAATACCCGAAGTTAATTTATCCGAGGTGTAAACTAAAATATCATCTCTTTGTTCAATACTACTTTGATCATAACCTCCAGCCTCAGTATCAGAGCCTGTACAGCACGTATGGCCACCAAGTGATGGTACAGGATCACTAGGATCATAAATAAAGCTATCACTTTTAAGGGAAGCCGGTTTATTAAGGGATAACTTACCATCTCCAGCAATAGAGTTAGCGCCTTTGTTATTGTCTAAATACCAATTTGTATATTGAGTATTCTTCAATGGCCATTGGTCAGCATAGCGCCATTTATTTTCACCCAATACATAGTAAGTCAGAAATGGCCTTTTGGTTATTTCGTTGCGCTCTTCCTTTAGCCATTTATTGAACCAACTTATTTGCAACTGCTTATAATTCAACTCTGTATTTGTTAAAGGACGCTCGCCTGCGCTTAGCTCTGACGGCTTTTGAGGAAAGTTACAATGAGTTCCTGGGCCTATAATCACGTATTGGTGTTGCTGCGCTATTTTAGTTTTCGCTGTTTGTCTAAATTGTTCGGCCATCATTAAGGTTTCTCTGGCACCGTAATCGTACCAGGTATCAAAGAACAGGTTAGGAACCGATACGCTATCATTTTGATTGACTAGGTCGAGTGTGTGAAAGTACTCGCCGTCCGGTGCATTATCTCGCCAAATACTATAATCACTGGGAGCAGCACCACTTAAACTAAGTAAATTAATAGTTGGTAAGGCTTTGATATTTTCTAGGTATTTATTAAAGTCAAAATCGGGGCTCATTTTATATTCGTTAGCCTCTTTTTGATTAAACCATTCACTGCGTTCAGCGCCGGTTAAATTTGGCCCGTAAAATACTTTTGTGCCGTTACTTGCAAACCAGCCTGCAGTTTGACCTAATTCAAAGGCTCCGCCACTGAAGGATTGCCAAGCACGACCTGGGCGATAATACCCTGATGCTGCTGACTGCGGTTGTCCGACTATAAGGGCAGGGTGGTTGGTTGCCTCAAGTACGACTTGCGCTTCTCCTAAATATGAACAGCCACTAAGGCCCACTTTACCGTTAGACCAAGGTTGTTTTATTATCCAATCGAGCGTTTCAACGCCATCTTTGCGTCGACCTTTTGCAATGTTATAAATACCTTCAGACTCAAAACGGCCACGAATATCTTGAATAACTACCGCATAGTCTTGTTCAACCAATGCTTGCCAAACGGGGTTCCAATTATAAGTATTGTTTTTATTGTAAACGGTTCTGATTAAAATCGTTGGCCTTGCTTTATCTATCTTGCCACTAAAATAAATATCGGTAGATAAGTGCACGCCATCACTCATTTTAACCATTTGGCTTTTAAGTGGTGCTGAGTGACTGGCAAAATGCACGAACAAAGTTAAAGCGACAATAATTATATGGCTATTTTTTAAGTACCTTTTAAAGTCTGTTTTAAAAAAATACATTGTTAAGTTCACTCACTTATATGCTTTATTTGATCAGATTGTTTATGACTAACTGAAACCCTAGATGCATGATCGTTTTTCAACATTTGAGTTAATGAATACGACATAAACCCACCAATTATTATCAATGGCAGCGATACAATGATTGTTGTTGATAAAATGACCTTTAAACCACCATCAACATACATTAATGCAACAGGCACAATTGCTAGGGCAATCGCCCAAAATAGTCGATTCCAACGTTCTGGGTGGTCGCCTTCTTTTAGGTTGCGAGTTGTTACGGATGCAAGCGTATAGGATGCAGAGTCATAGGTAGTAGCTAAAAATACTATGGCAATAATGGCAAACATCAGCACAGGAAATTTACCAAAAGGTAGAGTCATTATAATTTGCGTAATAGCTGTAGCTTCGCCGGATTGTTTGATTATTTCAGCTATGTTCAACAACTGAGAAATCTCAAGATTCATCGCATAATTTCCAAAAACGATAAAAAACATCCAAGCACCAAGACTACCAAAACACAACATACCCAAAATAAGTTGCTTAATTGTTCTACCGCGTGATATTCGGGTAACAAATAACCCAACAAATGGCCCATATGCTACCCACCAAGCCCAGTAAAACACTGTCCAGCTTTCGACAAAGCCAGTATTGTTGATTGGATCTGTCCATAAGCTCATTTGGAAAAAGTTTTGTAACACCAAACCAATACTATTAGTGCCTGCTTTTAGAATAAATAACGTAGGGCCAGCTGCTAAGATAAAAAATAATAAAGCAAAAGTGATGATAAGATTGAATTCAGATAATTTTTTAAAGCCTTTTTCCAGACCTAAAAATGCACTGGCACCAAAAATTGCCACACAGAAAAATACCACAGACAACTCAAGGATTAAGGTGTGGCTGGTATTGAATAATTCGGCAATACTAGCGGCAATCATTGGTGTTGATAAACCTAAGGATGTACCTGCACCTCCTATTAAGCTCAACATATAAAACAGGTCAATAAAGCGGCCTAATTTACCGCCAGATTCTGCGGCCTGTTTAGGGCTATAAAAATGATTACAAGACGTACTTAACCTTAAAAATGGCACTTTACGTACATAAAATGGGTAGGCAATGGCAACCGCGGGTAAACAATAAATGGCCCAAGCACTTATTCCCCAGTGAAATAGTGGAAAGGTAGTTGCCCATTCCTTTGCTTTACTGGTGCCTGCTTCAATACCTAAAGGTGGTGTTTTTAAATAATAAGACCACTCAATAACGGCCCAATACAATAAACCTGCTCCAACCCCGGCACAAAAAATCATTGTGATCCAAGTTAATGTTTTAAATTCAGCAGGTTGATCGTCGCTGGATAATGTGATTTTTCCATACTTGCTAAAGGCAAGCCATAACAGAAAACCAAGTGCAAAAACTGCATACCATTGATAAATCCAGCCCAAATGGCTAGTAATAGTATTGTATAAATCAGTTATGTAGGGGCCTGCAGAATCACTAAACATGATAATAGGAATTGTCACCGCCAATATTACCAACAGGGTTGTAGTGAACATAGGTCGATCAAGCTTGGTACTACTGGTTGTCATTATTATTATCCTAGTAGATATTTTAGCGTTGCTAATATGTGGTCAAAGTGACTTACATATTGTTTATTATTCTGCTTGGTTGCTTTTTAACCAAGGGGAGCATTGAACAAATATAAGGGCCTCAGTGCCATTATAGGATTTCAATGTAACCCTTTAAGGTAATGTGTTGATAAATAAAGTATTAATGTAACTTTTACATTACCAGATGAGCATGTCTTATACAAAGGCGCAGCTAAGCTATTTTGTATGGGGATTAACCCCATACTTGTTAGAATTAAACTTAGTTATTGATGTTTACTACTACACAACCACCAAAACCACCTTGTTCAATAAGTTGATGTGACTTTGCCATTTCATTAAATGGCAGTGCATGAGCAATTCTATGAGAAAAAGAGTTGTTTTTTAGAACTTGCTCAATATCTGCAATAGCATCCAATTTTGCCTGTTCTGGCATTGCATAAACAATAACCATCCTAAGGGTGATATCCATGAACATCATGTCTTTAAATGGCAATTTAGGCTCAGGCACTACGGTTGAAGAGTAGGTTGCAATTACGCCACCAATGTTCAGGCATTTGAGCACTTGTGGTAAGTTTTGTCCAAACTCAACGTCGACCACTCGATCAACCTTATCACCACCAGTAAGAGAAAGAATTTGTTCAGCCCAGTTGGCTTCTCTATGGTTAACAACATGCTGCGCACCTAATTCTTTGCAAAGTTTTTGGTCAGCTTCATTACTCGCTGTGGCTATCACTTTTGCGCCGCCTCGTTTTGCCCATTGAATAGCATAGAAGCCAACACGGCCAGCACCGCCAGTGATCAGCACCGTTTTACCACAGACACTACCATCAGCGAAAACACAACGATGTGCTGTCATGACAGGAATACCCAATACTGCACCTACTTCAAAAGATGCTTCATCTGGCAGTACCGGAGCTCTGCAAGAGTCAATTGCAACGTACTGTGCTGCGGTCCCAAAACGACGACCATATTGAGCTTGATATACCCAAACACGCTCACCTATTCGCGCCGAGTCGACACCTTCACCAACAGCTTCAATAACTCCTGCACCATCGCTATGTGGTATTACCAAACCAGCATCTAAGAGATTAGGAAATGCACCCGCACGTTTTTTGGTATCTGATGGGTTAATGCCTGTCGTCATCATTTTCACTAACACTTCGCCAGCAGCCACTTGTGGCTTGGCAAGGTCGCCAAAAATAAGCGTGTCGCTTGGTGAACCAAAGTTTTCAAACCAAACAGCTTTCATAAATACTCCATAGTTATAAATTATTTGAGAGACTTTCTGTGTGTCCATCTAAACCGATGGCTTGTCCTGATATACTTGCACCAAGTGGCGAGGCAAGAAAACAGGCCATATTGGCGATGTCTTCAGGGTCAACAAAGAGTCTCATTGAGCTTTGTATCTTATAGATATTTGTTATTTCTTCCGTGCTGACACCACGCTCTTTAGCATCTCGCTCAATGACACCATTGATTCTGTCACCATTAACACTACCTGGACAAAGAGCGTTCACACGGATGTTATCAGGGCCAAGTTCCATCGCCCAAGTTTTTGTTAATCCAATTAGCGCCCATTTTGAAGCCGTATAAGGAGACCTTAACGGGAAACCAAAAAAAGCTGCATTTGAAGAAATATTGATAATGCTGCCACCTTTGTTATTCGTCCTTAAAAGCGGAATAGCAAGCTTAGCAAAATAAAAATGCGCGTTTAAATCAATGTTAATTGTATTGCACCACTCTTGTGGATCAATATTTTCTACTTTATCTGTAGGTCCGGCAATTCCTGCGTTATTTACCAATAGATCAAGCTTATTGTATTTACTTTTAAGGTCTCGAAATACCTGTTCTACTTGCTCGAAATTAGATACATCGCAAAGTGTTGCTGAAGCAGTTGGGTTCAAGCGTATAAACTCTGCAATTGCTGTTTCACTAACATCACAGATATGCACCTTAGCGCCTAGGGCTATCAAGCTTTCAGCGATGACCTTACCGATGCCACTGGCACCGGCAGATATTAAGGCAACAAAGTTATCGTCTAATGTGATAATGGGTTTTGTCATTATTGTCCCTTCGTTAAAAAACGATTAAATTAATCAAAAAGATAGCTTAATGACACACCAATTGTGCGTGGTCTATTAACTGTTATGGTTGAGTCCCAGCTTGCTGTGCCTTTAGATAGTTCAGCTCGTTCGTCAGTTAGATTGTTCACATAAATCGTTGCTGTCCATGAGTCGGCTTCAATTCCAGCCGATATATTGGCAATACTATAAGAAGCAAGTTCCTCTCTTTGATCTGTTTCTAAGTCACCACCTGAGTGTTTGAAAATGTCACTTTGGCGCTCTCCCACATAGGAGTATGTCGCTTGAATAAAACCTTCATAACTAAAAATTGGCTGATAGTAACGGGCTGAGATATTACCTTTAAACTCTGGTACGTTAGGTAGCTCGGTACCGTCTGGCGCAAACTTGCTGCCAACGCTTAAATCCTTAGATAATTCCGCTTGGTTATAACTAGCTGCAGCACTGAGTTTAAAATTGGATGTCAGCATATAGGTAAGATCGGACTCGATGCCTGTAATTGACGCTTCACTAACATTGATTGTTAAACCCACAGGTGAACCAAAAGAGGCGTCATAACGGGTAAGCTGCATATCATCCCAACTCATTGAATAAATAGCACCGTTGAATCTTAAATCTTGATCCTCAGACATTATTTTCCAACCAAACTCCATATTTTCAACAAAGTCAGCTTTATAAGTACGAGGTACAACTTCTGTTTCATCGCGATTGATGCCACCAGGGCGATACCCTTCAGACCAGGTTAAATAAACTAATCGATTATCAGTTAGCTGATAGCTTGCATTGGCTTTAAAAATGGAACCGCTATCATCGACACTGGTGTCAACATCAATAATAGGGAAACCTGGGGCAATAACACCGTATCCCGATGTGCCCGATAGTGAGCTTTCGTTAGAATAATAACGGCCACCTAAGGTGAGGGCTAATTTATCATTGACTTGATACGTTAGTTCACCAAAAACAGCGCTTTGGTCGTCATCACGATTTTGATCTGTTAAGTACCATAAATCGGGTTCACCAAACTGTTCAAAATCAGGACCTTTAGCAAGCCCCTCCATAACCCATTCTTGACGATAATCATGGCTAGAAGATTCTTGATAAAGACCTAAAGTATACTGTATTGAACTGTCACCAGTACTTTGTAAACGTAACTCATGGGTATCGCGCTTATATTCGTTATCATCGTTATAGGCGATCATCATATTGGTACAATCTTCGGTCGCGCTGCCATAATACTCACAGCCATAATATTGGATCCAGCTGGTTGAGTAATAATCAGTATAATCCGAGTAATCATTATGAAATTCAACGTTGCGCTCCATAAATGAGCCGGCGTAAACAAGCTCAGCATCACCTAAGTCACCGGTGATTGTTACAGATGCTTGGGTAAATTCATCGTCCATTTCTTCTGGGTTAAAACGCTGAACCTCTAAATCACCAACTTCACCGTTAGGCGCATCAGGATCATGGTACCAGACACCATTGGTTTCTTGTTTTTGATATATTGTTGTTAACAAGGCATCCCAATTATCACTGATTTGTGTTTTTACCCCTGCGCGAAAGCCAGTATTATCTAGAGTATTAAAGTCCTCTTCGACATGAGCGTCATTATTATTTTCTACTAACGATGATTCACCACCATTGGTAAATAATGCTGAAGTATGAGTGCCGGCGATATTGTCAATGTATCCGCCATCATGTTTACTCCAACCGACAAGTCGGATCGCGGTGTCCTCACTAACAGGAATATTTACAAAACCTTCAAATGTATTGTTGGGCTCGCCTTCGTTAGTCGTACTTAAATCTACACTAACGCCACCTTCAAATGCTTCTGTATCAGGCTTGTTGGTGATAATACGCAAAGTTCCTGATTGAGAGCTGGCACCGAATAACGTACTTTGAGGGCCGGCAAGGGCTTCTATTCTTTCAATATCGTAAACATGTAAATCTAAGTTTCTGCCAATGGCAGTGACAGGTTGTTCATCTAGATAAATAGCAACGCTTGGCTGAGAGCCGGAAGCATTTCCATCTCCACCATCAGCGGCACCACGCATATATACCTGTGCTAAACCAGGGCCCGCACTATTAAATGATAGGCTAGGCAGTAACAGTGCATAATCCTCAAAATTTGTAATGCCTTGTTCTTCAATATCTTTACTAGACAGTGCTTGCACACTCGAAGGAACATGTTGAATATTTTCAACGCGCTTACGAGAAGTCACCTCAATGACTTCAATTCCTTCTTTTGTTGCTTCTTCAGCTAAAGAAAAAGGTGAGACAAACACAGTTGCTGCGACACTACTTGTTAATACTGGTACGAGTAATGCCTTGCGTACTGCGCAAGATATTAATGAAATATTGTTGTTATTATTTTCTACTTTCATGCTGCTTCCCATTGTTGGTATAACAAATTATTTTTATTATTATTTGGCTACAGCAACAAACCTAAGTTAGCCAATAAAATAGTCATTGTTTACAAAGTTTTATCTAGCCTAGGCTGATAAGGAGTAAGCTACAAACGATTAATATTTGACGGATGTTTAGATTTTCTAAACTATCTTTTTTTTGGGGGGGATACATGCCGAAGGGTAACTCATATATGAGTTACTCAATGAACAGATCGTTATTTGGATTGGTATCAGCTGCTAATTTCAATTAGAGGTTCTAAATGTTTACTGTAAGCTTGCCAAGCATTTAAGCCTTTATTGTTAATGGGTTGACGAACTTGTTCGGCGCTCGCGGTAGCAACAGCTCGTTTATTTTTATAAAAGGATAAACAACTTTCTTCAAAATCTAAATTTAGAAAAGTTAATAATTGCCTTACTTCTGATTCAATATTGTTTACTACATTTTCGTAATTCACTGTGTATATATCATCTGGAAAAGTTTGCTGCCAAAATGACATTAACGCTAAATAGTTTTGGTAATAATGCTTAATATCATTAATATCGTTGCTAAAGCTTTGGCCAACAGCAAAGAGTTGTTTAAAGCAGCTAAAGCCGCTTGCAACAGGAATGCGACGAGCATCAATAATTTTTGCTTGCGGTAAAATAGTCTTGATCAATCCTATATGAAGAAAATTGTTTGGCATTTTATCAATAAAGAATGGCGCACCATTTCGTAAATGTTCACTTGCGGTTAAGTAGCTATTGCCTAACTCCTTAACTTGTTCAGCAGTTAGGTTTGCTAATGAATGAGGGTAAAGATCCTTGTCTTGTTTTTTCTTTCTGTTTCCTAATCTCCGTGCGATAGCCATTATGTCTGGTAGCTCTTTAGTACCATCTATAGCACTATGAGAAGATAATATTTGCTCAAGTAGGGTAGATCCAGAGCGGGGTAATCCGACGATAAAAATAGGGACTGGCGTATTGCTGTTTGAAAACTTATGTTTGGGTTTAAAGTTTGCAAAAAATTGTTTGTTACGGGCCACAAGCTGTTCAGTGTCAATAGTAGAGTATGGCTCTATTTGTTTTTTGATATTATTTCCTAATGAATAGAAATAAAAAGATTGATCAAATTCTTTAGCAATTTCATACGCCTTACCTAGGGCGAAACAAATTTGAGTTAAGTTTTCATCTTTCTTATCTTTTAGTTCTTCGTAGGCTAATGACATTTGTTTAAATTGAGTTTCAGTAAACTCATAGGTTTTCATATTTGCCAAACTCCAATAAGCATCACCGTATTGTGGGTTGATCTCGGTGGCTTTTATATAGGCGGCAATGGCTTTACTTGTTTCTCCAGTGGTTTTGTATGTGTGGCCTAATGATGCCCATAACTCGGCCTGGTTTGTTTGTCGCTTCAACAAGTGCTGATACAACTCAATTGCTTGTTGATAATGACCTAGTTTGACTAACACTGCTGCTTTTACAATAAGAACAGGAGGGTGGTTTGGCTGATGCGTTTCAAGCAGTTTGATCTGCGCCAAGGCAAGCTTATTTTGTTCTCGCTTATTTAACGTGTGCGCATAATTGAGCCTTGCCAAGTGATAATTTGGCGCAAGCTGTAACGATTTTTCAAATAAATTTTGCGCATCTTCATAAACACCTAAGTTCAATGCTACCTCACCGAGTAGCCTGATTGCACTTGCATCGGATGGAAAACGTTTCAAATGTTGTCGTACTTCTTTTTCGCTATTAAAAAAGTCTTTATTAAAAAATGCTCTTAACGCTTGTTGTAAATTAGGGCTACTTGCACTGAAGATTAAATGCTGTTTAAACGCATTGTCAGCACTGTGTTTATCAGCTATTGCATAAAGTAATTCACTGTATTCTAACCACAGTTGAGCGTTAGCTCTAAATGTTTTTAGACCAAATTCACAGGTTTTTATTGCTTGTTTATTATGCTTTAAGGCCCTTAACACTTGCACTTTAATCAAATAACCCATTTCAAATTTTGGGTTCATCTGTAGGGTTTGGTTTATTGATTCTAATGCTTCTGAAAACCGTGACAAGCTTTGACATGCAATGGCTTTGATCAACCAACCATCAAATATATCTTGGTTTAAGTTTAAAAGATCCTGACTCAGCTTTAATGCCTGATGGTAATTGCTTTTCGCTAATTGTTGTTGAGCATTTTGAATTAAATTCAACAGCTTATGGTCAGTCATTGTGCCTTACCCTTTGTTTTTATTTAATATATTGACAGTGTTATGTTGATTTGACAAACTGAATTAATGAACTAATCGTTTAGTTATTTTCAACAAAGGATATTGAAAGATGAGAAAGATGCCGCCGCTAAACTCGCTCAAATGCTTTGAAGCGGCTGCCAGAAATGGCTCCTTTAATGGTGCTGCAGATGAATTATGTGTGTCGGTTTCGGCAATAAGTCATCAAATTAAACAATTAGAATCTTATTTGAATATAGAGGTTTTTCACCGAAAAACTCGTACAATTGAGCTTACTGAAGCAGGAAAAAAGTACTATCCAATACTTCGAGATGCATTTGAACGTATCGCTGATGGCACCTCAGCTTTATTGAAACCTCAGGACAGTAATACCCTAACCATTCAACTTTATTCAACAATTGCTATTCGCTGGTTAATTCCAAAGCTAAATAAATTTAATAAACAGCATCCTGAAATTAATGTTCGTATTCATACTTCTTATGAAGATGTTGATTTTGATCATAGTGATGTTGATGCGTGTATCAAAATTGGCTCTAAAACAAATAGTGAGCTGGAATTTAGTTATCTGTTTACCTCTGAACTGTTCCCTGTTTGTTCACCATCATTTTTAGATAATTTTCCAACCTTATCTACTGCTGAAAATTTATCTGATGCACCGATACTGCAAGTTTACCCTTCAAGTATTGACTGGTCATTATGGTTAAAGCAAGCTGGTGTTCAAGGGGTTGAACCTGATGCAGGTTTAAGGTTTGACAGTTATGATCATGCTCTAACAACAGCATTACAAGGGCTAGGAATAGCAATGGGAATGCAACCTTACGTATCTAATGAACTTACCAACAATATGTTGATAGAGCCATTTCCAGAGCTCCGCTGTAAACACCCAGATAGTTGGTACTTTGTTTGTAGAAAAGAAAGATCCCACTTAAAAAAGGTAAAGATTTTTAAAGAGTGGTTAGTTGAACAAATTGAATCTTCACCAGAACTTGCTAGTTTGAGAGCTGAATAATAGCTAAATAATAATTGTTTTAAAATAAAAAGGAGCATCATTGTTAAATGATGCTCCTTTTGTTATTGGTTATTAAATAAGGTTCTTAGAATGAGGCTCGTACACCAAGCGAAAACCTTCTGCCATAATAGGTGTAGTCGATTATACGATTTTCCGAACCTTGATAATTACTGACCGATTCTTCCGTTAAGTTAACCCCTTCAGCAAAAATCGAAAAGTTCTCATTTATATCAAAACTTGCACTGGCATCCCATTGGCCATAGTCAGTTGTGTATTCTTCATATTCAAAGCCCCAAAGGTATTTTTCACGCCAGTTATATGAAGCACGAATTTGCACGGCTTCATATTCATAGAAAAGAATAAAGTTACCAGTATCAGATAAACCATCAATACCGAAACTATATGAATCTGTCTCGACAAAAGCGTCATCATCATCAACAAAGGTGTAATTCATCTGCACGCCTAAGCCACTAAATGCGCCAGGTAAAAAATCAAACACTATGTTGGTTGCTACTTCTACCGACGAAATTGATGCATCATCTAAGTTAAATGGCCTGGTTTCAAGAAAGTCATAGCCTGAGATAACGGTTTCTTTTTCCGCGGTAACTATAAAGTCTTCGATATCTTTGTGCATGTAGGTGACACCTAGATAAGATGACTCATTGATATACCAGTTTGCTGCAATGTCGAAATTGGTTGCTGTATAAGGTTCTAAGTAAGGGTTACCACCAGATGCACCGAAGAAACCGCCTTGGGTTGGTCTGGTATTATAGCCTACATCAACGCCAATTTTGTTTAGCTCAGGTCGAGTAATAGTTTTTGACAAAGATAATCGCACATCAACATCTTCTCTAACCTCTAGTTTTAAATTCATTGAAGGCAACACTTCTTCGTATTCATTCACTACTTCAAGTGGTTTCGCTTCAGTAGTCTCTAGTATGCTCACTGTCGGGTCGTCTGGGTTAGGCGTAATACTAATGATTTCTTCACCCCAACCAGTCGATGTTTGTTCTGTTTCAACCATTCGAACACCGATATTGCCCGACCAAGGCATAGATGCAATTTCACCTTCAAGGCCAAGCTGAATATAAAGCCCGATATTTTCTTCTTTTACCCCTGGGCTATTCGCTAATTCAACGTGTGGAGTGTAGTCAAGGTTAGGAATAGGGTCACCATTTTCATCCACTCGTTGGTTGTAATATTCGCCATTTTTAATAAAATCGTCAGATTCATAATAAGCACGTAATGCATCGTTATCTGTTTCTAACCAAGCGGTAGGGAATGAGCCATCAGCGCCAGATAAGAAATCACTTGGTTTAACTAAAATACCAATATGATCAGGAATATCATCGCCAAAACCCGTTGAAGTACCATTATTTACTTCATCAGCACTTCTTAACCTTGTGCGCTGGAATTCTCTTTCATGATAAAATGCGCCAACCTTTACACTCGATATTACGCCAAACTCAAGTGACTTGGTCCAGTCGAGCTTTAAGTCTTTAATAGTGTCCTCATTATCATCGCCTTCAACCACCATAAAATGGTTAGCCAATAACATTGGATCGGTTAGTGCCGCCGGGTTTTGTTGATATTCACCTGTGTATTCGCCTGTTTCTTCATCATAAACAGGGAAGGTGAGTGACGGTATTGTATCGCCTGGAATTAACTGAAATAAACTAGAGCTTTCCGTGGTATTTCTAAAACCACTTACGGCAAAACTTTGCGTACCACCAGCGGTGTTTTGAGATTTAGCGTAAGACATGTCAAATGTTAATACGGAATCATCGGCAAAGAGCTTTTCAACATTGAATCCGACCATATAGGTTTCTGTTGGTCGGTTACCGGTTGAATGAACCATCTCCGTTGGTGCAGCGTGACCTGCCCAATAAACTAATGTACCTTCTTCATCAATTTTAACGCTACCAGGACCAGCATTGTTATTATTAATACCGCCCCACCAATGAGCTATTTGGTTATAATCCGCTTGTGTATCATATTCTGAATATAAACCATCAAGGGTAAAAACTAAGTCGTCTGACAGTGCATACTGCGCAACAACCATACCACTTGTTCTTTCTCGATCTGCTTCTTCTAAACCATAAGAAATACCTTGAGGAGCCCACGCAACAAGCTCTTTAGCACCATTGCCATCTAGGTCGTACTCCATTGGCCACCAACCGCTTGTACCCATATAGTCAGAGCGTGCCGTTCGTTTATGGGAAGCAACTGAAGCAGAGATACCAAAATTTCCATCATCATCTTTGAAGCTGATCACGCCAGAAAACTGTGGGTCTGTCTCTTCAGATAATTCGTCGTGCATCGCCTTAACCGATGCTGCACCTGTAATTCCTTCATCTAAATCAAGTGGCCTTAAGCTCCTTACATCGATTACTGCACCAATACCACCGTCAGAAAGCTCGGCTTTTGAGGTTTTGTAAACATCGACACGAGAGACCATTTCAGAGGCAAGAATATCAAAGCTAAATGAGCGCGAACCATCAGGGTTTGGCATAATTCGGTTATTAAAGGTAACTACGTTAAATTCAGGACCTAAGCCACGAACACTGACTTTACTTCCTTCGCCACCGTTTCGATCGATTGATACACCGGTGATTCTTTGCAGTGATTCCGCTATGTTAGTATCAGGGAATTTACCTAAATCTTCAGCTTCAATTGAATCTAATATACTGTCAGCAGCTTTTTTAGATAATATTGATTTTTTTACACTGCTTAAGTAACCAGTAACTTCAATGACTTCAACGTCATCATTTACTTCTGGCTCTGTGTCGTTAGCTTCTTGTGCTAAAGCACTATTAATGCTCATTGTCAGTAAGCTTAAACAAAACAGGCTACTAACACTTTTATTATTGTTTTTATTAAATATCATTATTTGCTCCTATGAATCACCGAACTAGTATTCGATGATTCTAATTTATGTCTTAATCTTGGTTAAGAATGGTGATTAATCACACGTACCTGATTCATTTAAAGTGACGCTAGCTCTGTTGAGCAGATAGTCGAAGCTCACGTCATAGAACCCGGCTTGGTCGACGAGTTTCAGGTCGGAAGAACCATCACCCGTTTTAATCTGTGCGAAAGTAATGGGGGCCGTTTGTTCTCCACCGTTAACGAAACCAGCATCAAGTCCATCCCAAGACTTTTCACTTATAAATTTAAGGTCTACGGCAGCACCGAGTTCAAGGCATTCAAGACCAAATACATAATCACCGCCACTTTGGAAATTGGCCACCATCGCAATCGCTGTGGTTGGGTCCCAATCGTGTTCTGGGTAATCGACAAATCCCTTACCGATGATATACATTTCAGCATAAGTGGTATCTGTAGTTAGGTCGTAAATGTCTAATGTACCGGTGCTTGGTTCAAACCAAATGTTAAAGTAGCCTTCGCCAGCAACAGGAATTGCATTGCTATTAGCTGAGTTTTCTAGTGAAGTTGTTGAGTCGGAGCCAGGAATTAATCCCCAGTTTTCACCATTCCAGCTTTGCTCACTGACAAACTTATAATCAGAATCGTCAGCACTATAGCGCAGATCTATGTAGTACCAAGTTGGCCAATTGGGATCTATAAGCATAGGTTCCGCTTGAGATACATCCCAGTCACCTGGCACACCATGACCAACATAGTAGTATTGTTGAACGGTGCCTCCACAAGCGTTATTAGGCACTACATTAATGCGGTTAGCTAAGTAGTCAAAACTTACATTGTAGAATCCCGCTTGATCAACTAACTTGAGGTCAGCACTGCCATCACCAACATCGGCTTGTGTCCAAATGATTGGCGCGGTTTGTTCTCCGCCAATGACAAAGCCAACGTCTAAGTCTGTCTCTGTCTCTGCCCAAGCTTGTTGACCTAGGAATTTGATATCGACGGCGTCACTCAACTGCAAACATTCATAGCCAAAAACATATTCGCCACGATCTTGGAAATTACTCGTCATTGGAATAGCGTTGTCTGGTGACCAGTCAAGTTCCGGGTAGTCGACAAAGCCTTTACCAACTATGTACATTTCTGTTCGAACGTTGGTTGATGATGAATCGATTCCATAGAGTACATAGCTTAATGATTCTGGGGCAAACCAAACTTCATAATAACCTGGCGGTGGGGCAGGAATGGCATCGCCACCTCCATTTACCATTTCATCTAAACTTTCTCCTTCGGAGACTAAACCAGAGTCACTTGTTGAAGCATCGACTAATCCATAATCATCTTTATCCCAGCTACGATCGCTTACGAATTTATAATCACCATAAGGTTTAACTTCATCACCTGAGTCTTCGTTGCTAAATTGGATTTCAACGTAATACCAACCGGGCCATTCTTCTGAGGCTGTCATTGCTACAGCTTGAGAAACGTCCCAATCGCCGTAAGTACCAGCGCCAACCATATAGATACCAGTTGTTTGTTTAATTAATGTTGCTCTACCAGCCGCATAGTCAAAAATGACTGTGTATAAGCCTGCTGCTTCGTTATACGAAAGGTATTGCCAGTCTTCTTGAACTGTTTTGTGCCAATAAAATTCGCCCGAGTTGTTGTTTAGGGCGTCGAGGCTACTGAAGCCCCACTGCATAGCGATCGAATCATCAGTAGAGTTTACAAACTGAAGTTCAACCGCATCTGAAAACTCTAAATCAGCTATGCCAAATACATGCTCCCCCATGCCATTAAAATTCTTCTCTAAAGGAATCGCGTCTGCTATATCGTAGTACGACGTACTTTCATCCCACCAATCATGATCAGGATATTGTGGAAAACCTTTACCCCAAATGTACATATTATCTTGAGCGGAAAGTGCTGATAGGTCTGTTCCCGTAGCGCTGTATTCTAATGTATCGATGTTAAAGCGGATCGTGTAATAACCCGCAGCATCAACGCTCATCGAGCCGCCATCTGTTGAATAAACTACATTTCCTTCGCCGTCTACACCATAATATTCTGAATCCCATGTGAAGTTCTGGTCGATGAAGTTAAATATACCTGCTTGTTGAAAATGTACGGTAGTTTCGTACCAGCCTTCGGCTTGTGCTGTCATGATTGGTGCTTGGCTAAGTTCCCAATGATTGATTTGGAATTCACCGGATATCCATATTTTTTGCACCGGGGTAGCCGTTTCTTCATCTGTTTCTCCCCAAATTTCTATCCAAGATATTTGTGGGTCTGCGTCGCCATCAGAGTTTGTTGCTGTTCTTTGAACCGCAACTTCTAAAACACCATCAGTAACCTCGACATTGTCAAAACGTCTGTAATCATTGTCTACCGCAATGAAGTAGCCTTCTTCGAGAGCATTACCTTCTGCGATAATATCAACGTGGCGAGTACCTTCTGCGTCCCAAGGGTCGTTAAAACCAAACACCACGGTATAACTGCCACTGTCTAATTCAAAGGCATATTCAACCCCTTTACCTGCAGTATCTCTTTCGTCACCACGAATACTGCCGTAGTTATCAGCATCTGCGTAATATTGCGCAGTTTCCGAGGTATAACCCCAGCTGTAACCGGTTACTAAGTCTGGTCCATAGGCCTGATCTTCGACACTACTGCGTGTACCAAATGTTTCCCGAACTTCTAATTTACTCGGAGTACCATCACCAGCATCCACGTAATAGATAACTTTAAAACCATCAGGAGCTCTAGCTTCCTCTACATATTCATTTGATTGGTTTTCAGAGATAACTTTATCTTCGTCGTAATTAAAAGAAACGTCATCCCCTCCCTCTCCGCATGCGATTAGAAGAATGCTGGAGAGCAGTATCCACGTATATTTTCCTAATATTGTTCTCATGGTTATGTAGCCTCAGTTACTATTATTTTAATTATTTAGCCTTAGTTTTCTTTTCTGACACTGATAGATCCTTAAGTTATTGTCAAACCAGTGATTTTTATTTTTAAGTCAATTTTACAGCGAATATTAGTGGTATTTTATTGGTTGTTTTTTAGTCAGAATAGCTCGCAGGTAGCGTATTTATTGAACAGTTGAGAAAGGCTGATTATTTATGTTTTGAGCTGAAAAGAGGTTCAATTTTTGATAGGTGATTTTTTCTCAAATACTGTTTAGTTTTTATCCAAACACTATTGTTATTTTTTCTTTAATATCATATTTATATCTCCTAACTTGATGAGAACTATACTTAAATGTATTTCATTGGGTTATTGCCTGAATCCCATTGTGTTGATTTGTTAATGGAAAAACTATGAAAGTTAAAATAATGAATAGCCATTTAAAAGGTTTTATATTGGGGCTAACTGTATTGCCCGTAACCTTTACGTTGTGTGCACAAACCCAAATATCTGTTAAGTATGGGCAAACCTTTCAAGTGATTGATGGATTTGGCGCATCGGACGCTTGGACTTTCAATCCTATGATTAATAAGTGGGAAGCAGAAGGTAAGCAAGCGGATATTGAGTCTTTAGCCGATACGCTTTTTTCTGCAGAAACAGGTATTGGACTATCTGCTTGGCGTTTTAATATTGGCGCGGGTAGTGCTGAACAGGGCAATAATAGTTTAATTTCTTTGGATAACTTAGGGAAACCTTATCGACGGGCAGAATTATTGCAACCTAGCCCGGGTGCACCAATCGACAATACTAAGCAACTTGGTCAAATTCGTTTCTTGCAAGAAGCGCATGAGCGGGGAGTGCAGAATTTTGTCGCTTTCACCAATAGTCCACCAGTGTGGGCGACCAAAAATGGATTAGCTCACCCTAATAATGGCACAGGTGTCGATTCAACTAATTTAGATCCTGATATGACGGATGAATATGCGACGTTTTTGGTCGATGTTCTAACGTACTTAAGGAGCGAAGATGTTAATGTTCCAGTAAATTACATAAGCCCTATCAATGAGCCCACATGGGAATGGCAAGGTAAGAGTCAAGAAGCTAACCGCTATAATATGAGCGATGTAGTTTCAGTTTATAACGAATTATTTAGTGCACTTGCAGGAGCAGAGCTTACAGATAAAGTAGAAATAGATGCTGGCGAAGTTGTGGAATATACAGCAGCGCTTAGTGATAGTTATTATAAAGATTTTACTAATGGCAGTTCAAATTACACTAGTGGCATGAATGGAAAGGGCTTGGGTCTATATAAAAATTATATAGATGAGTTACTTGGTAATGAAACAATACGTACAAAAATAAGTAATAAAATATCTTTGCACGGCTACCATTCTGATGCTTGGTCTGATCGGATGGGCACATTGCGCAATTTGGTACTTGAAAATGTAAAAGCTGCATCGCCAGAAGCTAAAATTTGGATGAGTGAGTTTTCCATTTTAGGTGGTACAGGTGATGTGCGTAACTTTGAAGGTAACGGCTGGAATGTCAATGATATGGATTATGCAATGCATATTGCTAAAGTCATTCATCGAGATTTAACTCGCCTTAATGTAAGTGCCTGGCATTGGTGGTTAGGAGTAACGCCATATAATTACAAAGATGGTTTAATAAAAGTAAACAGTGAATTAGACGCTGACTCTATTCGAACATCAAAAATTTTATGGACTTTAGGTCACTACAGCCGTTTCATTAGGCCTGACTATGTGCGTATTGGACTAGCAAACGTTGATAATTTAAATGGGGTTATGGCATCAGCTTATAAGAGCCCTGATGGTAATAAAATAGTTATTGTGGCTGCCAATGCAAGCACAAGCGCAGAAACTTTATCTTTTGACTTAGCTGATTTACCGCAAGGTAAAATGGTCAGTTCATTTTCAACGTATATTACCAACGCTGAGAATGATTTAGTTTTAAAAACACCTACGCTCATATCGAGTGACTATAGCTTACCAGCAAAATCAATTGTGAGTTTTGTGGCTGATATTGTCGATGTTGATACCGCACCTGTGGTGAGTTTTAGTCAAGATAAAACGTTAGTTGAAGAAGGCGGAACTGTGTCTTTTTTAAGCTTAACTTCAAATTCCCCAGAAACCTTTGAGTGGCTATTTGAAGGAGGTACCCCTGAAACAAGTTCTGAAGCTGCACCTGAAGTGATGTATGAACACTCTGGAACTTTTAACGTGTCACTTACAGCAACAAACGCTTTTGGCTCTGATACTAAAACCTTAACTGATGTGGTAAATGTTGTCGTTGAGGACCCAGAAAATTGCTCGTCATCTGGTTATTTAAATATAGAAACTTGGTCGAACCTTAGTGATACGGGTGACTACGACTATGACTCTTCTGTAGCGAGTATCCCTTTGCAGTCTACTTCGCAAGCTAGCACAATCGATATGTTTGAGATCCAAGCTGACTCTGGTGACAATTATGCGACGAGAATTCGTGGCTATTTATGCGCCCCATTAACTGGTGAGTATACTTTTTGGATAGCCTCAGATAATCATGGTGAGCTATGGTTAAGTAGCGATGAAAGTCAGAGTAATACCTCGAGAATTGCACATAGTAATGACTGGAATAATTATCAAGAGTGGGATAAATATGAATCACAAAAATCTGCTCCTATTCATTTAATCGCTGGCCAAAAATACTATGTTGAAACCTTGCATAAAGAGCATAATGGTGGCGATAACTTATCGGTTGGTTGGAAGTTACCTGACGGTACTTTTGAGCGACCAATACTAGATAACCGTATTTCTCCTTTTATTGCTGAAGAAGATCCAACTCCACTACCTACGCCCGATCCAAAAGCGGAAGATAGCTCAAGCTCTGGCGGCGGCTCACTATCTATTTTTATGTTGTTCATTATTGCTTTGTTCAAACAGCGCCATATGTTTACTAGGAATCGTTCATAAATGAAAGTATCTAGTATTAAGACCTGTATATTATTAGTTGTTGCGTGTGTTTTTCCTTCATTTGTAACAATGGCAGTAGAAGAGTGGCGCGACCCACAAGTTTTTAGAATTAATAAAGAACCAGCCAGAAGTTTTTATTACTCATTCGATAATAAAAATGCCTTAAAAGCACAAACTCCATGGCAACAAAACAATCACTTATTACTTAATGGTAAATGGAAATTTAATTGGGTAGAGCATCCTAGCAAAAGGGTTGTAGATTTTTATAAAACAAGCTTCGATGATGATAAATGGGGAACATTTCCTGTACCGGCCAATTGGGAAATTAATGGTTATGGTACACCGTTTTATCACAGTCATGCCTGCTTTGATAATGAGCTGTTATTACCTAAACAAGATATTGCTTACAACCCTGTTGGGGCTTATCGAAAAGTATTCAATGTGCCAAGTGAGTGGAGTGAACAGCAAGTATTTGTGCATTTTGGTGCGGTGAAATCAGCATTTTACCTTTGGGTAAATGGTAAAAAGGTTGGCTATTCTCAGGATTCAAAAACCGATGCTGCCTTTGATATTACTCCTTATATTAAGCAAGGAGATAACTTACTGGCACTAGAAGTTTATCGCTATTCAGATGGCTCTTATTTTGAGTGTCAAGATATGTGGCGATTAAGTGGTATTGAACGAGACGTATATGTTTATACAACGCCAAAAGTTGCAGTACGAGATTTTCATGCATACACCACGTTAGATGAGTCATATAAAAATGGATTATTAACTTTTGATGCTGATATTGATAATCGCTCAACGCTTGATTCTAATATTCAAAGTTTACAAGTTGAGGTTATTGATCAGAAAAATAATGTTATTTTAACGAAAAAACTGTCGGTTCAGTCTTTGCCTGCTGGCACAAAAACCAAGGTGAGCTTTGCTACAAAAGTGAACAGCCCTAAATTGTGGAGTGCAGAGCAACCCAATTTATATGATATTCGTTTAACCCTGATTAATAAAAGCAACCAAGAAACACAATATATTGGCCGTAAAATAGGGTTTCGCTCTACTGAATATAAAAACGGTAATTTTTTGGTGAATGGCAAACCGGTATTATTTAAAGGCGTAAACAGGCATGAGCATGATGCCAAAACGGGACATGTTATTACTCACGAGTCTATGCTTGAAGACGTTAAAATGATGAAAGCTTTCAATATTAATGCAGTGCGTATGGCGCATTATCCAAATGACCCTTATATGTATGACTTAGCGGATGAATATGGCTTATATGTTATGGATGAAGCGAATACCGAATCTCATGGTTTAGGTGCATCTAATCAAGGTGGAACTTATGACCCACAACGCCATATTGTTAACGATCCTTTATGGAAAGCTGCTTATTTAGACCGAATTTCTAATATGTATGAACGCAGTAAAAATAATCCATCCGTTGTTATTCGTTCTTTAGGTAATGAATCAGGTGACGGACCAAATTTAGAGGCAACGTATGATTGGTTAAAGGCTCAAGAGCAGTCTCCGGTAATATCCGAGCAAGCTCAATTACGTCGTCATACCGATGCATATGGACAAATGTATGCACCTTTATCGGACATCATTCGTTACGCAGAAACTCAACATGATGAACGCCCAGTTATACTGATTGAATATGAACACGCGATGGGGAATTCACTCGGAAATTTTCAAGAGTATTGGGATGCATTTGAAAAATACGATAGCTTACAAGGTGGATTTATATGGGATTGGGTTGATCAAACGATTGAAAAGGCAGCACCAGATGGAACTATATTTCAAGCTTATGGCGGTGATTTAGAACCAGAAGGGACACCTAATAGTGACAGTTTTTGTGCCAACGGTTTAGTCTTTGCCGATCGCACGCCTTACCCTTATCTTTGGGAAGTTAAAAAGGTTCAACAAAATATTGCTATTAAAGCGCTGGACATTGCTGACGGTCGCTTATCTATACGTAATAAATTTTACTTTAAAGACCTTAGTTATTATCAATTAAATTGGAGCTTACTTGAAAATGGTGAGGTTGTAGAGCAAGGCAGTGCAGGGGATTTATCAGCTAAACCGGGCGAAAGTGAAATTAAATCATTAGCGTTTAAAACTAAATTCAATCCTCAAGATGAGTATTTCCTTAATGTTGATGTGATATCAAAAACTAGTGAAGGGTTGTTAGAAAAAGGACACATAGTCGCTCAAGAGCAATTAGCCTTTGAGCATGAATTAATATCTCAGAAAAGAGATGCTGAACAGGCTTTGGCTATAAACACTGGTAAAGATAAAACGGTTTTTAGTGGCAAGTCTTTCGCTCTTACATTGGATAATAGTTCAGGTTTAATTTCGTCGATTAACTATCATGGTAACGAGTTACTTAAATCCTCTTCTCACCCGGAGTTTTGGCGTGCACCTGTTTATAACGATTTAGAGATAGGGAAGTATGAGAAGAACCTAGCAGTTTGGCAACACTTAGGTCGTAATACTAAACTAAATTCAATAAAAGTAGAGCGTAAATCTGAGTCGTATGCGCAAGTAGATGTTGAACTTGCTTTAGATGCAATAGAAAGTCGATATTTTCTTACTTATCATGTGTTTGGCTCTGGTGAAGTACAAGTGGATAATTGGTTCTATGCGGCGCCTCATAAAAAATTTGGAGAGTTACCTCGCATTGGTAATTTATTTGAACTAGATACTCGCTACGATAATATAGAATACTACGGTAGGGGACCCCACGAAAACTATGATGATAGAAAGTCATCGGCATTTATAGGGTTGTACAATACTAATGTAGATGATTTATATACCCCTTATGTTCGTCCTTCAGAAAATGGCTATCATACTGATGTTAGACACGTTTCTTTTATTGATAAACAAGGCCGAGGTATTACATTTAGTGGAGTAAATCATAACTCACTTAAACGCAAAGGAGTAATTGGTTTTGGCGCGCAATTCTTCTCCACTGATGATTATGATGCATCTAAAAAAGATCATGTAAGAAGAAACCTTCATCCATTTGAATTGGTTAAAAGAGACAGAATATTTGTCAATATTGATCACCGCCAGCGTGGTGTCGGTGGCACTGATTCATGGGGAGCTGAACCTCTAGCTAATTATATTTTACCTTGGTTAGATTACCGTTTTTCTTTTAGCTTTAAACCTTATCAAGAAAACGATTAGCCAACTTAGTTATTAGAATTTGAAATATGCAGCCTCAATTGTCAGTAGATAGATAATCAGCTTAATTCCATCTCATTAAACCTTGAACATCCAACATTGTGGTGGTCCAGGTATGAGCCATTTGTTTTAATTTATATTGATATTTTACATGGCGTTCTAAAATTACAGTTATCCTCCTAATGATTAGAAAGCGAAAAAAGTGCAATTTTTATAAAAAAAATTGAATTAATACGTTCGAATAGGCCCATTTAAACGACAACACCTCTAAATTTTGGCATTTTTCATATCAAAACCGACTAATTATTTAATTAAGGATTTATATGAAATTTTTTGAATGGGATGGCAATCGTAAGGATCTATTAGCTTATCTGTGGATTTACTTAACGGTGAATTATATCTTTTGCGATGTATTTACTTTACATCTGGCCAAATATTTAGAGGCATTTTTGTCTGGTGATGTAGGTGGCATGAAGATCACTGAAGAATTTTTATTAGTATTTGCCGTAATAATGCAAATTCCTATGATCATGATTGTTTTGTCTAAGTTTCTAACGTTCACACTAAACAAATATTTTAATATTGTTGCGGGTATCATTACCACGTCAGTACAAGCCTTTACTGTCGCTATGGGCGGCGCCACACTGCACTATATGTTCTATAGCTTTTTTGAGATTTTTACCGGCTTATTCATTATTTATTTAGCAGTCACTTGGAAACAAGAAACAGTGGAAGATTTAACTTTAGTATCAACTGTTCAGTAAAAGTGTTTGATTTTTGTAGGATATAAATCGGCTTTTTGACGATATGTGGATTCAGGTACAATTTAACTTTATAATTACAGGACGTTATAAAAATCGTTATCTTTGGTAATCAAATGGTCAACCTTTTTCCCACAGTTATATACTCCTGCATGATGGGAATGACAATATTCGCTTTATTGGAGGTTTTTAATAGACCAAAGGAAAGACAAAATGTTTTCCTTAAAGGTTTGCTATTGCTATTGCTGATTCACTTGGCGGGTGAGCTCTTTATATATTCAGGCGCATATATCTATGCGCCGGCCTTAGCGGGTGCACAGTTTCCGTTCAGAGTTTTACTTGGGCCAGCGCTCTACTTTTATGCTCATGCCACTATGTCACCAGAGACAGCAATAGATAAACGGTTGTGGGCATTGGCATTATCTGGACCAATTCTAGTTGTGCTGGTCATGGTTCCTTTTATTTTTATGATCAATCCCGCAGAGAAACTGGCTTTAGCTAATCCTGCGACAAGAGACCCTGAGCTTTGGCAAATAGCCGTGTTTACTTGTTTATCAGCGACCTTGGTATTTATCTTATACACCGTTTTATTCTTAGTATTGGCTTTAAAGCTCCATAACTCCCACCGTCAACAACTTATGGAACGTTTCTCTGAAATAGAGCAACGATCAGTTGGTTGGTTTAGAACTGTACTGCTAATTTGGGGAGCTGTATGGTTAATGTATGCGGTTGAATTTGCTCTAAGTGCGTTAGGGCTGTTTTGGTTTGGCTCAGGAAAATTACTGCCAATTTTAGAAGTTTTTGCACTGGCTATTTTTATACAGAAAGCATTAAGCCAAAAAATTCTTAATGAATCAGATAAAGGCTTACCTCGTGTCAGCCAGACTAGAACCGCTTTACTTAGTTCTGAAAGAATGCAATTGATTGCATCAAAGCTGGAGCAAACAATGATCGAAGACAAGTTGTTTTTGCAAGATAACTTATCGCTTAACAAGTTATCTGAATCCATATCTGAAACTGAAAACCACATCTCAGAAACGCTTTCTCAATTTTTACACACCAAATTTTTCCAATTTGTTAATGGCTTTCGAGTTGAAGAAGCGAAAAAAGCTTTACAGGATAGAGACAAATTAATCACGAGTATTGCCTATGATGTTGGTTTCAATTCTAAATCGACGTTCAATACCGCGTTCAAAAAAATAGTTGGTTATAGTCCATCAGCATATCGAAATTTACTACTCGAAAATAAGCAGTAAACACTTTGAACTAATACGTTCTTGTTAGGCTGTTTACAAGACAAATCCTTAGGTATCTTAACTAGGTAGTTTAACCAATGAACTGCAAAGGCGAACCATACAGAAATGTGTGTTTCGCCTTTTTTATGGTACGAATTTAACTTCTACTTTTTGTTTAGGGGATATTAGGTTTCACCTTTATTTCACACCAAGACTAATATCATAAAGTTTTAATATCTCCAGAGGTAAAATATGAAGAAGAGTTACTTATTGCTGTTCTGCTTTGGTGCAGCGTTTAACATCAGTGCAGCAGAAAATACTACCACAGAATTAATAGTGCTCAAGGACACTGTGGATCGCGCTATTTTAAAATTTGAACATACAGAAAGAGAGCTTTGGTCTTATAAAATCTCTCGCTATGAAGACGAAGAAGGTGACATAACAAGCAGTATTGAACAATATTCGCCACAAGCAAATCAGCCATGGCTGCTTAAACAAATTAATGGCCAACAACCGACAGAAAAACAAATTGAGGATTTTGCGATAAATAAAAATAAACAAGAACAAGAAGGCAATATCCAACTCAAGTTACGCAAGCTAATTGATCTTGAAAGTCTGTCGTTAGTATCTACCGACGATGAAAATATTGTTATGGGGTTTAATGTTTACTTAAAGAAATTGGGAGAAGATGCGGTTGGTAAACTTCAAGGAGAGTTAACCTATCAAAAAGAAGCAGAATTTATTGAAAAGATATCGATTTGGAACAGCGCAGAATTTTCCCCGATGTTTACTGCCAATATTACCGACTTAGCGATAACGTTTACTTTTACCAATATTGATGGAGCAATATTAACTAAGCAAACTGAAATGAAGATGAAAGGTAGCTTTGCTTACTTCACCGAAATTAACGAAACCTCTCAGGATGTTTTTTCAGATCATCAATATCAAGGTAAAACAGTAAATTCAACACAATAGATTGATGAACCTGTGTTTATAAAGGTAAAGCTGAATACACGTTTATAAGCCAATCAATTGATTGGCTTATAACGAGTTATTATTTCAACGTAATAGAAATTTTGGTCCCTTGCTCACTTGAAAGCGTTAACAACCAACCCTGATGCTCACATAAACGTTTTACAATGGATAAACCGAAACCGTAACCCGTGCTTTGGCTACCTTTAACAGCAGGTTCGGTTACTTTATCTGAAATGCTTGCTTCAATACCAGGACCTGTATCAGCAACAATTAGAGTTTTATTTTGCATCTCAATAGTAACCCGGCCTTGTTGAGTATATTGAAAAGCATTACCGATCAGATTATCTAATAATACCGTTAACATACCTGACTGCGCATAGACCTCTACATCACAATTGTCGTTTACTTCAACTTGTATTGGCTTGTTATTAATGAGGTGATTCTGGTCAATAATAGATTGTTCGATTAATGGCAGCATTTTTATATTGTTTTTGTCTGCCTCAGTATGCTCTCCTCTTGCTAGGGTTAGCAGTGTGGTAACGGTTTGCTCCATTTGTGTACTTGCCTGCGATATGCGATCGATAATGGGCTTATTGTCATCTACCGTTTGTTGATTACGATACACCTCTACGGCATTTTTAATAATAGCGACAGGTGTTCTGAGTTCATGACTGACATCACGAGTAAAGCATTTCTCTCGAAGTAAGCTTTGGTTAATTCTCGCCATGGCGCTTTCTAAAGTGTGCGCTAAAATTCCTATTTCATTATTTGGAAATTGTTTAGCAAACTTATCTGGAATATTTTCAGGGGCAACACCATTAACTAAATCGGCAAGCTGCTTTAATGGCACCGCGGTTTTTCTACCCAGTTTCCACGCAATTATAAAGGCGAGTAACACTAATATTAAGCCTGAAAATATCATTACTTTTAATATGTTTTCAGTGATAGGGCGAACTAACAGCATTTCACTGACTTCTGCGACAAGGTAAATGTTTTCTGATTTTGGTAGAGCTAATAAATGGTAATGACGACCGTTTTTTCCTGAAAATTCTTTTCTGTTTGGTTCGTTAATATATCGTTGCTTGATATCATCAGGTAAGGTGTTTTTTGAGAAGTATAACGCCATATAACTGACGCGAGGAGCAGACCACTGCTGATTTTTTTCATAATCTTGTTGTAAATACTGAGCTTCCAACCTGATCTCTCGTTCAATGAAGTCATCTTCAATAATGTACATTAGGGTGAAACACAGCATGCCCCATACCGTAGATATTAACAGAGTAAATAAGCAGAATTGACTGACAATTTTTCTGCTTAAACTGTGAAATTTTATTGAAGGCTTTTGTTTTTTAACATCGCTATTTGTCATCGTTTTTTATTTCGCTTTTTACATTACTTTCAACATTTAAAAGGAAGCCAATACCATGCATGGTTTTTATCATCGGGTAATCAAAAGGCTTATCTAGTATATTTCGTAACTGATAGATGTGAGATCTAAGCGCATCTGATTCAGTTGGCTCATCTCCCCATAGTTTTTGGGATAGCTTTGAACGGCTAACCACTTGCGGATAGGCTTCTGCTAAAATTGTCAGAATGCGGTAGCCCATACTATGCAATTCAAGGTTTTTTCCCGCACGGGTTACTTGCTGTGTTTTTCTATCGATAACCAGCTGATCAAACGTTAAGGTATGATCGGTTTGTAATAAATAACGCCTTGATAAAGCGAAGCAACGCACTTCCAACTCTTCTAATGAAAACGGTTTGGTTAAATAATCATCTGCACCTAATGTAAAACCTGAAATTTTATCGTCGATGCTGTCTCTTGCGGTAAGCATGATAACCGGTACGTGATGGCTCGCTTGTTTACGTATTTGTTGGCAAACTTCTAGCCCATCCATTACCGGTAAATTTAAGTCGAGAATGACTAAATCATAATGGTTTGTTAACGCCAGCTCCAAGCCTTGATCACCTTGGGTGGCAAAATCTAATACGTGACCTTTTTCTTCCATGTAGTCAGCAATATTTTGGGCAATACTTTGCTGATCTTCAACGACTAGAATATATAAAGATTGATTATTCATAGCATTTCCCGAATTTGAACGTCCTTAACGATTTATTTAAAGCTATCGTTAAGGACAGGTTATTTTTGTAATTATCTTATAACGTTTTTAACATGTCTTGTGCTGGTTTGAAATCAGGTTTTGCAGTAATTAACTGATTCAATGTGGCTTTTGCATTTGCGGTTTGCCCTAATTTTGACTGTGTTTTTGCTATTTGCATATCAAGGTTAGGGCTATTTATCGCTTTTTGTGCCACTAACATTAAAGCTAATGATTGCTCAAAATCGAGCGTTGTATCAGCTACTTTTAGAAAATAGAAACCGTACATACCGACTAAAGGGATATGATATTGCTCTTGGTTCTTCGCAAGTACAGCAAGAGCTGATTGGTCCCCAGCTATAAATTTAGCGATTACTGCCATGGTTTTATCTTCTAATTCCACTCCTGCTTTAACAGGTGTTAACCCTAAACTTTTAACTAACGCTGTCGCCACGTCGACTGTTGAAGTCGGGTTTTGACCAGTGATTAAACGTCCGTCAACTGCAACATGGCTTAGCATAATTTCGCTTGATTGAAACTTAGCACCGCGTTCTGCCAATTTATCTTCAAGCATGAAATCAAAATCGTTTATCCACTTTTGACCAAACAATTTTTCTTCTTGGTTGGTAAAACTGTTTATCGCTTTATTAGCAACTAAATAACTGCCGTCTTTTAGTTTTACATTAACTAATGCCGCTGGGCCATGACAAACTGCAGCTACACTGCCTTGCTGTTGATAAATCTCGGCAATAACATGTTGTAACGCCGTATCTTTAGGTAAATCAAACATTGCACCTTTACCACCAACAACAAAAACAGCATCGTAAGCTTTTGCATCTACTGAACCAGTCGCAAGGGTATTATTAAGTTTTGCCATAATAGCTTCATCACCTAATACTTTCGCATTATAGGATTTACTCGGGTCGTATTTATCCGCTTCTACTTGACCACCTTTGGGGCTGGCTATATCAACAGCAACCCCGTTATCATTGAATACTGTATAGGCTTTTGAAAACTCATCAAATTCATAACCTGGTTTTTGCTCACCTTGGCCATTACCACTGACGATCATTAATACTTTCTTGATATTTGTTTTGGCCTGTACTTGAAATGTTGTAACTAATAACGTGGCTAATAACGCGATTAATACTAATGCCTGTTGTTTTATAATATTCATTTATCTCACTCCTATGTTAAGTATGAAACAAGTGTGTCAAAGCATGCGTGAAACATATGTGAAACTGTTTTGATTAAAAACATAATATTAAACATCGGCCATTAATTGCTTAACTGAACTCTTTAAACTGTGTCGGCTAGCGTATACACCTAGTAATGTTACTGTGCTTAAAATAATGGCTAATGTAATGAATAATATGAATAAATTTGGCTGATAAGTCAGTGAAAATTGAGATTGATAAATTAACATGCCGGTAATGTACGTACCCACTATCGCACCCGTTGCTATGATTAATGCGGTAATTAACCACTCAATAATATTTAGCTGCAAGCACGTTTTCTTTAAAAAACCGAAGCTCATAATGACACTGTTTTTCTTCTTTTCTTTACTTTCAAGCGCATTGATTGAAGACAAAATGACAATAATGGCGAGTAAAATAATCATCAAAGCAAAACCGCTAATGACTTTAGTGATCATTGCTAAAATATCATCAAATTGTTTTGTCAGCTCCTGTAAAGAGATCATTCTTATGCTTGGATGAGCTTGCCATAATTGGCTAAGTAGTGGCCATTGATCATCGTTTAGTTCTAAACTTGCCATATTGTATTGAGGCGCGTTGATATGCTGGATGGCTGATGGAGGCATTTGTACCCAGAAGGTAATTGAGCCTGCACCCGGTTTATAAACATGACTTGCAGTTATCGTGAAGGTAAAACTTTGTTGATGAATAATAAAAGTAAGCTCATCGCCAAGATTCAAACCTAAATCGGTCATGACCTCTTCTTCAATCGATATTTGCTGCCAGTTTTTAGTGTCTTTCTTCCACCATTGACCTTGAACCAAACGGTTTGTATTTGGAATAGTGTCGCTCCAATGTAACCTAATAGAGCGTGATAACGTCGCTAAACTGTCACTGGGCTTTTGTGTAAATTTATTGAGTGCCTGGTCATTAATTTTTACTACTTTGGCATACAAGTAAGGTGCAGTTTGACGCAGACTAATACCGTGTTGTTTAGACCATTTATTTATTGCCCGCATTTGCGGTTGACTGGCTTGTGAAACCATAACATTACCATCATGGGTTCTTTGATATGAAGTCATGGTGTCGCCGATATCTTTTAAAAGCATTAGCGTAAACAATAATAAAAACGTGCTTAATCCAATCCCCAGAATTTGAGTGCTTTTACTTAATAAACGTTGTTTCATCATAAATAGGGTAAAAGGGATCAGTCCTGAAAGTTGTTGGCTGGCTTTTTCACCTAAGGTTAAAACCGTCCAACTAATAGCCACCATCAATATGATGGTGATGGTAATGCTGCTTACTAACATCACGGTTAATAAACCATTGTCAGAGTACTTAACAGCCACCAAAACCAGCACAACTAAGGCACATAGTTTAATTAAGCCTAAAGAAATACTTTTGTGATTTTGATGAAATAATTTAGCAACTGATGTTTGGCACAGTGTTAACCAAACGGGTGAATGAAAGACCGCAAAAAGCAATACACAGCTTGCTATCGTTTTAGTCATAAGCCAGACATCTAATTGGCAATGGATTTGTGAAAATGTTGCAGCTAACCAGTCGACAATCAACCAATGAAATACACCAGATAAAATTGCAACTACAGGTAGTAACAGCAAAATATTAATTAGCCATTTAAAGAGTGATAACTGTAAACCTGTCGCTTTTGAAGCTCCTAAGCTCATGCAAATGGCGGAAAAGTACTGTTCCTTTTTGATGTGAACTTGCGCGATTTGTTCAATGGCGATGGCGGCCATAAAAAATAAAACAATGGATGCTAAACCTAAAAAGTTTTCAGTACGTTGCCAAAATAAAGCGAGCGGATGAGCGCCTTGTTTATGGTGAACTTGTGCTGCTGGAAGTTGCTCTTGTTGCCAATTAATAAGCTGCTGTATTTGTGATTTTGATGCAGAAACAAGGTACCGATGTTGAATAAGATCAGTTGGAAAAGCTAATTTTTCCATATCAATGATATTCATCATGGCTCTCATTGAAACATTATGCCCTTCCATCAATCTATCAGGCTCGTGAACTAACACACGAGATACAATAAATGCTTGTTCACCTATGTTGATAGAGTCACCAATTGATAGCGTTAAACTGGTGAATAGGCGGCTGTCTACCCATATATTGCCTGCTGTAGGGCCACCGTTTGTAGCTGTTGCAGGGCTTTGCAGTGACGTTGAAGTGAGCAATTGACCTTGTAACGGGTAATCACTGCCTACTGCTTTTAGTTTTGTGCGCTGCCACTTTCCATTAAATGTTAACGTTGCATTAATTTGTAATGTACTGACCACCTTGTCACTAACATTAGTTAATGAAGTAATCTGCTTAGCGGTTAATTTATCTTTTTGAGTTAATACCGCATCTGCACCTAGCAGGTTTTGCAAATTACTCTGCAAGTAATGTTGAATAGTGCTACTTGATAACGTCAAGGTGACAATAAAAATCATTAAAGTTGCTTGCACCCAACGCAGCAGTTTTTGATGAGGCTGTCGGTATTCTTGCACTGAATAGTGCCAAGCCAGTTGCGTATGATGTTTTAACATGATGGCACCTGTTTTTCGTTGGTAGAAAGATTTTTAGTGAGGTGTTGTGCTGTATGTTTTTCGCTTTGTTGATCAGTGATGCTGATTGGAGATGTTTTAGTTAGCTCACCATTAGCAAGTGAGTAAATGTTTTGCGCCTTGCTTGCTAGTACATTGCTGTGCGTAACAATGACTAAACCTGCGTTATTTTCTTGGCAGCAAGAAAATAAAATATCAGAAATTTCATTGGCATTGTGTTGGTCTAGATTGCCGGTAGGTTCATCGGCAAATATAAATTTAGGTGAAAATACTAATGCACGAGCGATTGCTACACGTTGTTGTTCTCCACCACTTAACTGTGCTGGTTTATGATGGGCTCTATCTGACAATCCGACCTTTTCTAACCAGTGTTCAGCTTTTTTAATCGCTTTTTTATCGCCTCGTAATTTCAATGGCAAAGCAATATTATGTAAAGCGGTTAACTCTGGTAATAAATGAAACTGCTGAAAAATAAAACCTATTTCTGCGCGTAAGTTATCAAGCGTTAATAGTTGATTATCATTGATGAAATTGCCTTCACCTGAGGTTGGCTTTTCTAACCCCGAAAGCAGCATAAGTAAACTCGACTTACCGGCACCTGAAGGACCTGTTATGGCATAGGACTGCCCTTGGTTTATTGATAAATCAAGATTTTCGAATAACGTAATAGTTGAATCGATGTTCCCAAAAGATTGAGAAACGTTTTTTAATTCAATTGAACAAGGCATAAATTTGCACCACAGTAATATTTAGTGATGGTATCTTAGGCAACATGTTGTGAAAGGGATGTGAAATTTAAAAGAAAGAAAAATATAATGATTTAATTTAAGGTAAAGAGTATAAAGCATACCCTTTAATATTTTCGTAACGGTTTGCCACAGTAGTTACCACAAGGTGAACAAAGAATAATGATGAATATAATTAATAGAAGATATGCAAGTTAATGGTAGATAATCTAAATCAATTGAACGCTAAAAAGTTAAATAGTAATTATGACGAACATGGTTACTTTGTAATAAGAGATTATTTTAGTGCGTCTGAAATATCCGCTCTCAGGAACGTAATATTAAAATTCCATGAATTATGGAAGCAAGATAATCTCGAGTTTTATCAAGAAGAGGCATTTAACTCTTCGTTGATTACTGGTAGTGAATACTTAGATTTCGACGATAGAGTCGCTCTATTTAACTTTATTAGTTCAAAAAAAGTAATGACAGTGGTCGAATCGCTAATGCCAAATAATCCTGCGTTTATGAATACACAATTGTTTTTTAATCCGGTTAACCCTGAGCAAAACGATTTTTGGCATCGAGACTGTCAATATGACTATGACGTTGAAGATCAAAAGAAAGTCATCGATGAAACGCAAGTCGTCCACCTTCGCGTGCCGTTATTTGATGAACTCGGCATTGAGCTAATTCCTGGCACGCATAAGCGCTGGGATAGCGATGAAGAATTAGATGTGCGACAGGAAGAAAAGGGCAGAACCGCTTGTGAAAGTCTTTCTGGTGGCAAAAAAATTAAACTCGCCGCGGGCGACTTATTAGTGTTTTCGGCTGATATGATCCACCGTGGTCTATACGGTTTAGATAGGTTAGCGTTGGATATTTTAGTGTTTGATTCGTCGGCCAATTATATTGATTATGTTGATGATGATTGTTTGCCGGAAATTTCTATGCTGGATCAAATTGACGATCCTCGGCTATTTAATAATACTATTCGTTTAAAGTCGCAGGCTTGATTTTTTCTTGTGCCAGTTCGCTAAGTGAACTAGATACAAAAGCTATCTAGGATAGATTACTTAAGTAAATTTTTAACTATCGCTTTTATATGGGCGGGGCCCATTCGGCAACACCCACCAATGATATCGGCACCATTGTTTGCCCATGATTTTGCCGCAACAGCACATTCAATCGGATCTGCGGTGCCATGCCATGTTTTGGTGTCGGCATGAAAGCATTCACCTGAATTTGGATAAACAACAATATGCTTAGTTGTAACACGTTTAAGTTCTTGTATTAATGACTCGATAAATTGTGGAGATGTGCAGTTTATTCCGATGGCGATTATATTTTGATTACTCTGCAATTTTTTAGCGGCATCTTTGATTAAACTACCACCGCTTATATGTTTTTCATCGGAACACGAAAAGCTCATCCAAGCAGGCTTTGTTTGTGCGGCAATTAAATCGCTTAAAATCAAAGCTTCCTGCTCATTAGGTATAGTTTCGCAGGCCAATATATCGGCGCTTGTTGATGCCAATAGGTGTAGTCGGCGTTGATGAAATTGACAAAGTTGGTGATCTGAAATTTGATAATCACCCGTATATTCTGACCCGTCAGCAAGGAATGCACCATAAGGGCCTATACTGGCGGCGACAATAGGTTTAACGTGTGTTGGATTAATTTGCATGTATTTATCTACGGCTTTGCGAGCTAATTCAACGGAACTTTTTATGGTGCTTTCAGCTTCTGCTAACGTTAATCCAAGGTCAATAAATCCTTGTATAGAGGCCTGATAGCTAGCGCTGATAATGCATTTTGCCCCGGCATTTAAATAAGCTAAATGTGCGTCAACAATCGCGTCAGGGTTTTCTAATAACAGTTTGGCAGACCATAAATTGTTATTTAAATTGAAACCGCTAGATTCGAGCTGAGTGGCTAAACCACCGTCAATAATAAACGGGAAAGAATCAAATATATGATTTTGTTGATGTTCTTTCATTGAATATTTCCTACATCCATTACATAAAAGCCCCATTAACACTAAACGTTATATTAAAAAAAAATTCAGTACAAGAGGTCTTCTTGTTTGTCATTAATAGAACAAATTAGAACTAATAGGCTCGATAAAATCATAGCTTTATAGTTTTGATGAAAAAACAACCAGAAAAACTCAATATTAGGTAGGGTGAGCGGCGTTATTGCTGTATACTGCGCGACCTTATTATTTTGAGTTTCTTTGTTTATTCCTATGCTTTATCAAAAAGCGCTATTAATTAACAATTTGTCATTCAATCGCTATTAGTACACTTAGGAATATTCACTTGATCACTACATCGAACATTACAATGCAATTTGGCGCTGAGCCTTTGTTTGAAAACATCTCGGCTAAATTTGGCAATGGTAACCGTTACGGTTTGATTGGCGCGAATGGTTGCGGCAAATCTACATTTATGAAAATCCTAAGTGGTGATTTAGCGCCTAGCTCAGGCAATGTATCAGTGAGCACTGGCAACAAAGTGAGTACTTTGGGCCAAGACCAATTTGCTTTTGAAGAATTTAGTGTTATTGATACTGTGATCATGGGCGATATGGCGTTATGGAAAGTAAAACAAGAAAAAGATGCTATTTACGCACAATCCGAAATGAGTGAAGCCGATGGCATGCGCGCTGGTGACTTGGAAAGCGAATTTGCTGAAATGGACGGTTACACAGCTGAAAGTCGCGCCGGTGAAATCTTATTGGAAGCGGGCATTGAAGAATCTTATCATTACGGCTCAATGCAACAAGTAGCTCCAGGTTGGAAACTACGTGTTCTTCTTGCACAAGCATTGTTTGCTAACCCTGATATTTTATTGCTTGATGAGCCTACCAACAACTTGGATATACATACCATTAGTTGGTTAGAAGGCGAGTTGAACAAGCGTAAATGTACGATGATAATTATCTCCCATGATAGACATTTCTTAAATTCTGTTTGTACCCATATGGCCGACATTGATTACGGTGAATTACGTATTTACCCTGGCAACTATGAATTTTTCCTTGAGCAATCTGCGTTGTTACGTGAACAGTTATTATCTGGTAATGCTAAAAAGGCGGAAGAAATTGCCGAGTTACAAGACTTTGTTAACCGTTTTGGCGCTAATGCATCAAAAGCAAAACAAGCCAGCTCTCGTGCTAAAAAAATGGATAAAATTAAACTTGATGACGTTAAATCAAGTAGTCGTATAACGCCTAAAATTGCTTTTGCACCGGGTAAAAAAATGCACCGTCAAGCACTAGAGCTTGAAAGCCTAGGTCATGGTTTTGACGGCGAAGTATTGTTTGAAAACGGTGACCTGTTGTTAGAAGCAGGGGCAAAGCTAGCAATTATTGGCGAAAATGGTGTCGGTAAAACCACTCTTTTACGCTGTTTAATGAGTGAGTTAGCGCACGCTGAAGGTGTGGTTAAATGGTCTGAAAATGCGTCAGTAGGCTACTGCCCTCAAGATAGCGGTGCATTTTTTGACAATGATTTAACGTTGATGGAGTGGATGTCGCAATGGCGTAGACCTTGTCATAACGATTTAAGTGTTCGTGGCATGTTAGGCCGTTTATTGTTTACTGAAGATGACGCTAACAAGAAAGCCCGTAACTGTTCAGGTGGTGAAAAAAACCGTTTGTTATTTGGCATGTTAATGATGGGTGATATCAATGTATTGATTATGGATGAGCCAACAAACCACATGGACATTGAAGCGATTGATGCCTTAAATAATGCGCTAAAAGCGTTTGAAGGTACGTTAATTTTTGTTAGTCATGACCGTGAGTTTGTATCAAGCTTGGCTACTCGCATTATCGATATTAAAGATAAAAAATTAGTTAACTTTCAAGGCTCATTAGACGAATACCTTGATAGTCAAAATACTGTAAAAAAAGTGGCTTAAAAACGGCCAATCATATTGGCGCAAAGCTTAACTTTTTTAATCCATGAACCTGCGTAAACATAAGCAACGGTAACAACGCCAATAATGTTTACGTAGGCTATACTTTTACCGCATAACCTAACCTCCTAGGCCACTAAATGATAAATAATGATATTCTTCGCCGCTTAAGCAACATGTTCAATTTTAATGCTGAAAAAATACAAGCTGTGTTCGCCCTAAACCAGTGCGAAATTACCTCCGCTGAATTAGACTGCATTCTTAAAGAGCATGACGATCCAGATTATCAAGAATTAACCGATGTGCAATTAGCTAGCTTTTTAAATGGTTTGATTGTTGAAAAACGCGGTAAACAAGATGGGCCGGACCGTTTGCCAGAGCAGGAATTATCGAACAACATTATCTTTAATAAAATCAAAATCGCCCTAGCTTTAAAAGCTGATGAGGTGATCGCTGTGCTTGAACTTGCTGGGTTGGTTTTAGGAAAATATGAATTAAGTGCCTACTTTAGAAATGTTAACAATAAGCATTATAAACGCTGCACCGACGAAGTGTTATCGTCATTTATAAGTGGTTTGAAGATAAAGCACCAAGCGTAAAACTGTATTTTTATCTTCATTATATAGACACATTTTGTAAAGATTAATCGTATAAAACGAGCGGTAAGCGGATGACTTTCAAATTTATCTGTAGTACATTACCGCCGTTATTTGTTCATTGGAAAGTATAGTGGTTAAGCAGTCTGTTGTTTGTATTTGGTTAATGGTAGCGATTGTAATGCAATCGTTTATTGCCGTTGCTGATTCAACAAACGATCTTGAACTTGCCGTTACTCACATTGAAACCGAGCACGAACATCGTCAACATGTGAATGAAACCATTGATAATAGCTTAACGTTATTAGCAACTATCTCAATGCTAGTATCTGATGAAAGTGAACAGGCATCTTTAGACGTTGATGCTCAACATGATCATAGTGATTGCCACCATTGTGGCCATTGCAGTACACCCCATGGCCTTTCGGAGCCAAGTGATATCCTACTTGCCAACAATAAGTTAACCGGTGATGACTTTCACTTTAAGAGCTTGTCATTGCAAAACTTTATTAATAATACCTATCGCCCTCCCATTGTTTAATCTTTAAATTCTCTCGTGCTAAGCATGGATTATTACATTTAATTTTGGTTAATATCAGCGATTTACCCACTGTATTGCTAACGGATATAGAGTAGAAGAACTGCTTTATACTTTACCTTCGCAGATAAAAAACTGTCTGCTGAGTGACTAACCACACGACAATAATCTAATAGTGTTTGGCGTATCCCTTTGATTTAAAGAATGGAGGATATGTTGTGCATATTCCTTTTGAAAAACTATGTGCTCAAAGCAGTCAAAACGGCTTGAAACAACTGCGCCGTAAACCGGTAACGGCCAAGAAACTTCACCTGGCAAAAGCGTTGTCAGTGATGAGCATATTTGCTTTTGCCTCAAACAGCTGGGCAGAGCAATCGATAACATTGCAAACGGCTATAGCCAAGTCGTTACAGCAACATCCAGATTTAAACGTGTATTCGTATCAAGCTAAAGCCGCCCAAGGGGCGATCATCCAAGCAAGTGTTGGCTCACCTGTAACCTTAAATGTTCAGGTTGATGACGTGCTGGGTTCGGGTGAGTATCGCGATTTTTCAGCGATGCAGACCAGTATCAGTATTGCCTGGCTACTGGAAGAAGAACGTCTTAATGCCAAGGTAAAATACGTAAGTGAACAGGCAAAGGTCAGTGAGCTTAAAAAGCAAGAAAAAGCCTTGGATGTTGCTGCTAATACCGCACAATTGTTTATTACCCTTTTAGCGCAAAAAGAACAGCTAAAGTTGGCTAGTTTAGCCTTAAAGCAAGCTCAGGATGCTTTTGTGCAAGTTGACAAAAAGGTAACGGCAGGTAAGTCGCATGTTGTTGATAAATTGCGTGCTAAAGCCAGCGTTGCTAAAAAACAGTTAATGGTTGAAGATCTGAACCATGAAATTGAAGCCAGTCGCGCCAGACTTGCTGCGCAGTGGCAGGGCAGTAGTGATTTTACTGCGCTTGGCTCATTGGCTGATATTCCATCGATTAGTAGTGTTGATAAAGCTTATCAAACACTGAAACAACACCCTAAATTTAGACAGTTGGCGAGCGAGCAACGCATTAGTGAATCAGCTATTGCTTTAGCAAAAGTTAATGCCGAGCCGGCGTGGAAGTTTAGCGCCGGAATGAAACATGACCAACTCAATGATGATGTTGCCATTACCGCAGGTATCGCCATTCCGTTTGGCAGTGAAGGCCGTAATCAAGGCCAAATCATCGAGCTGCAAGCAAAGCAAAATGCAAGTCAGGCCGAAGTAGAAGCTTGGCAGCAACAAGTCGCTACCGAAATATTATTGATTAGTCACCAGTTAAAACACAACCGTCATGTTATTGAAGGGTTAGGTAAAGAAATCATTCCTGCCTTAGAAAGTGCTAATGCCAGTGCCGAGGACGCTTATCAAGTTGGTCGTTATAACTACAGTGATTGGTATAACGTGCAACAAGAATTAACGGTCGCACAATTTGAATTGATTGATGCGTATAGCAATGTTCACCAATTGAACATTGAACTTGAACGCTTAACCGGCAACGCTTACAGCCCTATTAATTGAGAATATTATGAATTTAAAAACAATTTTAATGGCTGTAATGGCCAACGTTATCGTACTTAGCACAACACTTGTGAGTAGCTCTATCGCCCATGCCAGTGGTGACCATGCTGACGAACAAGAAGAACACCATGAAGAAGAGAAGGGCCCAAATAATGGTCGCTTATTAACGCAAGGTGAGTTCAGTCTCGAGCTAGTTTTATTTGAACGCGGTGTTGCGCCAGAGTTTCGCGTTTATGCCAACTTTAAACACGAACAAGTCGCACCACAAGCGGTTGATTTAAGCATTCGTTTAACACGCTTAGGTAATGTGGTTGATACCATTAGTTTTAGCCCACAAAGCGATCATCTAAAAGGTGATGCGGTAATTTATGAACCCCATTCCTTTGTGGTTGATGTGCAAGCAAGGTTTAAAGGTAAACAATATGAGTGGCACTTTGAGACGTTTGAAGGTCGCACTGAAATAAGTAACGCCATGGCTTTGAACATGGGGGTTACAACGTTGCGCGTTGGCCCACAAACATTGAGGCAAACATTACCGGTATACGGAAAACTTGTGTTAGCTCCTAATAGTGAACGTCATATCAGTGCCAGGTATCCAGGGGAAGTTAAAGCCCTTAACGTACAATTAGGCCAAAGCGTTAAGCAGGGTCAGCACTTACTTACCATAGAAAGTAATGATAGCTTGCAGTCTTATAAAGTGTTTGCGCCTATTTCTGGGATGGTAAGCATGCAAAACATTGCCCTAGGCGAGCAAACCGGTAGTGCTAATTTATTAACCATAAGCAATAGCCAAACATTAATCGCTGAGCTTAATGTTTATCCGCTTGATCAAGACAAAATAAAGCCAGCTGCCAAGGTGTTGATCCGTCCTAGCAACTCTACCGAGCAAATCAGCACTGAAATTACAGACGCGTTAATGGCTGTGAACGCTCAACAAGCAAAAGTGTATCGCGCTAAAGTCAGTAATGTTGATGGCAAATTAAGTGTTGGTCAATTTATTAAGGCAGACATCACCGTTAATACCTTTACTGTCGATAAAGCCGTAAAAACCAGCGCCTTACAAAGCTTTCGTGATTTTACCGTAGCCTATGAAAAAGTAGGTGAACAATACGAAGTACGCATGTTAACGCTTGGCCGTAAAGCTGGTGAGTGGGTTGAAGTGCTATCAGGCATTAAGACGGGCAGTGAGTATGTCACTGGCAATAGCTACTTAATTAAAGCTGATATTGATAAAGCAGGTGCCGCACATGATCACTAATACCTACCGTGACACAGCTTATTTTGTTGCCACTTTCTCACTCATTGTCTTTAAGGAGTAGGCCATTATGTTGGAGTCTATTTTAAAATTTGCCATTGAGCGCAGTCGTTTAATTATGGTGGCGGTATTGGCCGTTGCCGCATTAGGCGCTTGGAACTTTACCAAGTTACCTATCGATGCGGTGCCAGACATTACCAATGTGCAAGTCGTTATTAATACCAAAGTAGCAGGCTATACCCCTTTAGAGGTTGAACAGCGGGTTACGTATCCACTGGAAACTGCATTGGCAGGTGTCCCTAACCTAGAGAGTACACGTTCAATCTCTCGCTATGGCTTGTCGCAGGTGGTGGCGATATTTAGCGACGATACCGACATTTACTTTGCCAGACAGCTGATCAGCGAACGGTTAATTAGTGCAAAGTCTGAATTGCCTTATTCGGCAGAGCCAGAGCTTGGCCCTGTATCTACCGGTCTTGGCGAAATATTTATGTTCACAGTCGATGCCTTACCAGGGGCGACTAATGACGATGGTACTCTTATTAGTGCTACTGATTTACGCACCGTGCATGACTGGATCATAAAACCACAATTAATGCAGGTTGAAGGAGTTGTTGAAGTTAATCCAAATGGTGGCTTTAAACGTGAAATTTTAATTGCCTTTGAACCAAGCCAGTTATTAGCACACGGCCTTAGCCAAAATGATGTGATTAATGCCATTTTGGCTCATAACCAAAACCAAGGTGCCGGATTTATTGAAAAAAGTGGCGCTCAGTGGTTAGTGCGTATGTCGGGACAATTGACTAATTTAAGCCAGTTAGCCAACGTTGCTATTCGCAGTGAAAACGGACAAATGTTGAAAGTCAAAGATGTGGCTAACGTGACTGAAGGTAAAGAGTTACGCTCCGGCGCGGCCACACAAGATGGTCACGAGGTGGTGCTGAGTACGGTCTTTATGTTGATTGGCGAAAACAGCCAAAAGGTTGCTAAAGCGGTTGGCGAGCGATTAACTGAAATTAATAAAAGTTTGCCTGATGGGATTGTCACCAATGCGGTATATGATCGTACCACCTTGGTGAACAAAACCTTAGATACGGTAAAAACCAATTTAGTCGAAGGTGCCATATTGGTTATCGTTATTTTGTTTTTATTACTGGGTAATGTGCGCGCGGCGCTGCTAACCGCAGCGGTGATCCCGTTTGCTATGTTAATGACAATTACCGGTATGGTACAAACTAAGGTGAGCGCCAATTTAATGAGTCTTGGTGCCTTAGATTTTGGTCTACTGGTTGATGGTGCCATTATTATTGTTGAAAACTGTCTTCGTCGTTTAAGTCAGGCAAGTCAATTGGCGAAAGCGCAAGGCAGAGAAGCTATTTTGCCGTTAAAAGAGCGTTTGTCGTTAGTATTTGATGCGACAAGTGAGGTGATCCGCCCGGCGCTTTTTGGTGTGTTTATTATCACCGCAGTGTACTTGCCTATATTTGCGCTAACCGGTGTTGAAGGAAAAATGTTTCACCCGATGGCCATTACCGTGGTAATTGCGCTAGTAAGTGCGATGATATTATCAATCACCTTTGTGCCAGCGGCTATCGCCTTAATGTTTAAGCGTCCAGTGGTTGAAAAAGCGAATCCGATTATTGACGGTAGTGAACGTTTATATAAACCGATATTAACATTTGTATTAAAAGCCCGTTGGTTAGTCGTGGTCGCAGCCTTGCTATTAGTCACAGGTGCGACAGTATTGGGTAGTAAGTTAGGCAGTGAATTTGTGCCTAATTTAGATGAAGGTGACATTGCTATGCATGCCTTAAGGATCCCCGGCACATCGTTAAGCCAATCAATTGAAATGCAAACCTTGTTAGAAGCTCACATTGCGAACATGCCTGAGGTTGAGCGGGTTTATTCAAAAATTGGCACACCCGATGTGGCAACCGACCCAATGCCTCCGAGTGTCGCAGATACATTTATTATTTTAAAACCACGCGATTTATGGCCTGATCCGAATAAACGTAAAAGCCAATTAGTCGACGAGTTAGAAGTGGTGGTACGTAAAGTACCAGGCAATAACTATGAGTTTTCACAACCCATTCAAATGCGCTTTAACGAACTGCTGGCGGGTGTACGTGCCGAGCTTGCAATTAAAGTGTTTGGCGATGATTTTGCTACGCTTGCATCTACCGGTGAAAATATCGCTGCTGCTATTGCCAATGTTGAGGGAATTAAGGATGTGCAAGTTGAGCAAACCACTGGTTTACCCGTGTTAACATTAACGCCCAAGTCACAGCGTTTAGCCCAATACGCAATTACCTTGGAGGAGTTACAACAACAAGTCTCCACCGCCATTGGTGGCCAGCAAGCCGGTAAGTTTTATCAAGGCGATAAGCGGTTTGATATTGTGGTGCGTTTGCCCGAAGAAAAACGTAATGACACTGCTTATTTAACGCAGCTACCAATCACTCTTAATGGTGGCGGTTATGTGCCATTGCAGGAGTTGGCCACTATTGAACTGATAAATGGCGCCAATCAAGTTAATCGTGAAAATGGCAAACGGCGAGTGGTGGTTACCGCCAATGTTAGAGATAGAGATCTGGGCAGCTTTGTTAAAGATGTGCAACAAGCGATTAATAGCAACGCCGAAATACCTGCCGGTTATTGGGTGGAGTACGGAGGCACGTATCAAAAACTGCAATCGGCAACAAAGCGTTTGATGGTTGTAGTACCGGTAACGTTAGTATTAATTATTGCTTTGTTATTAATGGCGCTTGGATCGTTTAAGGACTCGATGATCATTTTTTCTGGGGTACCGCTGGCGTTAACCGGCGGGATTTTTGCACTGGTGTTAAGGGATATTCCATTTTCTATTTCTGCTGCCGTTGGTTTTATTGCTTTATCTGGAATTGCGATATTAAATGGCTTGGTGATGGTGTCGTTTATTCGCGAATTAAGGCGTAATAATTTAGCGATAGAACATGCGATTATTAAAGGTGCAATAACTCGGTTACGGCCAGTAATTACTACTGCATTTGTGGCCTCCCTGGGCTTTATACCAATGGCGTTAAATACCGGCATTGGCTCTGAAGTTCAGCGCCCGCTGGCAACGGTTGTTATTGGTGGAGTTATCTCTTCAACAATACTAACCCTGTTTGTACTGCCTGCGCTTTATCGTTTATTACATAAAGATACAGAGCATAAGGACAGTAATACAGCATTGGCTGATAGCTAAATGTCCCTGGCTCGAATAAGAAAATATTCGGGCCATATTTCTTTAACTTGTATTTCCCATTCTTTGTTTACTTTGTCTTTAGCGTCTAGCTTAAGCCAAAACTTTGCCCACGTGCGCACAATTTTACCTGACTTACTTAATTTTAATGGTGCAAATCGACGTTGATATTTGCATTTTTTATGTTCAACAGTATCGCGGTTTTTGGCCTTTTTAAATAACACGTCCAGCTGTGCAGTAATGGTTTCTATATCGGAAACAGGAATAACATTGTTACTTTTAAGATCACGCAAAATGACTGCTCTTTTAATCGCGATTTCGTTATAGGTATCAATATGTGGGGTGTAAACCATTCCTGATAAACCAATAATTGATCTTAACTCTTTGTCGGCCAATTCTTTTAATGGCACGAGTTGTTCATTGATGGTGCTTAAATCAGAAAGTGAATACATGATATTAAAGGTTTCTTTGGTGGTGGTTATGCTCAATTGAGTGATGACATAGTAGCATTAGAGTGCCTAACAAGGTGAACTTTAGTTTATCAAATTAACCTGAACTCGGTTTAAGATATCTTTAACCTGTTGAAATTTTGAATAAATATTAGACTTATATTCTAGCTTGCTGGTTTTATTTAATTCAAGGCAGATTCGTGCGTCAATAGCTAGCCTATTGCAAGTGAATTTAACGCAGAAGTAGATGAAAACAGCTGCTAGAGAAATATTTATTAAGCCGTGCTCAGGTTATTCATTTTCCGCTTTGGTGTTTACTGCTATACTTGTGCTCTTTATTTTTCTAACAATTTGCTTTTGCCTGAGGCACTTAATGTCATTCTCAACTCTGGGTTTATCTGATCCAATTTTAACTGCGCTATCCGACTTAGGGTACAGCGAGCCAACTGATATTCAGAAAAAAGCGATCCCTGCTATTTTATCTGGTAAAGATTTAATTGCTGCTGCACAAACAGGTACTGGTAAAACAGCGAGTTTTGTTTTACCAATATTGGAAATGTTTAATAAAGATAGAAAGCTGCGCGGTAAACGAATTCGTGCGCTTATCCTTACTCCTACTCGTGAATTAGCCGTGCAGGTTGAAGCCAGTATTAGTCAATACGCGAAGAATTTAGAACTTAGCTCTATGGCGATGTATGGCGGCGTTGATATTGATGCACAAAAGCAACGTTTGATTTGGGGCGTAGATATTGTGGTTGCGACCCCTGGACGGTTGTTGGATTTAGCCCATCAACGCGCTTTGCATTTTGATGAACTTGAAGTATTGGTATTAGATGAAGCCGACAGAATGCTGGATATGGGCTTTTCTGATGACATTCATAAAATTATTGAGCGCTTGCCAAGTGACCGTCAAAGCTTATTATTTTCAGCAACCATTTCAAAAGATATCCGCTATTTAGCAGCACGGGTAATTGAAGATGCCGTAGAAATAGCAATTTCGCCTAATAACGCTACCGTTGCTAAAATTGAACAATGGCTTGTTACGGTAGACAAGGGAAACAAATCAGCATTGCTCAGTCACTTAATTAAAGATCAGCAATGGCAACAAGCGTTAATTTTTATCGAAACTCAACATGGCGCAGCCAAACTGGTGAGTCAGTTAGAAAAACGCGGTATTCGTGCGGAATCAATTCATGGTGGCCGAACTCAAGCAGTGCGTGAAAAAATACTCGCCGACTTTAAGGCTGGTAATATTAAGTTTTTGATTGCCACCGGCATAGCCGCTCGTGGTATTGATATTGGCGCGTTAACACGCGTAGTAAATTATGACTTACCTGCGCAAGTGGATGATTACATTCATCGTATCGGCAGAACAGGACGAGCAGGCGCCAGTGGCGAAGCGGTATCTTTTGTATCTAAAGATAACTTTAGGGAGCTGTGCGCAATAGAAAGCCGATTAGGACATATTATTGAGCGCAAAGAGTTTGCAGAGTTTCCTGTGAAAAAAATCGTACCTGTGTCTATTTTAAATTATGTACCTAAAAATAAGCGTAACTAATAGCCAATAGAGCAAAACTGGCAGATACTTAAAATATACCAATCCGTATAAAGATCTGATTATTAAGTAACTCATATAAACAACATATGAGTTCCCCTTCGGGAATGTATATAAAGCTTGATAACTTCCTGAAATTTAAAAAGATATGAATAACTATCTATTTAAAATTTCAGTTGTTCTAAAGTTTTCTATAACATTATTAATTGAGCACATCATTACGCGAACTGGTATTACTATTATGACTGAAGTTTATAACCCTAGGAGTGACATTAAGCAGTGAAAAAAATCACCCTAACTCAGGATGAAAACTTATCATTTAGAATAAGCCAACAGTTGCACCCGCAAGAATTTCAAAGCCTAGATTTGTATTTTTCTATTCCGGATGAAATGGGCATCAGTCCAAGTACGCTTAGCGAAGAAAATTACTTTCACAGTAGTATAAAAAGTTACAGTGCCTATTTTTCAGAGCAAGTACATTTGCCACTGGTACGCAGTCGTTTTATTAGCCAAACCAAAGGTGAACAAACGGATTACCGCAGTAACTTAAACTTATTCTCGTTTCAGTTTCGCATAGCGCTTGAAAAAGATATTAAACTTGCCCTAAAAATTGATACTGCCAATGAGTTTTATCAGCATGTGAGTGAGCTTGCAGAGCAAACCAGAAACTTGTTAAAAAAACTGCGTCGCTATACACCGCCTGATCAACGTTTAAGCTCCTATTTTGAGAATGTCGATAATTATTTGAGCTGGAAAACAGAACAATCGTTCTTAAACTTGCTTGCAAATGGTCCTAAAAGCAGCGAACACGCAGAGTATCGTGAGGCGTTATTCGAACTTTGTGCTCAAGAAAGCCAATACCGAGAAGACAATCAATATAATTCTAAAATAACCTTGGCTGATCCAAATAGGATCACCAATAAAATGCGCTTGTTGCAGCGTTTAAGTGAAATAGGGGTGGTATTTAAGCGCCAAACCAATAACTTGAATGCGAATTTAAAGCGCTTGGTACGAGGCACAATTACCACCATAATAATGGCATTTGTAATGTCTATTGTATTAAGTGCGCGCTCTGCATTTACGGAAGTAAGTTTAGTGTTAATTGCCTTTTTAGGGTTAATTTACGGTATTCGTGAAACCTTTAAAGAAGATTTAACCGGTTATATTTGGCGTAAAATTCAACATGGTCGGCCGAAATGGCAGCATTCGTTCAGTAATAGTCTGACCAAAAACAAAATATCCTCGCAAACCATTTGGCTGGAATACATTGATAAAAAACATTTGCCGGATTACGTTGATAAATTATTACAAAAACGGCGTAGGCAAAACCGACAAGACGCGCAGTTATTGCATTTTAGATGTGATGCAAAAGTTATTGCCAAAGACTTTATGCCCGGTTTTGAAGAAATTAAAAACCAATACATACTCAACTTAATGCCTTTTACTCGTTACCTAAAAAAAGGCGAGGGGCGTTTGTATGCCGTTGATGGTGGTAAAATCTCAAACCAAAGCGTTGAGCGGCGCTATCAATTAAATCTGGTTTTAGTGCAACGCAATAAGCTGGGACAGCAGTATATGCAGCGCTTTAAAATCACTATGAATCGATCAAAAATTATTAATATTGAGCCAATGCGGTCGAAGCAAAATTTTGCTGACTCGGCTCAAACTTAAACAAAAATTAAACGAAGGTAATAACATGACAAACGAACAACCTTACGCAATTGGTACTCCAGGTATTAAATGGGGCGCAGCAGAAAAAGCCCAGTGGTTTGCACTGCAAACAATTAAACGTTCATACCAAGCAGAAGTGGTAAGTAAAATAGACGATTTAACAACTGACTTTGATGTTGAGCAGTATGGTGAGCTCTCTTATGGTGAGCATACTTACCCTTTATCTATTATTAAGACTGGTAATTTTGATGCGAGTAAAGCGACAATTTTAGTTACCGGTGGCGTACATGGCTACGAAACCAGTGGTGTACATGGCGCTATTCGATTTGTTGAAACTAAGGCGAAGCAGTATTTAGAGCATTTTAATATCATCGTCGCGCCTTGTATCAGTCCTTGGGGTTATGAAACGATTAATCGTTGGAATCCAGACGCCATCGACCCTAATCGCTCATTTTATCCGAACAGCCCAGCACAAGAGTCTGCATTATTAATGCAATGTATTGATAATCTTGGTGTAGACGTGTTTGCTCATTTTGATTTACATGAAACCACAGATACCGACAACAGCGAGTTTAGACCTGCATTGGCTGCTCGTGATGCCATTGTGCAAAAAAATTGGAATATTCCCGATGGTTTTTACGGCGTTGGCGATACTTTAAGACCAGAGCACGATTTTCAAAGGGCGATTATTCAATCGGTAGAGCAGGTAACTCATATTGCCCCTAGCGATGATGATGGCAAATTAATTGGGGTTGAGCTTGAGCAGTTTGGGGTGATCAATTACCCCTGTAAAGAGCTTGGTTTATGCGCCGGATTAACGGATGCAAAATATTGCACAACCACCGAAGTGTATCCTGACAGCCCCAAGTCTGATGATGAAAACTGTATTGTGGCGCAGGTTGCGGCAATTACTGGTGGCCTAGATTATTTAATTCATACAAGTAAGTAAAGGGAGCGCCAACAAGGTTGTTAATGATAGCCTTGGTAGTGCTCATCAATACCAAATTTTACTAACCTTAATGGCACGCTGACATCAAGCTTCAGACTTGCCATTACGGTTAAAATATCATTTCTCAGGTTGTCAGCTTGTTTACTGTTAATGGCATTATCTAAGCTTTGCTGGTGTGTAAAAATACAAATTACTTGCAGGCTATTTGCACTACGTTTGGTATTTAACGTATGAGTTAACCAGCTAAAGCCATCGGTAATAAATTTATGCTGTTCACAAACCTCGGTGAGTAGCCTTACCAGCTGTTTCTCGGTATTTTTATCTATTATTTTGTTTGTATTTTTCATCTTGATAACTTGTTATAGGCGTCAATTATACGTTGAGCATCAATGTTAGTGCTTTTTAACATTCGCGAGTAATGATTTATTCTTTGTTGTAAGTATTGTTGATGTTCATCATTACTAAAGTCCCACATTATTGAACCCACATTAGATATTGGCAACGTGGTTTTATTAGTGCTTGTTGTTATGTGGATTATCTCATAAAAGCGGTTATTTTCTTTAACAATGCTCTCATTGATTAATCGACAGTTTAATTCGTTCAAGGCGGCTCGTACTTTATAGTTGTGATGCACTGGGCATAAAATGAATTCCAATGCGCTATGCGGGTTTGCCTGAATAATGCTTTGGACAAGTTCAATTAACAAATCTCCGCCAACACCGGCAATAATAATTAATTGCTCAGCTTTTTGCTGTTTGTTGTTTTTACCTGAACGCAATGGGATTTTAGCAACATCAATAGTGTGTACTTGCCAGTGGTTAACATAACCATCATCACTGAAAAACTTTTGTAATTGCAGCTCCAATTTATCAATCAACGGTGCTGATATATCAGCAAAGTGTATTGTATTTGCCGCTTTTCGTTTTAACAGTTCAATACCTAACAAGCCATGATCGCAACAACAATCCCAAATATTTTGGTAGTTGTTGGTGATCATCCTATTGATTTGAGTTAATCGTTTTCCGGTTCGCATCAAGGTATTTTTCACATTGGTTGAAGTGGCTGCGACCATAGTCGCCGATGGTTTTGGTAATTAATTTTTGCACACCGCGCTCTAACGCCCAGCTGTGCCAGTAAAGTGGCATTTTCAAGTGCTTGTCGGGTGCTAAATTTATCAACGCGCCACTGGCCAAATGTTCATCAGCTTGGGTTGTAGGGATCAAGGCGTAGGCAAGTCCTGCCAGCGCCATGGTAACCACAACTTCAGAAGATCGAATACGATGACAAGGGTAAATGGCTTGTTCAATGGCAAAGTGTTTTTTCAAATAGTCACTGTGCATCTTATCTCTTTGGTCGTAATCAATACATGGCGCTTTATTTAAGTTTTCAATGGTTAAGCCGCCTTTGAAGTACTTGTTGATATAGTCTTGGTTTGCACACAAGATATAATCCAAGGTGCCAATATACTCCACTTTTACCCCTGAAAAACTTTGCTTTTGTGAGCTGATAGCTGCTAAAACTTCGCCTTTTTTCAATAGTTTTTGTGTATCAACTTCGTTGGTTACTTGAATGTTTAACTCTATCGGTTGAGTTTTTAACAGAGGCGTGAGTGCTTCAATAAACCAACTGGCCAAGGTATCTGCATTTACTGCAATTGAGATTGGAATTGATGATGGCGCACTATCGGGCATTATGTCACCAGCTAAATCATATTCCAACTGACGAACTTTGCGAAAATGCGCAAGCAGCTTTTGGCCTGTTGTTGTTGCTTGCAATGGCTGACTACGAATTAATACCGGTTTAGCAACCAACTGTTCAAGTTGTTTTATGCGTTGTGAAATAGCCGATTGGGTGATGTTTAATGCCAGTGCTGCACTTTCAAAACTCTGCTCGGTTAATACGGTATCGAGGGCATGAATAAGCTTGTAATCAAGTGGGCGCATGAATTTATTGGCCTAATGTTTATCGTTAAATTATTAGTATTATAGCTGTATTAATAAAATTAATAATAGTTAAGTTTATTTAATTTTACTTAAATGGAGGTTTTTAATAATCTAGCGTCACATGCTGTTAATCGCTTTTATTTTAAGGAACGCCAATGTCTACTATTACTTTATTACCAATGCTAAAAGGCTTCGTTATTGGTGCCGGCTTAATCATCCCTATTGGCGTGCAAAATTCGTACGTGTTAAGTCAAAGTATTAAGCGTAATCATCACTTGATGGCAGCGACTATTTGTATCGTTTGTGATTTTATTTTGATGTCTTTAGGTGTGTTTGGTGGTGGGGCGTTAATTAATAGTAATAGCGTGATCGCAGAAATAATCACTTGGGGCGGTATCATCTTTTTAACTGTCTATGGTTTCATTTTCTTTAAGCAATTTTATTTAGCCAATAAAGATGACATGCTCAAAGAAGTAAAGCCTAGTACTCGCAAAGCCGTTATTTTTACCACGTTGGCTGTAACGTTATTAAACCCTCATGCTTATCTAGACACAGTAGTGATCATTGGCAGTATTAGTGGAAAATTTGCGGATGCTGACAAAATGGCATTTTTAATAGGTACCTTGCTGGCTTCAATCACTTGGTTTTACGCGTTATCGTTAGCGGCTGCAAAAATGTCGCCTTGGTTGAGTCAAACAAAGGTCCAACGAGGCATTAATTTGTTGGTGGCAATGTTAATGTGGGTTATTGCTTACTCGTTATTTATTACACTTTAGCCACTAATATCAATTTGTATAATGAGCACATCATTACGCGAACTGATATAACCAAGTAAAAATATTATAACTCGTTATAATTAATCGAATAATTAACAGTTTAGGAATTGATATGCGCTTTTTATCACGTCGTTTGGTTATGCCCAATGATTTAAATTATGCTAATTCGTTATTTGGTGGTCGAGCATTAGAATGGATTGACGAAGAGGCGGCAATATATGCTATTTGTCAGTTGGAGACTACCTGTTTGGTCACTAAACATATAAGTGAAATTAGCTTTCAGTCACCAGCGATGCAAGGCGATATTGTCGAATTTGGTTTGAAAACAAAATCAGTGGGTCGCAGCTCTATTACTGTCACTTGTGTTGTGCGTAATAAAGCCACTAAAAAGACAATTTGTTCAGCTGATAGTATTGTCTTTGTCGCACTTGATCCTGACACCAGGAAACCTAAGCCACATGGCAAGGATTTAGAAAGTTTAGCCAAGCAAACGGTTGATGAAATTCGCTCGTTAAATATGGAAAAACCAGATTAGTTATTCGCCATAACTTTTAATAGCACCTATAATGTATTGAATTATAACAATAATGAGATATACGATGACAGATGCAGCGAGCGAAAGCGCAAGTTCAACTGCGAAAACATTTGAAGCTAAGGATCTAATTAAAGAGGAGCTTGATCTTATCAGTCATCTTTATGAGCTCGCTTTGGATTTTTTCGCAAATTACACCTTTCAGTTGATTGGCGCTTTTATAATTTTTTTAGTAGGTTTTTTCTTTGCTGGAAAAATTGCAAATTGGGTTCTTAGACTCTGTGAACGACATAAATTAGATGTGACCTTAAGTCGCTTTATCAGCAACACAACGAAGATGCTTATCGTTGTATTAATAACGATTATTGCACTTGGAAAATTAGGTATAAGCCTTACCCCATTTATTGCCGCTATTGGTGCTTTATCATTAGGTGTAGGTCTGGCACTGCAAGGTTTATTAGCGAATTACGCTGCTGGCTTTAATATCATTATTATTCGCCCTTTTGTTGTTGGCGATACCATTAAAGTACAAGGCATAACCGGTATAGTTAAAGAGGTCTTACTAGCTTATACCATTTTAGTCGATGCTGATGGCATTGAAATTACCATTCCCAACAAACACATTGTTGGAGAAGTGCTGCATAACTCAGAGCATGATTCATTATTGGAACTGTCGGTTGGTATCGCTTATCAGCATGATCCCCTTACAGTCATTAATATACTAACGCCTATCATTGAAAATTTAGACGCGTGTAGTGAGCAGAAAAAGCCGCAAGTTGGTATTGATGAGTTTGGCGATAACGCTATCGTACTTGGCATACGCCTATGGGTGCCGACAGTAAACTTTTATCAGTCAAAATATCAAGCCAATGCGGCTATATATCAAGCGTTGGATGACGCCGGTATTAAAATACCGTATCCGCAAAGAGATATTCATATGATAACGGCAGCAAGTTAATTAAATAAAAAACGAGCGTAAGCTCGTTTTTTATTGTGTTAAGAAATTAAAGCTGAGCGACTACTGAAGTTAATTCTTGCTGTAATTCAGGGTTAGTGAACTGGTTGTTTTGCATATCAAAGTTGTCGTAAAAGCTTGGCATTTTAAAGCTGCCTTTTACATCTCCGGCAAAATAAGGTGCAGAGCCTGTCGCTGCGGCAAGCACGCTACCAGCACCACCAGGACCAGGTGAGGTTGACAATAAAATCATAGGCTTATTTTGAAAAACTTTTTGATCAATACGAGAAGCCCAGTCAAAAATGTTTTTGTATGCGGCAGTATAGCTGCCATTATGCTCTGCAAATGAAATCATGATCGCGTCTCCGCTACCTAACTTGTCGAAAAATGCTTTCGCCAACTCTGGTTGACCTAATTCAGCTTCTTTGTCTTCACTAAATAATGGCAATTCGTAATCATTTAAATCTAAAACTTCAACTTCACTGTTTTCAACTAAGTTTGCGGCATAGGTAACCAATGTTTTATTAATTGATTTTGAACTTGAGGTAGCGGCTAAGGCAATAATTTTCATCTGACTCTCTCTTAATTTCATTGTTTAATTGGGTGCTTTTAAGCTTGGAGTTATAATGAAGGAAATGAATGTTTAATAAAAGCGGATAAAATCGTCTAAATGATCCTATTTTTTCGTTTGTTCTAACAAAAGTGGGGTTTATACTGCCCTGTATTATTAATTTATTTTTGAGAAACCAATGGCTTTATCAGATTTTTTGCAGCAACTAAAACACTCCCCTGACACAATTGAGTTTAATGATGTGATGACCGTTATCAACGAACACTACATCTATACCCCGGTAACTTTTACCAATGGTGACTTGGTTAACCAGGCCGGAACCAATGAAGGCTCATGCAAAATATTTGCCTTTGCACAATTAAATAATTTATCTGCAGAGCAAACCTTGGCTTGCTTTGGCAAATTTTATCGAGAAGATGTGTTACTTAACCCTAATGCAGATGACCACGGAAATATTCGCACGTTTATTGAACTTGGCTGGCAGGGGATAACATACTCTAATGCTGCACTTGTACAGCGTTAATCAGACATCAATCCATTAATAATTAAAAAAGCGGCGATCATTGATGATGAATCTTCAATTAAAAATTTCTATATTTTTGTGTGCATTTGCCTTAATTAGCATAGCTCAGGCGAATCAAGGTGGCGCATTAAGTGTTGACACGTCTGCCGGTAAACCCGTTTGGGAAGCTGGGGTATTTTCTGCAGCGTTTCGTGGCCCGATTTATCCGGCGGCTACAGATTATCAAAATAAATTTTTGCCGTTGCCATTTGTAATTTATCGTGGTGAGAAAATACGCATAGGTGATGAGTCAGTAATTAAAGCGATAGCGGTAGAAAAAGAGCACTTCAAACTTGATGTATCATTAGGCGCAGCATTCAATGCCGATTCAGAGGACTCTAAAATTAGAGAAGGCATGCCTGATCTTGATTTTATGTTTGAAATAGGTCCTCAGGCGAGCTTTTTACTGCACGATAATAAGAGCAGTGACACTTGGTTGAATTTACAACTTCGCTCAGTATTTTCAACTGACTTTAGTAACGTCAATCACCGCGGTTATGTATTTCAACCGGAAGTGGCGTACCAGAGTGAAAATTTATTATTTGATGATTCTCGGTTTTACTTCAGTGTGTCACCAACGTTTGCCAGTGCTAAAACTCATCAGTATTTTTATGATATTGATCAGCAGTACGTAAATAGTGAACGAGACTATTTTCAATCTTCAGGTGGCTATCTAGGCACCAAAGTGTCGATTGCCAATCGCTTTCAATTGAACAAAAATTTAATGATGTTTGTTGGTACCCAGCTAGGTTTATGGCATGGCGCTAAAAATGATGAAAGCGACCTTTATCAAGAAAAGTTCACCTACACTGTTGCACTTGGTATCAAGTGGACTGTTTTTCAAAGCATTGAACATATTAAATAACTTGCTTGCACTGGAATAAATAACACCGTATATTATCTGGTCATACCAGATTGCAAGGTAACCCTTTTTCCATGAAGCAAGAGTCCGTTTTTATTGAAGACCAAGGTCATCAATTACATTTAAAACATATCTATAAGAACAGCGGTGGTGCACCAATATTAATGGTGCATGGCGCAATTGAAAATGGCCGTATCTTTTATAATGAACAAGGTAAAGGCTTGGCCTGCTATTTAGCTGAGCAGGGCTTTGATGTGTATGTAATGGACTTGCGCGGCAGAGGATTAAGCACACCGCTGATTAATGCTGAATCTGATTATGGTCAGTATGAAGCTATAACCCACGATATCCCGTTATTAATAGATTATGTGTTTAATAAAACCGGTCAAGCAATGCATCTGGTTTCACACTCATGGGGCGGCGTGTTGGTTGCCAGCGTTTTAGCAAGGCATAGTGAAAACCTAGGCAAAGTACGCAGTAACCTATGTTTTGGTACGAAACGCTCTATCACCATTGGTGGTTTTGAAAAACTGCTGAAAGTCGACTTATTTTACAACCGTATTGCGCCTATATTGGCCAAACGCAAAGGATTTTTCGATGCGGTAAAATATAAGTTTGGTGCCGACAATGAAACTAAACAGTCACTGGCACATAGTATTCAGTGGGTAAATAAAGGCCCATGGCATGACCCTCGTGATGGGTTTGATTATCAATCGGCGGCAGGCGACATAGTTTGGCCGCCAACATGGCACATTACCGGTATAAATGATTCCATTTTAGGAAACCAAGTAGACGTTAAATACTTTATTGAAGAGTCTAAAAACTCTACTGCAAGGTTTTCATTATTGTCTAAGCGCAACGGCAATGCCATTGATTATGGCCACATAGATATTTTAACCAGCCCAGAAGCGAGAAACGATCATTTTCCCCACGTCGCCGGTTGGCTAAACCAACATTAAGCTAAACGGTATTAGTACACATTAGAAATGTTCAGCGCACCAATGTTGTTGTTGCTCAATTGATAAAAAACTCCAGGCAATAAAGCGGCTAATTTTATTGCCTTGCGCCATTTTAATGACCTTTATTTGCACCGCCTTGGATTTTTTTAAGGCTAGTTTTAACGGCTTAACATTCTCGCTTTTAGAAACTAAACAGCTAAACCAGAGTACCTGCTGTTGGTACTGTTTACTCTCGTTGATCATCTTACGAATAAATTTTAGCTCGCCGCCGTCGCACCAAAGCTCTGCTTTTTGACCGCCAAAGTTTAACTTAACGTTTTCGTTTTCATTGTTGCTTACGCTGCTTTTGTTTAAGTTTTGCCATTTCCTTTCACTGCCTTTTGTTGCTTCAACTAAAGATGAGTGAAACGGCGGGTTGCATAGCGTGACTGCAAAGCTTTCGCCTTCTTTTATGATATTGGTAAAGATGTGTTGGTTATTTTCTTGCAGTCGACATTCAATAGTGCCCGTTAGGTTGTCATTGTTGGCAATATTTTTGTTGGCAGACGCAATGGAAATTGGGTCAATATCGCTGGCTACAAAATGCCAGCCATTTTGTCGTTGACCAAGTATTGGGTAAATACAGCTTGCCCCAGTGCCTATATCTAAGGCGTTGACCTTATTGCCGTGCGGGATTTTGTTGTTATTAGTGGCTTTTAATAAGTCGGCTAAATAGTGGATATAGTCAACTCTGCCTGGAATTGGCGGGCATAAAAAACCATCTGGAATATCCCAACCTTGAACTTGATAATGATGCACTAGCAGCGCCGCGTTTAATGCTTTAACAGCTTCGCTACTACTAAAGTCGATGCTTAAATTTTGATACTCATTAGTACGAACAAACGGGCTAAGTTTTGGATAGGCTTTTACTAGGTCATTAAAATTATAACCGTCATTGTGACGGTTACGTGGGTGCATGTTAGTTTTTTTACTTGTGACCAATTTTAAAGGTTCCATCAGATAAAAACTGCACCACTTCAGAACGTTTTTTACCAATAAGTATTGGTCCATCGTCCATCATTAAAAAGTTTTTCCAGCAACGTTTAAATACAGCCCAAGTAGTTTCCAATACTTGTTTTTTACTGTTGCAATAATACACCGTAGTATTATTTTGCCAGTCTAAATGATCGGTAATTAATTCTGGTAAATCTGGGTTTTCACCTTCCCAAGCTTTTTCCCACATGGCTTTTTCGGTCCAGCTTGCATCATCAAATGGCCAGTCCCCTTCTTTGAAAAAGTCGGGATGATCTACCTGTTTACTGATAAACTGTGTCCATAACGCACTAGAACGTGCAGGTGACATGGCTTTAATACTTTTGAAGTCTTGCTCACTAATTGGCAAATTTTTAAAGCGAAACACCCAAGCGTGTTTAATATCGTCTAGTGGTATGTAGGTCATTTTTAGTTTAAATAATTATTAGTGTTGGTATTAGAGATTATATCAACGATATTATTTTAAACATACAAAATTAATAAAGAGAGAAGTATGTCTTCAGATAGATTTGGCACCAGTGCTAATTATAAAAGTAAAGAGCAGGGCTATCGTGACCGTGCATTAAAGCTGTTTCCGTGGGTGTGTGGTCGTTGTGCGCGTGAGTTTGAGTATTCTAATATTCGCGAGTTAACGGTACATCATATTGATCATGACCATACCAATAACCCAAATGATGGCAGCAACTGGGAGCTACTTTGCATATATTGCCATGACAACGAGCATGCTAAATATACCGACCAAGATCAATATTCAAGAGAAGTAAAAGCCGGTGATAATAACCAAGATACTGCAACCTACAACCCGTTTGCCGATCTTAAATCAATGTTGAAGAAATAATATTTGATAGCCATACAAAGTATGGCTATCAAAATGTCATTATTAACTAACAGTTGCGCACAATAGCTGTTAATATGCGCGCCAATTTTTAGTATTAGGTTAACGGAGTTCATCATGCACGATCTGTATTACAAAGGGCGTATTCACACCAGAGTAAACCATGTGAAAACGGGTTATAATACCAAACGTGTCGTTAAGCTTGGTACAGAAAAAAATCCATTGACGCTTGTGGTTACCAGCGAAGAAAGAAAGTTGGAAATAGAAACGTTAGTTGCCGATAATGAACTGTTTGCTAACGTAACCGTAGACAGCAAGGTAGATGAAAATATTAATGAGCTTAATACCATACTAAGCAAGCCTACAACTACTACGTTTGACAAAACTCCAAGCCGTAACGATCCTTGCTCATGTGGCAGTGGTAAAAAATACAAAAAGTGTTGTGGCTAATAGCTTAAGCTAAAAGCTCTTTAACGATAAGTTTCAATAAAAACGTTTCTCGCTCAATTGACATACCCTTTTTATCACTATTTGCCATGGTATGTTCATTGTGCTCTATAGCTTCATGGATGTTGATCCATTTAGGTGTCATGCCATTTTGAATTTCATGGGCTTCGAATTGTGTTGCCCCCAGCTCTGCATCAATTGAGCAGGTATAGCAAAAAGATTCCATGTGAACCATATCAAAATCGTTTTTATACCAAGGGCGAAATTCTTCATAGCGCCCAAAGGCTTCAATATTACGAATATTAGCCGCGCCAGTTTCTTCTTTTAATTCTCGTATTAAGCCTTGTTCTAAGTTTTCACCTTCATCTACACCACCTCCAGGTAGGGTATAGTCATGATAGCGCTCAGTATAAAGCAGTAGGATATCATCACCGTTTAAGATGATGCCACGAGCGGCTTGGCGGTGAAAACTACGGCCACACAAATTGTTAATGTCTGGGTGTGTGGTCGTTCTTAATAAACGCATAGTTGTTGTATTGTCCGAGTTAGGAAAAGACGCGCAGTATACTGAAAATACACCTTGGTGGAAAATGTAAACTGGCAGTAGCAGGTAAAATTACATTTTTATTAGAATTGGTATTATTATTATGCTGTGAAATGATCAATAAAAGCGTAGAATAGCGGGCATTATGAGGGCAAAGTCCTCTAAACTAAATTTAACAGGTTTTGTAAGGTTGAACATGGCAAAGAGTCAAAAGTATAGCGTTAATGTTGTAGAGCAAGGTGATAAGACTTGGATTGCAAAAATAGAACGTCAAATCACGTCGAAGAAAAAAGTGGTTTCTAAACAACAAGAAGGCTTTTCTAGCGAAGCCGAAGCGACTACTTGGGCAGAGCAAGAGCTTGCTACTTTTATTAGTGCACAGCAAACCAGCAACAAACGCCATGGTGAACAACGTTCTATTCGTGATGAGAAAGCTGATATTCTTGCAGAAAAACAAGAAACGGCTAAATTTGAGCGTAAAGAAAAAGCACGCGCAAGAGCACTAGGCCTTGATATGCCAATGTTTGATGACAGCGATGATGCTGAGCAAGAATAAAATTAACTCGCAGGAATTATCATGAGTAAAGCACCAAAATATACATTTAGAGTTGTTGAAAAGCGCAATAATAGTTGGACTGCTGAAATTCAGCGTCAAGCAACCTCGAAAAAGAAAGTTGTGTCGAAACGCCAAACTGGTTTTGCCAGTGAAGCTGAAGGTGTTGTTTGGGCTGAAAATGAACTGAAACAAGTGTTAGCAAATCACGTAGCACGTAATAAACGCCACGACGAAGACCGAGCCGAACAATACAAAGACAAATTGAAAAAAGCAGAACTTGCTGCTGCCAAGGCTGCGCTCGAAGAAGATGAGCAAGTTAACAGTACAGAAGAAAATGAACAGTCATTTACACTAAGTGAAGCTGAGCAAGAAAAAGCAATAAGTGACTTGCAAGAGCTAGAACAGTTAGAAACTGATGATGCTGAAGAAGAACTGGCAAATAAATCAGATAGACTGAAATTTGATTTTGAACTTGCTCTTGAAGAAGAAGAGCTTGCTGAAAAAGAAGCGTTGAGCAAGAAAAAAGTTAAAACCAAAGCTGAAGTTAAGGCAGACGTTAAAGAAAGCTCTGCTGATGAGTCTGAAACTGCTGATGGCGCTGAAGTGAACTCTATTTATTTACAAAACAAATAATCATTCACTTGTTGATAAACTGAAAAAGCCGAACCTAAAAGTTCGGCTTTTTACTTCATAGATGACGGAATGCAAACTTCCATGTTGAAAACGGCAATAGGTTTGTACTACTTTATCAATTCAGATTAAAAGTTCTCATGTTGGCGAACATGTTGCCATGTCTCACCAAAATCTGAAGATTCGTAAAAATCACCAGAAACACCATCACAAGAAAGTAAAATTCTATCTTTTACTTGCGATACTATATCCATGCAATATTCATTAGGTAATTCCAAGTCTGTTTTCACCCAATTATTACCACCATCGTTGGTTTTAAGTATTTTATATTCTGTTTTGGCCGGGCCTGCAAAGAAATTATAATGTCTAAATGACACGATACTGAACGCTTCCTGTTCATTTAAAAACCATGGAATAGAAACGAAGTTAAACGATTCACGTTTAATTTTTTCATGCTCTTTGCCTTTAAAACAGATCTTTTTACCTAAGGTATAACCTTCATTGCAGGACTTAATTACAGTACTGAGTTCATTTTTTTGCATACCAGTCTCGTCGACAGTATACATACTAGGCTTACCAGTTAATGACCAGTAGCTCGCTTTTTCGATTGCTATCTTGGCATGACCTGCTTGAATGGTTTTAACGATATCAGCTGAATTCTCCTCAGTTTTAACTTCCCAGGTTTCAGGATCAAAAGTGAAGTCTTTACTGTAACCATCTCCAAATGCGGCTAAATCATAGTTGCTACCGTAGGTGATCGAAACAACATGTTGGTCGAGCAGTTTATGAGTTTGAATATTAAATATTTCTCTCACTTTACGTTTGGTTGTCGTTTTATCTTTTTTGCCAATTACGGATATTTGTTGGGTATTACCGTCACCGTCTTTCCAACCTGAAAATGTTGTGTAACTCGCCATTTTTAGCCACTTTGGCGTGTCTTCTGTTAAATTAGCGCGATAAATTTCAGCCGTAGTGGTTTGAAAACTCATCAGTTCAGCGTGGTTATTGGTGATTTCAATTTGTTTGATATTGCTAGTTGTTGTTAGGGATATATCTTGCCATTCGCCACCAAATTTTTTAAAGAAAACCACTCCTTCATTACCGGCAACAATTAAATCACCATTCTGAGATTGTTTAATAGTATTCAAATCGACGTTACTATCTACGGCGTCTATCTCCCATTCTCCCTCAGCGCTACGCTTAATTATGACCCCTAATTTTCCGATAAAATACATAGAACCATCTGGAGCAGCGTATTTATGATTAAAGGTTACCGGGTTTTGTGCGATTGAAACATACGTTGAATAACGCTCTTCGTCTAACTCATCTTCATTCCAAGTTAAAACCTGATTCATATCATAATTATAAAAAGGGAAGAACTTGTTTAATACTTCAACCGATTGTGTGCCTTCTAATCTTGTTAAGGTGTTTATGTATTTATCATCTTGCGGCTTTGGATAGTAAATTATGGTGCCTAAATCTGTGATTTTGCCTTGTTCAACTTCAAATGTACCAAATTTTATTTCAGCACCGGCACCACGGGAATAAAAATAATCGCCATTTCGATGGAATGACGAAACTGAACTTAAAGAGTAACTACCAGCCTTAATCGCCGAAGAAAAGATATTACTGTCAGTTGTATGAGTTTTTAACGACACTAATCGCTCAAACTTTACATTTTTAGATTCATTCAAGTTCTTAGGGGCGATAGTGAGGTGATTAAACGGCAAGGGATATGATGAGGCGTTAATCACTCTCACCACAACAACACCTTGTTGCTGGTCTATTTTCGTTTTTGCCGTGAGCGGTTCATTAATGTTTATCTGACTCGAACAACCACTTAATAAGATAAAGCCTGTAAGCAGTAGAAAACGATTAAATCGTGCTTTTAAAAATAGTGAGAAAACTCCCATATTCAAACTCCGTTTTTATTATTTTTTGATGAAATATTTTGGGTTAGCAAAAGGTTATCATGGTGTTAACGGATTAAATAGTTTATTTTATCTTTATAAAAAAAAATGAATAAAATATTAAAATGGAATTAAAAAAAATATTATCTACGCTGTTATTTTGTAGCCTTTTTACAACCAGCAATACCTTTGGCGTAGAACAAGAGAAAACATTAAAACCCATCGAGCAAATAACAGAACTAGTGGCCGAAAACAGGCTGTCAAAAAATCAAGGTTTTTTACTGGTTAAGTTAAATGTTAATCATGATGCTGCTTCCATTAATTTTGCTAAAATTAAAGAAAATAGAGTACGCTTCCTTTTTGATAACGACACCCTGTTGTTAGGTCAAAAATATTTACTAAATTTGAAAAATACTGACAATGAATTCTATTTGTTACCGCTATTAGCTGGTGGGTATCAAATCACTCGTGTTAATGCGCCTTTTTATAATTTGCCTTACTGGCGACCAACTAAAGAGTTAGCAAGTTGGCGCTTTAATATCGAACCTGGGAAAATAAATTATGTCGGCGAAATTAATATTTCGGCCGAACGTGGTACTGATTTTATGAAGGTAAACCTATTCAACCGCTTTGCAACAGAGCAGAAAGAAATTAACGGTTCTCTTGCGGGATTGATTGAACAATATCCATTGGTGAGTGGTAGTGGCTATCGCGATGACTTTTTTGCTGAATGGGGGGCAACTGATGTTAAATAGTAAAGCTTTCAGTTTGGTTGTATTTTTTCTAGTGGTAATGCCATTACAGGCTGCGGCATCGATAGATACTAAATTATTCTTTCAACATCCAGATATGTTACAGGCACAAATAAGCCCCAATGGCGAGAACATTGCCGCGTTGCGTTTTATTAATGATACTCAGAATATAGTTTTAATTGATAGTGATACCAAGCAGCAAACCTTATGGTTGAATTTAGCCGAATTTAGTAAATTTGAAGCTAAAATAAGTAATATTGCATGGATTGATGATAATCATTTGGCAGCTCAGTTTATCGAAATCAAAAAAGGCGTTGCAGGACTTTTAGACACAAAATCTGTACAACGTCTGTTGATTTTGCAACGACCAGATAATGAGCAAGTAAACGTGTTTTCGGTGAAAACTAAAGGTTCATTAATTCACCCATTACCCGAGCGGGCAAATGAGTTTCTTTATGCTAAGTCCGGACTGTCTTCCAAAGTGTATACCTTAAAAATTGATAAATTAGCGTTACATGGTAAAAAGCTGAGTAAGTTGCATAAAGTCGATGGTGGTCAGTTTAAAAAATCGAATGAAGTCGTCAGTTTAAAAGGTTTTGCTACCCGTTGGTTTTTAGACCAGTCAGGCGAGATAAAAGCGGCTTTTAACCTAAGCCGAGAAGGGGAATGGAATTTAACCCAGTTTAGCAACGATAATGAAACGAAAGTGATTCATACTTGGCAATTTAAAGAAGAGGATGATGCAAAAGACGCTGCTAAATTGTTGCCAATCGCCTATGCAGGCGAAGAAAATAGTTATTACTGTTTAGATTTTAATGCAGAGCAGCAAAGAGTTGTTTATAAAGTAAATTTTGAAACCGGTAAAGAGAGTGTTGTTTATCAGGCCGACTCTTATAAAATTGTTGATGTGACTTTGACCAAAGATGATGCTCTAGCGGCAATTAAAGTACTCAATGAAGGTAAAATTGATACCGTATATATTGCTAATAATAACGCTAAAGAGAAATTTGATTTCGGCAAAACACTGTCATTAATCGCTGAAATATCTACCTCTGTAGATAATAGCTCGAGTATTTATTACGGTGAAAGTCATGACCACCCTGGAGAGTTCTATTTAGTACAAGCACCGCACAATAACGTTGTGCATATTGGGGCTGTGAATCCTGACTTGAATAATCAACTTAGCAGTAACTTGCTAGAAAGCACGGTTGAGGTTGAGGGCTTACAAATTCCTTACTTATTGACCATGCCTACTACAGAGCGAAAAAACTACCCATTAATAATTATGCCACACGGTGGTCCGATTGATGTCTACGATAATCGTTACTATAACCCGGTGACGCAACTGTTAGTGGCGAACGGTTATGCAGTATTACAAGTGAACTTTCGTGGCTCTAGCGGCTATACAACTGAATTAAGGGATGCGGGTAAAAAACAGTTTGGCGGTTTAATGTTAACAGATATTTATCAGGCAGCAGAGCAAGTGATGGCAAAACCAAATATTGATGAAAACAATGTTTGTACCTTTGGGATCAGTTATGGCGGTTATGCGGCGATGATGTTACCACTAAATCATCCAGGGAAGTTTAAGTGTGCGGTAAACTTTGCCGGTGTTTCCGATATTAATTTATTGCTCAATCAAACGTCACTGTCGTCTAAACAAGCAGAGTGGATGAAAGAAAATATCGGCGATAGCATGACTGAGCATGAGCAATTAAAAGCCATCTCACCAGTGTATTTGGCGAAAAAATTTCAGGTGCCGACTTTTATCGGTCACGGAGCTAAAGATGAAATTGTAGATATAGAGCACGCGTATCGAATGAAGTTAATGTTAGAGAAATACAACAAGCCATTTGAGTGGCTAATTGACCCTGAAGGGACCCACAGTTTTGGCAGTCCGGAGCAGACCGTTAAGTTTTTTGATGCCCTATTAGTGTTTTTAAACAAACATGTAAATAACTAAATTAAAAAGGCGAGTATCGTGACCAGACTCGCCTTTTTTAATAATCAACTAATGGTTAGTTTCAAAATCTTTCGTCATCGCCAAGGCCATCGCTTCAGCTATTTTAATCCCATCGATACCTGCAGATAATATACCTCCCGCATAACCAGCACCTTCACCTGCTGGATATAGTCCTTTAGTATTAAGGCTTGTTAATAGCTCTTTATCGCGAGTTATTTGAATTGGCGATGAAGTACGGGTTTCAACAGCAGTTAAGGTTGCATCATTCATTGAGAAGCCTTTAATTTTACGTTCAAAGGCTGGAATCGCTTCTCGAATAGCATCAATAGCATATTGAGGTAAGGTTTCACTTAAGTCGCAATAGGTAACGCCAGGTTTGTATGACGGCACTACATCACCATGCTCGCCACTTGCTCGCCCGGCTAAAAAGTCTCCGACTAATTGCGCTGGCGCATCATATGTTGAGCCACCCAATTTGAAAGATGTTTCTTCTAAACGGCGTTGAAATTCTATCCCGGCTAGGACATCTCCAGGGTAGTCTTCTGGTGATATACCAACAACGATAGCACTGTTAGCATTGCGTTCATGACGTGAGTATTGGCTCATACCGTTCGTTACCAAACGACCTTCTTCTGAGGCTGCAGCTACAACTGTGCCACCTGGACACATACAAAAACTGTATACTGAACGGCCATTTTTACAATGATGCACAAGTTTATAATCGGCAGCGCCCAATATAGGGTGACCGGCATTTTTGCCAAAACGGGCATCGTCGATTACTGATTGTTCGTGCTCTATACGAAAGCCAACCGAAAACGGTTTTGCTTTAATATATACGCCTTTATCAAACAGCATTTTAAACGTATCGCGAGCACTGTGACCAATAGCCAAAGCGACATAGTTGGTTTTAATTTTTTCACCTGTTGCCAAGGTTAAACTTTGCACTTGTTCATTCACTATTTCAATATCATCAACACGCTGTGAAAAACGTACTTCACCGCCAAGTTCATGGATTTTTGCCCGCATTTGCTCAACCATAGTAACCAGTTTAAAGGTACCAATGTGTGGCTTACTTACGTATAGAATTTCTTCAGGTGCGCCGGCATCAACAAACTCGTGCAATACTTTGCGTGAATAATGTTTAGGATCTTTTACTTGGCTATAAAGTTTACCGTCTGAAAACGTACCTGCGCCGCCTTCACCAAATTGCACATTTGATTCAGTGTTTAATATTTTTTTACGCCAAAAACCAAAGGTATCTTTAGTACGTTCACGTACTTCTTTACCGCGCTCTAATATAATTGGCTTAAAGCCCATTTGCGCCAATACCAAACCTACAAATAATCCACATGGTCCCATACCAATAACAACAGGACGTTGAGGTAACTCAGCAGGTGCTTGGGCAACAAACTTATAGCTGGTATCCGGTGTTTCTTTTACGTTACTTACCTTAGAAAATTTAGCCAGTAACTCAGTGTTTATCTTAGTATCCACATCAAGTGTGTAAGTTAAGATGATGTTGTTTTTTCTGCGAGCATCGTAACCACGCTTAAACATAGAAAAGTTTATAAGTTGGTCTTCACTGATTTGTAAACGCTCAAGGATGGCATCTTGTAGCTCATGGGCTTGATGGTTTAAATCTAATTTTATATCGGTAAGACGGATCATTAATGATTATTCCAGATAAATGCGTAAACTAATATTAGCCAATTCTATTGGCTTAACATTGAAACTCGTTGAATTTACAACAAGTGTATAATTATAGGCGGGTATTTTACCTTAAGCAGCTCTGCTTACAAACAAGATATTGAAATTGTTGGCAAGCAAGGTATGATCGAGCCAATTAACCGTTACAAGAGAACTCTATGGCCTTTGTTGTTACCGACAATTGTATTAAATGCAAATACACAGACTGCGTTGCGGTGTGTCCTGCCGATGCCTTTTTTGAAGGACCCAATTTTTTAGCAATAAGCCCTGATGATTGTATTGACTGTGATTTGTGTCCTGTAGAGTGTCCTGCCGGGGCAATATTTCAAGAAGATGAAGTACCAGAGGATCAACAAGAGTTTATTCAATTAAATGCTGAACTAGCCCAAATTTGGCCAAGGATCACTGAAGTTAAAGCGCCACCTAGTGATGCTAAAGAGTGGGACGGGGTTAAAAATAAAATAAAGCACTTAGTAATTGAAGAGTAAACTGCGACTGGTTATTAATAAATATCACCAATAAACTCAATTTGAGTTAAATACAAGCGCAGTTCAAACTCTAATTGGTGATAATCCGGTAGCATATGCAGACATAATTTATAAAATGCTTTGTTGTGTTCTTTCTCTTTTAAGTGCGCCAATTCATGTACGACTATCATGGTTAAAAACTCTATCGGCGTTTTCTTAAAAAGTGCTGCAACTCTGATCTCATTCTTAGATTTTAATTTTCCACCTTGTACTCGAGTGACATAACTGTGTAAACCCAAGGCATTATTGATAACATGAATTTTATTATCAAAGGTAACTTTGCTTAACGGTGCAGATTTTTTTAAGTATTTATTTTTTAATTCTTGAACAAACTCACGCAGCTGATTATCGTTAGCAATAGTATGAGTTTTTGGGTACTTGTTTAGCAGAAAATTCGCTAAGCGCTTTTCAGTGATAAGCGTTTCTACTTGTGCTTGCACTTCAGTTGAATAGGCCGAAAGGTATTTTAATTGCTTGCTCATAAATCAAAACGTTAAGAGTAGGTTACGGAACCCGTATATTTTACGATGTTACAAGGGTAATTACTATTAAGGAAATATTGTGGCGATTGGCCGGAGTCGACTAGACAAACTTTTGAGTGAGAAACTAAACATTAAACGTAAAGATGTGCGGCTTTTACTGGCGCAAAAACGCGTGGCCGTTGATGGTTGTTTAGCTCTGGATATTGATTTAATTGTTGATACGTTTTCACAGATAACAGTCGATGATGAACCCGTACAAGCCAATCAAGCAAAGTATGTAATGTTACACAAACCTGTTGGGGTAGTGAGCGCTACTAAAGATGATATTCATAAAACCGTAATCGATTTACTCGACTTTGAGTATAAAGACTCTTTGCACATTGCCGGAAGGTTGGATTTAAACTCGTCAGGATTACTGTTATTGACCAATGACAGCAGGTGGTCAGAAATGCTATCAAAGCCAGATAATAAAGTAGCCAAAGAGTACCATGTTACGCTGGCGAATAAACTGACTGTGGATATGATCCCGGCATTTTTAAATGGTATGTATTTTGAGTTCGAAGACATTACCACCAAACCGGCAACGTTGGAAATATTGTCTGATTATGTGGCTAAAGTGGAACTCATTGAAGGCAAGTATCACCAAATAAAGCGCATGTTTGGCCGTTTTAGAAACCCTGTAGTGAAATTACACCGTCAATCGATAGGAAATTTACAATTGGATGCAACTCTAATGCCTGGTGAAAGCAGAGAGTTACACCCATTTGAAGTGCAAAGTATTTAAATTTTCTATATCAGAAGTTATCCGAAAATAGTTCGCATCAAGCCAATAGCTTGCTCTACTGTTTTTCCGTCCTTTACACTATTTACAATAGTACTGCGCATATCAATTAAGTACTCGGGAATATCGTCACCTTCGAGCGCTTTATCTACCAGCATTTCAGCAGACTCTTTGCTGCGTTTCATCGCTTTTACCACGCCTGATGTAGTCCGCGATGGCTTGTCACGCAGCTTAATGTAGTTTGAGTTTTGCGCTTGCGTTTCATCGGCATATAAAAACAAATCCACTAATATAGCTCGTATATTCCATAGCTGTAACTCCTGCTCGTCTGTAGGTGCAGCTTGGTTAAACCAATGGAAGCTATGTAATGACAACACCATATCGCTGTAATAACTGTCAAAATCCTGGTTATTAAACTTAGCAATATTTAAGCCTTGGCAAAGCACACTTAAATTATTGTTTGTAATGTTAATAAACACATCAGGACGGCGCATTGCTAGTAAACGAGTTGCAGCAACTAATGGTGCCTTTTCGTTATCGGTATGCTGACTAAAAATTGCTTTAAAGCCTTTCACAAATCCCTGGTATTGCGCTTTATTTACCTCACCCTCTAAAGGGATATGCGCTAGCGCATGATCAAATTCTTGCGGGTGAGTTTGTAATAAGTTGTGGAAGGTTTTAGCGCCTTTGGTGCTACCGAACCACTCTACGTCAAACTGATAAATACTAGGGTCATGTTTAACCGTATGTTTACCTGAGAAAACTAAGCGGTCTTCTTCAATCATCTGTTCTAACGATTGCGTACGTAATTGGCTAATATAATCCATTAACGCAAGACGTTCGGTTAACGATTGTAGTTCGGCCTGCTCTTTAATTATGCTGGAGAATATTGGCCACGGCGCAATGCGAACCATTTTTAGCTGTGTTAATGAAATTCCTAGTTCAAGAGTATCTTGTAGCTTTTTGAGTGGAGCCAATTGCTTCTCATCGAGTAAATCCATGTTTAAGTCATGTTTACAGATACGGTGTAGTTCTTTACACCAGCCGAGAAAGTCTTCTGGATGATTAGTGACTTTTACAGCCATTAAATTTAGCGATAAATCGGCAATGTATTTTAATGCTGTTTGAAAGATATTGTTCTCGCTGTCGCTAAGCGATAATTGTGCAGGGGAAGTAAGCAATTTTCTCATGAAACTAAAGGGACTCCAGAAAAAGGTAATTAAGAAATTGGAGGGCGATTGTACTTATATTTAGCGGCTTAGCAAGGCATAAACTGTGGTTTTTTGTTTTAATAGATCTGGTGTGGTTTGTGAATGATGTTTTAATAAACAGTAAACGTTTGGTTTGCTTAAATTTATTACTAGAAAATAAAATAGGGGTAAAATACCCCTATTTGAAATTGGTAACGAAGCTACAGTTATTTAGTCTACGGTAATACGTTGCCAATCATCATGTTCGCTAATTCGCACTGAACGAGACTTTTTACTTTTCGCTTTAATGTCACTGTGCTCTACATTAATTTGATTAATTTGCCCTGGCCAAACATCTTGCAGAGCAGCCATTTTTACATAAACAGCTGTTAACACTTCAGGTTGTTTAATTTCTTGGTATACCCAGAAAAACTTGCCTTCTATTTCAAAACCGACACTGCCTAATGGCAATAATTGTTTATTGTCATCGAGCAAGCGAAATTTATTTTGAATATATTCAGCAAATTCTTTTTGAGTGTCAACTGAACCAATTAAATCGGCATGTTTATTAAGCAACTTCACCAACGCATGTTCAGCATCATGAATGTAAAAACGATGCGACACTTCAATATTTTGCGTACGATCATTAAACAAAATAGTGCTGTACGCTTCTTTTTGCTGATGAGCAGCAGCTAAATTGCTCGTCAATAACGTTACAACAGCAAGTAAAATAGCAACGAGTTGCTTATTAAATTTATAAAGAATCATTACTATTTACCTGTGTTTGTTTAATTATAAAAGCGAGCATCTACTTCTTGTAAACTTTAGCTTTTGGCTCTTTTAGTTCAGTTTTGCTGTCATGCATAATGTCGCGGTATTCCATTTTCTTCGACTTCTCTTTTTTGAAAGCTTCAATGCGAGACTCGATGATGCGACGTGGGTAATGGTTATTGTCCGGGTTTACATCAGCTGTTTCCCAATGTGGGTCAACGGTAACAGACACTAAGTTTTTACCTTTTTCAGTAACAATTAACTTACTTACATTCTTAGGTGCACGGCGCCAAATTTCTGCTGGAATATGTATAGAGTCAGTGCTGCCGTCTTCATAAGTTAAGTCTAGTAAAATAGGCATTACCAGGCCACCCAAGTTAGAAAAGTTGATTACGTAGTAATTTTTGTCTTCTTTAACTGCACGTTCAAATGCTTTACGTTCCCAAGGCTCAAGCTTGTTAAGCATTTCTTTATATTTGTTACGTTCTTTGTTGGTTACCGTCCAACGGTCGTTGTCATCATGAAAATCGCTAACATCTTCATTTAGTTCTAACCAAGTTTTCACTCCGGCAGCCGTATTACGGTCAACATGCAAAGATGATGGTTTTTCTAAGTGTTCTTGACGACGACGATCGTAATCGATGTCAGGATTTTTAGTATCTAAACGAAGTTTGTAAACGCTGTCTACTGAGATATCAACGTGATCTGTGGTGTAAAACCAACCGTACCAGAACCAATCCAAGTCGATGCCTGATGCTTCTTCCATAGTGCGGAAAAAGTCAGAAGGAGTAGGGCGTTTGTTTTTCCAACGAACCGCGTATTCTTTAAAAGCAAAATCAAACAATTCACGACCCATAATTACTTCGCGTAAAATGTTTAACGCAGCAGCAGGTTTTGTGTAGGCATTTGGTCCAAGGTTAAGAACGCTGTCAGATTGCGTCATTACAGGAACTTGCACGTTGGATTTCATGTAACCAATAATATCGCGTGGTTCAACACCCCATGGGATAGTATGGTCCCACTCACGTCCGGCAACACCATCTAAGAAGCTGTTTAGGCCTTCATCCATCCATGTCCATTGACGCTCATCAGAGTTAACAATCATTGGAAAATAGTTGTGACCAACTTCGTGGATTACAACACCAATTAAAAAGCGTTTTTCGGCTAATGTGTAAGTACGAGTGCCATCTTCATGCCACTTGGTACGAGGGCCGTTGAAGCTGATCATTGGATATTCCATACCGCCAACTGGGCCATTTACACTAATCGCTGTAGGGTATGGGTAATCAAACGTATAACGAGAGTAAACATCCATGGTATGGATCACAGATTCAGTCGAATACTTTTTCCATAAATCGCCACCTTCTTTTGGAAAGTATGACATTGCCATAACGTGTTCTTGTTCATCGCCACCTTGGGCGTAACCTTTGGCGTCCCAAATAAACTTACGTGATGAAGCCCAAGCAAAATCACGTACGTTTTCAGCTTTAAAATGCCATGTATTAGTTTTATCTGTGCCAGCTTTTTCGTTTTCCAGCGCTTCTTCTTCGCTAACAATAAATACTGGACGTTTAGCTGTTTTGGCTTGCTCTAAACGTTGGCGTTGTTGTTTTGTTAATACTTTACTTTCGTTTTGCAGTACACCGGTAGACGCAACGATATGATCGGCAGGTACGGTCATTTCTACATCGTAGTTACCAAATTCTAGGGTGAATTCGCCACGACCTAAAAATTCTTTATTGTGCCAAGCTTCGTAATCTGAAAATGCGGCTAAACGAGGGAACCATTGTGCTAATAAGAAAATATCGTTACCGCCTTCGCGAGCATCGTCTGGAAAGTGCTCGTAACCAGCACGAGCAGATACCGCATTTTCTTCAAGGATGTTAAAGCCAAATTCGATATTAAAGGTAATATCATCGCCTGCATCCAGCGCTTCATTTAAGTCGATACGTGCTTGACTGCCAACTAAGGTAACTTTTAATGCGTTACCGCGTTTATCGGTAACGTTAAATTTATCGTAGCCTAAAGTATTATCAGCATAAAATTGCTGTTTACGTAATTCGGCAAAGCTAATTTTTGCTGGTTTGCTACCACTTGGCTTTGCTGTTGCTGGACCACGACGGCCAATACCACCAAAATCACCGGTTAATTCAGAAATTGAATCGGCTTTAAAGCGGTTTTGCTCAAGTTGTAACCATAAATATTTTAAACGGTATGGAGAATTATTGTGATAAGTGACCGTTTGCTTAGCAGATAAACGACGGTTTGCTTCATCAAGTTGTACTTTGATTTTATAATCAACTTGTTGTTGCCAATATTCTTTACCAGGCTCACCAGCAGCGTTGCGGTAATCGTTTGGTGTTGGCAGAATTTCTTCTAACTGACGAAATTTATCTTCAAAATCGCCTTTGCTTTGTTTAACCACTGTTGCTTGCGCAGGTGATACTAACAATGCAGTCAATGACGCTGCAATAAATAGACTTCTTAAGTTCATTGAATATCCCAAAATGTTGTTAATGATATTTACAAATTTTTATAAATATGTTGTTTTAATAGCGCTAATTTTTATCGCCGTACATCATATAGACAGTAAATTAATAGTCAACAGAGCATGGGACAAAATGCAATTATCTGCGTTAAGTTGTAATTAAGTGTACTAAGTCCTCGTTTTTACAAGCAAAACAGGCTTTTTTTCTGTCATTTAACCCAGTAAAATCTATAATATGAAAAGCAATTAACAATAATTATCAATATAAAGCAGCCCACTATTTATGTCGTTAAGTCAGCAATATCAGCAGTTAATTAATGACGGTCAGTTGAACTTTGATAGTGCACAAAACAACGCCATAACTGCGCTGGACTTGTTAAGTCAGCATTTAACCGCGCAGCCTAAAACATCATTGAAATCACGATTAAGTAACTCTGCTTGGCTGAAAAAATTCTCTCAAAATAAACCCTTAAAGGGGATTTATTTATGGGGTAAAGTAGGGCGGGGTAAAACCATGATGATGGACTTGTTTTATCAAAACTTGTCCACATCAAGAAAACAACGTATGCATTTTCATCACTTTATGGCGCAAACCCATCAACAGTTAACCGAACGTGTAGGTCAAGTTAATCCGTTATCAGTCATAGCTAAACACTTGGCAAATGAAATTGATGTACTGTGCTTCGATGAATTTTTTGTAAGCGATATTGGTGATGCCATGATTTTGTCTGGCTTATTTACTGAGCTGTTTAATCAGGGCGTTGTGCTTGTTACTACATCTAATTGCATGCCTGAGCAGTTATATCGTAATGGCTTACAACGACAAAGGTTTTTGCCAACCATAGACTTACTCAATAAGTACTGTCAGGTTGTGAGTGTTAATGGTGAAAAAGATCATCGTTTGCATCAACAAAAGTATGCTCGTTACATCTACCCGTTAGCAGCGTCTAAAAACTTTTTAGAAACAGCCTTTTACCAACGCACAAAGCAAGCAATGCAACCCGGCGTAATTGAGGTACATTCGAGAGAGTTAGCATATCTGGGCAAGTCTGGTAACTGTATTTTCTTTGATTTTTCCGTGCTGTGTAAAGGTGCTCGTAGTCAACTAGATTACATCGCCTTAGCAAAGCAATTTGCTGTTGTATTTGTTGCAAATGTTCCTCAGTTTTCAGGAAAAACGATTGAACATGTCGTTTCTGGTACAGAAGAGGGTTATAAACGCGATGAGAATATATTTACAGGAATGCATTCAAAAGATGATGAAGCTAGACGATTTATTGCGTTGGTAGATGAGTTTTATGATCAAAATATTGAACTGTTTATTAGCAGTGACGTTGATATTTTAAATTTATATGAAGGTCAAAAGCTGAGTTTTGAATTTGCTCGTTGTGAATCGAGGTTGATAGAAATGCAAAGCGAGCACTATCCACAGCCTATTTAAAATTAATTGTAAAAATAAAGTAACAATACATAACAAAAGCTTACTTGCTTTAAGAGTAATGACTATGGTTTTATACTGATATGAATACTTTTAAGTAGTTAGCCTATTTATTTTAACCAATAAGCTTATTCAAGGTGGTTAGTGCGTGTCTGATATTATCGATATTTGTGATTTAAAATTTGCTTGGCATGAACAAGCCGATTTTGAATTTAACATCGACAAATTTACCGTTCACAGAGGTGAGAAACTTTTTTTACGAGGCCCCAGCGGCAGCGGTAAAACGACTCTGTTAAGTTTATTGTGTGGCGTTATTTCAGCTAATTCTGGTCAGCTAAATATGTTAGGGCAAGACTTAACTAAAATGTCGGCAACCAAACGTGACCAATTCAGAGCGGACCACATTGGCGTTATTTTCCAAATGTTTAATTTGATCCCATACCTTACTACTATTGAAAACGTTTTATTATCGTGTAATTTTTCACCTTTACGTAAAAAACGTGCATTAAATAATTCCCCAACCCTAGAAGCTGAAGCATTAAGACTACTTTCGCATTTAGATATGGGAGACGCTAATTTACTGCATAAGCCTGTTAATGAGTTGAGTATTGGTCAACAGCAACGTGTTGCCGCTGCTCGTGCGTTAATGGGAGCGCCAGAAATAATTATTGCCGATGAACCAACATCGTCTTTAGATGCCGACCGTTGTCACAGCTTTTTAGAATTACTCTTTAAAGAATGTAATATTGCTGGCTCAACGTTGGTTTTTGTTAGTCACGATACTCGCTTAACTGAAGATTTTGATCGTACCGTTATGCTTAACCGTGCAACGTTGGAAGATCAGAAAGACCAGGTGACAATTTCTACGGAAGGAGCATTGTAATGGCGATTGCAAATTTAGCTCTGAAAAGTTTTAGAAACCGTAAAGCGACTGTATTTCTTACCATATTTTCGATTGCTTTAAGTGTGGCGTTATTAATTGCCATTGAAAAAGTGCGCGTACAAGCAAAAGACAGCTTTACCAATACTATCTCAGGAACAGACTTGATAGTTGGTTCGAGAACCAGTTCCGTTAATTTGCTATTGTCGTCTGTTTTTCAAATGGGCACAGCAACAAATGGCATAAAGTATGAATCTTATGAAGAAATTGCCAGTAATAATACCGTTAAATGGTCAATCCCATTTTCATTAGGTGACTCCCATAAGGGTTACAAAGTGATGGGCACAACGAATGACTTTTATAACCATTATAAATACGGTAGCAAGCAACCTCTTTCGACAGTACAGGGAGAATGGTTTGTAGAGTTAACCGATGTAGTGATAGGCAATGAAGTTGCAAAATCGTTGAAGTATAGCGTTGGTGACGAAATTATTATTGCCCATGGCGGCGCAGACAGCTATATCTATCACGATAAACAACCGTTTGTAATATCTGGCATTTTAGCGCCAACAGCAACGCCAATAGATAGAACTGTTTTTATCAGCCTGGAAGGTATTGATTCTTTACATAGCGATCAAAAAAGCATGGCTGTTGGCCATGACCCATTTTTAACTTTTGGATTATCTGAAAAAAGCAAAGCTGCTAAAAAAGCGGTATTGGCATCAAATGATAATCACCAACATCAAGAAAAGCATGCTCACGGTCATGATGCACATGAACATGAAGAAAACCATGCGCATGACGCAAGTGAACATGACCATCATAAACTAGAACCACATGACTCACATGCTGATGATGAACATGGTATTCATAGTGACAGTTTTGTTGCAGTTGATCATCACGTTCATGACCATAGTGCCGACACCATTACCGGCTTTTACCTTGGCTTGAATGAGCGCCCACAAGCGCTAACCATGATGCAAGTCGTTAATAAATATAGTGCAGAGCCATTGATGGCGATAATGCCAGGAGTTGCTTTATTGGAGCTGTGGTCGGTGTTATCTATTGTTGAGAAGACCTTATTTGCCGTATCTTTGATGGTGGTGGTTATTAGCTTAGCGTCTATGCTTATTATTTTATTAAACAGTTTAAATCAGCGCCGACGAGAAATGGCTATACTTAGAGCTATTGGTGCGCGACCAGGCCATATTTTCTCATTAATGATGGGAGAAGCGTTGGCTATTATTTTATCGGGGTTAACGTTAGGTATTGGCTGTTTATATCTGATTTTATTTTTAATAAAACCTTTTATTCTCAATAGCTTTGGTATTTACTTAGAGTTAGGTTTACCATCATCGCAAGAGCTAACATTACTTGCTCTTGTTGGCGTGGCCGGGGTACTGATTAGTTTGATCCCAAGTATGCAAATTTATCGATATGCGTTATCTGACGGCATGTCAATTCGAAGTTAGTCTCAATATTTTTAATTAAGGTTTTGAAATGAAGAATATTTTTTCCCTGTTTTCTGCAGTAGCCATTTTGCTTAGTACCACGGTATTTGCCAACGATGTGAAATCAACTGATAGTAAGAAAATAGACTGGTCAACATTAAATGAGCACGTACAAACTAAAGAAATAGAAAACCCTTTTGAAAACCTAGAAATTGAACAAATTCGTATGCTACAACAAGTTGCCATTGTTGATGATATTATTGCTAGTGGTCAAGAAATTGATGATGCTTCAAAAAAGTTGGCTGATGATTCTCGTAAAACGTTAACTGAGCAAGGCATTGATATAGACTCGATGTTTAAAATCAGAGAAGAGATAATTACTCAGCGCGAGATAGAGTTTCAATCGACCAATCCCGCTTTAGATAACCAGAATATTGAAATGTCAGGCTTTTTATTACCGCTAGAATTTGAAGGGAAAAAGATCAAAGAGTTCTTATTGGTTCCTTATGTAGGTGCCTGTATTCATGAGCCTCCACCGGCGCCAAACCAAATTGTTTATGCTAAATTGCAAACACCGGTTGAGCCGCCGTCATTAGGCATGTTTACCGCTATTAAAGTGAATGGTCTGATGAAAAGTGAATTAGTATCACCAGAATTAAACTTAGTTGATGGCGCGAAACAAATTCCAACAAGCTATACGTTAACTGTGGAAAATGTTGAATTTATTGAACCTAATAAATAGAGACAAAGAAACAGCTAAGTAGAACATGTAAATGCCGCTTTTAAGTTTATTGAAAGCGGCATTGTTATTTAAAAAGAGAACAAAAATAAATTGAGCCTTTTACAAACAAAAAATTTAATCATTAGATTCGTAAACGAAGATGATGCTGCTTTTATTTTAGTGCTATTAAATGAAGATAGTTTTATTGAAAACATTGGAGATAAAAACGTTCGAACTCTTGATGATGCACTAAGCTATATAAAAACTGGTCCGCAACAAATGTATACCGACTATGGTTTTGCCTTGCATATTGTCTGTTTAAAAGGCTCGAATACACCGATTGGCATGTGTGGTCTATTAAAAAGAGATACATTACCTGAGCCTGATATTGGTTTTGCTTTTCTAGAACAATATAGCGGTAAAGGCTATGGCTATGAGTCGGCGAAGGCTGTTTTAGATTACGAAGTGCAAGATAAACAACTAAAAACAGTGTTGGCGATAACTGCTCTGGATAATCCCGCCTCTCGTGCTTTATTATTAAAACTGGGTTTTGTTTTTGATAGACAACTACAATTAGAAGGCATGGAGCAAGAAAGTAATTTATATCAATTTGTTAGCTAGTATCGAAGCTTTAAGGTCTCAACAATGAAAACGACTAAATTTTTACCCTCCGTACTTAGTGGAATCATTTCAATGTGTTTTGTTTTATCCATACCGGTTAATGCCGATCAAAAGGCAACAAATGAAGAGATTAAAACCGCTGCAATGACATTATCTGAACAAGACTTAGAGGCACTAAAACTTGGCAAACAAATACTCGCTATTCAAGAAGCGCTAAATAACCCAGGCGATCCTAACTCCATTCATAAAGTTACAGCTATAGGCTGGGATCAACGTTATTATTTAATGGTTAGAGGTTGGTTAGTACTGAGATTACAAGCCGATCAAAGTGCTTATACAGGTAGCCAAGCGCAAAGCCATTTAGGTGAGCGAATTGAGTTTTTAAAACTGGCTATTCGTACTATTGATTTAGAGTAGAATTTTTTATCGATTGTATATTAATGAAGTAATAACAGCAGCTGAATATTATCACTGCTACTATTAATAAATTAACACCTATTGCTGCAAATAAGTCCGGTGCTTTCATAAACGTACTCATTAAGGATTCTTGATAATAAAAGAACCATTGATGATCATCAGGGAAGACAGCCGTGTGCAAATAATAGAAGATCTTCTTAAATCCGAATATTGCAAAGCTAGAAATTATCACTAAAACACTAACAATGAGCGTTTTAACTTTTAGTTTCGTACTAGGCATATACAATCTTTTTTGTATGTATAACAAACTTAAAAGGATTAAAGGCAGTAAATTTACAAGCCAAACCAGCCTAAGAGTATCGACCAAATTACTTACATCTTGCAGGTGTATTACTTCACTTTGAGTAAAAAGTGGTTTGCTTTTGTTTTTTATTTGGTAGCTAATATTGTCAAGATTTTCACCCTGATTGTTTATTGATACGACTACTTGCTCAAATAAATCAATATGTTGACTTTTATTTGTGTTTACAAAATCTTGTTTGTTATATTTATTTTGTGGGGCATATTTACTTATATGTGCATCAATATTTAATACCTGATACCACATCGGGTAGGTAAAATTTACGCTTTTATTTACTTGCCAGCTGAGTCCAAAAGAGAACAGAAGAACTGAAATACAAAATATCAGCCAGAAAGATGTAACTAAATTTTTCATAAAAATATATCTTAATGATAAAATTAAAGGGCAATTCCTTACTTTTTAATATGTTAGCAAAAAAATATCCATAATAGTCGGTTTTATAGTCTTTAATACCCACAAACTTACTAAGTTTATTATACCTACAAATTTGACAGATCCTTTTATCAATCCTAGATTAAATATTAAGCAATAGAGATTTGCTGTAATAACCTAAGGGATGTAAAGGGATTATTTATGGTTTTTAATAACAATAAAAAAGCAGACTTATTGCTTTTAGTTTCATTTGATCAAGTGTTAACAAAACACTGTAAGGAAGAGCTAAGCCCATTTTGTGAGTCAGACTCTCTCAACTCTATGGACGAGTTGGAACAGTACTCAAATCTACCAAGCGCTATTATCTATTTAATGGATTACACTAGTGCCACTCATTTGCACAATATTGAATATATTAGAAACCAATACAGCAACAGCTTACTTTTTGTGGTGACAACTGCTGTCTCTATTCCCTTATTACATCAATCGTTACACCTTGGTGTTGATGATTTATTTCTTTTTCCATTTTCTGAGCAAGACAAACATAGCTTAGTGTGTACGCTGAAAAATAAAACAGAAATTAACTGTTTTACAGAAAGCATAGAAAAACAGCAACAAAAGCATTGTTCACAAGTTAGTAGAGAAAATCCAATATCTTCGCTACTTAATATCATTGAAAGAGACTTTGCCAAAGGTCCATCTTTGCAAGACTTATCTCACGACATTCACTTAAGCCCTAGTCGCTTATGCCATATGTTTAAAGATTTATGTGGACTAACTTATAGTCATTATTTACTTTGTCGAAAACTTGAAGAAAGTGAACGCCTACTTAGCGATAGCGAGAATTCTGTTACAACTATTGCTTATCAAATGGGTTTTTCAAATCCATCACACTTTTGCCGAAGCTTCAAAGAGCACTTTAATATAACGCCAAACTCTTATTCACAAGGTAACAGAGAGTTAAAGCAAAGCTCGACTTATGTTCGATATCAGCGGTTACGTTCAGAGTTAATTCCTAATATGGCTAATGTCCAACAAGAAAATATAAACCTTACCAAGGGCAGAGAAAGTGTGGGCTAATTCAAGTTGTATTTCTTTTTGTGTGAAGCCACTATTAAAGCCAGCATTTCTGGCATTTTTGCTTTTAACTGGTAGTGTATGTGCAAATCCACAATCAGCTGAAATCACAAACAATAAACATACCGTAGCTATTCAAACTAGCCAGCTACCCATTGGAGAAAGTCCTTATCAGTATTTAATTAAACACAGTAATAGGCAGTTGCTGTGGTTTGATGAACAAGGGTTAACCCTATCTGGTTTGTCATTACATCGACTACTTGCAGACTTAGGTTGGCATAGTAAAACTAAAGTTAACGATCTTAAAAATCAGCAATTTGAGCAACATGATAGAGTATTAACCAAAGGTTTTTTACAACTCATTCAAGTATCAGCTAACCATTACAAGCAGGCTGTTAATGCTAAAAATGAGCTATTAAATGCTATTGTAGAAGATGCATCAGATGAACTCTTATTGTCGTTAATTCCGGCATACGATCAAATATCACACATACGAAAGGCTATTTCAGAATATCGCTTTTTAAGTCAACACCAATGGCCCCAACTAGATGTGACCTTTAAACCTAGGTTAGGGCAAAGCCACCAACAGGTTAAAGGCATTAGACAAATATTAACGCTACTAGGTGATTTGCCAAGAAAAGCTCAAACAAAAACTCGGTTATATGTTTTTGACACAGTTGTCGTTGCAGCGTTAAAAGAATTTCAATCTCGACATGGTTTAGTGCCCGATGGAAAACTTGGCCCTAATACCTATGCAGCATTAAAAGTGAGGCCAGAAAAAAGAATTAAACAACTACAAGTAAATTTATGGCGCTGGTTTACGTTGCCTAAAACGCCGCCAGAAAAGTATTTATTGGTGAACATACCAGGTTATCAATTATCAGTTATTGAAGATGGTGATGAAACTGTAAAAATGAAAGTGATAGTCGGGGATGTTGAAAACCAAACTCCACAAATGGTCACCGAAATAAACCGAGTTACCCTAAACCCTACTTGGACACCTACTCGTAATATTATTAATAATGAGCTAATTCCAGAGTATAAACAGGACTTTCTTTCGTTAAAACGAAAGAACTTCCAGTTGGTAAAAGGTTACTGGAAAAATATAGAAATTCGAGAAATTGATGATCCCGGGCTTAATATAAGTAAGTTGTTGCAGTCCTACAGGTTAGTGCAGGCTGCCGGTGAAAATAATGCATTAGGTTATTATCGGTTCAACATTCCAAATAATTATTCAGTGTATTTACATGACACGCCGATAAAGTCATTATTTAGACAAAGTAAACGAGCTTTAAGCCATGGCTGCATCAGATTGGAAGATGCGAGCTTACTGGCAAAGTACCTGCTTAAAGCAGATAATTCAGCACACCTTAATAAGATGCAAACAGTTATTAAGTCAGGTAAAACAACAAACCTACCGCTTAAAACGCCATTGCCAGTTTACATCACTTATCAAACCGCTTGGATAAACGAGAAAGGAAAATTACGTTTATCACCAGATATTTACGACCTTGATCATAAAAATTCATATCTAACGCAATTTCATGCAACAGATAGCAATCCTGTGATAACCCTTTCGCAAAATAACTTCTAATCTTTTAATTCGTTTCCTAAATAAACACTTAGTTTTAATAAGGTTTAACGAAACAAGTCTGGCAAGGAGCAGCAACATTCGGCTCTCCTAGCTGAATTAAATAAAAATGGAGTCATTTCAGATGAGAAATTTAAAAAATTTATTCTCCGAGTTTATCGAAGATGAAAGTGGTTTAACTGCTGTTGAGTATGCAGTAGCTGGTGCATTAGTTGTTGGTAGTATGGTTGTAGCATTTGATCAGTTAGGTACTTCTGCCGAGAATAAAATAACGGCTATTTGTAATGCTGTTGATGCTGATAACAGCGGTGAATGTAATTAAGGAGACATAAAATGAAAAATATACTTAAGAATTTTATTGAAGATGAAAGTGGTTTAACTGCAGTTGAATATGCAATTGCTGGAAGTTTGGTTGTTGGTGGTTTAGTGGGGGCTTTCTCTAATTTGGGCGATGCATCAACTGATAGTATTAATTGCTTAGATACTGCTGTCAATGCAGTGAGTGGTTCGATAGCCAACTGTGATGGCAGTTAACCTAAATTGTATAATTAATTGAGGGTTCGGGATGATTCTAGATGCATCAACAAGCTTAGTTATAATGCTTTTAATAGCTATTGTTTGTCTTGTTATAGCATTATATTTTGATTTGAAATATCAAAAAATCCCGAATTCTCTCTGCCTTGTTTTCATATTTATTGCTTTAGTTTTACAACTTTTATTTTACAGGCTTCAAGGTGGCTTAGATTTATTATTTGGAGTTGTACTTGCATTTATTTTGCTATTCCCTGCATTTTATATAAAAGCATTAGGAGGTGGTGACGTAAAACTTATGATGGCTATTGGAGCTCTATGCGGTCCCCTACTTATTGCATGGTCAATTGCTTATGCAATTATTTTTGGCGGGATAATAAGTATATTTTTAGGGATCAATAAAAGTGGCTGGGCTGGTTTAAAACAAACTTTGATTCGTTATTATCATTGCTTTTATTTAAAGCAATACTTTAAACCAAGTACAGGAGAAGTTGCTGAATTAAGAGTTCCATATGCTCCTGCATTAGCGTTAGGCTGGATTTGGGCATGTAGTCAAAGTGATGAAGTTATGCTGGCAATTTCAACATTCAGATATCAATTTTTTTCTTAGGCTTTATAAGGTATTAAAATGAATTTATTTAAATTTAATAAAAAGTTACCAGATAAAGAAACTGATCAGGTTGCTGAAGTTAAAACTGAAATAGATGACTCAAGTGAGGAACTTATCCAAGGTTCAAGTCTAGATGGTGATCAAAATAAACTCGAAGATGGTTCTATCGACTTCCCGTTAAAAGGTGAACAGAAGACTGAAACCGTACAAAAAAATGTAAACACTGAAAAAGAAAGCTTATCAAAAGAGCTAGATTATCTAACCATTGCACCCACACCACAAAGCCTCATAGAAACAGGCTTATCTACAACATTATTAATAGATTTAATGTTAAAGCATCTGCAAAACGCGGGTATTTTAACATTAAAAGAATTATCCACAAAACTGTGTATTAGTGGTTCTATTATTCAAGAGCTAATCGACATTTGTAAGGCAAAATCTTGGGTTGAAAATGTAGCACAAACTACAAGTGAGCAAATGCGTTTTTCTTTAAGTTCTATTGGTCAATTACAAGCTGATAAAGCGCTTCTAAAAAATGGCTATTTAGGTACAGCCCCAATTCCATTAGAGCAATATACTAATGTTTGTTTAAAGCAAACAAGTCGAGATCAAGTAGTTACCAATGATGATATCAATTCAATTTTTTCTGATTTAACCTTTTCGGATGAGCTTATTGAAAAGATAGGACCATCGTTAAACTCTATTAAACCAATTTTAATTTACGGTGCAGCGGGTACTGGTAAAAGTTTCTTTTGTCGCCATTTAAACTTAGTCTTTGGTGGTGATGTATTGGTACCTCATGCTATTGAGGTAAATAATGAAATCGTGCAAGTTTTTGATCCCGAAATTCATCAATTGTCAGAACAGCCAAAACAAGAAAATGTACTTAAAATAGCATCTAGTTTCGACCCACGTTGGCTGTTATGTAAACGTCCATTAGTGGTAAGTGGCGGCGAGCTTTCGGCTGAAATGCTTGAAGTTCGTTATGATAAGGCTTCCAAAATATATCGAGCACCATTACAGCTAAAAGCTAATAACGGTATTTTATTATTAGATGATTTAGGTCGACAAAAAATTACTCCCAAAGAGTTATTTAATCGCTGGATAATTCCCCTAGAAGAGCGTAGAGATTTTCTATCCTTGCAATCAGGCCTTCATTTTGAATTACCATTTGAATTATTGTTATTATTTTCGACTAATTTAACACCAACTGATTTAGTCGATGAGGCTTTTTTAAGAAGACTCGGTTATAAAGTAGAGTTTGAACAATTAACCAAAGAGCTATATCAAGACATTTGGTTTAAAGAATGTATTGAATATAACTTATTGTGTGAGATGTCGATATTTGATTATTTAGTCGAACATTTACATCAAATGCATAACCGAAAATTCCTTCCTTGTTATCCTAGAGATTTGCTTTCTATTGTCAGCGATCAAATTAAATTTAAACAATTAGAATCTACGATAACAAAAGAATTATTAGACTTTGCCTGGCACAGTTATTTCGTTAAGTAGGTAGTACGGATTAATAATGTTTAGCAAATAAGGAGATTTTGTGAACAAGAATGTAGCTGTATTTATATTACTATCAATCGTTTTTGGTTTAGGAGCCGTATTCCTTGCTAAAAATTGGCTTGATAAAAATCAACCACAAACTGTTAAAGTTGGTCAGGCACAAGTTGTAACTGTTAATACTTCTTTGCAAACAGGAAGCATTATAGAAGCTAAGCACATCTCTCTTACAACAATTCCTGAATCTATGGTTCCAGAAGGCGCCATCACTAAATTAGAAGATGCTACAGGTATGGTTGTTAAAAGCAAACTATATAGTGGCGATTTACTTCATGCCAAGCGAATAGCCAAAAAAGGAGAAGGCAGTTCATTAGCAAGTTTAATCTCTCCTCATATGCGTGCTGTTTCAATAAGGGTTAATGATGTTGTTGGCGTATCTGGTTTTATATTGCCTGGCAACACTGTTGATATTTTAATTACTTATCGCGGTAAAAGTGCAGCCAATACTGAAGTGGTACTTTCAAATATTAAAATATTAGCGGTAGATCAAAGAGCCTCTAACGATGAAAACAAACCACAAATTGTACGAGCTGTAACGTTAGAGGTAACTCTTGAACAAGCTGAAACGCTAATGAGTGCACAAAATAAAGGTAGTTTACAACTGGCCTTAAGAAACCCTAATGATAAAGCTGAGGTCGCACTGTTTGATCCCGAGCAGGATGATAAAGCGTTTGAACAAGCTGCCGCAGAGGCAAGTATAGAAACTCAAACTGTTGCGGTTAATTCTTTAACTGGTCGAAACAAAGTTGAAATTATACGCGGTATTGATAAAGAATCCGTGCAAGTATCAAATAATTAAACAAGGACTACAACAATGAAAAATTATAATGTAGGACTCTTATTTGTATTAACGTTAACTATTTTTTTAAATAGTGTAATAAACAATAATGCAGTTGCTGGTGGTCCAACGGAAAAAGAAGCAAATGCAATAAAAGTTCCTATTTTTAAATCTAGAAATTTAAAAATGAAACACCCAATTCACCGTATTTCAATTGGTAACCCTGATATTGCAGATATTTTAGTATTACGCCAAGACGAACTTTATGTTGTAGGTAAAACACTTGGTCACACTAATGTAATAATTTGGGATGAAAACGACAAGGTTGTTGATTTGTTTAACCTTGAAGTATCTCACGACTTAAATGGGTTAAGAGAGCGCTTCTATCATTATTTACCTAAAGAAAAAATTGGTGTTGAAAGCTCGCAAGGTCAACTAGTTCTTAGCGGCCAATCTTCTTCGTTAACCAAAATGAATATGGCCTTAGAATTGGCTCGAGCTTATGCTCAAGCGGCTACTGGTGGTTCTGCACCAAGTGAAGTATTAAATATGCTAAGTGTTGGCGGCGGTCAACAGGTAATGTTGGAAGTTACTGTTGCAGAAGTACAAAGTGAAGTAGCTCGTAGGTTAGACTCAAAAATGCTATTGCGCTTTGATGGTACAGATGGCTCTGGTGGTATTGTTTCTGGTGGTGACTTGTTTGATGCAATAGGCATTAGTCCTACAATTTCGCGTGGTTTTTTTGGGTCATACTTAGATGGAGATATGTTACTAAATTTTGCATTTGATGTAGCCAAGCAACATGGTTTAGCAAAAATTTTAGCCGAGCCTAATATTACCGCTTTAAGTGGTCAAAAAGCAGATTTCTTATCAGGTGGTGAAGTTCCAATTCCAACTGCTGGTGGAAGTAATACCGGTACTGGCGTTCAATACCGAGACTTTGGTGTAGGGGTAAGTTTTGTACCTACTATTTTAGATTCTGGAAAAATAAACCTTAGTCTCAACGTTTTAGTAAGTGAATTAAGTAATTCGGGTTCATTAACCATTACACCTGAAGGCTCCGGTTCATCTTTTGTTGTACCTTCAATTATAAAACGCACAACATCTACAACGGTTGAGCTTGGTGATGGACAAACAATCGCTATAGGCGGTTTAATTAGCGATACCTTAAGAGAAAGTGTCGATAAGATCCCTGGTTTAGGTGACATTCCTATTTTAGGTCAGCTATTTCGTAGTCAAGAATTTGTTAAGGGGCAATCAGAGTTGGTGATAATGGTTACACCTAGGTTAGTTCGTCCATTTAATAAGAAAGGTATGGAATTACCAACAGATAATTTTGTACCTGTTTCTGATATGGAGTTTTATTTAATGGGAAAAATGACGCCAAGAGAAAAGCCTGAAGATGAACCAAATTCGCCAAATCAAATTGAAGATCAAAATGATGAGATGCTTCCTGATAATGGTGGTACACAACAAAAATACGGTCATGATTTAACTACAGGTGAAGAGGGATAAACGATGAGAAACATTATACAAATAATTTCGCTGTTATTGATTATCACAGGTTGTTCATCTAATGACCCTTACCCAATCACAGAATCAATTGCCAAAATCAATGAAAAGCAAATATTAGACCCCATGGCACCAGAAAATAATGAAGGCATAGTAAACGATTTAGATGGTGTATATGGGGAAAAAGTTGTTACGAGCTATCAAGGTTCTAGCGTTGCACCTTCCGAGGGGCAAACAAGTACTAATGCTCAACAACTTGTAAGTTCAGGTTCTGGCTCAAGCAATTAATTTGCAGTAAGAGGCTATTATGGAAGTTAAAAGCAATATCAAACAGCAAGGTAACATATTAGTTATGTTTACCATTGGGCTGTTTTCTCTGCTTGCTATGGCTGCACTAGCATTAGATGGTGGTCATTTGTTGCTAAATAAAACTCGTCTACAAAACCTTGTTGATACAGCTGCATTAAATGCAGCTAAAGACCTTGTTGATGGAGGAACACATAACTCTGCTATTTTTGCAGCTAAAGCAATTACAGCTGAAAACTTAGGGTTTTCAGATTATCACGAGTTAAATTCTTCTATAGCCAATACTGATTCCGTTATTGTTGAGTTCTCTGAAAAGCCGGAGCCTTTTATTCCTGTTAGTATTGGCGAAAATGAAGATATTAATCGTTATGTAAAAGTAACAATCTCAGGTGTAGAACTTAATAATTTCATCGCGCAAATTTTTAGTTTTAATAAGAAAATATCAGCAACGGCCTTGGCAGGGCCTAGTACCGCATTAGTAGATTGTTATAGCGATTTGGTGCCTATGATGGTTTGTTCAAAACCCATTGATTATTCGGCTGATCCACTACAATACCAGGAAGACTCTTTTTATGGCTATAACCTTAATGAATTAACTGTAATGAAAATAGGCTCTGGTGAAGAAAGTGCCGTGGGGGCTGGTAACTTTCAATTACTAAATTTGGCTGACAACCATGGTGGTGCAGATATTCGAACAGCTATGGCTGGTGCTGGTCTCTCAAATGGTGAAGTATGCTTTAATGTTGATGAGGGACTTAGTACTGCCCCAGGTAATAAAGTTGGCCCTTCTTTGCAGGGGCTTAATACAAGGTTTGGCACCTCAACAGTTCCAGGTGATAAAGAGGGCATTTATCCACCAGATATTAATACTTGCCAAGGTGAAAGACTTGATTTAGAGGATGGTGAATTAGTTGATTCCACTAATACGCCTATTTTTGAATATGATGATAATGGTGTCCCCATTTTTGAATATGACTCTGACGGCGAGCTTATTTTTCCAGAAGGTGTGTATAGCTATAATGACTATTTAGAGTCAAGGGGAAGTACAAGTGTATGTCCTATTTCTGGTACAGGTTTGACAAACCAGCCCGGAGGATTCGTTGATAGGAGGGTTCTCAACGTTGTTATTGCAGAGTGTGATGGCACCGCAAATGGTACAACAACGCCTAAATATGTTGGTTCAGGTTGTTTCTTTTTAACACAAGACCTAGATAATGGTGGCCAACAAAGTTTTATTATTGGTGAATTTACACAAAACTGTACCGCTCAGGGCATACCCGTGGTTGATTCAATAGATAGCCCAGGCCCTTTTACTATTGTTTTATATCATGTCCCTAATAGCAGTGATTCATAATGATGTTTATAAACAATCGAATAAATAAACAAAAAGGGTTAGCAGCTATTGAGCTAACTTTAATTTTGCCATTTTTGCTATTTTTAGTGTTTGTAATAGTGGAGTTTTCGCGCCTTTTATATCAGTACAATCGTTTAAACCAGGTTGTAAGAGATGCATCAAGGTACCTTATTAATCATGCAAGACCAATAAGTAATGACGTTTACATTAATGATGTTATTGCTTTAAATGCTAACGCTATCTTAACCGGTGGAGATTATAATGGTTCTAGTAATATCTTACCTTCATTAACGAATTCAGGTGCAGTGGCAGACATAACAACCGCTGGTAAAGACATTACTTACAGCATTGAAGATGTTTATAATTTCAATATTTTAGTTGATGATACAACTGAATATATTACTGTATCAGTAACTTATTATTGGGAGCCTATTTATTCCGATTTATTGCCATCATTTATAACAAGTAAAAGCTTTAATTTAAATTTTCCTCTTACTGCTCGCTATAGTATGAGGGCTTTATGAATAGTTTTTTAAGTCGACAAAAGAAGTCAAAAGATATGGGAGTATATACAGTTGAGTTTGCAATTGTTGGCAGCTTGTTTTTTTTACTTTTTTTTAGTGCTATTGAAATTGCTCGATTAATGTTTACTTGGAATGTTTTGACTGAGGTTTCAAGACGTGGCGCAAGATTAGCCGTTGTTTGCCCTGTAGTAATGAATAGTGTACTTGACAGCAATATAGCCAATTCAGCAAGTTTTTCAGAGGATTTCTTATTTAATTTAACAATGGATAACATTGAAATTAAATATATAAATTATGCCGGAGGCATACTAGATTTAGAAGGCGACCCTAATGCTTCTCCACCAGTATTACCGCAAAATACTCTTAACCAAATTAGACTAGTTAAAGTTTCAATTACAGGATACCAGCACCAATTGTTGATTCCAGGATTATCTTTAACTTTAGATTCACCAAGCTTTACAACAGTGCTTCCTCGAGAAAGTCTTGGAGCAACTCGGTGGGGAGATTCAAATTGTTCTTAGTTAGATATTCATTCAGGATTAAAGGGCTGTAATTATGGAAAATAAAATTGAACTTAACTCATATTCAGGTATTAAAGGACAAATGAAAAGCAATGAGCAAGGAAGTTTGTCGTCTTTACCGTTCTTAATTAAGTTATTACTCGTGTGTGACGACCCACAAGTAGAGTTGGCCACTAATGAACTTTTATTACCTGTCAAAAATTTGGAGCTTTCAATCGAAAAGAAAGTGACATTTATTACCGAAGATTTTCAATTAGCTGTTGTAGTTTTTACTGGTGATGAGCAACAAACTATTAGCAATTTAGAAAAGATCAGCAATGCTGGAATTAATATTTTGATAGTGGGGGATAACCTTCCTCAACAACTTTTAAGAAAATCAATTCAATTGTCAATCAAAGATATTGTTCCATTATCTACTGCAGAAACCGAGCTTATACCAGCAATTTCAAGTGTTGCATCCCAATTAAAAACTAAAGTAAATTTAGCTCCTGTGGTATCTATTATTAATGGTAAAGGCGGTTCTGGCTCTAGCTTTATCGCTAGCTCAATTGGACAAATTATTGGTAAACACTGCAAAGATGAAGTGGTTATGGTGGATGCAGATTTACAGCACGGAACGTTAGCCGATAGTCTTAACTTAAAGCCAGATTATTTTTTAGATGATGCTCTAGCAGACATTAAAGAATTAGATACCACTGCAATTCAAAGTATGATGAGTAAAAAAGATAATTTGAGTTTGCTACCTGTAAAAGCTTATTCACAAATAAATCGATTAGCTCATATTGATCAAAATAAAATAAGTCAATTGTTCTCTAAGGTTAGAGCTAATTTTAAGTTGTTTATCGCTGATTTATCCAGAGGAATAGATTCACTGTCAATACCTATCTTAGAGTCGTCAGAGCATATTATGGTGGTAGTGCAACAAAATATTTCTAGCATTAGAGAGGCGAAAGCGCTAGTTGAACAACTTCATAATACTATGGGTATAGCACCTGAAAAAATTAGTATTATTGTTAATCGATTCTCTACCAAGTTCAGCACTATTACTCCTGAAGATATAAAAAATACCGTTGGTGTAGATACAGTGTTTACCATTTCGAACGATTACCAGTTGGCGAGTGCTTGTACTGACTTAGGTAAAAGTATTGCGGAGTTATCAGAATTCAAACAATTAGAGAAAGAATTCTTAGTTATTGCTCAGCAAATAAATGGTAATAATCTTGAAATATCACCTAACTCCAAAAGTTTATGGTCTAGATTAATGGGCAAATCATAATGGAATTATTAAAAAAACAAGATGAATCTCAATATGACTTTTTAAATCCACAGGATTTAGAAATAAAGCAACAAATATTTGGCAAACTATTGAAAATGCTTGACCTTGCTGTGCTTGAAACTATGGATGAGAATCAAGCTAAAGAACAGATAAGTGAAATCACAAACCAGTTATTAAATGAAGTTTCAAAGCCTTTAAATTTATCCGTCAGACAAAAAATAATTAAACTTGTTATTGATGAAATCTTAGGTTTAGGGCCATTAGAAACTCTATTTTGTGATAGTACTATTTCTGATATTTTGGTAAATAGATTTGACAGTATTTTTGTCGAGCGTTTCGGTAAATTAGAAAAAGTGCCAGTTCAATTTTATGATAATAGCCATTTGCTTAATATTATAGATAGAATTGTGTCAGGCGTAGGACGCCGAATTGATGAATCCTCTCCAATGGTTGATGCCAGACTTAAAGATGGCTCAAGGGTAAATGCCATTATTCCGCCATTAGCTCTTGATGGTCCCACATTATCTATTCGTAGGTTTACCGTTGAAAAACTAAAAGCGGAACAGTTAATTGAACTAGGCTCAATGAGTGCAGAAATTGGCAAGTTAATTGAAGCTGTAGTACTTGGTAAGCTGAACGTACTTATCTCTGGCGGTACTGGTAGTGGTAAAACAACATTACTGAACATACTTTCTGGTTATATACCCGAAAAAGAGCGGATTATTACCATTGAGGATTCTGCAGAATTACAACTTCAACAGCCTCATACCGTGCGTTTAGAAACACGTATAGCAAATATAGAAGGTGCTGGCGAAGTTACGCAACGTGATTTGGTTCGTAATACTTTGCGTATGAGACCCGATAGAATTGTAATTGGTGAGGTTAGGGGGGCAGAGGCTGTAGATATGCTTACAGCGATGAATACTGGTCATGAGGGGTCTTTAACAACACTGCATGCAAATAATCCAAGAGATGCTCTAGGGCGCTTAGAAAATATGGTATGTATGGCTGGGTTTGATATGCCAGTTAAGAATATACGCTCTCAAATTGCTTCCGCTATAGATTTGGTGGTGCAATTACAACGTCATGAAGATGGTCACAGGCGTATTACCAGTGTGCAAGAGATAAATGGCATGGAAGGTGAAGTAATAACCATGTCTGAAATTTTTACTTTTGAAAGGCAAGGTAAGGATGAAGAAGGCAATATTTTAGGAGAATTTAAACCAACAGGTGTAGTTCCTAACTTTAATACTTCTCTTAAAGCTAAAGGTATTGTTTTACCTAATTCTATTTATGGCCTTGATAAAAATATGATGAACTTTTAGGAGTACATTATGATTTTAGGAGATAAGCATGAGTAATGAACTAACATTTCTACTTTTAGTTTTTGGGGCTGTATTGTTTATGTCACAAACGTTATTTGTGTCAGTCTACAATCCGCAGCGCTCAAAAACGAAACAATTAAAAAAGCACCTTGAAGAGCTAGCAATAAAAGATCCGCATCAAGTAGATTTAGTGTTAAATCAACGACTATCTAAGCTAAACCCGATATTTGTTGAAATAGAGAAAATTGGCTTTGTAGAGGGGTTAACATATAAGTTAGAGATGTCAGGCTCTAAGCTATTTGGACATCAGTATATTTTATTAATGATTCTAGCATCTATCATAGTAGCTCCTTTAGTTTGGAACTTAACTTTAGATCCGTTTTTTATTCTTGTTTCTGTGTTAATAGTGATTGGTGCATTTCAATTTAAATTAAAAAAAGATATCGCAAACCGATTAGAAAAAATCGAAACTCAATTTCCAGAATCTTTAGATGTATTAAAACGAGGATTACAAGCAGGCTATGCATTTTCAGAAGCATTAAAGCTAGTGTGCGAAGAAACTGAAGGGGAACTTGCCGTAGAGTTTGACTTAATGTTTAAACAAATTAATTTTGGTAACGACATAAAAACTGCGCTATTAACTTTTGTACATAGAGTTCCTACTACCTCTGCCATGGCTTTTGCTAGTGCTGTCAGCATACAAAAGGAGACCGGTGGTAATTTAGCTGAAAAAATAGAAACCCTTTCCAGAGTTATACGCCAACGGTTTAAATTTCAGCGTCGAGTGAAAACACTTTCAGCTGAAGGCCGATTGTCTGCTTGGGTATTAGTATTAACGCCATTCGCTTTATTTGCCTTTTTATATATGAGTTCACCTGATTATGTTTCCACACTTTTTACAAGTCCTGAAGGCGTTTCATTATTAAAGTGGGGCGGTGTAGGTATGGTTCTTGGTACTTTATGGATCAGTAAACTCATTAACATAGAGTATTAATTATGGATTATTTATTAGGATTGGTTAATAGCATTGTTGAAAACCCTGAACAAGCAAAGTGGGCAATATATGTAATTGCTGGAATTGCCGGATTAACACTTTCATTGGCTTTAAGTTTGATGTTTTCTGGCGCTTATTCCCCTATACGACTGCAATTACAAAAGCTAAAACATGGTAATAAAGAAACATCTAGCATTACAGAGGACTTTTCCCATTCGCTTGAACATTCTTTAGACAAAATGCCATTTTTACAGCAAACATTTGCTGGCGATGATAAAACTAAGCGTTTATTGATTCATTCTGGTTTTCACTCTGATCATGCTTTAAAAGTATATAACGCGTTAAAATTATTTTTACTATTATTAGGTGGAATTACTGCAATTTTTGCTATGCGCACTTTTTCTGAATTAACCCCCTTTTTTACTATATATTTAGTAGCATTTATCTTAGGTGGCTTTTATTTGCTTCCTGGGTTTGTTTTGACCTATTTAGCTAAACGGAGAATGAAAAGTCTAAGAAAGTTTTTTCCAGATGCACTTGATTTATTGGTGGTGTGTTCAGAGTCAGGGCTAGGCTTATTAGAGGCTATTCAAAGAGTTAGTCGTGAGTTGGAGTATGCTCATCCTGCTTTATCGCACGAATTAGCTCTTGTTTGCTCAAAAGTTAGGGTTGGCTTTTCAATGCAAGAAGCTTTGCATGAATTTTCAGAACGTACTGGTTTGGAAGATATTCGGGGATTAAATTCAGTGATAGTGCAAAGTTTAAGACTTGGTACTGGCATAGCTGATACTTTAAGGATTTACTCAGAAGAGTATCGAGATAAACGTTTACAAGAAGCCGAGGAGAAAGCGGCAAAAGTTGGCGTGAAAATGGTTTTTCCGATGATGGCGTGTATTTGGCCTTCATTTTTTATTGTAGCAATAGGGCCTGCTGTACTTAAAGTTATGGCGGTATGGGATCAAGCTTTTTAGGAAACATTATGAAATCAAATAAAAAAATAACAATAATTTCTAGCTTATTCACTATTTTGTTTTTGTTTGGATGTGAAACTACACCTAAAAGTGAAGAAAGCCTTGATAACTACGCTCGTAATGACCTATTTGGTGAAAAAGGGCAGACTACAGGAATTACTAATGAAACAATGGAAGATGCCTTTCAAAAAGCTATTGAGTCTGAGCAACGAGGTGATTATGATAAAGCATTGTATTACTACATTCAATGTTTAGAATTTGAACCAAACAATGCCAAAGTATTATTTAGAATTGCTCGAATTCATGACAAACAAGGCAATAATACCATTGCAACTCGAGCTTATACCGAAGCTTTGCAAAACGATAATTCATTAATTCTCGCTCACCAAGCTCTCGGTGTTATAGAAATGGAGAATCGTCAATACCAAAAAGCCCAAGGTCATTTACAAAAAGCTATTTTATTAGACCAAAAGCGCTTAACTGAATTAGGTACGAAAAAAGAGCATGGGTACCATACCTTAGATAAAGAATCTCCAATTAATTCATACAATGTTTCCGGCATAATTGAGGATATGCATCAAAACTTTGATTTAGCACGAGTTTATTATAAGTTGGCGCTAACATACGATGAAAATTCTGCAAATATTTTATCTAATTTAGGCTACTCATATTACCTCACAGGTGATCTAACTGTTGCCGAACGTAATTATCGCCGTGCGATCAACCTTGAGCCAGGCTTTAAACGAGCATGGAGTAATCTAGGTTTGGTTTATGCCCGTAAAGGCCAATATAACCGCGCTATTAAAACCTTTAAACAAGTGATGAGTGAGTATGATGCTTATAATGATTTAGGGTATTTTGTTATGCTTGAAGGGCGCTTAGACGAGGCTGAATATTTTTTCAAAAAAGCAATAGATATGTCGCCTAGCTACTTCAAAAAAGCTTATGCAAACTTAGAACAAGTAGAGATGAAAAAGCGAGAGCTTTGGTTGCAAAAACAAGAGGCTCAGGGAGGAGATGAGCAAGGCGTGCTTTCTGAAACTAAAGTGGAAAATAACAAACCTGTACCAGAGCTTAGCTCGGCATCATCTAATCTTGCAGAAGAGAAACTGGCAGAAGAGAAACTAGCACAAGAGCAAGCCGCACAAATCAAACTTGCCGAAATAAAAGCTGCAGAAGAAAAATTGGCTCAAGAGAAACTAGCACAAGAGCAAGCTGCTCAAATTAAACTTGCTGAAGTTAAGGCCGCTGAAGAAAAACTGGCTCAAGAGAAGCTCGCACAAGAGCAAGCCGCACAAATCAAACTTGCCGAAGTTAAGGCTGCTGAAGACAAATTGGCTCAAGAGAAATTAGCACAAGAGAAAGCAGCACAAGCTAAACTTGCCCTAGTAAAAGCAGCAGAAGAAAAGCTGGCAGAAGAAAAGCTTGCACAAGAACAAGCCGCACAAGCTAAACTTGCCTTAGTAAAAGCAGCAGAAGAAAAGCTGGCAGAAGAAAAGCTTGCACAAGAACAAGCCGCACAAGCTAAACTTGCCTTAGTAAAAGCAGCAGAAGAAAAGCTGACTGAAGAAAAGCTTGCGCAAGAACAAGCCGCACAAGCTAAACTTGCCCTAGTAAAAGCAGCCGAAGAAAAACTGGCTGAAGAGAAATTAGCACAAGAGCAGGCCGCTCAAATAAAACTTGCCGAAGTTAAGGCTGCAGAAGAAAAACTTGCTCAAGAAAAGCTCGCGCAAGAGCAAGCAGTTCAAGTTAAACTTGCGCAAGTTAAAGCTGCTGAAGAAAAGCTCATTCAAGATAAGCTAGCACAAGAAAAAATCGCTAAAGTAAAATTGTTAGAAAATAAGATAGCTCAAAAGAAACTTGCTCAAGAAAAACTTGCTCAAGAAAAAGCAGCACAAGAAAAACTTGCACAGGTTAAAGCCGCTGAAGATAAATTGGCTCAAGAAAAGCTAATGCAAGAAAAAGCCGTTCAAGAGAAAATTGCTCAAGTTAAAGCTGAGGAAGAAAAGCTCATTCAAGATAAGTTAGCCCAAGAAAAGGCAGCTGAAGAAAAGCTTGCTCAAGTGAAAGCAGCTCAAGTAAAATTACTCGAAGATAAGTTGGCTCAAAAGAAATTGTTACAAGAACAGCTGTTGCAGGACAAAATTGCCCAAGATAAATTAGCTCAAGAAAAACTGGCGAAAGTAAAAGCAGCAGAAGAAAAGTTATCGCAAGAAAAACTGCAACAAGAAAAGCTTGTTAAAGAACAGCTCGCTCAATTAAAAGCAGCTGAAGAAAAACTAGCACATGAAAGGGTATTACAAGAAAAGTTAGCCCATGAAAAATTAGCACAAGAGAAGTTAGCACAAGAAAAAACAATTCATCAGAAACTTGTTGAGGAAAAGTTGGCGCAAAAGAAAATAGCACAACAAAAAGCTGCTCAAGAAAAAATTGCTCAAGAAAAAGCAAAGCATCAATTTGAATTGTTTAAAGCTGAGCCTACGGTTAAACTTGCGGAATTAGAAGTAACAGCTTCTGATGATATACAAATGGTACAATTACAGGTATCTTCGACGCCAACGATAGCCGCTGAATCGAACCCTCAATTAGACCCTAACAATAAATAATTAAACATATCCACAATGGATTTTATAGGATAGAACTTGTTACCGATTGAAGTAAATAGTGCAGAATTTACCAGTATTGCCAAAAATGAATATGGTGAAGTAGTTGAATCAAAAATAAGCGATACCTTTTCTGAGCTAATTTTAAGCCATGAATTGTTTTCAGCTAAATTAACTTTGCATGGTGGTCATGTATTAAACTGGCAACCGAAAGGTCATGATGAAGTCTTTTGGATGAGTAAAAAGGCTCAATTAGAAAATGGTAAGGCAATACGTGGTGGCATTCCTATTTGTTGGCCTTGGTTTGGTCCATATAATGATGCTGGTAATCATGGTTTTGCTAGAACAAGTTTATGGCAATTAGGCTCTATTGATATTAACTCTGCTGGAATTAAAGTAGAACTAGTATTAGAAGGAGAGAAACGCTCTGAATCTTGGACACATAAATTTAAAGTAACGCAAATATTAATGTTTTCTAATTCGTTCAGCCAACAATTGGAGATTGAAAATTTAAGTAACCAAGACTTTCAATTTTCTAATGCTTTACATAGTTATTTCAGTGTTAGCAGCCCTGAAAATATTGCTATCCCAGATTTAAATTCAGCATATTTTGATGACAAAATAAAATCAATTCAAGGTTGCACTCCGTCTGATGTATTTAATTGTGTTGGTCCTATCGATAAAATTTATCATCACAATTCGTCAATGACGATGTTTGATAAAGGCTGGAAACGTGCGATCGAGATCAAAAAATCAAATTCTACTCAGTGGGTGCTGTGGAACCCTGGCAAAGATATTGCGGCGGGCATGAGTGATATCCATCAACAAGGTGAAGATGAATTTGTATGTTTAGAAGCGGCAAATACAAATTGGGTTATCGTTCCCAAAGGTGAAAAAGTATCTTTAAGTCAAGAGATTCAAGTGTATAAGCTATAACTTTAATTAGCTGAACTCGAGCTATGTTTTTGTCAGTTTACTCGCAAATGATTGTTTAGCAACATTTGCGTGAATGGTATTTTTAAATAGAAACCCCTGGGGAGGGTTTGAAAAGGCCTCCCTTGAGCATCAAACGCCTGTGTCTTTGCACTTGAATTAGCGGCTTTAGGTCTAAGCTGAAGTACTTGCCCGTATTTAGCATTAATTTCTTCAACTCTCCCAAGAGCTATCATGTCAGTTAGCTCTTGCCAGTCTTGTGCTAATAATTGCTCTTCTTGTTGATTTGGTTGCCACAGAAATGGCGTACAAACTATGCGTTGATGGATTGGGATATCCCGTTCTGAAATAACTGGCACCCATAACACTTTGGCGAGTTTGTTTTTAAGGTGACATTTTTCCCAGGTCATACCGGTAATGCCTTTTAATGGCGCAACACAAACAAATGTCGTTTCTAACGGTTTACCTTCACGATTAATAGGCAAGGTTTTAAGTTCAATACCTAAATCTGGAAAGTCAGGCATAGGCAGAGAGCCTGCACTTGCACCTAAAACTTTTTCTAGTAATAAACCGATCCAGCCTTTTTCTCTATTCAAATTTTCGGGCACAACAACACCGGTTTGAGCAGCAAGTTCACCTAAGGTTAAACCTGCAATACTTTGTGCATGTCGAATAAGTTGTTGTTCTGTTTCAGGGCGGTAATCAGTCAAAGGCTTGAGCTTGTTATCAAGGTTTATCAATATTATGCGCAAAAAAAACATAGATTAAAATTAATTTCAGTGTTTATTTGCTCGTAGCGCTAGTTTGTGGAACAATCATTTTATAGTAAAAAAATTGAACGGGAGTTCATGTGATTGATGCCGAAGGCTATAGAGCCAATGTCGGCATAGTGATTACAAACGGTAAAGGTCAGGTTTTTTGGGCTCGACGATATGGCCAGCATTCTTGGCAGTATCCACAAGGTGGTGTTGACGAAGGTGAAACAACCGAGCAAACCATGTTTCGTGAACTGCATGAAGAAGTCGGTTTAAAACCACATCAAGTGGAAATTATCGCAAGTACAAAACATTGGCTAAGGTATCGTCTACCAAAGCGGTTAATTAGGCATGAAAGTAAACCCATGTGTATTGGCCAAAAGCAGAAGTGGTTTTTATTAAAGCTCACTTGTGCAGATGATGAAGTAGATCTATTACATTCAGGTCATCCTGAGTTTGATGATTGGCGTTGGGTAAGTTACTGGTACCCTGTACGTCAGGTGGTTTCATTTAAACGCGATGTATATCGCAGAGTAATGAAAGAGTTTGCTCCTATTGCTTTAGCACCATTTAAAGCGGAAAGTAATGAGCGTAGACCGAATAAACACCGCCGCGGATCTCATCACCGTCGGGATAATAGAAGACGTACTGGTTAGTGATCATTATGTACATTAAGTTAGTAAAGGAACTTATTTAATAAAACTGTATAACGAAAGTTATGCAGTTTTTTTACTTCAGGGACGAAGTAATGCAAATCACCATGGATGGTACTAGATTTGTAGCTTCAGGGACGAAGTAATGCAAATCACCATGGATGGTTCTAGATTTTTAACTTCAGGAACGAAGTAATGTAAATCACTATACCCATAGGCGGTAAAGCTTTCTGTGATAGCTGTTCCCAGCTCAAACTCATCTTCTCATTTCGCCATTTTAACATCCTCAAAAAGTAGGGTATACTGACCAATCTTTAGTAAAAACTTCAACTAAAATAAACATTTAATAGTATTCAGCGAGCAAAGGAGCTTATGTTAACCACGTTACGTAGAATTGTTTTAGCATTTGGGCAAGAGCCTGAGCTTGATACTGCCTTACAAAACATGGTGGGTCAGGTTAAAGCTGCAATGACTACTGAGTGTTGCTCTGTTTATTTAGCTGATTACGAGCAAGAACATTTTCTACTCATGGCTTCAGATGGTTTAGCTAAAGCGTCACTAGGTCGTGTTTCAATTGGTTTTTCTGAAGGTTTGGTTGGCTTGGTTGGCCAACGTGAAGAGCCCATTAACATTGCAAATGCACAACAACATCCTCGTTTTAAAGAATCCCCAGAAGTACAAGAAGAGGACTTTAATGCCTTTTTAGGTACGCCAATTATCCATCAACGCCGGGTATTGGGCATATTATCTGTGCAACAAAAGCAAGCACGAGAATTTACTGAAAATGAAGAAGCGTTTCTTGTCACTATTGCTGCCCAATTAGCAATTGCAATCGCTAATGCTGAAACGACAGGCATTTTGTCTAGGGGAACTAAACAGCAAAACCGTCAGTATGTGCAAGGTATTCCTGCCTCTCCCGGTTTAGCAATTGGAAATTTTTACGTCAGTTACCCTAAAGCACAATTAAGCAGCGTTAGTTTAACTAAAGTATATCAATCAAGCGTTCAAACAAAATTCTTTCAACACGCAGTAATTAAAACAAAGCGCGACCTCAGACAAATGAGCAGCCGTATGCAAGGTGCGATACCTGAGGATACGCTTGATATTTTTGAAATGTATGAGCATATGCTGGAAAGCGCCAGTTTAGGTGATGAAATACAGGAAAAAATAAATGCTGGTTGGGATGCTCAAAGCGCTTTAAAACTGGTGATTGATCAATACGTAATACAATTTGAGTCAGTTGAAGATCTCTACATTCGTGAGAGAGCTACTGACATAAAAGATCTCGGTAATCGGGTTTTATTTCATTTACAACAAGAAGATAGCAATAAAGCAGTAATTCCTGACAACATGATTTTAGTGGCGCAAGACGTCACGGCATCATTATTGGCGGAATATCAGCATAAAGGCTTAAAAGCGATTGTTTCATTGTCTGGCTCGACTAACTCTCATGCAGTCATTTTGGCTAGAGCTTTAGGTATCCCGGCTATTATGGGCGTAGGTAATATCCCTCTGGCTAGTTTTTGGCATAAACAGGCTGTTGTTGACGGTTATTCAGGTGAAATATTTTTATCGCCAGATACCGCTACCTTAACCGAGTATCAGCATTTAGTACGAGAAGAAGATGAACTACAAGAAATTGTAAAGCAAGTCATCGATCTTCCAGCGATAACAAAAGATGGAAAATCTATAGAGTTGCTGTTAAATGCAGGCTTAGGAGCCGAGTTTGATGACTCGATGAAAAATGGCGCTATAGGTATTGGTTTATATCGCACTGAAATTCCATTTATGGAGCGTAGTTGTTTTCCATCGGAGTTAGAGCAAGTCACTCTGTACAAAACAGTATTGAACTCATTTCCTCGTCAACCTGTGGTTATGCGAACGCTCGATGTCGGTGGTGACAAAGCTTTGCCGTACTTTCCTATAAGTGAAGACAACCCCTTTCTAGGTTGGCGAGGCATTCGTATTACCCTCGACCATCCCGAAATATTCCTTGTACAAGTGCGAGCCATGCTCAAGGCCAATATCGGTTTAGGCAATTTAGAAATAATGTTACCTATGGTATCTGGCACTACAGAAGTCGATGATGCAATCAGATTGATTAATCAAGCCTATTTTGAAGTGAGTAATGAAAGTGATGTACCGGTTGCTAAACCTAAAGTTGGTATTATGCTTGAAGTGCCTTCTGTTATTTTCCAATTGTCAGAGCTTGCTAAAAAAGTAGATTTCTTTTCTGTAGGTAGTAATGATTTAACCCAATATTTGTTGGCCGTAGATAGAAACAACTCTAGAGTGGCGCCATTATTCGATTCATATCATCCGGCAGTACTTCGAGCGTTAAATCAGATCGCCGAACAAGCGCAAATAGAATTAATAGAGTTAAGTTTATGTGGTGAACTCGCCAGTGAACCAGGCGGGGCGCTTTTATTGCTGGCTATGGGGTATGATAAATTAAGTATGAATGCACATAATATTCCTCGCATAAAATGGGTATTACGCCATTTAGATTACAAACAAGCGCAGTTAATATTATCCCATTGCTTAATGTTAAGTACGGCTAAACAGGTGCATAACTACCTTAATGAGCAACTAGAGTTACTTGGGTTAGGTGGCTTTGTAAGAGCCGGTAAGTAACTAAAACTCATCTTTGTAATTATTTAATAAGTATTTTCATCTATTTAGGGTTAAAATTAATACTCTAACGAAATAGAGTGTCTAATGTTTTTATCAGTATTTCTTTTATGTATGTTACTCGGTACCTTAGTTGGCTTTTTAGCTGGCTTGTTGGGGATTGGTGGCGGCTTGGTGATTGTACCTGTACTGATTATCCTTCTACCAATGTTGGGCATACATGCTGATATAGTGATGCCTATTGCCTTAGCGTCATCATTGGCGTCTATTTTAGTAACGTCAACTAGCGCTGCATTTAATCACCATAAATCTGGTAATATTCCTTGGAAGATGACTAAAAAATTATTGGTGTTTGTTGCATTGGGCGCAGTTATAGGTGCTAACCTTGCCGATTTATTGCCGACAAGTACCCTTACGGCTATTTTTTCTACGTTTGTTATTTCTTTAGCAACATACATGTTGTTTTCTATACGCCAAACTGTACAACGAGACCTACCTTCAGATAATGTTTTAAAAGGTGTTGCGGGAGGAACCGGTATTATTGCAAGTTTAATGGGCATTAGTGGTGGGGCGGTTCTCATCCCATTTTTAACCTATTGCGGCGTAAATTTATTACATGCCATTGGGGTTTCTACTGCATGTGGCATGATTGTCTCGCTTTTTGGCACAATGGCGTTTATGATTGCTGGTCTTGATAATCCTAATCTTCCCGAGTGGAGTTTAGGTTACATTTACTGGCCGGCAGTATTAGGTATCGCCTCAACGTCAACTATTTTGGCACGCTACGGGGTGAAACTTGCCAACAAACTACCGGTTAAAACAATAAAAAAAGTTTTTGCTGCTTTCTTAATTTTAGTAGCATTTAATATGATGATTTAACATTGGATCGTTTATGACCCTTGCTGCAATTCAATTTCCGATTATTGACCCTATTATTTTTTCAATCGGACCTATCGCCCTTCGCTGGTATGGCTTCATGTATTTAATCGGTTTTATTTTAGCGATGGTTATTGCTAATAAAGCTGCAGATAAAAGCAACGGCTTATGGAGCCGAGACCAAGTAAGTGACCTTTTATTTTATGGATTTTTAGGGGTGATACTTGGTGGCCGAATTGGCTATGTATTATTCTATAACTTTGATTACTTCCTCAGCGACCCGATTTATCTATTTAAAATATGGACTGGCGGTATGTCATTTCATGGTGGCTTACTTGGGGTTATTACTGCAATCGCACTTTTTGCACGCAAAGAGAAAAAGTCGTTCTTACAAGTCGGTGATTTTGTCGCACCACTAGTGCCACTTGGCCTAGGTGCTGGTCGTATCGGTAACTTTATTAACGCCGAGCTTTGGGGGCGTCAAACGGATGTATCTTGGGCGATGATATTCCCAACCGATCCATTAGGTCTTCCACGTCACCCGTCACAGTTGTATGAATTCTTTTTAGAAGGCTTAGTGCTGTTTCTTATTATTTATTTTGTTGGTAAAAAGACCAAAGCAATCGGTGTTGCCAGCGGTCTGTTTTTAGCCGGATATGGTTTGTTTAGACTGACAATTGAATTTTTCCGTGAGCCTGATGCCCATTTAGGGTTTTACTTCAGTTTCATCTCAATGGGACAAATGCTTTCATTACCAATGGTGATAATTGGTGTAGGATTGATTATTTGGGGATTAAACAATAGTCAACCTATTGTTAGTAACAGTAAAAAGAACAAGAGCAGTGCAAAATGAAACAATATTTAGATTTATGTCAGCGTATTATTGATGAAGGTTCATGGGTAAGTAACGAACGCACTGGTAAGCGTTGTTTAACCCTTATCAATGCCGATTTAGAGTATCAAGTCGGTAAGAATGAACTTCCTATCATTACTACCCGTAAAAGCTTCTATAAAGCGGCTATTGCTGAGTTACTTGGTTATATAAAAGGTTATGATAATGCCGCGGACTTTCGTGCGTTAGGAACACCAACCTGGAATGCCAATGCCAATGAAAACGAAGCTTGGTTAAATAATCCACACCGTAAAGGTGAGGATGATATGGGGCGAGTTTATGGTGTACAAGGTAGAGCATGGGCTAAACCAGACGGTGGCTCTGTGGATCAACTTAAAAAGGTTGTCGATAATTTAAGTAAAGGCATTGATGATAGAGGTGAGATCATCAGTTTCTACAATCCAGGTGAGTTTCATATGGGGTGTTTACGCCCATGTATGTTTCAACATCAATTCTCGCTGCTTGACGGCACGCTGTACTTAAACAGCTACCAACGCAGTTGTGATGTACCATTAGGTCTTAATTTTAATCAAATTCAAGTGTTTGCATTCTTGGCTATTATGGCGCAAATTACTGGTAATAAGGCTGGTGTTGCTTATCATAAAATAGTAAATGCTCATATTTATGAAGATCAGTTAGAGCTAATGGAAAACGTACAATTAAAGCGTGAGCCATTCCCATCACCAGAGTTGCGCATTAACCCTAAAATTAAGTCATTAAAAGATTTAGAAACTTGGGTAACAATGGATGATTTCGAGGTAATAGGTTACCAGCATCACGATCCAATCCAATATCCATTCTCAGTGTAATGTTTTAGTAAACTGGTAATATCAAAATGGCGCTATTAAGCGCCATTTTTTGTCAGATACAAAAGCTCCATGCATACTGCATCCGCTAAATACTGTATGTCTATATACAAAAAAACCGGCAGAAGCCGGTTTTTAAAACGTAAAATTTAAGTTCTAATTAAAGAGCTTTAATTTTAGCATTTAAGCGACTCTTAACACGAGCAGCTTTGTTTGCGTGTATTAAACCTTTACTTGCGTAACGATCTAAAATTGGAGAAGCAATAGCAAACTCTGTAGTTGCAGCTTCTTTGTTACCAGCTTCAATAGCAGCGATAACTTTTTTCAAGTAAGTGCGCATCATTGAGCGACGACTTGCGTTGTGTTGGCGACGCTTCTCTGATTGGACAGCGCGCTTCTTAGCAGACTTTGAGTTAGCCAAGGTGGACTCCTAAAAATAAAATAATATAGCCATAATTTAAGGCGACGAAATATGCCTTTTTTTCCGGTTGATGTCAAACTATTTATCGAATTATTACTCAATAACTAATTATTTAACAAAAAATGCGGTTTTTCGAGGGCATTCAAAGAAGAAGATGATAACATTATTAACGACTGAGAGCTAAGGTTCTCAGTAATTATTTACTAAAAACAAAGAAAAATAACAATGGAGTATCATTTTTGAGTAAGAAACTGCTTAAATCAGGGCTTATCGTCAGTTTTATGACGCTTATCTCAAGAGTTTTAGGTCTTGTTCGCGATGTCGTGATTGCTGACAAAATTGGAACCGGAGTCGGTGCTGATGTTTTTTTCTTTGCCAATAAAATTCCCAACTTTCTCCGTCGCCTGTTTGCCGAAGGCGCATTTGCACAAGCATTTGTACCTGTGCTTAGTGAATACCAAGAGCTTGATGAAAAAAATGGTACCAATGAAACCCGCGAGTTGATCTCTAAAGTAAGTGGCACCCTAGGTGTTTTGGTTTCTATTGTTACCCTTATCGGTATGGTTGCCACGCCAGTTTTTGTTGCTCTGTTTGGTTTTGGTTGGTTTCTAGACTGGGTAAATGATGGCCCAAATGCTGAAAAGTTTGATTTAGCCTCCTCACTACTTACTATTACTTTCCCTTATTTATGGTTCATTAGTTTTACTGCACTTGCGGGCGCAATATTAAATACGCTAGGAAAGTTTGCCGCAGCGGCGTTTACGCCAGTGTTACTTAACGTCTGCATTATTGGCGCAGCAATATATTTATCACCAACGTTTGAACAACCTGCCTTTGCACTTGCATGGGGGGTATTTTTAGGTGGTTTAACTCAGTTTTTATTCCAAATACCGTTCTTAATTAAAGCCGGCGTGTTGGTTAAACCAACATGGGGCTGGAACCATGGCGGCGTGAAAAAAATTCGCAAATTGATCGTACCTGCATTATTTGGTGTATCCGTTACACAAATCAATTTATTACTCGACACCTTAATTGCCAGCTTTTTAATCACCGGTTCAATAAGTTGGCTATATTACGCTGATCGATTATTAGAATTTCCGTTAGGGTTGTTTGGTATTGGCATTGCCACGGTAATTTTACCAAGCCTGGCCAGGCTTCATGCAAAACAAAATCCGCAAGAATTTTCATCAACCATCGACTGGGCTCTTAAAGTGGTGAGTTTATTGGGATGGCCAGCAATGGCAGGCTTAATGGTGTTGGCACAGCCAATCATCATGGTGCTATTTATGCGCGGTGAATTCACTGAACATGATGTTATGCAAGTATCATTTGCTCTTTATGCGTATCTAAGTGGTCTATTAAGCTTTATGTTTATTAAGGTGTTAGCACCGGGTTACTACGCCCGCCAAGATACTAAAACACCGGTAATCATTGGTATAAAAGCGATGGCGGCAAATATGGTATTCAACATAGCTTTGGCTCCTATTTTTGGCTATGTTGGTTTAGCTATTGCCACCGCATTATCAGCAACTTTGAATGGTTTCTTACTTTATCGTGGATTGAGTCGTAACGGGATTTATCACATCGATAAAAACACTATGTTCGTGATTCTGCGCTTAATTTTATCTGCGCTAGTTATGGCTGGTACTATTTATTATTTTTCGCCTAGTTTTGAGGCATGGCTTGCTTTGTCGTTCAGTGCACAAGTAGTTAAATTAGTATATTTAATTACACTAGGGGCGATAACGTATTTTATTTGTGGTGTAACACTTGGAATTCGCTTGAAACACTTTGTCAGTAAAACGGCATAAATGGTAGATTGGGTAGGGAAACTTACCCAATTTTTAACAAATCCTACTTTCTTGTCTTAAATAATCGTAATATTTTCATGAAATCTGCACAATCTTTGGCTAAAGTGCTGATTATTAATTCACTTTGAATACCCACGGGTATATAATTCGTCAGTTTTTCAATAAGCAAAATAATCTCCTTTTTTGAGCGATGGACTAATACGATAAATGCAACTAGTTAGAGGTATACACAATATTCGCGATGCGCATAATGGTTGTGTATTAACAATTGGTAATTTTGATGGTGTGCATTTAGGGCACCAAAGAGTCGTTAAAGCACTTGTTGAAAAAGCAGAGCAGCTTAATTTGATCCCCGCGGTACTAGTGTTTGAACCGCAACCGCAAGAGTTGTTTAATCCGCAAATGGCGCCAGCAAGACTAAGCCGATTACGTGATAAATATACTTTGCTTAAAAAGTTAGGTGTACAGCGGTTAATTTGTGTCAACTTTAACCATGAATTTGCCAGTCAAAGCGCTGAGCAATTTGTTGAAGATTTATTAGTAAATAAGCTTGGCGTAAAACACTTGATTATTGGCGATGATTTTCGCTTTGGTAAAAATCGCTTAGGCAATTTTGCCATGCTAAAAACCGCCGGTGTAAAGTTTGGCTTTGAAGTAACTGACACCGCGAGTTATAAGATGTTGGAGTGTCGAATCTCAAGTACTGAAATTCGCAGCGCACTTCAACAAGATGAATTAACTGATGCCGAGCTAATGCTTGGCAGAAAGTACAGTATTATCGGTCGTGTAGTACACGGCGATAAACAAGGTAGAAACTTAGGGTTTCCTACCGCAAACGTATTATTAAAACGCTGCGTATCTCCAGTTGCTGGTGTATATGTAGTAAAAGTGAATGCTTTAGGTAAAAGTTTTTATGGTGTTGCCAATATTGGTTCAAGACCAACGGTAAATGGCATAAGACAACAACTTGAAGTACATATTTTCGATTTTAACAACGATTTGTATGGTCAACAAATTGAAGTGGCACTATTAAAAAAATTACGCGCCGAACAGCGCTTTGCCTCTTTAGATGAATTAACTACACAAATTGCCAAAGACAGTGAACAAGCTCGCAACTATATTGCTAGCTTGAAGTAAGTAATATTAACGGATAAATGATTCAATGAGTGATTATAAACATACTTTAAATTTACCAGATACCGCGTTTCCAATGCGTGGCGGTTTACCTCAACGTGAACCAAAAATGCTAAAAGAATGGGCCGATAAAGATTTATACGGTCAAATTCGCGCGGCAAAAAAAGGCAAAAAATCATTTATTCTGCATGACGGACCTCCGTATGCAAACGGCAATATTCATTTAGGCCACGCGGTAAATAAAATTTTAAAAGACGTTATTGTTAAAGCAAAAACGTTATCTGACTTTAACTCTCCATACATCCCAGGTTGGGATTGTCACGGTTTACCAATTGAATTAGTGGTAGAAAAAAAATGGGGTAAGCCAGGTAAAAAACTTAACTCAGCAGAGTTTCGTCAAAAGTGTCGTGAATATGCATTAAAGCAAGTTGACGGTCAACGCGAAGACTTTAAACGTTTAGGTGTGTTTGGTGATTGGGATAATCCTTATTTAACCATGGATTTTAAAACTGAAGCTAATATTATTCGAGCATTAGGTAAAATCACTGAAAACGGCCATTTGCACCAAGGTTTTAAACCTGTGCATTGGTGTACAGATTGTGGATCTGCACTTGCAGAAGCAGAAGTTGAATATCAGGATAAATTCTCTCCGGCTATCGATGTTAAATTTACAGCAGAAGACTCGGTTGCTGACTTATTCTCACACCCAGAAGGGCACGAAGGTGAAGGACAAATTGCAATTGTTATTTGGACTACCACGCCTTGGACATTACCGGCTAACCGCGCAGTATCTGTTCACCCTGAGTTACAATACACGCTTGTGCAAGTTGAAAGTGAGCAAGGCCCGCAACGTTTGATTTTAGGATCAGACTTAGTTGCTGACTGTATGGACAGATTTGGTATTGATAAATACCACGCACTAGGTTTTTGTGACGGTAGTGCTCTAGAAAATATTCAAGTAAATCACCCGTTCTATGACTTTACCGTACCGGTTATCTTAGGTGATCATGTTACCACCGATTCAGGTACTGGTTGTGTACATACAGCTCCTGGTCATGGTGTTGACGATTTCAATGTTGGTCGTACCTATAATCTAGAAGTTGCCAACCCTGTTGGCGCTAATGGTGTTTACTTACCAGATACACCATTACTTGCTGGTCAGCATGTATTCAAAGCTAACGACAGTGTTGTTGAAATCTTAAAAGAGCACGGCTCTTTAATGCATCACCATGCATACGAGCACTCTTACCCACATTGTTGGAGACACAAAACGCCAATTATTTTCCGTGCTACGCCGCAGTGGTTTATCAGCATGGATCAAAAAGGTTTGCGTGAAGAGTCGTTAAAAGAAATTGAACAAACAAAATGGATCCCTGATTGGGGTCAAAGCCGTATTGAAAAAATGGTAGAAGGTCGTCCTGATTGGTGTATTTCACGTCAACGTACTTGGGGTGTACCAATTGCTTTATTTGTGCATAAAGATACTGGTGCTTTACATCCAAAAGCGATTGAATTGCTTGAGCAAGTTGCTTTAAAAGTTGAAGAACAAGGTATTCAAGCCTGGTTTGATTTAGACGCCCAAGAATTAATTGGCGACGATGCAAAAGAATATGTAAAAGTTCCTGATACCCTCGACGTATGGTTTGACTCAGGTGTGTCACATTACTCTGTAGTTGATGCCCGTGAAGAGTTTGATTCTACTGCGGACTTATATCTAGAAGGTAGCGATCAACATCGTGGTTGGTTTATGTCATCAATGATATCGTCGGTTGCCATGAATGGTAAAGCGCCGTACAAAGAAGTATTAACGCACGGTTTTACTGTTGATGTTAATGGCCATAAAATGTCTAAGTCTTTAGGCAACGTGGTAATGCCAAAAGAAATCACCGGTAAACTTGGTGCTGACATCTTACGTTTATGGGTAGCATCGGTTAACTACACGCAAGAAATTACTGTTTCTGATGAAATCTTTAAGCGTCAAGCAGACGCTTATCGTCGTATTCGTAATACTTCACGATTCTTATTAGCCAATATCAACGGTTTTGAACCAACTAAACATTCTGTTGCTTTAGAAGATATGGTGGCTTTAGATCGCTGGGTGGTTGGTAAAGCTGCCGATTTACAAGAAGAAATTATTACAGCTTATGACAACTACGAATTTAGTGTTGTGGTAAGCAAAATCATGAACTTCTGTACTAATGAGCTTGGTGGTTTCTACTTAGACATCATTAAAGACAGACAATATACGGCTAAAACTGATGGTTTAGCTCGTCGTTCATGTCAAACGGCGTTATTCCTTATTGCTGAGGCGATGGTTCGTTGGATGGCACCAATTTTGTCATTTACCGCACAAGAAATTTGGTCAGCCTTACCTGGCGAACGTGATGAATTCGTGTTTACCGGTGTATGGTTTGATGGCTTAACTAAACTTGCCCAAGATGCGCCGTTAAATAATGACTTCTGGTCTAGCTTATTAGATGTTCGTACTGAAGTTAACAAAGCGTTAGAGCAAGCCCGCCGCGATGAAATTGTTGGTGCAACATTACAAGCTGACGTAACCTTATTTGCAACTCAAGAGTTGGCCGATAAGTTACTTACAGTAGGCGATGAATTACGCTTTGCTCTGATCACATCTGCTGCGACAGTTATCGTTGTTGACGAGCAGCCTGAAGGTAGCGTAGCGACCGAAGTAAATGGTTTATGGTTAGCCATTGCAGCTTCTACTGGTACTAAATGTGAACGTTGTTGGCACTACACTCTTGATGTTGGTCAAAGCGAAGCGCACAGCGATTTGTGTGGTCGTTGTATTACTAATATCGATGGTGAAGGCGAAGCTCGTCAGTTTGCTTAATGTGAATAATTCTGCTGCGTCACTTTTTATTCGTCACTTGTGATGGGTAAATAGAGCGCAGCTATCTAAGGTTTTATAGTTGTATGTCTGCAAAAAATTTATTCTCTAATACCGGCTTGCGCTGGCTGTGGTTAGCAATCGTAATGCTAATTTTAGATCAGCTAACTAAACAGTCTGTTGTCGCATTAATGGATTACCGCGAATCAATTAACGTCTTGCCGTTTTTTAATTTAACATACGTACATAATCCCGGTGCCGCCTTTAGCTTTTTAGCTGATCAAGGTGGCTGGCAACGTTGGTTCTTCACAGCTATCGCAGGTGTGGTAAGTATATTACTTGTTGTATGGATGGCGAAAACGCCTAAACAAGACAAACTTATTGCTATATCTTTCGCGTTAATATTAAGTGGTGCGGTAGGCAATTTAATTGATCGTATGATGTTTGGTTATGTTATCGACTTCTTAGATTTTTATGTAGGTAATAAACATTGGCCAGCGTTTAATGTTGCAGACTCTGCCATATTTGTCGGTGCAGGCTTAATGATTTTAGATGCTTTTCGCGATAGTAAAAATGGTGTAGAGCCAAGTGAAAAAAATATCGAATCTGAAACTAAAGATTCTGGAGTAAAGTAGTATGTCTGATGAGACAAAAAGCATGAAAACAATTGTTGCGGATTCTAGCATTTTAATGCATATCACCATGAAACTTTCTGATGGTTCAGCAGCAGATAGCACGAAAGTTAACAACAAACCTGCTAAAGTTAATATGGGCGATCAAAGTTTATCCCCTGCTTTTGAACAACAATTACTTGGCTTGAGTCAAGGTGACTCTAAAGAGTTTACGTTAGCAGCAAAAGATGCGTTTGGTGATGTTAACCCTGAAAATATTCATTATTTAGACCGTCAAAAGTTTAATAGTGAGACTCCCGCTGAAGTTGGAAGTATCGTAACCTTTACTCAACCTGGCGGTGAAATACCGGGTATCATTCGTGAAGTAAACGATTTATCTGTTACAGTAGATTTTAACCATCCATTGGCTGGTCAAGATATTACTTTTGCAGTTGACGTTGTCGACATTTTATAAACTTTTAAGAAAGAACTGATGGAAATTATATTAGCAAACCCTCGCGGTTTTTGTGCCGGCGTTGATAGAGCAATTAGTATTGTTGATAGAGCGCTTGATTTATTTGACGCACCTATTTATGTTCGTCATGAAGTTGTGCATAACAAATTTGTGGTCGATGGCTTAAAAAAGCGTGGCGCTGTTTTTGTTGAATCTCTTAACGAAGTGCCGGACGATATGACGGTTATATTTTCTGCTCATGGCGTATCTAAAGCTGTTCGTCAAAATGCTAAAGATAGAGGTTTGAAAGTTTTTGATGCTACATGCCCATTAGTAACGAAAGTGCATATGGAAGTTACTCGTGCTTCTCGCAAAAATCATGAATGTATTTTGATAGGTCATGCCGGACACCCTGAAGTCGAAGGCACTATGGGCCAATACGAATCTGAGACTGGTGGCATTTATTTAGTCGAGTCTGTAGAAGATGTGGCACATTTAGAGGTTAAAAACTCAGATGTGTTATTTCATTGCTCACAAACAACATTATCAGTCGACGATACATCTGAAGTTGTAGACGCTCTTCGTGCAAAATTCCCTAATATTGCCGGGCCGCGTAAAGACGATATTTGTTATGCAACACAAAACCGTCAAGATGCGGTACGCTCTATGGCAAGTAAAGCTGATTTGCTGTTAGTTGTTGGTGCAAAAAATAGTTCAAATTCGAATCGTTTACGTGAATTATCCGAAAAGTTAGGCACAACCTCGTACCTAATCGATGGTGCAGATGATATTGAATCAACCTGGCTAGATGGCATTGAAAAAATAGGAGTAACAGCTGGAGCTTCCGCGCCAGAGGTCCTTGTTGCTCAAGTTGTCGAAAAGTTAAAAACACTTGGTGGCAAAGTGGTTATTGAAAACCCCGGTCGTGAAGAAACAACGGTATTTGCGGTACCAGCCGAACTTAGATAACAATATTTTTGATATCATTTTTAAACATACCCGCACTAGCGGGTATATTTGTTTTTAGGGCTCTACAATTGTAATTATTGCCTATACTTTACTTGTTAATATTACTTTTTGGCAGGAGGCCACAATGAAAGTTTTAAACAAGGATGTATCTGCTTTTTCTCTTATAGAACTTATGGTCACTATTGCGATCATCTCATCATTACTCACCATAGGTATGCCGAGCTATCATGAATTGATACAGCGTTATCATATAAAATCAGAAGTGGATAAATGGTTGTTAGTATTAAATCATGCACGGCAAGCAGCAATAACCAGTGGCAATATAATAACGCTTTGTCCGAGTAGCAATGGTTTTAGTTGTGGTAAAAGTTGGCAAGAAGGTGCGTTACTTTTCATCGACAATAACCGTGACCATGTCAAAAATAATAATGAGGTGATATTAGAAGTTGTCGAACAATCTAATAATGGTCAAGTGCTTACCTGGCGTGCTTTTCAAAATAGAAATTATATCCAATTTCAGCAAAATGGATTTACCTGGGATCAAAATGGTACGCTCAGAATTTGCGCAGATGAACCATCGTTAAAATATAATCGAGCATTAATCATTACTCGCTCTGGCCGTATTCGACTTTCTACTGACAGTGATGGCAATGGCATACATGAAGATGCCGCGGGTGATAATGTAAGTTGTTAAAAAGTGAAAGGGTGAATTACCAACAACCATTATTTTCAACGCCTTGATTATTCGTTGCTTTACGTACAGTTAAATTATTGAAGCTGAAGCTTATGCAGTCTTTATCATTTGCCTGATTATTAATTGCCTTTGCGGTTAAAACAAAACTGTCCTTACCATCCTTGCTATACGTTTTTATAACAACGCTCAATTGATAAAAGCCTTCACTGGTTAATAAAGATTGATGATTTAACCCTGCTGCTGAGCTTATATCGTTAGAGTAATACATGTGTTGGTTATAAAACCTTTCTTGTGCAACAGCCAACTTCATTAATGTTTCGGTAGCATCAATTCGCCTTGCTTTAAGTACATAACTTTGAAAGCTTGTGTAAGCAATGCTTGTAATAATGCCAATAATGGTTAACGTGATCATAAGTTCGAGTAAAGTAAATCCAAGCAGCAGTTTATGGTTAATATTCATTTGTTACCTTTATTCTGATGGAGGTAAAACCGGAATGGCAAAAAACTGTTGCTGCTGATATTCAGCGCCATTATTTAATTGGCTATAGATAAAAACTTTGAACAAGTGATGGTCAACACCTAAACCTGGCGGAGTTAATTTCGCTTGCACGCCCATGTAAGTCAGAACAAATTTACTATTATTCGCGCTGGTCAGTACATCATTGCTATCTTGCCAATTGATGTCACCATTGAGTAAGCCTGCACCGCTGCCATAATACCCTGTATTATTTACCGTTAAATCTGTGTTTAAGGCGAGTAAATTTTTGACATACAGTTTTGCGTCAACAATTACTTGTTCTGCATTATTTTTAACCAGTAACTGGCGTTGGTAATGGTTGGCCATTTTGCGTTGATTTAACGCGTTTTTAAATAATGTTGTCGCTATTAAGGTTATGAGTAACAGCATAAGTAAGTTTGTTGCTAACACTAAACCTTGGTATTTATGTGATAAAGCAATAGGTACTTTCATTAATAACTCCTTTTATTAATGTTGAATCTATCTAGTGATAATTAAATGTATATTGGTATTGTTGCCGGTAAAAATGATCATTAACTTGGTAGCTAACATCAGCAAGTTGATAGCTTTTATTATCTAAATGAGCAGTATCAGGACAGTCGCTTCTCACCAATAAATCAACTTTTACGCTATGTACATTTTGCCAGCCTGTTATCTGATCTGGGTTTAGGTAGGTGTCAGGTTGGCCATCAACATCGATATCAACTGCAAATTGAAGTTGAAATTGTTCAACACCCGCTAGCAACTCTTCTTTTTGTGGTCGGCCATTTACCAATGTTTGCCAAAACAGCGCTGGGATCAGTTCACCCTTGCAAGTACGGCCGCTATCCGCGACAAAAAAACTATGTGCAATAATTAACTGGCTTAATGGTGATGATAAATCATTATTGATTGCCAGGTTTCTATCTTTACCAACGAATAATCGATGTTTACTGCCCAAGCTTCGTAGGTAAATTTGCTCATCATCGTAGTTGGTCAATAACTGGTTATCAGCATATCTAATCGTTAATATATCTCCATGCAGATAGTTGTCATTATTAACACATGCGTACGTAACGGCAGAGTTATTTAATGCAAAAATAGGTTGTTGTAGTTGGCGTCCCCAAGTGGTTCCATCTTCTAAACAGTTAGTGCTGTTAATATTGGTCAGCGCAGCACTGCCGGAAAAACTAGCAAACCCCAAACTACGTGCCCAGTAGCGACTTTGTTTAAGATCATTTTCAAGTAATGCGAAGGTAAATCGTGCTGTTTCTTGCATCCGTGAACTGCTTTTAATTGTTACAAAGCTTTTGTTCATTGTGAGTAAACTTTGCATACTCATCGTTAGCAAGAATAAACCTAACGTTAAAGAGATCATTACTTCTACTAAAGTAAAACCATAGTGCTTGTCACCGCGAAAAGTTTTCATTATTTATCTAAAAGTACGAGTGAATGTTGTACATTCTAAATCGCTACTACTTAACGGCGGACAATTTAAACCGGTCGAGCCATTACGGTTTTGATCCCAGCGCACCGTTACTTTTGCCTGAGTAGAAGTAACTTCAATTTCAGCTTGGCCTGAGGGCAATGACTTTGAAACGTTACTTTGCCATAACTTAACATCGTGCTTGGCTAACTCCGGACTTGTGCAGTTATTTGCAAGGCAACTGATTTGAGAAGTGACTTGTTGAGTTGAAGAAAGTTGATAACTAGTCAAAGCTGTCGGGTTTGCCGCAATAGCTTCAGTCATTTGCAGGGCAAAGCTTGCCGCTTTATTTGAATAGCTAGCGCTTTGTACTTCTACCATGGCATTGAGTTGCAATTTTGCCAAACCTAACATGCCAAATGAAATAATAATCATAGTGATCAGTACTTCCATCAATGAAAAACCATTGATATTGGGCATAGCCGACAGTGACATGGGAGGTTTTGAAAATGAAGTAGGTAGTAACACTGAGTTTGTTGAATTAGTCATTTAATCACATCCTTGTTTTTAAATTCACTAATAATTAATAGTTCATACTCTGGGTTTTATCTAATTTATATTTAATATTTATCAGTGTTTATGTCAGTTTTAGGTCTATTTTTAAGGTTTAAAAGCTAAAAAAATTAAGAATTTATAGTGAAAAAATAGTAGTTCGTTGCATTTAGTGCTAAATTTAGATGTAAGTGCGAAAAGGTTTTCAAATTTAGACTAACTAAAACGGATGATGATCTTTTTATAATACACAACAACACTAATAAAGTAACAAAGCACATTATAGGATATTACGTTGCGATACAAAGGAAGCGCTATCAAGGCTAAATGCTTTGGCAGGGGTATTGAAACTATGAAAAAAACACAAGGCATCACGCTTATTGAAATTCTAATCACAATACTTATCATGAGTATTTTGGCGAGCGTTGCTGGGCCTAGTTTTATTGATTCATTTAAAAAACGCCGTTTAGTAAGCGCCGTTGAAGAACTGTATTCCCACTTGCAACTTGCTCGTTCAGAAGCACTGTCAGGCAAAATTCTAGATCCAAAAAATCCTAAATATGATCCAATTTTTGTATCTTTTTCCGGCTCCGGTACATCATGGTCATATGGACTAAGCCAAGGTACAACCTGCAATCCTACAATAACTGTAAACACTGATGCTAATGCTTGTGTGTTAGTAGTAGAAGTTGGTAATGATGTATCTGCAGAAGACAATGTATTAATGCGTGTCGACGGAAGTGAATACGAAGATGTAAGTTTAGTAGTATATGGTTCCGGCTCAGTTGAGTTTAATCCTGTGAGGGGAACAGCGGATTCACGACGATTTTTTAAATTTACTTCATCATCAGGGGAAAGCATTTGGGTCCGTTTGGGACGGCTTGGTAATGTTACCATGTGTTCATCAGATTTTAGTGAATATTCAGAGTGTCCATCATCATGATAAAAAACAATAAGGGTTTTACCTTAATCGAATTACTATTAAGTATGGTTTTTGGCCTTATTGTGCTAGCGGGTGTTATTTATGTTTATGTTGCTGTTATCGGCAGTACTGCTACGACACTAAAAACTAGTAAACTAAACACCCAGTTGATGACAATTATGTCAGTAGTTACAGGTGATATTCGCCGGGCAGGTTTTTGGGCTGAAACAGGTTCACTGGCATCTGAAAACGTATTTAACCAGCAAGGTGATACCGCGATAGAAGCATTTAAGTCAGATAATACTGTAGTGAGTGAAAATACTAACGTTGATGGCTCGTGTATTGTATATGCCTACGATAAAGACGAAGATGGAGAACTGGATGATGATGAATACTCTGGATTTAGGTTAAATGGGCAAATACTCGAAATGCTGACCACACCATCTGTAACTAAAGGCGATAATTGTAACACCGGCGGATGGGAAACCCTTAGTGAACCCAGAATTTATAAAATTAAATCTTTTACTGTTAACCCTCAAAATTCTGCGTGTGTTAACTCTAACGAACCGGATGGCCTCGATGATGATGGTGCTAATGGAGTCGATGATGATGACGAGCGAGATTGTTACTCTATTACGCCAAATACCGGCGATATAACTGTAGAAACAAGAGAGTTTATTATTTCCATTACGGGTGAGTTAACCGATGATTCATTTATTACCCACAGCTTAACGCAAAATGTGCGCGTGCGTAATGACTTGGTGCGAGCAAGGTAATATGAAAAATATAAATAATAATTACTCTAATTTACGCAAAAAACAGCAGGGCATGGCGGTATTAGTTGTATCAATTATCTTGTTGATACTTATTACCTTAATTTCTTTATATTTGGCTCGTTCAGTTCTTGTTGAGCAGAAATTAGTGAGTAATGACTTTAGAGCAAGACAAGCGTTTGAAAATGCAGAAGCGGGTTTGGCAACAGCAATGCAGTCGGTTGCAAAGAAAACCTACTGGGACGATGAAGACAACATAATCGGGGTCTTTGATACAAATTCTGATGGCTCTAATGATTCAATGAGTACTACCTTGGATAAAGGCAGCGTTACTGTAAACATTACCCCAATTGTCATTAACGATTTAGATGCGTATATATTCAATGCTGTTGGCGTAAGTGATGATGGCACGGCAACTCGAAGTATTACTGCTAACATGCAAGCATTAGATCCTTTGCCTTTCGCTCCTGATAACCCATTAAGCACACGTGGTAATTTAGACATTAATGGCTCGGCAACCGTTCATAACACTGAGGGGCATAGTACTATCTGGAGTGGTGGCGATATTGATATTGGCTCCAATAACTCTACTGCTACCTATATAGCCAACCCCGCAGATGCAGGTTACCCAAGTTGTATGGATACTCCTGGTTTATGCGCAACAGTACAAACGTCAAATAAAGAGACAGTTGGCTTAGATATTCTCGAGCATGACTCTGATCTTATGCGGTTATCCCCGGCAGAGATGTTTGAGAATTTTTTTGGTACTTCCCCTGAGCATTATCGTGAAACTCGAACCAATGTCATCGTTAGTCCCGATGCACCTGCAGAAGCTAAAGAGTGTGGCGCAAATACCTATGTAAGCTGTGTAGAAGGTGCAACAGAACAAGTTGTTTGGTACGACGTTCCTGCGGGTACAACGTTACAGGTAAATGGTGGCACAGTCGGTTGCGAAGCAAGTGTAACAGGTGGCAATGTGTGCGCTGAAGCGGATGAAGCGCCAACAATTTTAATTATTGATGGTGATGTTGAATTTAAAGGTGGTCCTCATTTTTACGGTGTTGTGTTTATTATGGGGACCGCAACGGCAAGTGGTAATGTTACCTTTCATGGCGCGGTAATATCTGGCGGTGATTTAAACAGTACCAGCGGTAGTTTAGATATACATTACAACTCTAGGTTATTGGAAAGTAGGCAGTATAATAATCAACAGGCGGTAGCCGCAGGCAGTTGGAAAGATTTTTAGTGGAGATGTTTTAAATGAAAATATCAACAAAAGGCTTTGGCTTAATAGAGGTTCTAGTTGCGCTGGCCATAATGGCGGTCGGTTTACTTGCTGTAGGAGCATTCCAAAGTGGCTTAGTTACTGAAAGCGCGGACTCTAAGACGCGGGCAGAAGCTATAGCCTTAGCCCAATCTCGTATTGAAGAGTTAAGAAACTATACCTTAGATGCTATAAATGCGACAGAATTTGACACTTTGTTTGCAACAATAACAGATGGCAACCAAACTACGCACACCGGAACTAATACCACATTTACCAGAACAGATACTGTAGCCTCACCAGGTGATACAAAAGAGCTTACCGTAAGTGTTACCTGGGTAGATACAGCTAATGAAACATATGAAATTTCATTAAAAACCGAACTTGCTTGGGAATCACCAAGTTTAGCTGGTGAAATTGAGGACCTTGACGATGCTGATACCTTAGTTCGCTCGGCAACTGGACGAGCAAAATTAGGTGAAGGGCAAGTTGGTGACGGTGAATCACCAGATACCGATACTAATGGCGATTTAACCGGCTTATTAGACCGAGGTGATGGTGATTTAAGGCTTACTTCTGACGATGATGTTGTATTAACCCTAAAAGATGCTTGTGAAATTGGTGATGGTGGTAACCCTGACGGTTGTACAGGGTTTGTGGAAATCTCCGGCCGTGTGTATATCGACACAGCAGCGCAAAAGTCTTGGGAGTTGGGTGAAATATACGTAAAAGCATCTGATGCTGCATTTTGTCAGCGGTATTATTTAAAAGAAATTGATGGTGAAATTAAGCCTCAAGCTATTACTTCTTCTACCACTGACGCATACGAAACAGATAATAATAGCTATAAATATTTTGACTACACCTGTTATTTAGGTGGTGGCTGGCATGGTAATGTTGGTATTGTCTTTTCTGACGGTACTGGTTCAAATGTTGGGGTAGGTGTAAAGGATAAAGTTTGTCAAGGTGACCCAACATCAATCGATGCCTTTGCGGATCCTCGTGTTGCCTCACGTCGTGTTTATCGCGGTATGACCTACTTAATTGATGCAGGTACTGGTGTACAAGAGGTCGACCCTGACACTGGCTTGAACATATATTATTCAATTGGTGTGAAAGATGCAATGAAATTGCCAGATCCAAAAGCAGTACCCGTGCAAGCATCTCATGATTTTGTTGTAACTCAGCTTAGCGATAACGATGGTGCATCATGTATTGGGGTAAGTAATAATGGCCCGATGATGCGAACCGATTCTAACTCTGGCGAGTTGTTTTCAGGTAATCCAACAGATTTTTACTGTTTAAATACCCCTGCAGTTGACGCAGATGGTAATATGTTAACGTATTATGATGATATTAAATTAGACGCCTTCGGTTTCGAAATAGATGACACTTGTCCATTTGATCCAAGTGATCCACCATCGACAAAATATACGGTAAGTGGCGCGATTTATTTTAAAGCCGACATGTTGTGGTCAAATTATGACATTATAAAAACTACCTGGATGAATACGTCTGATGGTGTAGGTAACTGTGAAATTACTGATCCTATTTATGCCGATGACAGTTTTGAAATAACCTATGCTTGTACCGTTTATGATTGGCCAGATACCGAAGACAGTACATTAGGTTGGAATGGTTATGTTCAAATTAACCCAGACATCACTGAAATGGCTTGTGATAATTTAAGACAGTATCACACAACCGTTAAATCCAATATGGACAATCAAAATTTTTCTTGTCAATTGGGTGAAGTATTTAATGTTTACGGCAGGATCACAGAAGCGAACGGTGGTAAGGGCATAACCCAAATTGAATCTTCCGATGGTAATTGTTTGCCTGCAGACGATGGTTTAAGCTACAGCTGTACCAGTAGTAACCTATTAACTGACCCTGCTAAGTGGACTGGTTTCTTGAGTTTTACCAGCTCCAAGGATATTTGTATATCTGCCCCTAACCCAACGCCGGTAGGTGGTGTAGAAATTATTGACAACCTTAAAACCAGCATTATCAAATTTACAGATGTTGAACCAAATAGTGTTCAAGTTGATATTACTGTTTTGACAAATGGCAGCTGCCCTTAGTAGGAAAATAACAATGAAAATAAATAGAGGCTTTAGCTTAATAGAGTTAATGGTTGTAGTAGCCATAATCGGTATTATTGCTGGTATTGCTTATCCATCTTTTTCCGATTCAGCGAAAAAGGCGCGCAGAAGTGATGGTAAAACCGCCATGTTGTCAGTACTGTTAGCGCAAAAGAAATATCGTGGTAATTGTCCTAGTTATGCAACGGCTATTGGTGGTTCAGGATATAAGTGTGGTGCAGCAATTCCGGTAAGTGCTGATACTGAAAATGGCTATTATAAACTGTCTGTAAGTGGTGCTAATGCCAATTCGTTTACCATTACTGCTACAGCTCAAGGCACACAAACCTCTGACACAGACTGTACACCGCTTAAAATTGAAGTGAGTCCAACATATCCAAAAGGAAATAAAACGCCTGCGTCATGTTGGTAGTAGCAATTTAATCTCTAAAACGTAAAAGACCTGCAACAGCAGGTCTTTTCATATCTGATTTAAACCAAGGTTTAATCGTAAATAGTCGGAATAGGTTTACGTTTATGTTGGGTATTGTTGAAAATACTTACTAGTTTATTTGCAACCTCAGCTTTAACTTCTTTGCCTTCTAGGAAATTATCAATATCATCATAACTTACCCCCAGTGCCGCTTCATCTTCTTTACCTGGAGCAAGCTCTTCCAGGTCGGCGGTAGGCGCTTTAGTGATTAGTTTTTCAGGTGCGCCCATTGTTCTTGCAAGTAAGCGCACTTGGCGTTTACTTAAACCAAATAAAGGTGCCATATCACAAGCGCCATCACCCCATTTTGTATAAAAACCGGTAATGTTTTCAGCACTATGGTCTGTACCAATAACTAAACCACCCAATATGCCGGCGATATGATATTGCATCACCATACGAGTACGAGCTTTTACGTTTCCTTTAGAAAAATCTAAGCGGTTTGCATTAGCTTCTAATAAACCACTTTCGCCTAAAATTGCCACCGCTTCTTGATGGACGCCATCTACACCAGCCATAACATTGGTAGAGATACACTGACTTGGTTGAATAAACTGTAATGCTAATTGTGCATCGTCTTCATCAGCCTGTACGTTATACGGCAAGCGCATGGCGATAAACTTATAGCCGCCATCTTGTCCTTCGTTTAATTCATTAACCGCAAGTTGTGCTAATCGGCCACATGTCGATGAATCAACACCACCACTTATACCTAAAATTAAATGTTTTAAGCCAGAGTTAACCAACTGCTCTTTAATAAAGTTTACTCGGCGAGTAATTTCAAATTTAGCGTCAATTTCTGCTAATACTTTCATTTCGCTAATGATAGCTTGGCGGTTCATAGATGGCCCTTAAAGCACAATTCAAAAAAAATCATTTTATCAATGTTATTATGGGCTTGCTATGTTGTAAATTGAAATAAGTAGACTTATTTCAATTTTATAGCTTTATTTGTCTTTTTCGCTATTTATATTGTAGTAATATTCGTTAGAATGGGCTTATATAAAAAATCGTTTGAACAGGATCTGTAAAATAATGAAAAAAATAGAAGCCATTATTAAACCATTCAAAATGGATGATGTGCGAGAAGCTTTAGCGGAAGAAAACATTACCGGTATGACCGTATCTGAAGTAAAAGGTTTTGGTCGACAAAAAGGACATACTGAACTTTATCGTGGTGCAGAGTACATGGTAGATTTTTTACCAAAAGTAAAACTTGAAATTGTTGTGAGCGATGAAGATGTTGAGCGTTGTGTAAATACAATTATTGAAACGGCGCAAACAGGAAAAATTGGTGACGGTAAAATTTTTGTGACTAATGTAGAACGAGTTATTCGTATACGTACCGGCGAAGAAGACCAGCAAGCTATTTAATCAATCGTAGTGTTTATATAAACGTACTGATGTAAGCAAATTACAAACTTATAGCTATCCATGGCAGTTTGCATTCCTTCTTCCCTGAAGTAAAAATGGCGTTCAATTGAACGCCATTTTTTGTCCTAATTTATTAGAACCTTATCTCAGAAGATAGTTTGCCTAGTTGCCATGTAGCGTCGGGTTATTAGGGTAGTTTAATGCTAATACCTGGCGCGCATTTTTTTGTAAGTCATCCAAGCCTAAAATTTCATAACATTCAATCATGATCACTAACGCATCTTCAACTTGATCACTTGGGCCAAAAAATTCAACGATATAACGGCCGCGATTAGCGGCTGCTGCATAAGCTTTACGCTCCATGAAGAAACGTGCTGCTGCTAATTCATAATCAGCTAGTCGACTCTTAATTGCGATCATGCGTTTACGTGAATCTGAAGCATATTTACTGTCAGGGTAAACTGTTAGTATCGTTCTAAAGTCATCAAAGGCTGAGCGTGCGTGTTTAGGATCGCGGTCACTTCTGTCAATGCCGGCCATTTCCTGGAATAAATTTTCTTCTAATGAAAGATTCATCAAGGCGCGCATGTAATAAACGTAATCAACATTTTTATGGCCAGGGTTTAAGCGTAAAAAACGCTCTACTAACGCTGTACCTTGGGCAATGTTTCCTGCTTTATAATATGCATAAATCAAGTCAAGCTGTACTTGGTGTGAAATCGCACCAAACGGGTATCGTGAGTCTATTGCAGATAAAATAGGAATAGCTTTTTGGTATAAACCGTTATCAAGCGCATCTTTTGCATCGAGGTATAAAGCTTGGGCAGATTTATCTGGCACTTTTTCAATGTCTTCAGGCGATGATGAACACCCGGCTAAACTTAAAAATAAAGATAATGTAGCGATTTTTAATGTAAACTTGTTCATATAAGTAGGATGTCTGTTGCGACCCTTTAAAAATAATTATGAAAGCCCTGCCTAAAGCAGGTAAAATACTTAAACTAAGTATTAAATATAATGTGTAAACATTCTAACCTAGCTTTCGAGCATTGCACAGTGCTAATTAACACTGTGCTAATTTATAGAGACTTTAATGGCTGAAAATATTCAACACCAAGACGTAGTGCCTGATTCATGTTTAGGTAAACGTCTAGACCAAACAATTGCCCAAATGTTCCCCGATTATTCAAGATCTCGTTTAAAAGACTGGATTTTAGATGGTAGTGTTCAAGTAAATGGTGAAGTAATCACAAAAGCTCGCGTTAAAATGGCGGGTGGTGAAACCATTACGTTAAACGCCGAGCTTGAAACTGAAGTACATCATGAAGCCCAAGCTATTAAGCTAGATATTGTTTATGAAGATGATGATATTATCGTCATAAACAAACCTGCTGGGTTAGTGGTACACCCAGGTGCAGGTAATCCTGATGGCACGGTTTTAAATGCCTTATTGCATCATTGCCCGGGACAAGAGCTGTTACCTCGTGCTGGTATTGTTCATCGTTTAGATAAAGATACTACGGGGTTGATGGTTGTTGCTAAAACAATTGCTGCGCAAACCAACTTGGTTGAAGCATTGCAAGCTCGCGAAATTACTCGTGAATATGAAGCTATTGCTAATGGCATTATGACTGCAGGCGGAATTGTTGATGAACCTATTGGTCGTCATTCTACCAAACGAACTCATATGGCGGTTACTATCTCAGGTCGCCCGTCGGTTACTCATTATCGAGTAATGGAAAAATATCGTTTACACACTCGTTTGCGTCTACGTTTAGAGACTGGTCGTACTCATCAGATCCGCGTGCATATGTCATTTATAGGCCACCCTTTAGTTGGCGATCCTGTTTATGGTGGTCGCCCAAGACCGCCTAAGGCTGCTAGCAGTGAGTTTTTAGATGAGCTACGTGGCTTCAAGCGCCAAGCTCTGCACGCAACCATGCTGTCTTTATACCATCCAATTAACGGTGAATTGATGACATGGCATGCAGAAATTCCAGAGGATATGGTTAAAATGAATGCAGCGTTAAAAGAAGATCTGAAACTAAATCCTATTGAAGAATTTTAACGATTGTCTGACTCTCCCAATACCGCTGATAAAAATGCGATTATAAACATAAAACTGCCAACAGATGACAATGTGTTGGCAGTTACAACTTCACGACAAAATGGCCACAGCAACACTCCCTATGACAGCTTTAACCTTGGCTTTCATGTTAGTGATAGCGAACACTGCGTAACCTTAAATCGACAAAAACTCGCTCAGTATTTTCCACAAGAATGTAATATTCAATGGCTAAATCAAATTCATGGCAGTGATGTTATTGATGTTAAATGTTATTCATCTACGCCTTTAACGGCAGATGCTTCCTACACCAATAATAGCAACCTTGCATTGGGAATACTCACCGCTGACTGTTTGCCAATTTTATTAGTAAATAATACAGGCGCTGAAATTGCGGCAATTCATGGTGGTTGGCGGCCATTGGCTGATAATATTATCGCCAATACCGTTAAATTATTTAAAGATACACCAGACAACATAACAGCATGGTTAGGCCCCTGTATTGGTCCAAAAGCCTTTGAAGTGGGCTTGGAAGTAAAGCAACAATTCGAAAAACTATCACCTGACTTTTCTAAAGCCTTTGTACAACAGCCAGATGGAAAGTTTCTTGCTGACCTGCATCTGATTGCAACATTACAATTACAGCAACTCGGTATCAATAAGATCATTGGCTTAGCCGAGTGTACCTATACAAATCAGGACAAATATTTTTCTTACCGAAGAGATGGAAAAACTGGCCGTATGGCGTCTGTTATATGTATTAACACATAACTTCAAAACTAAAATTGTAATCTTTTATAAACAATAAATTATTCAGCGCCATTGAAATTCATCCGCTCTGTGCATATTTAACTAATAGAAGCAGTTAAAAAACTTATTTAATTTACGATTAAATAAAACGGAGTATTTTCATGCGATTAGATAAACTCACTCAAAAATTTCAACAAGCCTTAGCCGATGCTCAATCGTTAGCGTTGGGTAAAGATCATCAGTTCATCGAACCTGCCCACTTAATGTTAGCGTTGCTAAATCAGTCGGGCGGTTCAGTGTTACCTATTTTAAAAAACTGTGGTGTTGATGTAAGTAATTTTCGCAATAAACTCACTCAACTGTTAGAGCAAATACCACAGGTTGAGGGCGTTGGCGGGGAAATACAGGTTTCCAATCAACTTGCTTCCTTATTAAACCTTTGCGATAAGCTGTCGCAAAAACAAAATGATAAGTTTATCTCTTCAGAAATATTCCTACTAGCAGCTCTGCAAGATAAAGGCAGGTTGGGGGGGTTATTAAAGCAACTCTCTTTAAAAGAAAAGCAAATACTTGCTGCTATTGAAAAGGCACGTGGTGGTCAAACTGTTGATGACCCTAACGCAGAAGATACTCGCCAAGCTCTTGATAAGTACACCATAAACTTAACTGAACGAGCAGAGCAAGGTAAATTAGACCCGGTGATTGGTCGCGATGAAGAGATCCGACGAACCGTGCAGGTATTGCAGCGCCGAACGAAAAACAATCCAGTATTAATTGGCCAACCTGGTGTTGGCAAAACCGCCATTGTAGAAGGGTTAGCCCAGCGTATTGTTAATGGCGAAGTATCAGAAGGGCTTAAAAACAAGCAAGTACTTTCACTAGATATGGGCGCCCTTATCGCAGGCGCTAAGTACCGAGGTGAATTTGAGGAACGATTAAAAGCGGTATTAAGTGAACTTGCCAAAGAGGAAGGTCAGGTTATTTTATTCATCGATGAACTTCATACTATGGTTGGCGCAGGTAAAAGCGATGGTGCAATGGATGCAAGTAACATGCTAAAGCCTGCGCTGGCTCGTGGCGACTTACATTGCGTAGGTGCAACTACCTTAGATGAATATCGACAATATATTGAAAAAGATGCTGCCCTAGAGCGTCGTTTTCAAAAAGTATTAGTAGAAGAGCCTAGTGTTGAAGACACCATTGCTATATTACGTGGTTTGAAAGAGCGTTATGAATTACACCACAGCGTAGACATAACTGATCCAGCCATAGTTTCTGCGGCAAGTTTATCGCACCGCTATATAAGTGATCGTCAACTACCAGACAAAGCGATCGACCTTATTGATGAAGCGGCTTCCAGTATAAGAATGCAAATGGATTCTAAACCAGAAGATTTAGATCGTATTGAGCGCCGACTTATCCAGCTTAAACTTGAACAAAAAGCGATTGAGAAAGAAAGCGATGCTGCATCAATTAAACGCTTACAGCTAATGGAAGAAGAAATTAGTGATAACCAACAGCGGTTTGATCAGTTAGAACAAGTTTGGAAAAATGAAAAAGCTTCTGTTTATGGCACTCAAGCCATTAAAGCTGACTTAGAACAAGCACGGCTGGATTTGGAAGTTGCGCATCGAGGTGGCGACTTAAATCGCATGTCTGAATTGCAATATGGCCGTATTCCTGAGTTGGAAAAGCAATTGGAAAGTTCAGTAAATGCCGATGAAATCGAACTAACCCTGTTAAAGAATAGGGTTACAGATGTAGAAATAGCAGAAGTATTGTCTAAAGCTACTGGTATACCTGTAGCAAAAATGCTCGAAGGTGAGCGAGATAAACTATTGCAGATGGAGCAACAGCTGCAGAAAAAAGTGATAGGACAAAGCGAAGCATTAACTGCCGTTTCTAATGCAATTCGTCGATCTCGAGCAGGACTGTCAGATCCTAATCAGCCGATTGGTTCATTTATGTTTTTAGGGCCAACAGGCGTTGGCAAAACAGAACTCACTAAAGCGTTAGCCAATTTTCTCTTCGATAGTGAGGATGCGTTGATCAGGGTCGACATGTCTGAGTTTATGGAAAAACATTCTGTGGCTCGATTAATCGGGGCACCGCCTGGTTATGTTGGTTACGAAGAAGGTGGATATATAACAGAGGCTGTTCGTCGAAAACCATATTCAGTGATCTTGCTCGATGAAATTGAAAAGGCTCACCCAGATGTGTTTAATATTTTATTACAAGTATTAGATGATGGCCGTTTAACGGATGGCCAGGGGCGAACTGTTGATTTTCGTAATACCGTTATTATTATGACGTCAAATATGGGCTCAGATCTGATCCAGGAGTTAGCGACTGAAAGCTCTTATGATGATTTACGAAATACCGTAATGGGCGTTGTTGGCCAGCATTTCAAACCTGAATTTATAAACCGAATTGATGAATCAGTTGTATTCCATCCATTAAATGCACAGCAAATAAAGAAAATCGCTAATATTCAAATTAAACAGTTAGCAGGCCGTCTGGCTGAAAAGCAATTATCATTAGAGATCAGTGATGATGCCTTAACGAAAGTGGCTGAAGTTGGTTTTGATCCCGTATATGGTGCAAGACCACTGAAGCGGGCAATACAACAATATATTGAAAACCCGTTGGCACAAGAGCTGCTATCAGGAAAATATTTACCTGAAACTACAATAACAATAGAGCTAGGCTCTTCTGGACAGCTCGTTATTAATTAAATGCAATGATATTAGAGGATGCTTGCTATACCAGTTCGCATAATGACTTACTCAATGAGTAGAACATTATACGGATTGGTATTACTTGCAGTAGGCTGCTACTTCTTTTTCACTCTGTTGAATTCGTTGAATTCGTTCAGCATCTGAGAGCAAGCGAGATTTTCCGTTAGCTTCAGTAACTTCAATTGTTGCAAAGTCATTTAATGTTCTAAGGTTAGCTTCGGCATTTTTGCATTTGATGCTTGATGCCTGTGCAAGTTGGTTATTTAATTGCTTATCTCTGGCTTCATCAGAAATAGACTCTTTAAGTGGAGCTTGTACTGGTGAGTAGGTAGTTTCAACAGTAATTTCAGTAAAGTCATCTTCGAGCGGTTCATGCTGTCCATAATGCACAACATTGTTTTCGTCTACCCAACGATAGACGGTAACGTCTTTTGCTTGTGCCAGAATACTCGTACAAGCGCAAGTTGCACTTAATACTAATAACAAGAATTTCCTATTCATACCCTTCCTTTGAGTAAACCATCTATTTGCATTATATAAAGATGAAATTAATTTATAACAGCTGCTCAATAATTAAACAACAATAAACTAATTCAAACTTAAACAAAGTATAATGCAAAAACTGGTCTAATATGTAGCATAGATTTAAAAAAATGCTTCGCAATGTGAAAAAATATTGGCTAAGTAAGCAGAATATTTCGAAATAGGATGTATTTGTTCAGAAAACGAGCGAACAAACAGTTATTTCAATTTAATTGCAAAAAGGTGTTGACGGCGGCGCAAAAATCCCTAAAATGCGCATCCACTTCCACAGGGAATCGCGGCAAGTTACGGCAACGTTACTGCAGAGCAACCAGCGGAAAGTGGTGTAGATGGTTTGTGCTCATTAAGGTAAGTTTTACCGAGTTACATACAACAACAATTAAATTCGAAAATATTGAAATTAACTGTTGACATCAACACTGGATGACGTACAATGCGCATCCACTTCAGGCAAGGCTACTAGCCGGTTTGAAGCAAAAGAGACTAACGAATGCGATTAGCTCTTCGTTCGAATAGAACGGTTCTTTAACAATTAGTTATCATGCAATTTGTGTGGGCACTCACATTAAGATTGATTTACAACATAGATACTTCGGTATCAAAAATCACTTAATGATGATGAACACACAAACAAATTAATTATCTTTATTTAGCGATGAAGTTAATTAGTACGTTTTAGTTTAACCAGCTTCTGGTTAGACGAAACATTCAGAATTCATTGAGTAGCATCGCTTGTCGATGCATATGTAACAACTTTTTAATTGAAGAGTTTGATCATGGCTCAGATTGAACGCTGGCGGCAGGCTTAACACATGCAAGTCGAGCGGAAACGAAGGGTAGCTTGCTACTCTGGCGTCGAGCGGCGGACGGGTGAGTAATGCTTGGGAATATGCCTTTAGGTGGGGGACAACAGTTGGAAACGACTGCTAATACCGCATAATGTCTACGGACCAAAGGGGGGGATCTTCGGACCTCTCGCCTATAGATTAGCCCAAGTGAGATTAGCTAGTTGGTAAGGTAAAGGCTTACCAAGGCGACGATCTCTAGCTGGTTTGAGAGGATGATCAGCCACACTGGGACTGAGACACGGCCCAGACTCCTACGGGAGGCAGCAGTGGGGAATATTGCACAATGGGGGAAACCCTGATGCAGCCATGCCGCGTGTGTGAAGAAGGCCTTCGGGTTGTAAAGCACTTTCAGTTGTGAGGAAAGGTTAGTAGTTAATAACTGCTAGCTGTGACGTTAGCAACAGAAGAAGCACCGGCTAACTCCGTGCCAGCAGCCGCGGTAATACGGAGGGTGCGAGCGTTAATCGGAATTACTGGGCGTAAAGCGTGCGTAGGCGGTTTGTTAAGCAAGATGTGAAAGCCCAGGGCTCAACCTTGGAACTGCATTTTGAACTGGCAAGCTAGAGTATTGTAGAGGGTGGTGGAATTTCCAGTGTAGCGGTGAAATGCGTAGAGATTGGAAGGAACATCAGTGGCGAAGGCGGCCACCTGGACAAATACTGACGCTGAGGCACGAAAGCGTGGGGAGCAAACAGGATTAGATACCCTGGTAGTCCACGCCGTAAACGATGTCAACTAGCTGTCTGTAGACTTGATCTGTGGGTAGCGCAGCTAACGCGATAAGTTGACCGCCTGGGGAGTACGGCCGCAAGGTTAAAACTCAAATGAATTGACGGGGGCCCGCACAAGCGGTGGAGCATGTGGTTTAATTCGATGCAACGCGAAGAACCTTACCATCCCTTGACATCCAGAGAATTTTCTAGAGATAGATTAGTGCCTTCGGGAACTCTGAGACAGGTGCTGCATGGCTGTCGTCAGCTCGTGTTGTGAAATGTTGGGTTAAGTCCCGCAACGAGCGCAACCCCTATCCTTATTTGCCAGCGAGTAGTGTCGGGAACTCTAAGGAGACTGCCGGTGATAAACCGGAGGAAGGTGGGGACGACGTCAAGTCATCATGGCCCTTACGGGATGGGCTACACACGTGCTACAATGGCAGATACAGAGGGCAGCAAGACCGCGAGGTGGAGCGAATCCCAGAAAGTCTGTCGTAGTCCGGATCGGAGTCTGCAACTCGACTCCGTGAAGTCGGAATCGCTAGTAATCGTGGATCAGAATGCCACGGTGAATACGTTCCCGGGCCTTGTACACACCGCCCGTCACACCATGGGAGTAGGTTGCAAAAGAAGTAGCTAGTTTAACCTTCGGGGGGACGGTTACCACTTTGTGATTTATGACTGGGGTGAAGTCGTAACAAGGTAACCCTAGGGGAACCTGGGGTTGGATCACCTCCTTACCTTAAGTAGACAACTTAATGAGAGCTTAGGCTCTGCGAGTGTTCACACAAATTACATGATAACGAAAGTAAAGAATAAGAAATCAAAGGTAAGCACAGCTTACCTTTGGTTTTTTACCAAAATCTGCACCGAATGCGTGTGTTGATTAACTCTTTAACAATTTGGAAAGCTGATATTAAACCCGGTAATTCGTGTTTATGACCTCCAATCATAAACCCGCTCTTGAAATAGAGAGTACGAATTACCACGATAGCTAACTTGTTAGCTATCACCGAGCTGTTTTATACAACAGCTCAACATTATTAATGGCAACTCTTATCGTGTTGTCATTAGTTCTTACTCAAGGCTCACAGTTTACTGTGGGTTTGACATGAAGATGTCAACATTCTTATGAATGCGTGAAAATGTCAGACCTATAACTTAGTTCGGATTAGTCTCCGGACATTCTTGAAGTTGCAAGACTTTTTGGGGTTGTATGGTTAAGTGACTAAGCGTATGTGGTGGATGCCTTGGCAGTTAGAGGCGATGAAGGACGTGTTAATCTGCGAAAAGCTGTGTTAAGCCGATAAAAGGCGTTATAGGCACAGATGTCCGAATGGGGGAACCCACCCAACGTAAGTTGGGTATCTTTTAGTGAATACATAGCTAATTGAGGCGAACCGGGAGAACTGAAACATCTAAGTACCCCGAGGAAAAGAAATCAACCGAGATTTCGTTAGTAGCGGCGAGCGAACGCGAATCAGCCCTTAAGCTATTTGGGCGTTAGTGGAATGTTCTGGAAAGGACAGCGATACAGGGTGATAGCCCCGTACACAAAAACAACCTAATAGTGAAATCGAGTAGGTCGGGACACGAGAAATCTTGACTGAATATGGGGGGACCATCCTCCAAGGCTAAATACTCCTAACTGACCGATAGTGAACCAGTACCGTGAGGGAAAGGCGAAAAGAACCCCTGTGAGGGGAGTGAAATAGAACCTGAAACCGCATACGTACAAGCAGTGGAAGCCGGATTTAGTCCGGTGCCTGCGTACCTTTTGTATAATGGGTCAGCGACTTATGTTCTGTAGCAAGGTTAACCGATTAGGGGAGCCGTAGCGAAAGCGAGTGTTAACTGCGCGTTTAGTTGCAGGGCATAGACCCGAAACCCGGCGATCTACCCATGGGCAGGTTGAAGGTTGAGTAACATCAACTGGAGGACCGAACACACGTATGTTGAAAAATGCGGTGATGACTTGTGGGTCGGAGTGAAAGGCTAATCAAGCCGGGAGATAGCTGGTTCTCCCCGAAATCTATTTAGGTAGAGCCTCGCACGAACACCATTGGGGGTAGAGCACTGTTAAGGCTAGGGGGTCATCCCGACTTACCAACCCTTTGCAAACTCCGAATACCAATGAGTGATATGCGGGAGACACACTACGGGTGCTAACGTCCGTTGTGGAAAGGGAAACAACCCAGACCGCCAGCTAAGGTCCCAAAGTCATAGTTAAGTGGGAAACGATGTGGAAAGGCATAGACAGCTAGGAGGTTGGCTTAGAAGCAGCCATCCTTTAAAGAAAGCGTAATAGCTCACTAGTCGAGTCGGTCTGCGCGGAAGATGTAACGGGGCTAAACTATGCACCGAAGCTGCGGATTTGAACTTAGGTTCAAGTGGTAGGGGAGCGTTCTGTAAGCCGTTGAAGGTGAATCGTAAGGTTTGCTGGAGGTATCAGAAGTGCGAATGCTGACATGAGTAACGATAAGGGGAGTGAAAAACTCCCCCGCCGAAAGACCAAGGTTTCCTGTCCCATGTTAATCAGGGCAGGGTAAGTCGGCCCCTAAGGCGAGGCGGAAACGCGTAGTCGATGGGAAACAGATTAATATTTCTGTACTTCTATATATTGCGAAGGAGGGACGGAGAAGGCTAAGCAAGCATGGCGCTGGTTGTCCATGTGAAAGTATGTAGGCTGAAGAATTAGGTAAATCCGGTTCTTCTTAAGGCTGAGATACGAGACGAGACTCTACGGAGTTGAAGTTGTTGATGCCATACTTCCAGGAAAAGCTTCTAAGCTTCAGATATATAGGAACCGTACCCCAAACCGACACAGGTGGTTAGGTAGAGAATACTAAGGCGCTTGAGAGAACTCGGGTGAAGGAACTAGGCAAAATAGTACCGTAACTTCGGGAGAAGGTACGCTCTCTAGTGTGAATCCCTTGCGGAGTAAGCACAGGAGAGTCGAAGTAACCAGGTGGCTGGAACTGTTTATTAAAAACACAGCACTGTGCAAAATCGAAAGATGACGTATACGGTGTGACGCCTGCCCGGTGCCGGAAGGTTAATTGATTGGGTTAGCTCTGCGAAGCTCATGATCGAAGCCCCGGTAAACGGCGGCCGTAACTATAACGGTCCTAAGGTAGCGAAATTCCTTGTCGGGTAAGTTCCGACCTGCACGAATGGCGTAATCATGGCCACACTGTCTCCACCCGAGACTCAGTGAAATTGAATTTGCGGTTAAGATGCCGTATACCCGCGGCTAGACGGAAAGACCCCGTGAACCTTTACTATAGCTTGACAGTGAACATTGCTCCTACATGTGTAGGATAGGTGGGAGGCTTTGAAACCGCGTCGCTAGATGTGGTGGAGCCAATCTTGAAATACCACCCTTGTATGCGTGATGTTCTAACCTAGGGCCCTTATCGGGCTTGGGGACACTGTCTGGTGGGTAGTTTGACTGGGGCGGTCTCCTCCCAAAGAGTAACGGAGGAGCACGAAGGTTGGCTAAGTATGGTCGGACATCATACGGTTAGTGCAATGGCATAAGCCAGCTTAACTGCGAGACAGACACGTCGAGCAGGTACGAAAGTAGGTCATAGTGATCCGGTGGTTCTGTATGGAAGGGCCATCGCTCAACGGATAAAAGGTACTCCGGGGATAACAGGCTGATACCGCCCAAGAGTTCATATCGACGGCGGTGTTTGGCACCTCGATGTCGGCTCATCACATCCTGGGGCTGAAGTCGGTCCCAAGGGTATGGCTGTTCGCCATTTAAAGTGGTACGCGAGCTGGGTTTAGAACGTCGTGAGACAGTTCGGTCCCTATCTGCCGTGGGCGTTTGAGAATTGAAGAGGGCTGCTCCTAGTACGAGAGGACCGGAGTGGACGAACCTCTGGTGTTCGGGTTGTCACGCCAGTGGCATTGCCCGGTAGCTACGTTCGGAACTGATAACCGCTGAAAGCATCTAAGCGGGAAGCAGGCTTTGAGATGAGTTCTCACTGGGACTTTAAGTCCCCTAAAGGGTCGTTGGAGACTACAACGTTGATAGGTCAGGTGTGTAAGTGCTGTGAGGCATTGAGCTAACTGATACTAATTGCCCGTGAGGCTTAACCATACAACACCCAAGCAGTTTTGCTTGAGTTGTATGGTCTGATGAAAATCACGCATTAAAGAATACGACTTGAGTAAGTCACGGTTTAATACGCGTCCTGAACTTGTTTCAGGATCTATACAGCTTTCAAAATTGTACAATGTTTTTGTCTGGCGACAATAGCACTGTGGAACCACCTGATCCCATGCCGAACTCAGAAGTGAAACGCAGTTGCGCCGATGGTAGTGTGGGAGTTCCCATGTGAGAGTAGGTCATCGCCAGGCTCCTAATTCCGAAAAGCCCCTAGCTAACGCTAGGGGCTTTTTTCGTTTTAGATCCTGAATTCATAAAGCCACAACGCTCTGATGGAGGTTCCGGAAATCGCTGCGCGATTCCGGGATGACGTGGTGTAAGTTAATTAGCGTCGCGGTTACGCAATCATAATAAGAAAAAGTACTCCGTCATTCCATCGTGCTTTTGGATGGAACCTCCTTCCGAGTATCGTATCTTGAATGTTTATGCTTTTATAGCCACTACGCTCTGAAGGAGGTCCCGGACATCGCTTAAGCTCTTCCGGGATGACGTGGTGTAAGTTAATTAACACCGCATTTGCTCAAATATCCATTGAAAAAGGATGACGTTATATTGTTTCAAGTAAAAGTACACCGTCACCGACATAATGCGTTCATCCCTGAGCCTGTCGGCATTCGTGCTTCCTGTACGTCATTCCCCAAGAACTGAACGAGATTTGCGACCTCCTGCCACGTTTTCTTCTTGAATATTTCCGCAAATACACTTTTCGTGTATTGATGTTTTAAAAGACGCAGCACTCGATAACCGAGCTTATTAGTTTTGTTTCCACTAAATATGGAAATTTATCATTCATGCGTAAGTTCAATTTTGCATAAAAATTTACTTCTTATAACCAAAATAGAATATTTACTCGAAAAAATCTAAATAATACCAATTTTTTGCTTTTTTTGACTATTGACAAAATTTATTTACAAGCAATTGACATTTGATCATTGCTAAAAATAATTGGAGTGATTATTCTATTTCTTTTAACTGAAGAGTTAGGTTATGGAAAATTTATCAGAAACATTTGTTGAAGCGGGAGTTCTTATGCTGGTGGGCATGGGATTTGTATTCGCTTTTCTTGGTTTATTAATTATTGCTATTACTTTATTAGCAAAATTCGCGAGCCAATTTCCTGAAACTGCTCCAGCTACCAATAAGATAAGCACTGGTCAGGCTGCAAATAATCAAATCCCAGCTGGTGTTGTTGCTGCTATAACTACAGCAGTCGCTCAATATCGCAAGAATAATGTAAAGAATTAGGAGCAAGGTATGTCAAGTCCATTAGGAATTACTGAAGTTGTACTAAGAGATGGTCATCAATCGTTATTGGCCACTCGTTTTCGTTTGGAAGATATGTTGCCAATCGCAAGTAAGTTAGATGAAATTGGCTATTGGTCAATTGAGTCTTGGGGTGGTGCCACCTTCGATTCTTGTATTCGTTATTTAGGTGAAGATCCATGGGAACGTATCCGTAAATTAAAAGCGGCAATGCCAAATACTAAGCAGCAAATGCTGTTTCGTGGTCAAAATATTCTTGGCTACCGTCATTATGCTGACGATGTAGTAGAAAAGTTCGTTGAACGTGCACATGTTAATGGTATTGATGTGTTCCGTATTTTCGATGCAATGAACGATCCTCGTAACCTTGAAACTGCCATTAAAGCTGCAGTTAAAGTTGGTGCACACGCTCAAGGTACTCTTTCTTATACAGAAAGTCCTGTTCATAGCCTTCAAGGTTGGTTAGATATGGCCAAACAACTTGAAGATATGGGCGCGCATTCTCTTTGTATAAAAGACATGTCTGGTTTATTAAACCCATATGATGCAGAAGAGTTAATTACTAAATTAAAAGAAACTGTTGAATTGCCACTTGCACTTCATTGTCATGCAACTACTGGTTTAAGTATGGCGACCCATATGAAATCAATTGATGCTGGTGTTGATGTTATCGACACGTCTATCTCATCAATGAGTATGACTTATGGCCATTCACCGACAGAAGCTATTGTTTCAACAGTTCAAGGTCGCGATCGCGACACTGGCCTAGATTTAACCAAGCTTGCTGAGGTTGCTGCTTACTTCCGTGATGTTCGTGAAAAATACGGCAAGTTCGAAGGTAGCTTAAAAGGTGTAGATTCTAGAATCCTATTAGCACAAGTTCCTGGTGGCATGTTAACTAACATGGAAAACCAATTAAAAGAGCAAGGCGCTTCTGATAAATTCGATGAGGTATTACAAGAAATACCACGTGTTCGTAAAGAATTAGGTTATATTCCATTAGTAACGCCAACGTCGCAAATTGTTGGAACTCAGTCAGTACTTAATGTATTAACCGGTGAGCGTTATAAATCAATTACCAAAGAAACTGCTGGTGTTTTAAAAGGTGAGTACGGTGCTACTCCTGCCGACGTAGATGGCCCATTACAACAAAAAGTATTGGATGGTAGCGAAGCGATTACTTGTCGTCCTGCTGATTTGTTAACGCCTGAAATGGATAAATTAACTGATGAATTAGGTCAGTTGGCAAAAGAGAAAAACATCACTCTTGCCGATGACGTGATCGATGACGTATTAACGTACGCATTATTTCCACAAATCGGTCTTAAATTCTTAGAAAATCGTAATAATCCAGATGCATTCGAACCAGTACCAAGTAAAGATGATGTGAAACTTGCTGCAGCCAATGATGGTAAGCCTGAAAGCTATGCCGTACAAGTTGATGGTAAAGTTTACGATGTTGTCGTAGCTCCTGGTGGCAGCATTGAAAATATTGCCCCTGCAGGTCAAGCTGCTCCAATTGCTGCCGCCGCACCTGCTGCGCCCGCAGCATCTAGTGGAGAAACGTTGAATGCGCCACTGGCAGGTAATATCTTCAAAATCTTGGCTAAAGCAGGTGACTCTGTAGCTGAAGGTGATGTTGTTATTATTATGGAAGCGATGAAGATGGAAACCGAAATTCGCGCAACCGCTTCAGGTACGATTAGTTCGGTAAACATTAAAGAAGGTGATGCTGTCGCAGTTGGCGATGCATTACTAACGCTATAAAAGGATAACTCATGGAGTCTTTATATACCCTTTGGTTATCTACCGGCCTAGCTAATTTTGAATTTGGCCAAGTGGTCATGATGTTGGTAGGTTTAGGATTATTATATTTAGCGATTGCTAAAGGCTTTGAGCCTTTGTTGCTACTACCTATTGGCTTTGGTGCTATTTTAACAAATATTCCTGTAGCCGGTTTTAGTGAAGTTGGTGGCTTGTTGCACTACATCTACTACGCAGGTATTGATACCGGGATCTTCCCGCTGTTGATCTTTATGGGCGTTGGTGCAATGACCGACTTTGGCGCGTTAATCGCCAATCCTAGAATGTTGTTTTTAGGCGCCGCCGCTCAGTTTGGTATTTTCGCTACGTTATTTGGCGCCATTGCTTTAAATGCAATACCAGGCTTTGACTTTAGCTTAAAAGATGCGTCTGCAATAGCCATTATTGGTGGTGCTGACGGTCCAACGGCTATCTTCTTAGCGTCAAAGCTTGCGCCTGAATTATTAGGAGCTATCGCTGTTGCTGCTTATTCATATATGGCGCTTGTACCTATTATTCAGCCGCCAATCATGAAAGCGTTAACGAATGAAGAAGAACGCAAAATAGAAATGAAACAATTACGCCATGTGACTAAGATCGAAAAAATGATCTTCCCACTAGCGGTATTGTTAGCGACCATATTCTTCTTGCCTGCAGCGACGCCTCTTGTTGGTATGTTCTGTTTAGGTAACTTAATGCGTGAATGTGGCGTGGTTGATCGTTTAAGCTCAACAGCACAAAATGAACTGATTAACATCGTAACTATTTTCCTAGGGTTAGGTGTTGGTTCAAAGTTAAGTGCTGAAGCGTTCTTAAATGTTGAAACGTTAGGTATATTAGCGCTTGGTGCTGTGGCATTCTCAATCGGTACCGCAGCAGGCGTTCTGATGGCTAAATTATTAGGTAAGCTATCTAAAGACCCTATTAACCCTTTAGTCGGTGCAGCAGGTGTTTCTGCCGTTCCTATGGCTGCTCGTGTAGTTAATAAGGTTGGCCTAGAGGCAAATCCGCATAACTTCTTATTAATGCATGCTATGGGACCGAACGTTGCTGGTGTACTTGGCTCAGCTGTTGCTGCCGGTGTACTGTTGGCATTGGTTGGCTAACTAGCATCATCAAAAGATAACCTGTTAGCTGTTGCTATCAAGACTAGGCCGGAGTAAATTATTACTATAATTTTCTCCGGCCTTTTTTATAATGCATTTAAAATCAATAACTAATCTATGCAAGTTCACACTTATCAGTTGTCTGGTACTTAATCTGTTTGCATGTAATGACGAAGAACAAGCCAGCAGCAACATTAAACCTGCAGTTACTGAAAAAAACTCTCATCAAGAAATTAGCAATCAACCTTGGGTTGAAGTAAAGCAACAGAATCTACTTTATCTGCAACTCGACACAGGTACAGTTACTATATTGCTTGCAGACTTTTTTGCACCTAAGCACACAAAATACATTCAAGAGTTAGTAAATGAGGGCTTCTATAATGGCTTACCTTTATATCGAGTGATTGAAAACTTTGTTGTGCAAGGTGGTGATATGAGTGAGCAAAAAGCAAGCCGAGTTAAACGCTCCATGCAAGCCGAGTTTGAACGTGAAATCCTAACAGAAACGCCATTTAGTCTCGTACAACAAGGTGATTTATTGGCAGAGCAAACTGGATTTATCAATGGCTTTGCCGTTGGACGTTCAATCAGCGAAGGTAAAGAATGGTTAATTCATTGCCCTGGTGCAATTAACTTAGCCAGAGGTATGCAGCCAAACTCTGGTACAACTGATTTTGCCATCATGTTTGGTACTCCACCTCGCCACCTTGACCGTAATATGAGTATATTTGGTCGAATGATTGCCGGCTGGGAGCACTTTTACCAGGTAAAACGTGGTTCAAAAGAAAAGGGCGGGGTGATAAGTGACACAAGTAAAGCAAGTTATATAGTAAAAGCTTATCTTGGCTCCAGCTTGCCTGCAGATAAGCAACAAACAGTTTATATCGAAAATACCGCAACAGCTGAATTTCAACAACGAATCGAGAAACGCCGAAAGTTAGATAATGATTTTTATCAATACAAAGGTAATGGCAATATGGATGTATGTTATTTTCCGATTAAAATTAAGTTTGAATAGGCGAGAGCAATAACTTTACTTCTAGAAGGATGTTTTATGGATGATCATGAAAAAATTAATTATTTAGAGCTGCCAGCAGTAGATATAGTTGCCATTAAACGTTTTTATCAAAACACTTTTGATTGGCAATTTGTTGATTACGGCGATGAGTATTGTGCGTTCAATGACGGCGTTATTAATGGCGGATTTTATCAAGTTGATGTGCGTAGTAGTTATGAAAAGGGCGGAGCTTTAATTGTGCTTTACAGTAAAAATCTAGAAGAAAGTGCCGCTAAAGTATTAAATAACAATGGTGTTATTGTAAAACCTATATTTTCTTTTCCTGGTGGCCGCAGATTTCACTTTACTGATCCCAATGGTAATGAGCTAGCAATTTGGTCTGATAAGTAAAGCAGGTAACATGTAGAAGGAGAGTCAGCTCTTTATCGTAAATCTGACTCACCTCGAACTATCGTTGCTTAGCTTGCGGTTCTTCTGCCTCTGTTACCACCACTTGGCTTAGAGCCTCCTGCTGGTTTAGGGCGACGATTGCCCGATGGCTTACCATTTCTACCACTGGTGTTTTTAGCGTAAGGGTTATCTTGGCGTGCATGTGATTTATTTTTACTTGCCGGTTTGTGACCTCGAGCGTTCTCGCCGCTACGTTGACCGTCATGATGTTCGGCTTTTGGCTTTTTAGGTTTTTTCGCTTTAAATGGACGAACATCTTTTGAAACCGGTACTGGATTAGCAGCCTGAAACCCATCAACTTCTGTACGCTCTAATAGCTTTTGTGTAAGTCGTTCAATAGCAACCAGCAATTTAAATTCATCAGCGCAAACTAGTGAAATCGCATGCCCTGTACTTCCAGCTCTACCAGTACGGCCAATTCTGTGTACATAATCTTCTGCAACATGAGGTAATTCAAAGTTAACAACTTGTGGTAACTGGTCTATATCGATACCACGAGCAGCAATATCGGTTGCCACTAATACTCGAATAGCGCCTTCTTTAAATTGAGCTAATGCTTTTGTTCTGGCACCTTGGCTTTTATTACCATGAATGGCTAATGCTTTAATACCGTCTTGTTCTAAATGTTTGGTCAGTTTGTTGGCGCCATGCTTGGTTTTAGTAAATACCAGCACCTGCTCCCAACGGTTATGACCAATAAGGTAAGATAGTAGTCTGGCCTTTTTATTTTTATCTGTAGTGTAAACGAGTTGTTCAACGGTTGCTGCGGTAGCATTGCGCGGTGTTACTGAAATCTCTACCGGATTATTAACCAAGCCCTTTGCCAATTCACGTATTTCATCTGAAAATGTTGCCGAGAATAATAAGTTTTGACGCTTTTTCGGTAAAAAGCCTAAAATTCTTTTGATGTCACGAATAAAACCCATGTCGAGCATTCTGTCGGCTTCATCTAATACTAAAATTTCAACTTGGTTAAATTTGACCGCGTTCTGCTGATAAAGATCTAACAAGCGACCTGGCGTTGCAACTAGTACATCAACACCTTGTCGTAAACGCATCATTTGTGGGTTAATTTTAACGCCGCCGAAAACAATATATGAACTTAAACCTAAGTTCTTACCATAGGTCGCTACACTGTCGCCTACTTGTGCAGCCAGCTCACGTGTAGGGGTTAGAACTAAAGTACGAATATGGTTTGCTTTTACTTTTTCACCTTTTGATAACTTCTCTAAAATAGGCAGAGTGAAGCCAGCGGTTTTACCTGTACCAGTTTGCGCCGCAGCCATTACATCTTTACCAGCAAGTACGGCAGGGATTGCCTGTTCCTGAATTGGTGAAGGAGTGTCGTAGCCTTGTTCGGCAACAGCAGATAAAATCGGGGCTGATAAGCCCAAAGAGTCAAAGCTCATAGAAGGATCTCTTGGTTAAATAGAATAAGGTGATTACAGATAGTACTAGACTGTAAGCCGGCGCAGCTTACAGTATAGTCTTTGCTGATGCAAACAAGAGGAATTTTAAGTCTAAATCGTCAACACAAAAAGATGATACTTATTGGGTCAGATAAATCATTAAGCTAAAGAAACCTACTATGATCAAATTAAACGCAATGATATAACCAAAACCTATCAGGCCTTGTTTTAACGTATAGTTATGCTTTTTTAGGTACCAAAACCATACTAAGCTCATGATTATTGGGATTAAGAAAAACAAACGGATCATATTTTAAAAGGCCTTAAGTAATTGTTTTAATGAATTGTTTTTATTATATACAGATATTTAAATAATAGCGTAATTTTCTACGGTTGTTTATTTTCAGCCTTTGTTTTTGGATTCCATGGCGCAACTTTAAATAGCATTAGCATGCCTGGCACGGCTAGCGCTGTACATAATAAGAAAAATGAAGTCCAACCAACTTGCTCTACAATGAAGCCCGTAGACGCATTGGCAAAGGTTCTTGGTAAAGCAGTTAAAGCGGTAAATAACGCAAATTGCGTTGCAGCAAACGTAGGATTAGTCGTTTTTGCGATAAATGCTGTGAAAGCTGCGGTTCCTAAGCCCACACCTAAATATTCAAACCCCATGGCAAAAGCTAATGCATAAGTGTTGTGACCAATTTCGGCTAATGCGGCAAAACCAAGTATTGAAATAATTTGCACAAAACCAAAAAGCCATAAGGCACGATTTATACTGAGCTTGATCATTATAATACCGCCAACAGCTAAGCCAATCGTCATTGCTATTAACGAGGCTGTTTTTGCTACCACACCTATCTCAGTATTAGAAAAACCTAAATCAATAAAGAACGGTGTTTGCAGAGCCGTTGCCATGTTATCACCAAGCTTATATAAGAATAAAAATGATAAAATCATTAAGGCAGACTTAACCCCTTCTCGATTGATAAAGTCTTTGAAGGGTAACACTACAGCTTGCTTAAGAGTTTGCGGTGCATTGGCTTCTCGCCTTGCTTCACTTACGCACAGAGTCATGATTATGCCTGTCAGCATAAATGCTGCGACGACAAAAAATACTAATTGCCACGGCATATGGTCCGCTAATATAAAGCCTAAAGAGCCAGGCACTAATCCAGATAACCGATATGCTTGCACGTGAATAGAATTACCTATACCTAATTCATGATCAGGTAATAATTCACGACGATAAGCGTCAAGGACAATATCTTGGCTAGCACTGAAAAAAGCGACCGCTGCGGCCAAATAGGCAACGGTCCAAATAGACATGGTCGGGTTAATATAACCAAAGCTGGCAATGGATATTAACAAACAGACTTGAGTGAACAGCATCCAGCCGCGGCGACGGCCTAAAAATGGAAAAGAATACCGGTCCATTGCCGGTGACCATAAAAATTTCCATACATAGGGAATACCAATTAATGAAAACAGCCCAATTTCAGCAAGACTCACTCCTTCACTTCTAAGCCAACCAGGGACTAATTGATAAAGAAAGAACAAAGGTAAACCGGAGCTAAAGCCGGTAAATATACAAATGAGTATGCGTTTGTTGAAAAGGGCTTCTTTTATTGTAGGAGAATTACTAACAGGCGAAGTGCTTGACATTGGGAAAGCCTAAATGATTATTTTTAAGATAACTGCTGAGTAAGGCTAACAAATGCGTGGTAAAAAAAGAAGTAAAGAATAGTCTGGCAGGTAAGTTAATCGACAGGTCGCCAGCCTACGCAGTGAATCGGATAAGCGCCATGACCCTTTAAGAATTCAAGGCAAGTGGTAATTTCAGTAATTAAATCTTCATCATCAGCTAAATTACCAATACCGCCCAGTTTTAGTTCATGAATAAGGTGCCAAAAAACTCTTTCTCTAGTGCTGCCGGGAGTTTCGTCGGTAACATTTAATTGTCCCCACTCTTCAAAGCAGTCCCAGATAAAGTTCTCAACTTCAGTATGATGAACAGAGCTCTTGAGGAGAGCCTCAAGAAAATACATTAACTGTGATATTTTATCGTTTATGAAAATTTCGATATGCAAATTACCCACCTAAATTAAACATCAAAGTGACTCAAAGTTACGAGTCTCTTTAAAAGACTAGATGAGAAGTTTTTATATTGCGAATATATAAATGTTAAAAGTTGTTTAAATATTCTTCGAATAACTATCGAATGTTAATGTACTTTCATAATTTATTGAGTTTTAACAGGTTGTTGCAATTCTTCATGGATATAATCTTCAGGCATTAACGTTGCCTTGATCAATACAATTGGCTCAAGTGGTACGTCGGGCCAGCCTTGTCCTTCGTGAAAGTCAGTCTCGCTCGCAGCCATTTTCTCTAATACTTCTTCACCAAAGGTTACTGAACCAAAGACAGTATAGCCCCATGAACGGCCTGGATCTAAACTGGTGTTTTCACCAACGTTAAAATAAAACTGTCTAATTGAGCTGTGTGGATCATGTTGACGTGCCATGGCGATAGAGCCAAAAGTATTCTTCAATCCATTACCTGACTCATTAAAAATGGTGTCATGTTCTTTTTTGGGGATAAAGTTAGCGTCATAGCCGCCGCCTTGGACAACAAAGTCGCTAATTACGCGATGAAAAATTGTATTGTTGTATTCACCTGAAATCACATAAAACAAGAAGTTATTTACAGCGATAGGGGCTTTAACTCGGTCGAGTTCAACAATAATCACCCCGTGTGAGGTGTCCATTTTTATTTGCGGATAAAGGTTATTAGCATCAATAATTTTTTGTTTGCTTGCCGCTTGGCTGAATAAAGAAACAACACATAAAACCAGAGTGACTAATAAACGCATTATATTTATCCCTTAATAAATTCTTGTAATTGTTGGTCTTCTAATACCTGCAAAATAAGCTTAGCAAGTTGAATATTAAAATCTCGTTGTAATTCGTCTATGTCAGCGGTTAACGCGCCACGCGTTGTTGCTCGTAACGTGAACGTTTTCGACAGTGTTTGTGCCGGGTTTTCAACTTTAACTTTTAATTTTATGATGGTGTTGGCGCGGTAATCTAAAACATCTTGATTTACATATGTACGTGCACGTTCAACATTAAATTCAACTTTTAAATCTGAGCTGTCAGCTACATTTAAACCTTGAGAAGTCAATTCTGTAGAAAATTTTGACACCAACACTTCTCTTAACGAACTAGTAGTACCAATCAATGTCGATGGATCTTCTGCACTTAATAATTCAACGATATGCGCCGTTGAACGCAGATCATTAACCGATATTTTAGCACTTAAATTCTTATAAACTTTACCTGTATCATTAGTTACGGTTGGGTTCAGGGTAATAGCTGTTGGCTCACTAGCACAACCTGCAATCAATAAAATAGATAATACAACAGGGATTAATTTCAATTTCTTTACTTCTTCGCTGATAAAATGACAAACTTTGAATTACTGGCAATTGTCTCACAATTTCCAAATAAGCGTTGTAACTTAATGTGATATGCAAGTTGCCTGTTGCCTATTATCCTTAATTCTCCGCCTTTTTTCAAAGCATTATAGCTTTGTTTAAACATTTGCCAGGCAATATGATCAGTTACCGCAGCTTGTTGATGGAAAGGAGGGTTACATAACACTAAATCTAAGCTACTTGATTCCACATCGGTTAAGCAATCGTTTACATGAAAAAAGCATTGCTCTTGGTTACCTGGTAAGTTTTTGATAATGTTGTCTTTAGTTGACTGAATGGCCATAAAAGATTCATCATAAAAATGCATATTTATGTCAGGATTTTTAGCCAACATCGCAAGACCAACCACACCGTTTCCGCAACCTAAATCGGCAACATCTAAATTACCATTAACGCTCGGTAAATTCTCAAGCAACTGTCTACCGCCTATATCTAGACTGTCACGAGAAAACACATTGGCTAAATTCGATATAGAAAAGTCAGTTTTTTCTAATGGCCAAACTTTTGCTTTAGGTAGCTCGGTTTTGTTAGCTGCATTAAGTTTTGAAAATATCAATCGTGACTTTTTGACTGCTAATGATGTTTTGGTTTCGCCAATATGTTTTTCAAAGAGTTTCAAAGTAGAAGTATGGATTTCTTTAACGCGGGCCGCTGCAATAATTAACGTATCTTTATTTGCACATTGCTGTATTTGCTGTAGTTGGTATTCTAAATATGCCTTACTTTTTGGTAGCTTTAAAATAACAATATCCACAGGCGCTGCGATAGTGGCTAAACTATCCAAAAACTGAATGGTATCCATATCAATATAATTACTATCAAGGTTATATTTAACACCTTGTTGAGAGATATAAGAATCATGTATCAATTGCAGATTGTGATGATATAGATTTACGCTTAATGCACCAAAGCTATCATTGAAAATAACAATGTTTTTAGTCTCAGCCAATACATTGTTTTCTTGTAAATAATCAATGATATATTCATCAGCAGAATCCCATGCTTGCAAGCTTCGATTTACTTGCGCAACAGGAAAACGTTCTAAATGAATAGGTTGGTCGTTTTTAAAGAAAGGGCTTAACATAAATTATTTTCAACAGTAATAAGTGGCGCTATTATACCTATAATTTAATGGTAAAAGACAAGTTTTTAAAAGGTTGATGAAATTGTCAAACATGTTGAGTTTTCCGATAGAAAGTTATTGCGAAGGAGACCTATTATATTGGCCTGGGTTTTATTTACAGCAACAGGCTAATGAGTTTTATAATACCTGTGTTGAACAACTCGAATGGCGACAAGAGCAAATTAAAATGTTTGGAAAACTTGTCACTATCCCAAGATTACAAGCCTGGTATGGTGATGAATATGCTGAATATAAATATTCCGGATTACCATTAACTCCCTTGCCATGGAATAAAACCTTATTAACCATTAAAGAGCATTGCCAACAACAACTGCAAACCCGCTTTAATTCTGTGTTAGCAAACTATTATAGAGACAATAACGACTCTATGGGATGGCATAGTGATAATGAAAAACAACTCGGTTTTCAACCAACAATTGCTTCAGTGTCCTTTGGCCAAGAGCGAAAGTTTTGTTTAAAGCATAAATACAGTAGCGAAAAAATTAATTTAACTCTACAATCGGGGAGCTTGCTAGTAATGCAAGGCGATTTACAACAGAACTGGCAGCATGCCCTGCCAAAATCAGCTAAACCATTGCAAGGGCGAGTAAACCTTACCTTTCGTCATATAATAAACAATTAGTATTCTGGAATAATCATGACCATAGCCGCTATCATTGAGCAAAAGTTATTAGCCGAATTTACCCCTATATACCTTGAAGTAAATAATGAAAGCTTTATGCATAACGTACCTGAAGGCAGCGAATCCCACTTTAAGGTAGTGATCGTTAGCGAAAAATTTGAAGGCCAACGTTTAATAGGTCGTCACCGTCAAGTTAATGCTACTTTAGCAGATGAATTAGAAAATCATATCCATGCTTTAGCAATGCACACTTATACCCCTGAGCAATGGCAAACTATGAATAACGGTGAAATACCAAAATCGCCAAACTGTATGGGTGGTGGTAAATAACCCAGGCAAAGACGATTTAACCTTAATTTAGAGCTATTTGATATTTCCTCATTGTTAATTTTCTGTTATTTATAGGCAATAATAAAAAATATAATTTCTTTGAGGAAATAATGCTCACCTCTCTTTTACCTAAGTTTATCTCAATAACTGACGGAATAACCGAAACGATTGGCAAGGCTATCGCTTGGTTAACCCTATTAGTTGTTTTGTTAACTTTTACCGTTGTTCTTCTGCGCTATGGATTTAATATTGGTTGGATAGCCATGCAAGAGGCTGTTCTTTATGCACATGGCGCTGTGTTTATGTTAGGTGCAGCTTATACATTGAAACATGATGGTCATGTTCGTGTTGATATCTTTTACAGCAAATTTTCAGTTAAACAAAAAGCATTGGTTAATCTGTTTGGCACCATATTCTTGTTGATGCCTGTTTGTGTGTTTATTTTTTACATAAGTGTCGATTACGTTTTAATGTCTTGGGATATATTAGAGAAATCGAAAGAGCCAGGCGGCATTCCAGCTGTTTATCTTAACAAGAGTTTGATCTTATTATTGGTTATCACTTTAACTCTACAAGGATTAAGTGAGATAGCACGCAACCTATTAATACTTCAAGATGAAAGCGTTAATTCAGGCGGAGATGAATAATGGAATATTTATCTTTAGTAATGTTTGTCTGTATTTGTTTGGTGTTGCTGCTCGGTTATCCAGTTGCATTCTCATTAGCCGGTACCGCGCTTGTTTTCGCTGGTATTGCCAGTGTTATGGGCTATTTCGATAGTTCGTTTTTATCTGCTTTACCTTCTCGCTATTACGGTATTTTAAGTAATCAAACGCTACTCGCAGTGCCTTTATTTGTATTTATGGGCTGTGTATTAGAGCGAGCAAAAATAGCGGAAGATTTATTATCCACCATGGCGCAATTGTTTGGCCGGTTCCGCGGCGGCTTGGCTATTTCAGTAACTATTGTTGGTATGCTGCTAGCTGCGAGTACCGGAATTGTTGGCGCAACGGTGGTAACGATGGGGCTGTTATCATTACCTACGATGATCAAACGTGGTTACGATCAATCTTTTGCTACAGGGATCATTTGTGCTACAGGTACCTTAGGGCAAATTATTCCACCTTCAATTGCGCTGGTTTTATTAGGCGATGTGTTATCAAACTCTTATCAGTTAGCACAACTGAAACTCGGTAATTACAACCCAGATACCATTAGCGTAGGTGATTTATTTGCCGGCGCAGTGGTTCCCGGAATGATTTTAGTTGGCTTGTATATTAGCTATTCAATATATATGGCAGTAGTTAAACCGGAAAAAGTACCGCCAGTATCCTATGACGATCAACCGGCGATTAGTTTTGGTTTATTACTGAAGTCGTTGTTTCCTCCACTTACCCTGATGGTAGTGGTTTTAGGCTCGATTTTAGCCGGATTTGCTACCCCAACAGAAGCTGCTGGCGTAGGGGCTTTTGGCGCTTTGATTCTCGCCGCAATTAATGGTCAGTTGAATATTACTAATTTGAAAATAGTAATGGACAGTACAGTTAAAGTGACCTCTATGGTTTTCTTGATTTTAATTGGTGCGAGTTTATTCTCATTAGTGTTCAGGGGGCTTGGCGGCGAAGAGCTTATTCAAGATTTCTTCAGTCAATTACCCGGTGGTGCTATAACTGCAACATTATTGGTGATGTTGGTTATTTTTCTATTAGGTTTTATTCTTGATTTTATTGAGATCACCTTTGTTGTTGTGCCAATTGTTGCGCCTATTCTTTTTATGATGGACATTAACCCAATTTGGCTCGGAATTATGATCGCAGTAAATTTACAAACGTCATTTTTAACACCGCCATTTGGCTTCGCATTATTTTATTTACGCGGCGTCGCTGATAAATCGATTAAAACAATCAAGATTTATAAAGGGGTTATTCCTTTTATCATCATGCAAATTATGCTGTTATTGGCGTTAGCTATTTGGCCTGAATTAGTTACGTGGCTACCAACTAAAATATATGGTTAACTATTAACCCAATAAATTGAACGTTAAAAGTAAAATACAAAATTAAAAACAAAATGGATTATGAGTAAACAATGAAATCAATTATTAAATTAAGCGCAATCTTATTCTCAGTGATTTGCCTGTCAGCATGTGGTGACAAACAGCAAGACTCAAAACAGGCAGCTACACAGCAGCAAACATTTGAGTGGAAGTTGGTAACGTCTTGGCCAAAGAACTTTCCTGGCTTAGGTCGCGCACCGGAAACGTTCGCCAAGCAAGTTGAAAAAATGAGTGCGGGGCGTTTAAAAATAAAAGTATATGGCGCCGGTGAGCTGGTTCCTGGTTTTGAAGTATTCGATACTGTTTCCGCAGGTACTGCCCAAATGGGCCATAGCGGTGCTTATTACTGGAAAGGTAAAATACCTGCCGCATCATTCTTTGCCGCAGTACCGTTTGGTATGAATGCGACAGAAACTAACGCTTGGCTACAGTACGGCGGCGGTTTAGAACTGTGGCAAAAACTGTATAAGCCATTTGGTATTATCCCTATGGTTGGCGGTAATTCTGGCTTACAATTTGCCGGTTGGTTCAATAAAGAAATTAACTCAATTGATGACTTAAGCGGTCTTAAAATGCGTATCGGTGGTATTGGTGGTGAAGTGATGAGCAGAGCCGGCGCAGTTCCTATTAATATGCCTGGCGGCGAAATATTCTCATCATTACAAAGTGGTGCACTAGATGCTTCTGAATGGGTAGGGCCATACAATGACTTATCATTTGGCTTTTATAAAGCGGCAAAATACTACTACTCTTCAGGTTGGCAAGAGCCTACTGCAACGCTCGAGTTTTTAATCAATGAAAAAGCCTTTGCAGCGTTACCTGAAGATTTACAAGAAATTGTTAAAGTAGCAACACGTGCAGTAAATGATGACATGTTAAGTGAATATACCGCTAGAAACAGCTCAGCTTTAAAAGTATTAGAAGAAAAGCATGGTGTTCAGGTTCGTACATTCCCACCTGAGGTTATGGCTAAACTTAAGGCAACAACAGCGCAAGTTATTGAAGAGATGGCGGCGAACGAGCCATCGGTTGCTGAAGTTTGGTCTTCATATAAAGCATTTTATGATGATATTCGTGCTTATCATAAAATTACCGAACAAGCGTACCTTGAAAACCGCCAATAACCACACTATTTTGAATGTTAATAAATAAATAGTTAAAAAACTGGCTGCTCTGACCTCATAGCAAGTAAAAGTTGCTACAATAGCGCCAGTTAACTTTTCAACACGGTATTGACAGTAATGAGTTGCTATTAATACGGTGTTAAACATAAATTAAGAAAAATTAAGGTTTTATTATGGTTATCAAACCAAAAGTACGTGGATTTATTTGTACAAACGCTCATCCAGTAGGTTGTGCTCAGCACGTTAATGAACAAATTGATTACGTAAAATCGCAACCACAAGCTGATGTTAAACCAAAAAACGTATTAGTTATTGGTGCATCGACAGGTTACGGTCTAGCTTCAAGAATTACCGCCACTTTTGGTAATGGTGCAAGCACATTAGGTGTGTTTTTTGAAAAAGAGCCTTCTGAAAAGCGTACTGGTTCAGCCGGTTGGTATAACACTGCAGCGTTTCAAAAAGCGGCTGATGAAGCAGGTGTTTATTCAAAAAACATTAATGGCGATGCCTTTTCTAATGAAATCAAAGCACAAACCATTGAAACAATTAAAGCCGATTTAGGTCAAATTGATTTAGTTGTTTATTCTTTAGCGTCTCCGCGCCGTACTGACCCAGTTACTGGTGAAGTGTATTCATCAGCGCTTAAGCCAATTGGTAATGGTTTTACGACTAAAAGCTTAAACACTTCTAAGCGTGTAATCGAAGAAGTTGCGGTTGAACCTGCTACTGAAGAAGAGATTGCAGGTACCATTAAAGTTATGGGCGGTGAAGATTGGGAGCTTTGGATGAATGCTCTTAACGACGCTGGCGTATTAGCAGATAACGTTAAAACTGTTGCTTACACCTACATTGGTAAGAAGTTAACTTGGCCATTATATGGTAAAGCGACAATTGGCCGTGCGAAAGAAGATTTAGATCGTGCAGCATCTGAAATTCGTAAAGTTACCAACCACCTTAACGGCGAAGCATTTGTAACGTCTTTAAATGCCGTTGTAACGCAAGCGAGTTCGGCAATTCCAATTATGCCACTTTATATTTCTAGCTTGTTTAAAGTGATGAAAGCAGACGGTACTCAAGAAAACCCTATTCACCAAATTCAAGGTTTGTTCCGTGACAATCTTTACAGTACAGAACGTTCAATTGGTGAACATAACCGTTTGATGCAAAACCTAAAAGAATTAGAAGATGACGTGCAAGACCGAGTGCAAACTATTTGGGATAGCGTTGATACTGATACGATTGATGAGCTTACCGATTACACTGGTTACCATCACGAATTCTTAAAATTATTCGGTTTTGAAGTTGACGGCGTTGATTACGATGCTGATGTAAGTCCATTAGCCGAAATAAACAATCTAGTTTAATTTAAGCTGATTTATTAAACTTTAGTCGAACCCCTGCATTAGCAGGGGTTTTTTTTACCTTTTTTCTCCTGATTAATGCATTTCAAATTTGCTATTTACAATGATTTAGCTATTGTTTTTATTGGATAATTGAATCGCCTATATGTGCTTTTAAGTATTTTTAATTAATTTGTTATTAAATGTGTCCCTGTCCATAGAAATCATAAGGCTATTTATGTTAAAATCCGCGCCAGAAAATTTAACTTAGAGCTCTTGTTTGTAAACAGCTGATATTTTAGTTGCTTATCATTCAAGAAACACTGGATTAATAACCGCTTATAATCAGGGCTATTAATTTTAAATACTCCCGTCAAAAAGTAGTGCATGTGTTTATGATTACAATCAAAAAAGGTCTGGATATTCCTGTAACAGGTGTTCCCCAGCAAGTAATCCATGATGGTTCGACCATCAATACTGTTGCAACATTAGGTGAAGAGTTTGTGGGTATGCGCCCAACCATGTTTGTAAAAGCAGGTGACAGCGTTAAAAAAGGTCAGGTTCTTTTTGAAGATAAAAAGAATCCAGGCGTTAAATTCACAGCCTCTGCAGCCGGTGTTGTAAAAGAAATCAATCGCGGTGAAAAACGTGTTTTACAATCTGTTGTTATTGAAGTTAATGGCGACGATGAAGAAACATTCAACGCATATTCAGCTGATCAAATCTCATCTTTATCTCGTGAAGATGTAGAAGCTAACCTAGTTAACTCAGGTTTGTGGACAGCATTGCGTACCCGCCCATTTAGCAAAGTTCCTGCTTTAGGTAGCGAAGCTAGAGACATTTTTGTTAGCGCAATGGATACCAATCCTTTAGCCGCTAACCCAGAAGTGATTATCAATGAGCAAAGCGAAGCGTTTACCAACGGTTTAGCTGTTTTAGCTCAATTAACTTCAGGAAACGTATTTGTTTCTAAAGCGCCTGGTGCAAACATTCCAACAGGTAACGCAACAGTAAATGAATTTGCTGGTAAACATCCTGCAGGTTTAGTTGGTACTCACATTCACTTCTTATCTCCAGTTTCTGCTGAGAAAGTTGTATGGCATGTTGGTTATCAGGATGTTATTGCTTTTGGTACGTTATTTACCACAGGTAAATTAGACACTAACCGTGTTGTGTCGCTTGCCGGTCCTGCCGTTAAGCAACCTCGTTTAGTTCGTACCGTACTTGGTGCAAACACAACTGATTTAACTACTGGCGAATTAGCAAGTGGTGAAGTACGTGTTATTGCCGGTTCTCCTCTACAAGGTGCTACTGCTCAAGGCGTTCACGCTTATCTTGGTCGTTACCAAGTACAAGTAAGTGCGTTGAGTGAAGGCCGCGAGAAAGAATTTATCGGCTATATGTACCCAGGTCCGAACATGTTTTCTGTTACTCGTGCGTATATGTCGCACTTTTTCCGTAACAAATTGTTCAACATGACTACTACGACTAATGGTAGTGCTCGTGCCATGGTTCCAATTGGAAACTATGAACGCGTTATGCCGTTAGATATTTTACCTACCTTGTTATTACGTGACTTAGCTTCTGGCGACACCGATGGTGCTCAGCAGTTAGGTGCATTAGAGCTAGACGAAGAAGATTTAGCACTATGTACATTCGTATGTCCTGGTAAAACTGATTATGGCGTTATCCTTCGTGATTGCCTAACCACTATTGAAAAGGAAGGTTAGACATGGGCTTGAAAAAGTTTATTGAAGATATCGAGCCGCATTTTGAAAAAGGCGGCAAGCACGAGAAATGGTTCGCATTATACGAAGCCGTTGCTACGGGCTTATTTACTCCTGGTTACGTAACTAAGGGTAAAACGCATATCCGTGACAGTATTGATCTTAAACGTATTATGATCACTGTTTGGTTGGCTGTATTCCCGGCTATGTTCTGGGGTATGTACAACATTGGTTTCCAAGCAAATGAAGCATTAGCTGCTGGTTTTGCTGTTCCTGATGTTTGGCAGGCTAACTTATTTACCGCTCTTGGTGGTAGCTTAGGCGAAGGTGCTAGCATATTTATGCAAATGTTCTACGGAGCAATGTTCTTCATTCCAATTTATGCCGTAACATTTATTGTTGGTGGTTTTTGGGAAGTTCTTTTTGCTGCTGTTCGTAAGCATGAAGTAAATGAAGGCTTCTTCGTTTCATCTATTCTTTTTGCACTAATACTGCCGGCGTCAATTCCGTTATGGCAAGTTGCTTTAGGTATTACCTTTGGTGTTGTAATTGCAAAAGAGATCTTTGGTGGTACAGGTAAGAACTTCTTAAACCCGGCATTAGCTGGTCGTGCGTTCTTATTCTTTGCTTACCCTGCAGAAATTTCAGGTGATGCAGTTTGGGTTGCTGTTGATGGCTTCTCTGGCGCTACACCGTTAAGTGCTGCTTTGGCTGGCACTGTAGATTACTCAATCAATGCTGATTGGTGGAATGCATTCTGGGGCTTTATTCCTGGTTCTGTTGGTGAAGTATCAACATTCGCTATTCTACTAGGTGGTGCATATATCCTTTATAAAGGCATTGCCTCTTGGCGCATCGTGTTAGGCGTGTTCGGTGGTATGGTTGCAACTGCATTCTTATTTAACGCTATCGGCAGCGAAACAAACGCTATGTTTGCTATGCCTTGGTACTGGCATTTAGTTGTTGGTGGTTTTGCCTTTGGTATGATGTTTATGGCAACTGACCCAGTTTCGGCATCATTTACTAACACTGGTAAGTATTTCTTTGGTGCCCTAGTTGGCGTTATGGTTGTACTAGTACGTGTTGTTAATCCTGCTTTCCCTGAAGGTATGATGTTAGCAATATTATTTGCCAACTTGTTTGCGCCATTATTCGATTACTTCGTAGTTAAATCGAATGTTAAAAGGAGACTTGCACGTGGCTAGTAAAAAAGAAAGCTTTTTAGGAACCCTTGGTTTCGTTGTTGCAGTATGTTTAGTCTGTGCAGCCTTAGTTTCTGTTTCGGCCGTAGGCCTAAAAGATAGACAAGTAGCAAACAAATTACTTGATCAACAAACAAAAATCTTAGAAGCCGCTGGTTTATTAGAACTTGGCGAAAAAGATGGCATTGTTGCGACTTACAATAAATTTGTTACCGCAAAAATGATTAACTTAGACACAGGTGAATACATTGATGGTAACCCTGATATGTTTGAAGAGCGTCGTGATGCTCGAGATGTGACTAAATCAATCAAGCCTGCTAGCGACATTGCTGGTATCAACCGCCGTGCAAACAGCGCTGTTGTTTACCTAGTAAGAAACGGTGCAGGCACTGTAGATACCGTTATCTTACCAATCGTTGGTTCTGGTCTTTGGGACTTAATGTACGGTTTCATCGGCTTAGAAGAAGATGTTAACACTGTTAAATCTGTTGTTTACTCTGATCATAAGGAAACTCCTGGCTTAGGCGCAGAAGTTATGAACCCGAACTGGAAAGCGTTATGGCCTGGTAAAAAAATGTATGACGAGCAAGGTGATATTGCTATTCGTATCGTTAAAGGTAACGCTAAGAAAGGTGATATCCACGGTGTCGACGGTTTATCTGGCGCAACACTAACAAGTGTTGGTGTTGAGAAAACAATACACTTCTGGTTAGGCGAAGAGGGCTACGGTCCATACATTGCTAACTTACGTGAAAAGGGGCTTAACTAATGAGCGATACTTCAGCTAAAAAGGTGTTAACGCAACCAATCGTTGACAATAACCCTATTGCTTTACAAGTACTTGGTATTTGTTCTGCATTAGCAGTTACAAGCTCAATGGCCAATGCATTAGTAATGACATTAGCGGTTGTTTTTGTAACAGCATTTTCAAACTTATTTATTTCGATTATTCGTAATCACATTCCATCTAGTGTTCGTATTATCGTGCAAATGGCGATTATTGCGTCTTTAGTTATCGTGGTAGATCAGGTGTTAAAAGCCTTCTCTTATCAGTTATCAAAAGAGTTAGCGGTTTTCGTTGGTCTAATTATTACTAACTGTATCGTTATGGGCCGCGCCGAAGCTTTTGCTATGAAAGAAAAGCCAGTGGTTAGCTTTATGGACGGTATTGGTAATGGTTTAGGTTATGGCTTCATCCTACTGACCGTAGCTTTCTTCCGTGAACTGTTTGGCTTTGGTACGTTATTTGGTATCGAAATCTTGCCATTAGTTCAAAATGGTGGCTGGTATCAGGCTAACGGTCTTTTAGTATTACCGTTTAGTTCATTCTTCATCATTGGTTTAATTATCTGGGCTATTCGCCAGTTCAAACCTGAACAAGTAGAGAAGGATTAATTCGATGGAACATTATTTAGCTATATTAATTAAAGCGATTTTCATTGAAAACATCGCCTTAATGTTTTTCTTAGGTATGTGTACCTTCTTAGCTGTTTCTAAGAAAGTAGATACTGCTATTGGTTTAGGTGTTGCCGTTGTTGTGGTTTTAGGTATCGCTGTACCTGCTAACCAAATCATCTATCAATCAATTCTAGCTCCTGGCGCATTAGATGGGATTATGGGCATTACAGACCCGAAAGAATCTATTGATCTTAGCTTCCTTTCTTTTATTACCTTTATCGGCGTTATCGCGGCATTGGTACAAATATTAGAAATGGTACTGGATAAATTCTTCCCTGCGTTATACCAGGCGTTAGGTATTTTCTTACCGCTTATTACTGTTAACTGTGCAATTTTTGGTGCTGTGTCTTTCATGGTTGCTAAAAACCTTACTTTAGGTGAGTCAGTGGTTTACGGTATTGGTTCAGGCATTGGTTGGGCATTAGCGATTGTTTTACTTGCGGGTTTACGTGAGAAAATGAAGTACTCAGATGTACCAGATGGTTTGAAAGGTTTAGGTATTACGTTTATTACCTCAGGACTGATGGCTTTTGGCTTTCTGTCTTTCGGTGGTATTTCGTTATAAGGTTAATGTAGCTTAACTGGTGTGAAGCTGGTTAGGCTCGAAGTACAAAGGAAAATACTATGCAAGAAATAATTCTCGGCGTAGGCATGTTTACCGCTATCGTTGTTGCTTTAGTGTTAGTGATTTTATTTGCTAAGTCTAAGTTAGTAGCCGAAGGTGATGTAACTATTTCGATTAATGGCGACCCTGAAAAAGCAGTAACAACTGCTGCGGGTGGCAAACTTCTTGGTGCATTAGCTGACCAAGGTATTTTTGTACCGTCTGCCTGTGGTGGTGGTGGTACTTGTGGCCAGTGTCGTGTAGACGTGCATTCTGGTGGTGGCGATATTCTTCCTACAGAAGAAGGTCACATTACCAAGCGTGAAGCTAAAGCAGGCTGTCGTTTAGCATGTCAAGTTGCGGTAAAACAAGACATGGAAATTGAACTTGAAGATGAAATCTTCGGTGTTCAACAGTGGGAATGTGAAGTTATCTCTAACGATAACAAAGCAACGTTCATTAAAGAACTTAAGCTGCAAATTCCTAATGGCGAGTCTGTGCCGTTCCGTGCAGGTGGTTATATTCAAATTGAAGCCCCTGCGCATCACGTTAAATACTCAGACTTCGATATTGACGAACAGTATCGTGGCGACTGGAACCATTTTGGTTTCTTCGATGTAGAATCAAAAGTTGAAGAAGACACATTACGTGCTTACTCAATGGCGAACTACCCTGAAGAAGAAGGCATTATTATGCTTAACGTGCGTATTGCTACGCCGCCTCCAGGACGTTTACACTTACCTGCAGGTAAAATGTCTTCATACATCTTTAGCTTAAAAGCTGGCGATAAAGTTACTATTTCAGGTCCATTTGGTGAGTTCTTCGCTAAAGACACTGACAACGAAATGGTATTTATCGGTGGTGGTGCTGGTATGGCGCCAATGCGTTCACACATTTTTGACCAACTTAAGCGTCTTAAATCAAAACGTAAAATGAGCTTCTGGTATGGTGCTCGTTCTAAGCGTGAAATGTTCTATGAAGATGATTACAACGGCTTAGCCGCTGATAATGATAACTTCGACTGGCATGTGGCACTTTCTGATCCACAACCAGAAGACAACTGGGATGGTATGACAGGTTTCATTCATAATGTACTTTATGAAAACTACCTGAAAGACCACGAAGCGCCAGAAGATTGTGAGTACTACATGTGTGGTCCACCAATGATGAACGCGGCAGTTGTCGGTATGCTTAAAGATTTAGGCGTAGAAGATGAGAACATCTTACTTGACGACTTCGGTGGTTAATATTACTTCTTGATAGTCTTTAAGCAGTTACTCTGCGTTAGAAGTGCTCACCTAGTAAACTAGGCTCCGCGCTTCTGCCTTGATTAACAGACTTAAATCCGAATCAATAAACTAATATTAATGATATGTAGATTTTAAAAGACGACTTCGGTCGTCTTTTTTACATTCAGGGATAAATGTAAGCAAATTGCCATGGATGGCATTAAATTTGTTTTTGCTGACACCTAAAGCATAGTTGATAAGGTTGCAAAACTGTCATCCCCGCGAAGGCGGGGAACCAAGGTGGAGCTATAAATTTAAAAAATATCAATTTTCAATCCTGACACCCAATGCACTTTAGTTTATAATTCGCGCAAATTTACTACTTGTTTCCATCTATGTTTTTATCAAAAATATCTAATGCTCTTTTCGTTATTTCTTTGTTGCTTATAACAGCCTGCTCTGAACCTGTTATTGATAGTGAAACTGAGCTGCAAGAATTACAGTTAACCGGCTATACCATGGGGCCAATCGTATATAGCGTTAAGTTAATTGGTAAAAAGCAGCACGTTGAAGAAATTCAATTAGCCCAGAAAGTTGATGATTTATTAAAAAAAATCAATGCACAAATGTCTACCTATGACAAAAACTCTGAGTTATCGAAATTCAATCAATATCAAGGTAATGATGCTCGCCAAATATCAGTAGAATTAAATCAAGTATTAACAGAATCAATTCGATTAGCAGAACTCACAGAAAACACATTAGATGTCACTATTGGTCCATTGGTTAATCTATGGAGTTTTGGCCCTGAAAAACGCGCAGAGAAGGTTCCTTCGCAGGAGTTAATCCTCGCTACCAAGCAACACATTGGTATTGATAAATTAAATCTTGAAAATCGATTATTATCAAAAAGTGATGCCAATGTTTATGTTGATCTATCTGCAATAGCGAAAGGCTTTGCTGTAGACAAGGTTGCTGAGTTGCTTGAGCAGTATGATATCAACAATTATATTGTTGATATTGGTGGAGAAATGCGCGTTGGTGGTCAAAAGACTGATGGTGACGATTGGGTCATTGCTGTGGAAAAACCTATTTCTGGGACAAGAGCCGTACAAAAGGCTATAATACCCGGCGATAATGCAGTGGCAACTTCTGGTGATTATCGAAACTATTTTGAAGATAATGGGGTCCGCTATTCTCATACTATAGATCCAAAGACAGGTTGGCCGATAAACCATAAACTTGTATCGGTAACTGTCGTACATCCATCATCAATGACTGCCGATGGACTCGCAACGGCGATTGAAGTGATGGGACCTGAAAAAGGCTTTGAATTTGCCAAGGCAAATAACTTGGCGGTGTTTTTAATTAGCAAAACTGAAAACGGCTTTAGCGAACAATCTACCGAGCAATTTATGCGGTTAGTTGCTAAACCTAAGTAAAAGCAGAAAGCGACTATTGTCATCCCCACGTAGGCGGGGCTCCATGTAGTAAAAAGAAAGAGATTTTAAATGAATATATTTTTATTAACCTTTGGTTTTTTCATTGTTATGTTTTTAGCAATGGCGATTGGTTATGTTATCCAACAAAAAACGTTAGCAGGTAGTTGTGGTGGTTTAGGCAGTATCGGTATTGATAAAGCGTGTAACTGCGATAATCCTTGTGAAAAGCGCAAAGAGCGTGAACGTAAAGCCGCTTTGAAAGAAAATGCTATAGATGTGAAAAACATTTAAGCACAAGAAACCAATTTCATAGAAAAGGGAGCAATATGCTCCCTTTTTCATTCTGTTAACTCATGGATGAATTAACCAAGAACTACCTATCTCTATGTAGGCTCTCTACTTGCTCACTGTATTTGTTAAAGCCAATTCCTTTACGAATTTTTTCTGCTGAATAAACTCCATGAGCCGAACCCAGTAAAAGAGCAATAGCAATAACACTAATGTTTGTTTCACCCAAGTAGGCACATATTAAGGCTGCGCATAATGACGCCACAAATAGTGACGAAAATACTATTCTTGCCCAAAGAGCTGAGTTTTTTATGGATGTTAAATTAATCCCAATGTTTGCCACAGTCATAAACCACCAATCAACAATAATTATGCTTATAATAATAAACCTTATTGGCTTATAAGGTTATATCAATTGGTTATATGATTTTACTAAATGCGTGACAGTCAAATTAGCGCAAGGTTATTTTTTGGGGGGATAATTAGCCAGTACTTTAGCGACAACTTCATTAATGCCTTTTTGTTTATCTTCTGGGCTAATATCCTGCTCAGCTTCAAAGCCATCAAAACCTCGCCAAATAAGCTTTCCTTGGTGGTTCATATCAATAGTTATTTGAATGTAAGTATTAAATTTTGAATCTAAAGGAATGGTTGTGCCTACGCCGACACCGGTCGATGAGTTACTGCTGTGGTTTGAGCCACCTATACCAATGCTAAATGAAGATTTTTTTTCACGTTGTTCCAGGGTAGTAAAATAATTCACCTGTAAATCACCATCTTGTTCAACCAAAGATAAAGACTTTTGTGTTAACTGAGCAATAACGGCTTCTTTAATTCGTTCACTTGTAATCTCATCGCTAGGGGCAGAGGTATCAGCCGTAGTATCGGCTAATTGATATGAGCTGAATTGGCCGAAGTTGGTTTCGGTATCATAATCTACCGTTGATGGCGTATTGGTACAGCCCAACAGTAATAGCAAAGAAAAGCTAGCAGCTAGAGTAGTTTTAAAAAAAGTCAGTTGGCGCATATTAAATACCAAATTATTTTAGTTACTAATATTTATAGACCATTAATGATGAATCTACTAAGTATTTTTCTAATTACTAAGAATTAAAACCCAAAAAAAACAGCGACCTAAGTCGCTGTTTTAATGTTAAAAAATAATCTTAAAATTACTTTATTGTGTTTTTATAGATTACACCATCTTTCATGATAACGTTTAGTGTATCAATTTGTTTGTACTCTGGATCTGCATCAAACCACTTGTTAGTTGCGCCAATAACACCTAAATCTTTAAGAGGGTTACCGTCAACTAAAAGTAAATCTGCAGCAGCACCTACTTCAACAACACCTAGTTTACCAGCATCTAAATATGGGTTACGAGGACCTGACATAGCCATTAACTCACCAGCAGTTGAAGTCATTTGCTTTAACACTTCAAAGTTATCGCCAAAAGATTGACCACGCCACCAGATTTCATAACGACGAGCACGCTCTGCATCTTCATGCACACCAACGTAGTCTGATGCAAATACAACTTTAACGTCATTTTCGATTAAGCGCTGACCGTAATCACCAAACTTTTCTTGAAGAACGGCAACCATAGGCAGTTTTTCTTTAGGCATTAACGGGTTTTTCGCTAAATCTGGAGATAATCCCCACATTTGTGGCACAACATAAACACCTTCTTTTGAAATGCGTTTCATTGTTTCATCATTCATAAAGAAGCCATGTTCAAATGATTTAACGCCACAATCCATTAAACGATCCATCGCGCGGTCGGTAAATACGTGTGCTGCAACGTATGTGTTCCAATCTTTAGCCGTTTCAACAATGGCACAGGTTTCTTCTTGAGAAAATTGTGTCGTATCCATCGGATCAAAACGTGATGAACCACCACCACCAGCCATCATCTTAATTTGTGTAGCTCCGTTACGTAAATTAGTACGAGTTGCTTTTAATACTTCTGTTTTACCATCCGCTACAGCGCCAATGCCCATTCTTTCGAAGTTTGAAAGGTCACCAGTTGTTGATGGTGAAAAACCTGCATCATTACGGTCACGGAAATCACCATGGCCAGATGTTTGAGAAATGAAAGTACCAGATGGGAAGATACGAGGACCAATAACATGGCCATCATTAATGTTACGCATTAAACCAAACGCTGGACCACCCATATCACGAACCGTAGTGAAACCGTCCATTAAGAAACGCTCGGTCACGATTGTTGCACGGTAAGCCATGTCGGTTAAGTCCATGTTTTTCTCAACGCTGTCAAAATGAGCGTTGATCATAATATGGGCGTGACCATCGATAAGGCCTGGCATTAACGTTTTACCTTCACCGTTAATAACAACCGTATTTTTGTTAGTCTTGATATCTTTTTCTGTGATTGCTACAACTTTGTTGCCTTCAACTAAAACGTTTAAGTTTTTATATAGCTTGTTATCTGTACCGTTAAATACATTAACGTTAGTAAATAAGGTATTCCCGGCTTCAGCCTTTAAGCTAATTGCAGGTGCTGCGCTACCGCCGCCAGCTGCCATAGCTGCTGGGATCACTGCTGTTGTAGATAATAGTGCTGCCGATACTAGAGCCGCTAATTTACTTACATTTCTTACTTTCATCGCTAGTTCCTTTTAAAACTAATTTTCTAAAGTATGCCAATGTTGTACAACGCAGTAGAAAATAGCTGTTGAAAAACATTGAGTTGTGTTTTGATGGGGCTATTATTAAACAAGTTACGATCGAGTTATGTTCCCATAGGGACATTTCTGTTTGTTAAATTAATGTTTATTGTTTGAGAGTGTAATTAATTGTCTATATCTAATGTAAAAGTTGCAGAATTACTAAAAGAAGTGCGTTGGCCATGCGATCTAAGTGAAGAGTTTAAACAAACTATTGTGCAAGCAGGAATGATACTAACTCGTAATGAAGGCTATTATCACTTAACGTCTGATTTGACTAATGATGGATTGTTTTATTTATTAGAGGGCAGTGTGATCATTTCAATTCGTACATCTGATTTTGATCACTTCACCTATAAGTTACTTGGCAAGGGGGATTTTCTTTATTATGGCAAGCTGATGGACTATCGCTTGCAAGAATCAATAAATGCAGACTTTTTACAAGACTCTACTTTTTTAAAAGTAACCGATTCAAACTTTGTTGAACTTACCAAGACACAACCAGAAATATATAAATTGATGTTCTCTGTTTTGAAGAAAAATACTTTGCCTCTTGTGCAAAAGGGGGTTTTAAATCAAAAGTTTTCAATTCCAATAAAAGTAGCTTTTGCCTTATTAGATGTAGCCTCAAAACAAGCAGATATCAATGGGGTAATGCCAATGCTTACAATCACCCAACAGCAACTTGCAAACTTGGCCGATGTAACTAGGCCAAGAGTTAATGCTGTATTAAAAGAATTTGCCTGCCAAGGACTGGTAGAGATCGTTCGCGGAAAAGTTTACTTACTTAATGTGCAGGGTATTAATGATATCTTAGTCAGTGCAAACCTAACGTTTTACTCGCCTACAATTAGACCATAATCACACTTCATCCCGTTAATTAAATATAAGGTATTGTGATTATTCCCCCACCTTTACGCTTAAATGCAATTGGTCGTTAGCAGAAAATACGTGATGCTCTTTATCATTCGAAAATATCCCTACAGCACAAGGTAAAACACAAGGCTTTTTAAAATCGAATTTTACTTTGTTGGTTTCAACACCTTTTTCAATGAGCACCAGATGCGCTAAAAATCCACCATGCATAATGGCATTGGGTAAACCGAAAAGCTTAGCTAATTTATTATTAATATGGATGGGGTTAAAGTCATTACTTACTTTCGCGTACGCAAGAGCTTTAGCATGATTTAAGATGAAATTAGTGTCACCAATAAATGCTTGTTGTTTGCTAATTCGTTCTCGTTTATTGGACTTAAGTTTCTTTAAAAACGTGTTTTTATTAATTAAGCAGCAGCGGTCATTTTGAAAAAACTGTGTTTCAATGACAATAATCTTCCCCATTGGATGGCGACGATCTTGCCTAACTTTATTGATAATTTTAAAGTCTTGTTGAAAGTCTAATTCAAAGGTTTTTTCAAACTCGCTTTTTAAATGAATTAAGCCTAGTGGTGAAAAAGCAAAGTGTTTATGTGAAAAAGTTTTAATTAACGCGTTGAAACCAGCAATAAAAGCGTAGCTTATCGGTAAGTCGATATCTGTATCAAGGTTGTATAAAGCGCGAAATTTAGCAATTTTTTTATCTGCAATAGCCGATTGCTCAAACTCAAGACTGAATTCGTTAAAAAAGGTTTTTTGTGGTCGCTTGGTAAGTAACTTTATATATTGGTACATCAACATCTTATTCATTTAATTTATGGACTAAAGTTTAACAGAATATTAATTGCATCGATACGCAATGTTACGTAAACTGTATTAATATACAGTGGTTGTGTTGAGGGAGCTAAGTTATGCGAAAAATTATTCATATCGACATGGATTGTTTTTTTGCCGCTGTTGAAATGCGCGATAATCCCGGCTTAGCAAATATCCCAATCGCTATTGCAGGTAAAGGGCCTCGAAGTGTTACCGCTACGTGCAATTATCTTGCTCGAGAATACGGCGTACGCTCAGCAATGCCTGTTGGCCGAGCATTACAGTTATGTCCTCACCTTGAACTAGTGCCAGGAAGAATGTCGGCCTATAAGGAGGCATCCAACCATATCCGTGAAATATTTGCTCGTTATACTGATAAAATTGAACCGCTTTCTTTAGATGAAGCCTATCTAGATGTCACCGACTGCACTGAATGTAATGGCAGCGCCACGTTAATTGCCGAAAAAATTAGAGCCGAAATATATCAAGAGCTCAATTTAACGGCATCTGCTGGCGTGGCACCTAATAAATTTATTGCCAAAATTGCCTCCGATGAAAATAAGCCCAATGGCCAATGTGTTGTGCCCCCAGAGCAAGTAAGCGATTTTGTAAATATGCTGGACTTAAAAAAAATACCTGGGGTAGGACCAAAGACTTTAGAAAAGTTAAATGCACATGGCTTATTTACTTGTGCTGATGTGAGGGTGACAGACGCAGCAGCTATGGAAAAAATAATGGGAAAGTTTGGCCCTGTTATTTTTAAGAGAGCTTTTGGTATTGATGCTCGAGAAGTTGAAACCAGCAGAATTAGAAAGTCATTAGCGATAGAAACGACCCTTAGTGAAGATATTGAGCAGGTAAACAGTTGTCTTAAGGTTGTTGCTGAATTGTTGCCAAAGTTTTTAACAAGGCTGGATAAAATTGAAAATCTAGAAATTGTAAAACAAGGTATTAAAATAAAATTCGCTGATTTTACCCAAACAACAGTAGAGCAAAGCCAAAGCAGTTTAGATATCGACTTGTTTAAACCTTTACTCGAGGAAGCCGTCTCAAGGGGCAATGGTAAAAAAATTCGCCTAATTGGGTTAACAGTAGGCTTTGCCCCGGAACAAGCCAAAAAATTATACACTCCCCAATTAAGCCTGCCTTTGTAACGTACTATTTTTATTAAATAAAATAGCACTAATTTTGATTTTTCACTGTTTTTTGGCCATATTAATACTGTCATTCAATATTAAAAAGATAAAATTATGAAAAACATATCCGCTTTAGTACTTTTACTTATTGGCTTGAGTTTACCTTCACATGCTGCCCGAGATTTTTCTAAGATCAAAATCAATGCCCAACCGGTGGCGGGTGGGGTTTATATGTTATCTGGCTCGGGCGGTAATATTGGAGTATTCGCAACTGATGAAGGCTTGGTACTCATTGATGATCAATTTGCGCCCTTAGCTGCCAAAATTGAAGCTGCAATGAAAACGATTAAAGCCGTGCCGTTAAAATATATTGTTAATACGCATTATCATGGCGATCATACAGGTGGCAATGGTCACTTTGGTAAACAAGCCCCTATTTTTGCTCATAAAAATGTACGTAAACGAGTGAAAGAGGATAACAAAAAATCAGGCGTTGATTTACCTGTAGTTACCTATGACCATGGCGTGACAATATACTTAGGCGATGAAGAAATTCAAGTCATGCATTTTCCAAACGGTCATACAGACGGAGACTCTATAGTTTATTTCAAAAAAGCCAATGTGCTGCATATGGGCGATCTGTTTTTTCAAGGACGCTTTCCTTATATTGACTTAAATGCAGGTGGATCAGTTAAAGGTTATTTAGCTAATATCAAAAAAATAGCGAATCACTTTTCACCTGATGTAAAGATAATCCCTGGTCATGGTACGCTGACAGACATGAAAGGATTAATGGAGTTTATCGACATGGTGGAATATTCGGTAAATAAAGTAGATGCTGCCGTACACGAAGGGGCTGATAGTGGTGAAATTATGGCTAACGGTATTGGCGATAAGTATAAAGATTGGGGCTGGAACTTTATATCTGAAGAGCGTTGGTTGGAGACCTTAATTACCGACTTGAAAAAGAGTAAATAGAACTTAGAAAACCAGAAACGAGATTACTAGAAACGAGAGACTAAAATCAATAAGTACTGTTTCCCTTTTCAGAACTCGTTTCAGGATTTATTGTTTTAACTGCAGACCCTGAAACTAGTTCAAGGAAGAGCTAGGAGAAAGTTCAGTAAAGGCTAAACATTCACAGCTCTTCGTTTCTCGTTTCTATGTTTTTTTTCTCGTTTCTATTGTTTCAGCTTACGATCAAAGAAATTCATTATTGAATAATTCAAATGGGTCTTAACCTTTTTGCCTCGCATACTATGTTTACTGCCAGGGTAAGTCATTAATTCAAATATTTTGTTTTCATCTTGCAACGTTTTAATCAGCTTGGTGGTATTAGTAAATAGCACATTATCATCGGCCATGCCGTGATATAAAAACAATGAATTATTCTTGTCATCAAACTGTTTTACATATGGAAATACTGAGCTGGCTTCATAACCGTCTTTGTTTGTTTCAGGATGACCTAAATAGCGTTCAGTGTAATGAGTATCGTATAACATCCAGTCGGTAACCGGTGCTCCACTAACGCCAGCAGTGAAATAATCACCTGCTTTAAACATAGCCATTAATGCCATGTAACCGCCATAGCTGTGGCCAAATATTCCGATACGTTCTTTGTCAACAAAAGGCAGGGTGTGTAAATATTTTACCCCAGAGATTTGGTCATCTAATTCAACACTGCCAAGATGTTTGTAGATAGCAAACTCAAATTCAGTACCGCGATAATTAGAGCCTCGGTTATCTAGTTGGAAAACAACATAACCGTTGTTAACCATATACTGAGTCATATTTGCGCCGCCCCAAGTATTTGTCACTCTTTGTGCATGTGGACCACCGTAAACATTAACAATAACCGGATATTTCTTACCAGGTGCCAAAGATTTAGGCGTATACAGCTTATAATATAAATCAGTGCTGCCGTCGTCTGATTTAATTGAACCAAACTTAGGTGTTACTAAGGTATCCTGATATGGAAAGACAGGGTGGTTTTCATCAATGGTATTCTCAATTAAATAGGTTAAGCGATTACCATTGGCTTTATGCAAGCTTAACTGCGGCGGGGTAGTTCGATTTGAAAAATTATCTAAGTAGCTTTGTTTGTCATTGGCAAACGCTATTTTGTGAAAACCACTTCTTTTTGATATTCGTGTAACGTGCTCTGGCGATTTACCGTCTAATGTCACTTTATACAAATGCTTTTCAATTGGTGTATCAGCACGGCCAGTAAAGTATAACCAGTTTTGCTTTTCATCAACGGTTATTAATCTATCAACCACCCAGTCACCTTTCGTTAATTGACTGATTAATTCGCCGTCATAATTGTATAAATACAAATGCTTAAAACCATCTCTTTCAGACGCCCAAATAAATTGCTTAGAGTCTTTCAAAAAACGTAAATCGTTATTTAAATTAATCCAATGGTTTGATGTTTCTTCAATTACAGTACGAGGTCGACGAGCATTAAGTCTTTGAAAGTTTAATTTCAAGGTTTGCTGAGATCGATTTTGCCATTGATAACTTATCGTTTTAGAATCAGGTAACCAGTCTACACGAGCAATATAAATATCTTTATCACTACCTAAATTATAAGTCGTCACTTTTTCTGTATTTAGCTTTATACTGCGTAAAGACACTTCAACATTGTTAGTACCTGTAGCAGGGTAGCGTTGTTCAAAAAGTTTCACTTCTTCAGCGTAAATTTCATTGCGGATCGCAGTTTCTACATTTTTTTCATCAATACGCAAAAAAGCGATGTGCTTTTCATTAGGAGACCACCAATAACCGGTCATCCTATCCATTTCTTCCTGAGCAACAAATTCAGCCATACCATTTTTAATAGTACCTGCACCATCATCAGTAAGCTGAGTTTGGGTGTTATTGTTTAAATCAATGATATAAATGTTTTGCTCTTTAATGAACGAAACGTAACGATCTTTAGGGGAGAATTTAATATCCGTTTCATAGGCTTGATCGAGTGTTAAACGACGAGACTTTTTAGTTTCTAAGGTGAATAAATAAAGATCGCCATTAATTGGAAATAATATTTTCTTGCCGTCATTTGATAATACGTATTCAATTATGCCGCTGCCATACACTCTTTGTCGTTCACGGCGAGCTTTTTCTTCATCGCTTAATTCTTCTTTTCCTGAAAAAATGCTGTCGGAATCAACTAATAACTCATGTTGCGCATTGGCAATATTATATTGCCAAAGATCGAAACGATTGTTATCTGTTTCTTTCGCTTTCAAATAAGTAACGGTAGTACCGTCAGGAGAATACTTTAACTGTTTTGATGTAGGACCATTTAATGATGGCGCAGAATAAATTCGCTCAATGGTAAGCGAATTTTCAGAATCAATGTTAAATGGTACCTGGGCTGAGGCTGTAAAGGCTAATACAGTCGCACAAACTATAAATAAAGAGTTTTTTAAGGAAGAAAATATAAACATGTTCACTAAGGGCGTAACGATAAAAAATTGCCGAATAGTGTAACGGTATAGCCCTGCTGTGTCGAAGTTATATTCTATATTTATTCAATAAATCAGCAGTTAATTTGTAAGGTTATATTTTTATTCACTTTATTAACTCAATTAATTCGTGGATGGTTTTAACAGGGGTTACTTTTGCTCCCAGACCTTCCATTGATTTATGGTAATTACGATAAGGAATAAATATCTCATTAAACCCATGCTGCGCAGCTTCTTTAACACGAGGAACACCACTGTCTATGGGGCGAACATCACCATTTAAACTCAACTCTCCCATAATGCATGTAGTCCTTGGCACGACAAAATCGTTCAAACTACTTAATAGTGCTGTTACCAGGGCCAAGTCTATACAGGTTTCCGATTCGTCTATCTTTAGGCCTCCAACAATATTAAAAAACGTATCATGGAAAATTTTTGTTTTGGTATGCTTTCTTAAAATGCCTGTTAGCATTTTAATTCGGTTCATGTTTAACCCAACACATACCCTTTGTGGGAATTCTGCTTCTGTTTCAGTGGTTAAACACTGTATTTCTAACAGTAGATTACGGTTACCTTTGCGAATGCAGGTGATTGATGAACCGGGCGACTCTGTACTTGATCCGGATAAAAATATCTCGCTAGGGTTGTCTACACTGAGCATGCCACGTTCACACATTTTAAATATACCAACGGTATCAATATCACCAAAGCGATTTTTATTGGCTCTTAAGGTACGTATTTGACCATCGTTGGTGTCAATGTGTAATAGTGCATCAACAATATGAACCAGAGTCTGTGGGCCGGCAATTTCATTATTTTTGTTCACATGAGCAATAATGAACATGGTCACATTATTTTGCTTACAATATTGGGTTAATGCTTGAGCGGCACTTTTAACCTGAGATGGTGAACCTGGGCTACCATTAGCGTTGTCGGTAACAACGGCTTGAATTGAATCAATAACAGCAAATTTTATTTGCTTTACTTCCAGCTCTTCAATAATTGCTTCAACGCTGGTTTCCGATAATAAATAAAGGTTATCTTCGTTATATTCCAGCTTTAAACGGTGCACTCTATTTTTAAATTGAGACAGTGATTCTTCAGCTGTACAGTACAAAGATGCTGTTGTTTGCGACATTCGAGCAACTAAATCTGATAAGAGGGTGGTTTTACCTGCACCAGGATCACCAGATATTATATTTACTGATCCGGTTGTTACACCGCCGCATAATACCCTGTCCAGTTCACCAATACCGGTAAGTTGTTTTTCGGCTTCAGTGGCTTTTACTTCATTAATCTTTTTTGAGCCGCCGCCACTAACACCAGCATATCCTGATATAGAGGTTCGGTTAGTACTGGTTTTGGTTTTAGCGTTAGATATTTTAATTTCAGCCAATGTGTTCCAAGCTTTACACTCTGAACATTGCCCCATCCAACGATGAAAGTCGGCACCACAGTCGTTACAAACAAATGCTGTTTTAGTTTTAGTTGTCGCCATCTTTATTTATATTGTAATAAGTATGTATGAATATACAGTATATTGGTAAGCATTAATTCTGGCAAGTAGAACCTTGCCAGAAATTTAATTTTGTGAGGAAGTAACCTATAACACCGGTTATTATTTTAACCAGTGTAATAAACAATCGAGTCCGGAGAAGTTAATACTGGTTTTAGCTTGTTGTAAAACCACTGGCTTTGCTTCAAATGCGACACCTAAATTTGCTGCGCTCATCATTACCAAGTCATTTGCACCATCGCCCATGGCGACGGTTTGCTTGGTGTCAATGTTGTACTCTGCAGCTAAGCGAATAAGCGTATCTGCTTTCACTTGCGCGTCGGTAATATCCCCTAATACCTTACCGGTAAGTTTGCCATCAACAATTTCTAATACATTGGCTTGCGTAGCATCAAGGTCTAATTGTGCTTTTAATATTTCAGTAAAATAAGTAAACCCACCAGAAGCAACTGCTATTTTCCAATTGCGTTGATGTAGCGCTTTTATTAACACTTCTAAGCCATGCATTAATGGTAAATTTTCGCCAACTTCAGCTAAAATGCTTTCCGGTGCCCCTGCCAGGGTTCCAACACGTTCGCGTAGACTTTCGGCAAAGTCTAATTCACCCAACATGGCGCGCTCTGTTACTGCACTCACATGTTCACCAACACCTGCAAGTTTGGCAATTTCATCGATACACTCAATTTTAATGGTGGTTGAGTCCATATCCATAACCAATAAACCGGGTTCAGCTAAGCTTGGAGCTTCACTAAATAATGCCACTTCAAAATTATTTGCTAATGCGTATTCGTTAACTGCAGCTTTAGCAGATAAACAATTTTCCTGTAAATTAAAGCGGTAACTGGTTTTGCCCGCACGTTCATTAATTGCCGTTAATGTGCAAGTTGATTGTTTAGTCAAGGCAAGCAGCTTTATGAAGTGCTCAATGGCAAGATCGTTAAAAACCACTAACTCGATTGCATTATCATCTAATCGATCGCAGCTGCTGGCCAACAATTGCGAGCTTTGCAGGTCAAGTTGAATCGGAAGTTGTACGGGTAAATCAGATATTATTTCTGATAATGGCTGAGAAAGTGTGCAAGTTGTTAATTCAATAGAGGTTGGCAAAGTCATGGTGTTACTACTTGAGTGTTTTGGTAATAGAAAAAAAGTGATTCTATAATCGCAAATAACCCACTATAGTGTATATAGATTTCTACTATTTCTTAGACCTTTTTTAAAGATGACAGACCTAAACGAAATAATATATCCAAAAGTAACATCTATTTATAACAAACTGCTGCAAATTGGCGTAGCAATCATACTTTTATTGATGATTTTAAATTTGTCGATAATGGGGATGGATGATTCTGAAAAGTTACTTGAAAATCATTTCAATACAGTGGCAAAACAGTACCTTGAGCAATCGGTAAATACCAGTAAAGTGCTACTGGTTAATAAAAACAAAAAGCAACTGCAAGCATTTGTGCAATCGCTGAGTGATTCTGATTTAGTAACCGAGGCAAGGCTTTATGATGCGCAAGGTCAAACTATCGCTGAATCTGAGCGCAGTACTTCAGTTAGTACCTTGGTTGGTATTGAGCAGGGCAGTATTGATAATAGCGACTTATATGTCCCCTTCATTAAAGAGATTCGCACCGATAAACTTATTGGTTATATTCGTTTAAACCTGGTTAAAGATCAGGTGATTGATACCATGCAGGTACAAATATATTCTCAATTTGAACTGTTTAGGATCATGCTGATTATTGCTGTCTTTGCCGGCTTTTTATTAACTCGAGGCTTTAATCGCTTTTCGCGTCAAGGTTTACGAGTAAGCAAACCAAAAGCAACCAAGGCAGCAGCAACAAATGAATAAATTTAAAGCGTTAAACTCAGTCAAACGTATCATTGGTTCACTTCTTTTTTGTTGCTTAACCTTTCCTGTTTTTGCCAATGAAAAAACGCTGGCTGAGTTAGATGCTGCGTGGGCAGAAATGGAGCGTGCGGTTATGAGTGGTGACTTTATTGCTTATCAAGCAGCGTATCATGAAGATGCCGTATTGGTCAGTGGGTTTTCAAATACAAGCTACCCAATTGCAACCGCAATGAAACGTTGGAAACAAGGGTTTGAAGATACCAAAGCTGGAAAAGTGACTGTGTCATTGGAATTCAAACTATCAAAACGATTTCATGATGAAACAACCGCTCACGAATCTGGAATGTTCCGTTATGCAACCATAGATTCTAATGGCAAAGAAGATGTGTTTATTGCACATCTTGATGCGTTGTTTGTGAAAAAATCGGGCAAGTGGTTAATGATGATGGAGTTTCAAAAGTCGAAAGCAAGTGCAGACGAGTGGGCTGCATTAAAGTAAATTTGTGGGGTTAATCTTTCACTTTATTTTAAAGTATTATCAAACAACCTTAAATCCTGTTTGTAATTTAACCGTGTTAATTTACAAAAATCTTATCGAGGTAATATGAAAACAATTGGTCTGCTTGGCGGTATGAGCTGGGAAAGTTCTGCGGGCTATTACCGAATGATAAATGAAGGTGTGAAAGAAGCACTTGGTGGACTACACTCTGCCAAAATAGCAATGTACAGTGTTGACTTTGCACCCATTGAGAAGTTACAGCATCGCGGTGATTGGCAAGGCACAGCAGAAATACTTATCAAAGCTGCGACCAATGTTGAATCTGCGGGGGCTGATGTTTTACTTATTTGTACAAACACAATGCATAAAGTTGCAGCGCAAGTTGAAGCTGCCATAAACATACCTCTTTTACATATCGCCGATGCTACAGCTGAGGTGCTTGTTCAGCAAAACATTAAAACGGTAGGGCTAATTGGAACAGCATTTACAATGGAGCAAGACTTTTATAAAGGCAGATTAAGCGAGCAATTTGGTTTGACCGTAATTACCCCTAATGCAGATGAACGAGCGATTATTCACAATGTGATTTATAAAGAACTTGTCTTAGGAAAAGTACTTCCTGCTTCTAAGGAGCATTATTTGAAGATTATCCAATCATTAGCAAACCAAGGGGCTGAAGCGGTAATTCTTGGTTGTACCGAAATAGGCATGTTAGTAAAGCAAACAGATACTGAAGTAACATTGCTTGATACCACGGCCATCCATGCCCAAAAAGCCGTTGAGTTTGCAATATAAACACCCTGTTTAATAGCACAAAAACGTTTAGGAAATAATGATGTACTTAGCCGATATATTGTTCTTCGAGCGCTTTGAAGTTGATATCTTATCTGGTGCAAAAACCATAACAATTCGCGATAAAACAGAAAAGAACTTTTTACCAAATACAATTGTTCAAGTTTCAACTTATGAAACAAGGCGATGGTTTTGCCAGATACTTATCAAAGATGTGCAGCCTATTCGTTATGATGAGCTATCTGAATTTCACGCTAATCAAGAAAATATGAGTCTCGAAGAGTTAAAAGCTGTGATCGACGAAATTTATCCAAATGTGCGAGATTTATATGTAATTACCTATGTGTTGCTTGGTAGTTGAGGAGAAGTACGAATAGAATCTTTAGCTGTATTGCTGTTGAGTTTTATCATAAACACTGACTAAAATGTATGACCAAAGAACATTTGTAGTTCACCGCCTTCTTCTGAACCTGCAGCATCAATTCTTATGATTAACCCTGACACAGATACTCTGAGCCCTGCGCCAACCGATACTTTCATTTTATGATGTAAATCTGATATGGACCAATTATCAGCAACAGAGCCAACTTCAGTAAACGTGACAATTTGCCAGAAGGGGATATCAAGTTTTTCAATTAAAGGCATATCTACAAACGGATTACTAACAGGAGTGTAGCGATATTCGACACTATAATTAATTGCTGAACGGTCATGAAACCGATTGGTAGCAAAACCGCGCTGGCGATCAATTCCACCTAACGTAGAGCCCTCAAAAAGTGGCGCTTTATGGAAAATCTTTTCATAACCTTTTAAGTGATAAGAATTTGATGTGGGCACATCACTGGTCCAAATGTTAAACCCTAACGTTCTTTGCCTTGCATTATCATTACCACCAAAAGAAATAAATTTACTGTAATCGAATTGGATAGACGTCCACGTAGAGGACTCTTTTTCTGCTCCCCAGTCGCGTGCCACAGACAGTGACATAATACTGCCTTTCGTCGGGTTTACATACCAATCTGAGTTGTCATATTCAAGCTCAAACTTTATGCCTGAAGTAATGTTATAAAATTCATTATTATTATCATCTTCAAAATCTTGTTCTCGATAAAACGGTTGAATAATAAATGATGTTCTTCCTGAAGTCATCGGGTTCCATTGATCGCCTCCTGCCTCATAGCCTGGAACCAACAGGCCTCTGTCGGTTCTAAACTGATGAATTGCTCCCTTTTTTCCATGACCAATTGGCAGTAAATACTTAAAAGTTAAGCGCAGGAAATTATCGTCACCTTTAGCAACAATAAAGTTATCTTTATCGGAACCAATTGAGCCTGCTATCTCATCTGGAAAGTCAGGATTGCCTGCTTGATAGCTATCTAACTCTCCCCAACTTGAGACCAACAAAGTTGTATCAACGAACAAACGGTCAAATGCTGTTACTTGAAAATCTTTGAGAGCGCCAAATACCGAATAGGTAGAGTTTGTTCCTGCAAAGACATTAAACAAGGTCACGGCTTGTGGCTGAAAATAACCACTGTTAATGAACACCATCGCTGCGGCAACTTCGGTACTGTCATTATAGAATCCATAAGGAATGATTAATGATTGGCTCTCAATATCGCCTGTCGCAGAAATATCTCTAGCTAAATTATTACTGTAAGCCAGAGGGGATATTAATATAAAAACAAGCACAAACAGCTTGGGGTTAACCATGTAAAGTCTCATTAAAAGTTAATATAGTTCGCCTTAGCTATGTTGAAAGTTAAATAGCTAAAGGCTTTATATGATCATAGAACATAAATCATCAATAAGGATTTAGGTAATTAAAAGATATAGAGACATCAGTGCATTAACCAAATTTAAAAGCAATGTACAGACAGGTATTAGGCTAATCAAACTAAAATAAAGTTTAATTAAAACACGTATACAGCAGTCTTAATCGAGTTTAAATAGTTGCTGTAGGTTTTGTTCGATAGCTTGTTGCAATAGTTCAGGGCTCTCTTCTCTGATACTGCACAGCTGCTGAAACACATCTACGACTTTTTCAGGTGAGTTAACCTCTCCCTGAAAACCTTCAAGTGGCATTGCAGGGGCGTCTGTTTCCAATAAAATGCTATCCAACGGCAATTTTTTAACTGTTTTAATGGTTTTAATTGCTCGAGGGTAGGTGATAGTACCGCCAATACCGAGTTTAAAGCCCATATCAATATAGGCTTTGGCTTGTTGGTAACTGCCAGAAAATGCGTGAATAACACCGCCTTTTTCAAGGCTTGCCTTTTTAAGCTCTGGTACTATTAAATGATGGCTCTTACGATGATGAACAACGACAGGTAAGCTGTGTTTTTTAGCGATGTGTAATTGCTTAACAAAATAATCAGTTTGTTTTTCTATATTGTCTATCGCTCCATCTATGCCTATTTCGCCAACAGCTGCCAGATCATGTCGGTTGATTAATTGCTCTAACAGAATTAAATCGTTTTCAGTGGCCTTTGCAATCCACCAAGGGTGTAAACCTAAGCATGGCAAGGCATTTGAGTATTTTTGGCAAAGCTCTAACACGCGCGGCCAACGTTTTGCGGTAATACCTGGAACAATAAATCGATTGATGTTTAGTATTGCACAGCGTTGTATAAGTTCATCGCGACAGGCGTCAAACTCAATAAAATCTAGATGGCAGTGACTATCAGTAAACATGATTTAACTTTACTCTTATGGCGTTGAACGAGCAAATATTCTTTAACAAAAAAGTTGATAACAAAAAGGCCTGCAGATGCAGGCCTTCATTTAACTACCGTTTAACTATTTTTAGAAACGGTAAGATATTGTTAGCGAGCTTGTAACCGCTGTAAGGTCTGCATTATCTTCCGCAAAATCTTCATAATCGCCTACAGTTCTAATACCTAATGACAAGTCTAATGCAACAGACTCCCAGTTATATCCGATACCACCATTAAGTTGCGCACCAGAGAAAGATTCGTCTAGATTTTCAACTTCTAACGACTCGTGGTAAATACCACCACCGATGTATGCTTTGAAACCTTCAGACATTAACCCTGTTCCCCAGTAGCCGACTATATCAAAACCGGTAACTTCTAACGCCGACCAATCGTCATGCTCTAATGAGTAATAGCTGCCTCGCATTGCAAATTCATCTGAAAATGCATATGTTGATGATAGCGTGAGGCCTGTAAACTCATCATCCCCATAATCGTCATCATCAATAACTAGCGCATAGCTACCAATGCCAACGCTCCATTGTTTTTCTTGTTGGGTCGCATTTGTTTCAGATGTTTCAGCTGTTTCAACAGATTCAGCATAAGCAAATGTTGAAGATAAAAGAGTGGCAATTATTGTTGATGTTATTAATAAATTTTTCATATCGTTCCTTTGATAGTTCTAGTTATTTTTACGGAACAACTATGCCATAAAAGCTATGTTTTACAAGATATTAACAAGTGTAAATTGTAACTTTTAATGAATGGATTTGTATCGATATCTATACATAGTAGATACCTGTACAAATGAAAGAAAAATCTTAAAATATTCTTGTTTCTTAGAAGAAATAAAAAAGCCTGCATAGCAGGCTTTTTTGGAAATATATAAAGGTTAAAGCCTTACATACGTTCCATTACTTCGATACCTAACAGCTCTAACCCTTGCTCAAGCGTTCGTGCTATTACATGGCATAAGCGTAAGCGAGAAAGTTTAATCTCTTCGTTAATATCGTCTTTTAGAATTGGGCAAGCTTCGTAGAAACTCATATAAAGACTCGCTAATTCGTATAGGTAATTACATAACAGGTTCGGTGTACATTCGCTAATTACAGCATCGAGTACTTCTTCAAACTGCATTAGCTTAACCGCTAATGCTTTTTCTTGCGGCTCGTTGATGATCATCTCTGCTGAAATTGTGTTGGCAGCAATGCCTGCCTTTCTGAAAATACTTTGTACGCGAGTAAATGCGTATTGCAAGTAAGGCGCTGTTGCCCCTTCAAAACTGAGCATGGTCTTCCAGTTAAAGATATAATCTGACGTACGGTTTTTCGATAAATCAGCGTATTTAACCGCACCAATGCCAACCTTGCGAGCTATCTCACTACGTTCTTCCGCTGAGAAGTCAGCAATTTTATCAGCCATTAAATCAGTCGCACGGCTAACGGCTTCTTCAAGTAACTCTGCCAGTTTAATTGTTCCACCGGTACGTGTTTTAAATGGTTTGCCATCGTTACCCATCATCATCCCAAACGGGCAATGATCGTATGCAGTGGTTTCAGGCAAGAAACCAGCGTTGCGAGCAGTTACTTCTACTTGTTTGAAGTGGTGAGCCTGGCGTGCATCGGTAAAGATGATAATTCTATCTGCACCCAAATCGCCACTACGGTATCTACATGCCGATAAATCAGTAGTTGCATACAAGTAGCCGCCACCAGATTTTTGTACGATAAATACTGAAGGCTCGCCATCTTTATTAGCCATCTCTTTAATGAAGACAACCTTTGCGCCTTGATCTTCAACGGCAATGCCATTTGCCATTAATTCATCAATTACGTTTGGTAAATCTGGGTTATAAGCACTTTCACCCATAATGTCATCACGGGTTAAGGTAACGTTTAATGCGTCATAAATCTCTTCAGAATGATGAATAGAAATATCAATAAACTGTTTCCATAACACTAAACATTCATTGTCGCCGCCTTGCAACTTAACAACAAAGTCACGAGCCCTATCAGCAAAACCTTCTTCTTCATCAAAACGAATTTTTGCTTCACGGTAAAAGTTTTCTAGATCGGCAAGCGCAGTTTCTGCTACTTCGTTACTGTTAAGTTTATCGCTCAAGTGCGCAAGTAACATACCAAATTGTGTGCCCCAATCACCCATGTGGTTTTGACGGATAACTGTTTCACCACGAAATTCTAAGGCACGAACAACAGCATCACCAATAATGGTTGAGCGTAAATGACCTACGTGCATTTCTTTGGCTAGGTTAGGAGCCGAGTAGTCCACAACCACCGTTTTCGGCGTTGCATTTTGACTCACGTTTAAATGTTTATCAGTTGCCGCAATAGCAAGTTGTTCACCTAACCAAGCATTGTTTAAGTGAATGTTAATAAACCCCGGACCGGCTAACTCAATATGTTCAGCTATATCGCTGATTTCAAGGTTATCAACAACCTGTTGTGCTAAAGCTCTCGGGTTAGTTTTAAGCTTTTTAGCTGCCCCCATAACGCCATTAGCTTGATAATCACCAAATTGTGGGCGAGATGAAGCACTTACCGCAGGGTTAGTATCTTCAGGTAGGCCGGCAGCGATCATTGCTGCTTTAACTCTTTCATTTAAAAGTTGACGAATATTCATATTATCTTCTGTCTAAATCTTTAATTAATGTTCACGGGTTTTATGGAAACTTACTTCAGGATAGCGTTCCTGAGTTAAACTTAAATTAACCATCGTAGGGGCAATGTAGGTAAGGTTGTCGCCGCCATCTAAGGCTAAATGATCGTATGCTTTTTTCTCAAAGGTAGCCATTACTTTATCATCATCGCAATTTACCCAGCGAGCAGTTGCTACAGAGATTGGCTCGTATAACGCATCTACGTTATATTCATTCTTAAGTCGATGTACAACAACTTCAAACTGCAGTACACCAACCGCACCAACAATCATGTCATTGTTGCTCATTGGTCTAAATACTTGCACCGCACCTTCTTCAGAGAGCTGGATTAAGCCTTTTTGTAATTGTTTGGCTTTTAATGGATCGCGCAAACGAATACGGCGGAACATTTCCGGGGCAAAATTTGGTATACCACTAAACTTCATTTCTTCGCCGGCGGTAAAGGTATCACCAATTTGGATTGAGCCGTGATTATGTAAACCGATAATGTCACCGGCAAAGGCTTCTTCAACATTAGAACGATCACCTGCCATAAAGGTTACTGCATCGGCAATTTTGACGTCTTTGCCAATACGCACCTGACGCATTTTCATACCTTTGGTATAACTACCTGAACAAATACGCATAAATGCAATACGGTCACGATGTTTTGGATCCATATTCGCTTGAATTTTGAATACGAAGCCTGAGAACTTTTCTTCGTCAGCAATAACTTCGCGCTTATCTGTTGCACGAGGTTGCGGGGTAGGTGCCCATTCGGTTAAACCATCAAGCATATGGTCTACACCAAAGTTACCCAACGCTGTACCAAAATACACAGGCGTTAGCTCACCAGCTAAAAATTCTTCTAGGTTAAACTCATGACAAGCACCTAATACTAACTCTAACTCTTCACGTAAATCATCGGCAAACGCACCAACTTCAACGTCTAGTTCAGGGTTGTCTAGGCCTTTAATGATAACTTTGTCTTGAATCGTATGACCCTGACCAGTTTTGTATAAAATGGTTTCGTCGGTTAACAGGTTATAAACGCCTTTAAATTCTTTACCCATACCAATTGGCCAGGTAATTGGCGCACATTTAATTTTTAAAACTTCTTCAACTTCATCCATTACTTCAATTGGATCACGTACATCACGGTCCATTTTATTCATAAAAGTGATGATAGGTGTATCACGAAGGCGAGTTACTTCCATTAATTTAACGGTACGATCCTCTACACCTTTAGCGGTGTCGATAACCATTAAACATGAATCAACTGCAGTAAGCGTACGATAAGTATCTTCCGAGAAGTCTTCGTGACCAGGAGTATCTAACAGGTTTACTAAACAATCTTGATAAGGAAATTGCATAACCGAGGTAGTGATTGAAATACCACGGTCTTTTTCCATTTCCATCCAGTCAGACTTGGCGTGTTGACCAGACTTTTTACCCTTTACGGTACCGGCTTTTTGTAAAGCTTGACCAAAAAGTAATACCTTTTCAGTAATGGTTGTCTTACCCGCATCCGGGTGACTGATAATGGCGAAAGTTCTGCGTTTGCTCACTTCCTGCTGTTGAATTGTCATGTTTTACAATTACTCGCTGCTTAATAAATATCGTAATGTGTCTGTGTTTAGAAAACAAACAGGCATAAAAGCGCAGTATTATACAGAAATAGATGCGCTTAAGCAGTAATTATGGCTGATTTTAATCACAAAATTTTTAATAGGCGGGAATATATTTAAAATACGATCTTTGTGGATTTAATCTGACGTTTATTTTAACCGTTTAAAGTAAAAGATTTATAGCGACAAACTCATCACTAATGCATCCTCATACCCTACTGCTGCAGGGTAGTAACCGGTTCGGCGGTGTACTTGGATAAAACCATTTTTCATATATAGCATTTGCGCAGCAATGTTTTTAGCTCGTACTTCTAAATGACATTTAACCACGTGCTTTGTTTTTGCAGTGTCTAAAAAGTCGGACAGGAGCTGTTGACCATAACCTTTTCCCTGAAACTCTGGGTGTACGCAAATTTCCATAAGGGTAAATTCATCGATAACCAAATCGCCGACATAAAAACCAACCACTTTTTCACCAATAACTAATTGCCTGGTTATATATCTGCCACCAATACAACTAAGCAGTGTTTTTTTAGTCCAGGGAAATGGGTTACTGGCAGTTTCAACGGAGTAAATAACATCAACATCATTTTTTGTGAAATTGTTAATCGTTGGTTTAGTCATTTTGGATTGATTGCTCTGTTATGAAAAATATTAATTTTTACGGTTATTTATATGCTTGCATAAACAAGCCCAGAGTGCTGATTTAAGTGGCACGCTTTTCGTTAACTTAGCAAGGTTTGGCGTATTAAGAGTTTGTTCTTGGTAGCTACATTTATCGGCACTATTAAAGTGCCATAACAAGGTATCAAGCTGAATACCTTCAGTTGTTAGTGAAACATCTGATTTATCACAGTTTAAAACCATGAGTATATCTGCGCTCAATGGGTGAGTGAAAAATTGCTCGATATTATCAAAATCATGTGCGTTTCCACGTTCTTTTTTACTAATGGCAGAGTCTTTGGATGTTAGGTTATTCGTATCAACCGTTGGGGCTAAAGTAACACTATCATCTTCTGCGGGAGCTCTATTTTCATGATGAAAAAATTCAGGTCGACTTTGCCATAGGCTTACACCCATAGTGTTCAAATACTGAAATTGTCGTTCACTGATTTTCATAAATTTTTGTTTAAGCCCTAATGTTGTTAGAAACAAATAATTTGAGTTAATGATGACAGAATCGATAATTTCGGGCAATAAAAGATTACTTACTGGGTTAAATAAATCATAGGGATTAAATAATCATCATTTTTTACAATCGGTTGCGAATCATTACATAGTTGCTCTTAAATATTTGTATGCCAAAACTCATACTGATGGAGAGCAAATAAAAATACTTACGGACCATAAAATGTTGAAAAAATTATTAAAAAAACCTTTTCTTGCACCAATAGCTGCACTATCTATGCTAACTCTATCAGCACCATCGTTTGCCAATATATACATTGGCGCGGGTGCTTATAAATCTGAAACGGAAGGTGTTCCGTCCAATGATGACGAAGAAGCAACAGCTGTTTTCCTCGGTTATAATTTCGTTGATAGCAATGTTTTCATGTTTTCTGTAGAGGGCGGGTATTACGATTTGGGGAGTTTTTCAGGGTCGGCCAACGGTGACGATTATGAGTCTGAAGCCGAAGCATACACGCTAGCTGGTGTGGCATACCTTCCTATTGGGCCATTTATAGAGCTTTACGGCAAAGTTGGCATGGCGATGGTTGAAGGTGAAACCGTTATTAACGGTGAAAAATATAGTGATGATGGTGAAGAAGCTTTTGGTGGCGTAGGTATGTCAATTGATATCCTCGATACCGTCGACATCTATGCCGAATATTTAGTGTTCGATAATGAAATTGAATCAGAAATGGCAGGTGTAGGTGTACGTTTAGCGTTCTAACTTGCTGTTATAAATAATGCTATTTTGGCCAGTTCAATAACCAGGGCTGGCCAATATTTTCCAACGTTTGATTAAATTGCTGAGTTTGAAAGTGCTCACCGGTATTGGGTAATTGAGTAAATTCGAATTGCTTATCGTTCAACTCAAACTTCAATGCGAAAGCATGAAGGTAACCCCTATCTGAAACGTCACTAGGGTTATAAATAGGATCACCCGCTATACTGCTACCGATACTGTTTAACGCTACTCTTATTTGGTGGGTCTTCCCGCTTAATGGCCGAACTATAAACAACCTAACTTTCGGGGTTAAACCGTAAGAGAAAAACTGTGTTATTGCCGGATTCGTCATGGTTCTAGCTAAGCGCCAACTACTACGCCGACTCTTTTCCATATCTCCTTTTATCCAACCTTGCTTTTTCTTTGGTTTGTCTTTACTGATGGCTAGATAAAATTTCTGTATATTGTGTTGTTCGAATAATTTACCAAGCTCTGCTGCGCAACGTTTGGTCTTGGCAAATAACACTAACCCAGAAGTCATTTTATCAAGGCGATGAACGGGATATAGCTCTTTATAGTTACCAGCCTGTTTAACTATATTAAACAGGCCTGTACCGACCTCATCTTCATCATGAAAATTAATGTTTTCAGCTTTGTTGACGACGATGAAATCGGTATTTTCAAATACAATTGAATAAGGCTGTTTGCTCATTTTTAAACTGAAGCACCAACAATTAAAAAGCCTATAATAGTTAATGTTGCTGCAAACAAGGAGTATGGCAATTGAGTTTTAACATGTTCAAAGTGATCACAACCACTGGCTATGGATGCGACAACGGTAGAGTCAGAAATCGGTGAAGCGTGATCGCCAAATACACCGCCACTAAGCACAGCAGCAACTAGGAATGGAACTGGCAACCCAGTGTCTAATGCGATAGGAACAGCAATAGGTATGAGTAGGGCGAATGTACCCCAAGATGTACCTGTTGAAAATGCCATAATCCCCGCGGCTAAAAATATCAGCGGTGCAATTAGAATCAGTGGGAAGTCAGCACTTATCAAACTACTTACATAAGTACCTGTGCCAAGAGCTTTAATGGCATCACCAAAAGCAAATGATAACACCAAAATGATAACCGCTGGCGCCATATTTTTAATACCCTTAACAAAGCCGTTGGCAAGTTCTTTCACTGTTAATAATTTATATGAAAATATCATCAGTATTAATAATGCGAGCGCAGTTACTATTGAAGTTAAAACTGAGAATGAGCCCGAACCGCGACGAATATCCCCGTCGCCGGTTATCCAAAGTAACACTATCGTTAGTACCAATAAGCTGATCATTGGTATCCACATTACTCGGGCTTTTGCCGGTTTAATGGACTGCGTCTGTGTTGTTGCAGTTGCAAGGCTTTCACATTTAGCCATTGGTCCATAAACTTTGCCACTATAAGCAGTATAATAAGCAAGTAATACTGCAATAATGGCATAGAAGTTATAGGTTAACGTGCCAAGCAATACACTTACAGGGTCTTCTAGGTTATAACCATCTAGTAACCCTAATAGGTATGCACCCCAACCATTAATTAGAAATAATACACTAATTGGCGAACACGTTGAATCAAGCAAATAGGCTAGCTTGGCTCTACTAATACCGTGCTGATCAAACAACTTTTGTGACGCCATACCTCCGGAAAACATGCTTAAATTGGTATCGGTAAATATGGTCGTACCTACTATGGTTGGCAGCAATGTTGCTTGACGTTTGGTTTTAACCAAACTTAGATTTGCTAAGTTGTTGATGAAACCTTGTACTGCACCTGAGCGACTCATGAGTTCAACTAAGGCACCAATGAGCAAGCTAAAAGCAATAATTTGGGCGTTGCCTGTAGAGCTGAATACATTGCCAATTTCAGCAACTGTTGCAATGCCCGCGTTTAAGGGATTCCAACTGTCTAATAAAAGAAAACATAAAAACAAGCCGCTAATGAGTGCTAAAGTGGCATTTTTACGCCAAATGGCAACAGCTATTGCCAGGGCTGGAGGTAGTAAGGTTAAAGCGGAATCTTGCATAAACTTGAATACTTAAATAATTAATCTGTGCTTACTGTACATTGCAATCATGACTAGTACAAAGAAATGTTGGAGAATTCAGACCTTTAATTACATTTAAAAACGCTTGTATGTTTTTTGTTCTAAAGCTGTTTTAATACTGTTATCTAGTTATAAACAATGGTTATTTGTTATAAGTTATTTATCTGTTCGGCTAGAAAAAAGACTTTCAAGGTATTGAAAAATAGTATACTTGCCCCACATTTATTACTTAATGACTATAATAAGCAAATTGGTGTATTTTCAATACAAATTAGGCCAACTTGCACTCAGGGGTGACTTTGACTTTCTCTATTTTAGATTTAACTAAAGCTTTTTCAGAAAAACATTTATCTGCAGTTGCAGGTGTTCAACGTGGTATCGAACGAGAAACACTTAGGATCAGGCCAGATGGTAAACTATCTAGTCAAAGTCACAATAAAGCTTTAGGTTCGGCACTGACTCATGAATATATCACTACTGACTATTCTGAAAGTTTATTAGAGTTTATTACCTCTGTATCCCCTTCAATTGATGAAACATTAAATCAACTAAAAGATATTCAAAAATTCACTCTTGAAAATGTAGAAGGTGATTATTTTTGGCCGATGAGTATGCCATGTGCAGTGGTTGAACAAGATGAAGTAAACCTTGCGCAATACGGCTCATCAAACATTGGAAAAATGAAAACTGTTTACCGTCAAGGGTTAAAAAACCGCTACGGCAGTATGATGCAGGTTATTGCCGGTATTCACTTTAACTTTTCATTTTCACCTGAATTTTTTGACAGTTTGCAGGAAATAACCGGCGACACTCAGGGTAAGCAAGACTTTATCTCTGAACGATACTTTTCATTGATAAGAAACTATAAACGTTTTGGCTGGCTGATCCCGTATTTATACGGTAGTTCACCGGCATTGTGTCCATCTTTTTTACAAGGTAAACCACAAAGTTTACCGTTTAAGAAAGCACCGGCAGGTTGTTTATATTTAGAGTATGCAACATCACTTAGAATGAGTGACCTGGGTTACACTAACTCGTCACAATCTAATCTTCATATTTGCAATAATCACATAGACAATTATGTTGAGGGAGTGCAAAAAGCAATTAATTTACCTTCAGAAGAGTTTGCCAAAATAGGTGTAAAAGTTGATGGTAAATATCAACAGTTAAACAGTAATATCTTGCAAATTGAAAATGAGCTTTACGCACCAATTCGACCTAAACGTGTTGCTAAATCTGGACAGAAACCATCGGAAGCACTAAAAGAAGGCGGTGTTGAATACATCGAAGTGCGAGCTATGGATGTTAACCCATTTGTAAGTACCGGTATCAGCAAAGAGCAAATGTATTTCTTAGATGTGTTTATTACATTTTGTATGCTTAAAAATAGCCCAGAAGTAACCGTAGAACAAAAGCAGGTGTTTAATAACAATACCAATAAAGTTATTTTAGAAGGCCGCGATCCTTCATTAACGTTAAACGATTGTGGTATAGAAAAGACTATACCGCAGTGGGGGAGTGAAATTTTTTCTGAGATGAAATTAATTGCTTCGTTATACGACAAAGCTTATGGCACTAGCGAATACAGCAATGTAGTTAAGGCTGAGCTTGCTAAAATAAATGACCCAACATTAACGCCGTCGGCTCGAATTATCGATGAGTTATTAACGACAGGGAAAGGTATTGTTACTTGGTCAATGGATTATGTAAACCAATACAACCAAGAAGCAGAAGCTCATAATTATCAAGTGTTTAATGAAGACTTGTTTGTTGACTTGGCAAAACAATCATTAGCAAAACAGCAAGAAATTGAAGCTGGGGATACATTGAGTTTTGATGAATTTCTAGCTGATTATTTTGAAAAATAAATTTATTATAAAAATTTTAAAATAATTTTGAACTAAATTGAAATGTGCCACTCATATAAAGTGTAAGACATTTTATTTCCTTATGAATGACATTTTAAACGCATATTTTTATGCGTTTTTTTTTGTACGTTTTTTACATTTTTTTCGTTTTAAATGTACAAATCGAACTTTTGTAAAAAAAATGTAAAATTAATTTGAACTATCTGAACTAAGCGTCGTCATACATAATGAAAGCAATTTTTCCCTGGACTGCTTTTGACTCTATAAGCGCGTATTTGAAGTAACGCGCTTTTTTTTATGTAAAATTTATATTTATCTGCTCATTAAATTTTCAAATCTAATGCCATCTATGGCGATTTGCATTCCTTCATCCTTGAAGCAACAGAATTTATGCCGTTTTCAACATGGACGTTGTATATGCCGTGGTCACTAGGATGTGAAAGAACGGTCCATGGCAATTCTAAGTTAATTCCTCCATGAATTTACAAATCTAATGCCATCCATGGTGATTTGCATTCCTTCATCCTTGAAGCAAAAAGCCCTGATATCGTTGATATCAGGGCTTTATATTTTGAAGTTAGTATTAGGTCTTATTTTATAAACGCTTTCGCTTTTGACAGGATACCTTGCGCGTCTAGATCTAGTTCACTATGTACCTCATCCTGAGTACCGTGCTTCACAAACTCATCAGGTATGCCAATATTTAATACTTTCGTATTTAATTGATTGGCTAGAACATATTCATTTACCGCAGAGCCTGCACCGCCAGCAATTACATTATCTTCTACGGTAATAAAATGACTGTGGTTAGCAGCCAATCTAGAGATTAATTCATGATCAAGTGGTTTAACAAAGCGCATATCAACCAATGTAGCATCGAGCTCTATGGCTGATTTTTGTGCCGCAGCTAACATGGTACCAAATGACAAAATAGCGAGCTTTTTACCTTCACGAATTACTAAGCCTTTACCTATCTCGATAGTGTTGTTTATATCTGGCAATTCAACACCAATGGCATTACCACGAGGGTACCTTACCGCTGCTGGACCATTATGTTTGTGACCGGTACTAAGCATTAATCTACATTCAGCTTCGTTCGCAGGGCACATAATTACCAGGTTTGGTATACAACGCATAAACGATAAATCGAACGCCCCCTGATGAGTTGCCCCATCGGCACCAACGATGCCTGCTCGATCAATTGCAAATAGCACTGGTAAGTTTTGGATAGCGACATCGTGAATAAGTTGATCGTAAGCACGTTGTAAAAAGCTTGAATATATTGCAACAACAGCATTGTTGCCGCCAATAGCTAAACCCGCAGCAAACGTAACGGCATGCTGCTCTGCAATTGCAACGTCAAAATATTTGTCTGGAAAGCGTTGACTAAATTCAACCATACCAGAGCCTTCGCGCATTGCAGGTGTTACCGCAACAAGTTTGTTATCAAGCTCAGCTGTTTCGCATAACCAGTCGCCAAATATTTTTGAATAACTTGGTAAACTTGGGGCGCTTTTCGGCAGGCTTTCACTGGTTGGATCAAATTTAGGTACAGCATGGTATTTAATCGGATCTTGTTCAGCTTGCTCGTAACCTTTACCTTTCGTGGTGATCACATGCAATATTTGTGGGCCTTTAAGACCTTTCATATTACGAATTGTATCAACCATGCCATTTACATCATGACCATCAATTGGGCCAATGTAATTAAAGCCTAGCTCTTCAAAGAAGGTGGAAGGTACAACCATTCCTTTTAAATGTTCTTCGGCTTTAGAGGCTAATTCTTTGATTGGTGGAATTGATCCTAAAATACGTTTCGAGCTTTCTCTTAGACCAGTATAAAGACTGCCAGATAATAATTTAGCTAAATGGTTATTCAATGCTCCAACGTTTTCTGAAATACTCATTTCATTATCGTTCAATACAATAAGCATATCTTTGTGTATATCACCGCCATGATTAAGTGCTTCAAATGCCATGCCGGCAGTCATCGCACCGTCACCAATTACCGCAACAGTTTTACGATCTTTATTTTCTTTCTCAGCTGCAACTGCCATGCCTAAAGCGGCAGAAATCGACGTACTTGAATGGCCAACACTTAATACATCATATTCGCTTTCTTCTCGCCAAGGAAAAGGGTGTAAACCATCTTTTTGGCGAATAGAGTGCAATTGGTCTCGGCGACCAGTTAAAATTTTGTGTGGGTATGCTTGATGACCTACATCCCAAATTAAATTATCAAATGGAGTGTTATATACATAATGTAGGGCAACGGTTAATTCAATTGCGCCTAAGCCTGAGGCAAAATGGCCACTACTTTTACTTACTGAGTTTAGTAAGTAACTACGTAGTTCATCACTAACTTGCTGAAGTTTTTCCTGGGGAAATTCACGCAGCTGATCTGGCTTATCAATTTGCGCTAGTAATGGGTAATGAGACAAGTCTGTAGTCATATAAAATCAGTATTTCTTAATGTGCACGTTTAATAATAAACGTCGAAAAATTAGATAAGTTGCGTGTATTGTAGGGTAAAGTTTCTAAAGCTGAAAGTGCTTGTTGAAATAACTGCTGTTCTTTCTCGATTGCACCCTCTAACCCTAACAGTGCAGGATACGTAGATTTATTCGCATCTAAGTCTGAGCCCGCGGGTTTACCTAGCGTTTCTTCATTGCTGGTAATATCAATAATGTCATCATGCACCTGATACGCTAAGCCAATCTGCTCGGCAAATTGCTGTAAGCCATTATAGGTTTGCTGTGGCAAGTCTTCTCGACAACGCGCCGACATTAAAATTGCCGCTTGCAGTAATGCCCCCGTTTTTAAACGGTGAATGGTTTGTAGCTGTTCTAATGGAACCACTTTATCTGTAGCCGCTAAATCCATCGCTTGACCACCACACATACCCTGATAACCGGCAGCAAAGCTTAGCATTTGGATAAGCTTAATGTGAGTAGTAGCACTGATACGTTTAAATTTATGGTTTGAAATAATTTCAAAAGCCAAGGTTTGTAAACTATCACCAGCAAGTATTGCTGTCGCTTCATCAAATTTTACATGGCATGTTGGTTGGCCTCGGCGTAACTCATCATCATCCATCGCGGGTAAATCATCGTGCAATAACGAATATGCATGGATACACTCTAAAGCTGCAGCAATTGGATCAATGTCATCTAAATCTAAATCTAACATTTCTGCTGTAACATACGCTAAGTAAGGACGCATTCGTTTGCCGCCGATGAGTAAGCCATAATTCATAGCATCAAATAAGCGTTGATCATTGATCTTAATTTCAGCAAGCTTTTGCTTTAAAAAGTTATCTATACGATTTTGAAATAATGATAGGTTTTCTAACTGGGACACTAATCTTGACTCTCGTTATCCGTAAATGGTTGCAGTTGCTCTTCACCATTGTTGTTTAACAATATTTGAATTTTTTGTTCAGCTTTGCTTAATTTATTTTGGCTCGCTTGGCTTAATGATAAACCTCGTTCAAACAGTTTCATTGAATCTTCTAACGACAAATCGCCTTGTTCAAGGTCATCGACAATTGTTTCAAGCTCATTCATCGATTCTTCAAAACTTTGATTTTCAGGTTTTTTCACGCTCGGCTACCTACATTTACGGTGATATCTGTAATTCTTTAATCGCAAAGATAAAAGCAATTATAATTATTGCGGGTATTTTACCTTGAATTTTACTTAATTGGTATAAACTTAAATCCTACACTTTGAATGGTAACGGGTATATAATGCGCCCGTTTTTAATTAATTGGTTTTGATAATGAAATTTATCGTTAAATTACAGGCAGAAATTGCCATGAAGTCGCGTCCTGTACGTAAGCGTTTTACTAAACTGTTAAATGGCAACATTAAAAATGTATTGCGCCGTTTAGATGAAGACGTACGTACTCAATTGAACTGGGACAATATTGAAGTTACCAGTAAAAATATTACGCCTGAAAACCGTTTACAGTTAATTGAAGCATTACAAAGTATCCCTGGTATTGCTCACTTTTTAGAAGTTCAGCAATTTGAGTTTACCGACAAGCACGACATTTATGAAAAGACTCTTGCTGTACATGGTAAAAACATTGAAAACAAAAGTTTCTGTGTTCGAGCCAAACGTCAAGGCGAGCATGATTTCTCATCTTTAGAACTAGAGCAATACGTTGGCGGTGGTTTAAATCAAAATGTAGAATCGGCCCGTGTTCAATTAAAAAAACCTGAAGTGACAGTTCGCATTGAAGTGAAGAATGACAAGTTGCTAATCGTTACTGAGCGTCATGAAGGTCTTGGCGGCTTTCCAATAGCTACCCAAGAAGATGTTCTATCTTTAATGTCTGGTGGCTTTGATTCTGGTGTTGCCAGTTATCAAATGATCAAAAAAGGCACTAGAACCCATTATTGTTTCTTTAATTTAGGTGGTTCAGCCCACGAACTTGGTGTTAAACAAGTAAGTTATTATTTATGGAATAAATTTGGTTCTTCACACAAAGTTAAATTCTTTGCGGTAGATTTTGAACCGGTGGTTGCTGAAATTCTTGAAAAAGTAGAAAACGGCCAAATGGGCGTTATTTTAAAACGTATGATGATGCGCGCTGCTGCTCAAATTGCTGAAAAAACCGGTATTCAAGCATTAATTACCGGTGAAGCATTAGGTCAGGTTTCCAGTCAAACATTAACAAATTTAAATGTTATTGATAGAGTAACAGAAACGCTTATTCTTCGCCCTTTAGCCGCTTATGACAAGCAAGATATTATTGATATTGCTCGTAAAATTGGCACCGAAGATTTTGCTAAAACTATTCCTGAATATTGTGGAGTTATTTCGCAAAAACCAACAGTTAAAGCCATTTTGTCAAAAATTGAAGCTGAAGAAGCTAATTTTGATATGAGCATACTTGATCAAGTTGTCGAAGAAACGCGTATGCAAGACATTCGTGATATAGCGAAAGAAACTGAAGCGGAAGTAAATACCGTTTCACGGGTAGAGACCGTAGACAACGCGGGGCATGATAATGTGATACTTGATATTCGTAGCCCTGAAGAAGAAGAAGCAAACCCTTTAGAGTTTGATGACATCGATGTAAAACACATACCATTCTATAAGTTGGCGACACAATTTGGTGACTTGCCAAAAGATAAAACCTACCTTTTATATTGCGACCGTGGCGTAATGAGTAAGCTGCAAGCTTTATATCTTCATGATAATGGCTTTATGAATGTAAAAGTTTACCGTCCATAACCAAACAAAAGATTCAGAGTTATAAAGCCCTAAGTAAACAATTGCTTAGGGCTTTTTTTTGATTGTTCGTAGCAGGCGTACAAGCTTTAACTAAGAAAGTTTTGAATATTCAACTAGAATAAAGAGTACTTCTCATTAAAAGGTAAGGGTAACTTATGTTAAAAGTAAAACTTAGTTACGCTGCTCTCATGGTGTCTGTTGCTCTTGGTGTCAACAGTTGTGGCGGTGATTCAAGCGACGAACCAACAATTTCTGTTCCATTCTCGTTAGGTGTATCTGACGGATTTGTCGATGATGCTGATAAAGTAGTAATTACAATTGACGAAATTCGCTTGATCCCTATAAATGACGACGACGACGACGACGACGACGACGATGACGATGACGACGACGATGACGACGACGATGACGACGTCGATGATGATCGTGAAACCATAATTATCGAAGATTTTAATGGTGAACCATCAGTAACAATCGACTTACTGGAATACACTGGCAGTGATCAACTTTCAATCGTTAAAGAAGACGATGGTATCGAAGTCCCTGTCGGTCGATACAAAATGGAATTAGTCATAGACGGTGCAAGCTCTTTTGTTAAGTTGATCGATGATGAATTAATGTGTATGTCTGAAACTGATAACGAAGATGATTTGACCAGTTATGTCGGTGAGGGCTGTTATGACATCAAAGTTCCAAGTACACGCTTACGTTTAGGCAAGTTCGATGTTGTTCTTGGAGCTGTAGAGTCATCAGCTGGACCTGCTTATACCGTTGAATTTGATTTAACTCAGTCTCTGGTTCTGCGAGGCAATGACCCAAGTAAAAATGGCTTTATTATTAAACCTCACGGAGTTCGAATTACTGCCAGTAGCAGCAGCGGTACTATAGAAGGGGATGTTGGCTTAGTTGAAATGCTGGCGATAGAGTCAGATGTCGATCCCTTATGTACAGGCGTGGATCATACCGTTTATTTATATAAAGGCGATCAAACTGGAAACCCAGAACTGTTAGCTGATAATTTTGATGCTGATGATGTTGGCTTTAACGCGGCAGATCTTCCTCCGGGGGCAATTGCTCCATTTGCAAGTACCACTATAGTTATGGATGACGAGGATGATGAAGAGGAGGATGACTCAGCTGATGAGTATGAATATGAATTTGGTTTTGTACCAAACGGTGAAGGCTTTGGTGTTGAAGTGGACCCCACCGATGCAATTTATACAGTCGCGTTTGCCTGTAATATTGGCAGCGATTCATTAAAAGATGACCCGGTAACTTATGATGGCTTAACTATCGCAAACCCTAAAGGACAATTAGATGTTGTCACTGTTATCACCGGTGAAGAAGTGGAATTAAACTTCCCATTAGGCTTTAAAGATGATGATGATGATTAATCAAATCGGATAAAATTGAGCATCAAAAAAAACAGCGCTTAATTAGCGCTGTTTTTATTTAAAGGATGAATTAACTTAGAATTACCATGAAGGCTTTAAATTAAAGGTCTAACACCATCTTACCTTGTTTAAATACGATATCTACAGGGATATTAGCTGCTTCAAGTTTAGCTAAATCAGCCGCTAAATCTTCACGTATAATGCCCATGTCACTGACCAGTTTAGCAACACCATCATAGTCACCATCACCTTGCAGTTTCAAAATTAATTCAGATAATGAGTCTATAGCTTTAGTCATCTTATCCATATCAACTTTATAAAAACCCAATTCATCTTTGGCAAATGCGCCGTTATCACTAAAGTAGTTGAATCGCACCATATTGGCTTTACCATGAGCACTTGATGCGCCAAAGCGAACTGAGCGGAAAATACCAGCCATAAATGTGGTGTAATAATCTTTTAATTCACCTTCGCTAATAGCGCCTTTAGCTAACAATTGGCGAACCATATATAAGCCAAGAATATCTGCTTTACCTTCTTCTAGCGCTGAAGCATGCTCTTTCAATGCTTGGCGAACAGTGCCTTTATTATTGATGGTATTTTTAATGCCTAAGCCATGCGCAACTTCATGAAACATCGTATTGGCAAAAAACGCGGTAAAGGTAACGTGTTTACGATCCTCCTCGCTCACTAACTGATCGGCAATAGGCAACATAATGGCGTCGAATTTTGCTTGCATTGCATTTTTAAGTTGTAAACGACGGGTACCTTTTTCAAGTTGTACTTGTTCGTCATTTGGCAAGTTAATGGCAATGGTTTTTGAACCTGCGTTAGAATGGCCTGCATAATAAACCACATCATAGGCGTTTAAGTCTGCATCTGAGCCAGGCACTTCAGCTTTATATTTTTTACTAACCGGTAAGCCTTTTTGTAGTTCAGGCAAAAAGGCCGCGTATTTCGCTAAACGCTCACTCCAACTTAAATCTTTAATCAATACATAAGATTCAAATCCTGAACGGTAGCCATAAAGTAAATCTTCATACGTTTCGATTGGCCCTATAACTACATCGATAGGGTTATTTTTCATATCCATCCAGGCAAAATCTGAAGCTTGATATTCATCAGTTCTAAATGCTTCAGCACGCATGGTTAAATAGTTAGCAAATTCTTTGTCATCGGCAAAGCTTGCTGCCTTTTCCAGTATTGCTGCTGCGCGTTCTAACTGTTTGCTAAAAACTTCTGAATAGGGAATAGAAAACAGTTGGCCTTTTTCATTTCTTTTTACAACTGAATATAAAGACTTTTTACCTTCAAAGTCAGCTTGTTCAAATTCTTCTTTAGTCATATCTTCAGGGTAGAACTGAGCACCTAATGGTTTATCACTCACATTGGTTAATAGTGGTTTATCACCATTTAATCTATCCCAAGGGCCATAGTTTATTTCTATAAAACGACGCGTGGCAGGATCTTTTATACTCGCAAGAAATGCTTTTTTATTCTCGCCAAATGCTTGTTGCCAAAACAAGTTGTCGATAATTTTTGATGCATCAATTAATAATGAAACTACTTGTTTTTGATTGCTGCTCAAGTGGCTTAAATCGGCATCTAAGGTAACTTCTTTATAAATATTTAATCTAGACTGAGCATCGGCTAATAATACATGTTCTGTTGAATTATTATTATTCGTATCAGAGCAACCTGACAGTAAGCCAGTGGTTAAACCACAACTTAGTAATAAAGTGGCCGCTATTTGGTTAAGTTTCATTTTATTCTCTTTGTTATTTATAAGTTTTAAACTTGCTTAATTAACGTTATTAAGCTGTATTTATAGTATCCAGACTAAAAAATAAAAGTGTTTATAGCAACCTTATATAAAAAATATATAAAAATCTTTGCGTAAACAAATCTGCTCTGTTATTAATTAATTGAATTCATTAAAAAGTATTAGATTTTTTCACAACCTATTTGTTCTTGAGGGGATGATTTATGAGACATGTTGTAATTTCTTTTTTGGGTAAAGATCGTCCTGGTATCGTTGATAACTTCGCATCAATAGTTAAAACACATAATGGTAATTGGCAAACCAGTAGTTTGCGTCATTTGTCTGGTTTTTTTGGCGGAATTATTGAAGTGTTAGTCAGTGAAGAAAATGCTGAACCTTTAGCTGATGATCTGCAAAAAGTAGATGGCTTGAATGTGATTGTTGAAGTGACTCATCCACAACAATACGATGATAAAACAATATCACTGGAGCTAACGGCAAATGATCGACAAGGTATTGTTGGTGAAATTTCGGCGGTGATTCACAAGCAACATGGCAACCTGGTTAAGTTGGTAAGCAGCCAAGGCAGTGCACCAGACTTTGGCCAACCTATTTTTAAAGCGTCTGCAATTATCGCCATTAACGGTGAAGATAAAGTTGATAATTTAGTTGAAGCGTTGGAAGGGATTTCCGATGATCTAATGGTTGATATAAACGTATAACTATAAAATATACAAAAGCCCCGCTGAAAACTTTTCAGCGGGGCTTTTTGGTATTTTACGAAATGAATTTTAGAAACTAAGACCTAATTTTTTAAGTTCTTTGTTTACCACTGATGAAGGTAGTGGAATGTAACCATCTTTTTCAACAATCTTTTGACCAGACTTTGATAACACCATTTTTAAGAATTCAGCTTCTTTTGGCGCTAATGGTTTGTTTGGGTGTTTATTAACATACACGTATAAGTAACGAGAAAGAGGGTAATCGCCTGAAATCGCATTAGCCATATTTGCTTCTACGTATTTATTTCCCTTCTTACTTAATGGTAGTGCATGAACACCTGAGGTTTTGTAGCCAATGCCAGAGTAACCAATACCGTTTAATGATGCAGAAACTGATTGTACAACAGATGCTGAACCCGGCTGCTCATTTACTGTATTTTTAAAGTCACCTTTACAAAGCGCTTTTTCTTTGAAGTAACCGTAAGTGCCAGATACGGAGTTGCGTCCATATAATTGTATATCTTTACCTGTCCAATCACCGGTTAAACCTAAAGCGCCCCAACGATCAACATCAATTTCGCCTCGGCATTTTCTGTTACTAGAGAAAATTGCATCAACTTGTTGAATGCTTAGTCCTTTTATTGGGTTATCTTTGTGAACAAATACCGCTAAGGCATCAATAGCAACACGCACTGGAGTAGGCTTGTAACCAAACTTTTTCTCGAAAGATTGGATTTCTTTCGATTTCATTTTACGACTCATTGGTCCTAAACCTGATGTAGACTCGGTTAATGCCGGTGGCGCTGTTGAAGAGCCTGCCGCTTGAATTTGAATATTTACACTTGGGTAAGTGCGTTTAAATTCTTCAGCCCAGAACGTCATCATGTTTGCTAAAGTGTCAGAGCCTACTGAAGACAAGTTACCTGATACACCACTTGTTTTTGTATATTCTGGTAAGTCACTGTCTACTGCTAAAGCGTTTTGGCTTGTAAATGTTGCTACCGCAATACTTACACCAGTTAATATGCTTTTAAGTTTCATCTATCTCTCCAAAGAGTTTTAGTTATTTAAGTTAAGGTTTAAATTTGATGAAGCCATCTTAAAAGAGCTATGTGACGTTTTTATTACATTGCTGTAATTAATTAAATTTAAATATTATTACAATGTGTAATAAAAGTGTAATATTCACCTGCCATTATAGCCACAATTACAAAACTTAATGATATTTAAACAGGGTAAACCTATGAACTTAGTTAAAACTACAATGGCTTTAACAATAGCCGCTACATTCGCAGCACCAGCAATGGCGTCTGACGAAATTAATTTTTATGGTAAAGCGAACGTTGGTTTGCAGTATTCAGACGAAGGTGGTGAATCTCAAACAGAAGTTAAATCAAACGCTTCTCGTTTAGGTGTAACTGGCGATCTTAAAGTTAACGACTCATTATCAGTTGTTTATAAAGCCGAAGTTCAACTTGAAATGGCAGACGATTCTGATGATAAAGATAACATCAAAGGTCGTAACCAGTACATTGGCTTAAAAGGCAATTTTGGTACTGTTTTACTCGGTCGTAACGACACTATGTTAAAGCAATCACAGGGTAAAATTGATTTATTCAGTGATTACGAAGGCGATATTAAAAACCTTTGGGCAGGTGAAAACCGTATGGGTGAGTCAGTAACGTATGTTTCTCCAAAGTTTGGTGATTTCTATGCAGGTGTTACTTATGTAGCTGAAGGTGATGATGACCAAGGCGGTGAAGCGGGTATTTCTACTGCAGTATTTTACGGTGACGCAGGACTGAAAAAGTCAAACTGGTTTGCTTCTGTGGCATTAGACAGTGAAGTAGACGGTGAAGATGCAATGCGTTTAAATGTTGCAACCAAATTGGGTGCATTCAAGCTTGGTTTTATTGCTCACTCTCAAGAAGTTGTGGCAACCGGTGATGAAACTACTGGCTTCTTAGTATCAGCAGCGTATAAGCTAAACAAAGACTTTACGTTAAAAGGTCAAGTACAAACATCAGAAGAAGATTTTGGTGATGAAGCAGAAAAAACAGCATTTACTGCTGGTGTTGATTACGCCCTAGCTAAAAATGCAAAAGTTTTTGCATTTTACACCGCATTTGATTTAGATGAAGGTGTAACTGGTGATGAAGACGAAAGTTATTTATCAACAGGTATTGAATATAAATTCTAATATCTAAACATCCTACTTATAAAGCCACTTAATTGTTTACTTCATGGATGAAGGAATGCCAACTTGCCAGGGATGGCACTAAAGTTGGCTCACTCATGGATGAAGGAATGCCAACTTGCCAGGGATGGCACAAAAGTTGGCTCACTCATGGATGAAGGAATGCAAACTGCCAAGGGTGGCAATAAGTTTGTACCTCATTGATAATTTTTTATTTGATTACAAACCTTTAGTAAACTTCTATAATTAAAATCGTATCAACAATGATATGAATTTGAACACTGTCATAAAACTGTCATCTAAGTAAGGCATGATAGTTAACACGTTATTTAGCATTTGTCAGGAAACGCTATGAGCCGACAAATTTTGGTAGTAGAAGACGAAGCCCCAATTAGGGAAATGATCACATTTGTACTTGAGCAAAATGGTTTTAATGCAATTGAAGCGGCAGACTATGAGCAAGCAAAAGCATTGTTGGTTGATCCACTTCCAGATTTAGTTCTATTAGATTGGATGCTGCCAGGTGGCAGTGGTCTTAAAATTGCACGCGAGATAAAGCAGCAAGACTATACCAAAAAGATACCTATCATTATGCTAACCGCACGATCTGATGAAGATGATAAGGTGAAAGGCTTTGAAGTTGGTGTCGATGACTATGTCACCAAACCTTTTTCACCGAAAGAGTTAATTGCTCGCATTAAAGCTGTTATTCGCCGCGTTGCTCCAACGTCATTAGAAGAAACTATTGAGTTTAAAGGCTTAACTTTAGATCCGGTATCTCATCGAGTTAAAATTGATGGTAACCCAATAGAGTTGGGCCCAACCGAATTTAAAATGCTACATTTTTTTATGACCCATCCTGAAAGAGTCTATTCGCGAGAACAATTACTTGATAATGTATGGGGCACAAATGTTTACGTTGAAGACAGAACCGTAGACGTTCATATTAGACGCCTTAGAAAATCAATTACAGGGCAAGGTCATGAAGAGTTTGTACAAACGGTTCGTGGTGCTGGTTACCGATTTTCAAGTAAAGTAAGTTAATTAGGTAACGCACCTTTATGATCTATCGCTTTTCGACAAAGCAATTTATTTTTAAGCAATTTTTATACATTTTAGCCAGTATCTTTGTCGGTTACTGGCTTAATAGTATTTGGTTGTGCTTATGGATTTATACCGTAATTTCTCTATTGTGGAATTACAAACATTTAATCAATATTATTGATTGGTTGTGGCAAAAAAACTTACTTCATCCTCCTGAGTCAAAAGGAATTTGGGGGCATGTATATGATGGTATTTACAGGCGCATTAAAAACTATCGTCAAAAACAAAAGCAATTAAACTCTCGTATTCGACAATTTCGTGATGGCGCTGAAGCGCTCCCTGATGCGGCAATAGTATTAGGGTTAGATTATTCAATTCGCTGGGCGAATAAAAAAGCCACACGCTTGTTGGGAATAAAATGGCCTGCAGATTCTGGTCAACGAATTAACAACCTCGTTCGCTCACCTATATTGACTAAATATTTGAAAAAATCCGATTTCTCAGAGCCTTGCAGTATCTTATCGCCAGATGATGATAACCAACAACTGGAATTACGGTTTATGACTTATGGTGATGAGCAGTACTTACTACTGGCTCGTGATGTGAGCCAGTTAAAACGTCTGGAAATGATGCGTCGTGATTTTGTTGCCAATGTTTCTCATGAGTTAAAAACACCGTTAACGGTTATGCGTGGTTATGTCGAAATGGTACAGGAAGATGAAGATATTCCTGCTCACTGGGGCAAATCATTCGCTACTATTGAACAACAAGTTACGCGCATGGACAGACTGGTGCAACAATTGTTAGTACTTTCGCGTATTGAAGTACATACCGACGAGGATATCCGTGTTCGAGTGAACATGCCAAAACTTATAGAGCAGTTAGTTGAAGACATTAACTGGTTAAATAAGACCAAGCATCACACCATTAATATTGAAATAGAATCGAGCCTTGGTATTTTAGGCATAGAATCAGAGTTAAAAAGCGCATGCTCTAATCTTATGGTCAACGCGATGAATTACACGCCTGAAGGCGGTAATATCACAGTCAGATGGGCTATCGTTGATGATTCTTGTTTATTTAGTGTTACCGATAATGGTTGTGGCGTTGAAAGCAAAGATATTAGTCGATTAAGTGAACGGTTCTATCGTGTAGATAAATCACGTTCACGTGATACTGGTGGTACAGGGCTTGGTTTATCTATCGTAAAACACGTAGCAAATCATCATAATGCTCAATTTATTATTGAAAGTGAAATCAACAAAGGCAGTACATTCACTCTCAAATTCAAGATAGAAGACAGTGTTAAATTAAAGCCTTAAAAAAGCCAATTTAATATTAAGTTAATTGCAGAAATAATCAGTGACGCAATAAACGTTGTGCTGAGATCTTTGATTTCAAAATCATCAATAATTTGGTCGGTTATCCATAGTAAAATTGCGTTCAGAACAAATACAAATAAGCCAAATGTTAATATGATCAATGGCATAGAAAAGAATACCATCAACCACCACAATAATAGGTCAGCAACGCTATAAACCACAGCGACTACAACGGCAGTTACAAAGCTTTTTAAACGTATTCCCTCCATCAATCTAGAAACTAAAAAAATAGATATACTTAGTAGTAATAGTTTGGTTATCATGCCTGTCCAATAATTAAAATTCTCATTATCAATACTCCCACTTTAAACTTTTGGGCAAGGAAATTCATCATGTGGTTTAAAAATTTATACATTTTCGCGTTTACTCGCCCATTTACTCAAACTGAAGAAGAGCTTGAAACAGCTTTACAAGAGCATGTTTTTGCACCTTGTGGTAAAACAGAATTAGCCCGCTTTGGTTGGGCAAGTGCTATAGGTAAGCATGGCAATCGATTATTACATCATGCAAATGGATGTTACCTATTGTCGGCTCGTAAGGAAGAAAAAATCCTTCCTGCTTCTGTTGTAAAAGAAGCGCTGGAAGAAAAGGTTGAGCAGCTTGAACAAGAGCACAGCCGTAAAGCTACTAAAAAAGAAAAAGAACAATTTAAAGAAGACATAACCTTTGCGTTATTGCCTCGTGCTTTTTCTCGCATTAGTGATACACAAGGCTATATTTGTCCTGAAAAAAATATCATCGTTGTTAATACCAGCTCTCGCGGCAAAGCAGAAGACTTTTTAGCATTACTGCGTAAGTGCTTAGGATCATTACCGGTGACCAGTTTTGTACCAGATGCTGGCGCTGAAACGACAATGACCAGTTGGTTATTAGAGCAAACATTACCTGAACGCTTTACTATTGGCTTTGAAGGCGAATTAAAAGCTATGGGCGATGATGGCGCTGTACTTCGTTGTAAAAACCAAGATTTATTGTCAGATGAAATCCTGGCGCATTTAGGCGAAAAGGGTGAAAAACAGGTAGTTAAAATTGCTTTTGATTGGGATCAAACCTTATCTTGTGTACTGGCAGATGACTTAAGTGTTAAACGCGTTAAGTTCCACGACAGCGTTTATGAGCAAAATGAAGACATTCCAACTGACGATATGATGGTTAAAATTGATGCTGACTTTACCCTTATGACCGGTGAAGTGAACCGTTTCATTGAAGATATGTTAGCGCAATTTGAATTAGCAACTAATTCTTACTTAGAAGATTAACCGTTAAGTATCTATTTTTATTGATATTGAACAAGGTTCGTACATTTAATAACAGTTGTTAACTGTATGTGTATTGAACCTTTCGCCTTCAGCGACTAAAATACCGCTCTTTTTTAATGTCCTTACAATAAATAGGGTTGGTATTTACATGTTTTCACCAGAATTATTATCTCCTGCTGGCAGTCTTAAAAACATGCGTTACGCATTTGCCTATGGCGCCGATGCTGTTTACGCAGGCCAACCTCGATATAGCTTACGCGTTCGTAATAATGAATTTAACTTAGCCAACCTTGAAATTGGCATAAATGAAGCACATGCACTTGGTAAAAAGTTGTATGTTGTAAGCAACATATCACCACATAATTCAAAGCTTAAAACCTATTTAAAAGACATCGCACCTGTTATCGCAATGAAGCCAGATGCACTTATTATGAGTGATCCAGGCCTAATAATGATGATCCGCGAAGCTTACCCTGATATGCCAATTCATTTATCGGTTCAAGCGAATGCTGTAAACTGGGCAACAGTAAAGTTTTGGCACCAACAAGGTGTAGAGCGAGTTATTTTGTCGCGTGAATTGTCATTAGATGAAATTGAAGAAATTCGCATGAAAGTGCCTGAAATGGAAATTGAGGTTTTCGTACATGGCGCGTTATGCATGGCTTATTCTGGCCGCTGTTTATTATCAGGTTACATTAATAAACGAGACCCTAACCAAGGCACGTGTACTAATTCTTGTCGTTGGTCCTACAATGCCCATGACGCCAAAGAAGATGAGCATGGTGAAATTATTGCCGTAGCGCCTCAGCAAGATATTATTGGTGCAGAAGAGCCAGAAATTTGGACGCCAGATATGGCCAAAAAAGAGCAAAAGCCAACCGATGAAGTGTTTTTATTGCAAGAGCAAGGTCGTCCAGGTGAATATATGCCGGCGTTTGAAGATGAGCACGGCACCTATATCATGAATTCTAAAGATTTACGTGCAATCGAGCATGTAGAACGATTAGTTAAAATGGGTGTGCACTCATTAAAGATTGAAGGACGTACTAAATCATTCTATTACTGTGCCCGCACCGCGCAAATATATAAACAAGCAATGAATGATGCCGTTGCAGGTAAAAGTTTTAATGAAGATCTGAAAGGCAATCTAGAGCACTTAGCCAGCCGTGGTTATACCGAAGGATTCCTGGCGCGTCATCGCCATGACCATTTACAAAATTATGAATATGGTTATTCAAAGTCTGACAGTCAGCAGTTTGTTGGTGAAGTGTTAGGTCGAACGGAAGATGGTTTGATTGAAATTGACGTTAAAAATAAGTTTTTAACGGGTGATTCAATAGAATTAATGACCCCACAAGGCAATATTAGCTTTGTCTTGGAGTATATGCAAAACCGTAAAGGCGAAGAAGTTACCGACGCTAAAGGCTCGGGGCATTTTGTACAAATAAAACTCGATACTGATTTTGACTTGGAATACGGCATTATTATGCGGTATTTAAATGATGGTGAGAATACTCGTCACCCATTTGCACAAAACCAAGCAAGCGCTTAACGCAAGGTTCGATCAATATGGCGTTACTCATTTTAGATACTTGCATAAATTGTGATATGTGCGATCACCTAAAATAACGCCTTTGTTTTCATCTAGATAGAAATCTGTGTTACTTGCCGTGTTACTGACAATTATCAGAAGACCTTGTCACAGTAACATAGATTTCTATCCATATCAGCACGCTCTCTCCAAATTTAGCGCATTATTCAACATAAAGACACCCTTACATTAATATTGCTGTAATTCTTCAAATTAACCGGAGTTACAATGAATATAGATAACCTTATCACTGCTACAGAGGCTTGCAAAAGATTGAAAATATGCCGTAAGACTTTATGGTCATATATGTATACACATGAGCATCGCAAGCTGATTAAGGCATTCAAACGGTCAGGAAGACATTTATTTTTTTGTCCAGATTCATTAGACCATTTCTGTAATCAAGTCTTTGAGGAGGTAAAACTGTGATGTTATCGCATCAAGAAGCTTGTCAGTATTTAAATGTTACTCGTAAAACCTTGTGGGTATATCGTACTAAACACCCTATGAAACATTTAATTAAGTGCAATAAGTTATCTCATAAGAAAATTGAATTTTGTAAAGACTCATTAAAGCAATTTAATGAGTCAATAATGGAAAGTGCTTATAGACTGTAAGTTCTACTTTAGCTAAAAGTTATCGATTACATATGTATGAACTAGAGATCACTTGGAATCCATCATCACCCTTGTAAGGTTTAGATGAGTATTCACCTTGTTTACTCGGGTGAATTTCATCAATAACTATAACAGACCCTATTTGTTTCTTTTCTGGGGTATATTTTAGAATTACCCTTTCTTTTCTATATGGTGTATAGGTGTTTTTTTCAGCGGTTAAGGAAATAGGGGTGTTTTTGTAAGAACCAATATGTGTGATTTTGTACTCTAAAGAGTTAGCTAGTGTCAGTTTTCTTTTGTCAAAATCAATTTTTATAGTCTCATTATTGTGGTAAATTCGGTGTTTCTGATAGTTGCAAGTCACCGATACCTCTGCGCTGTGCGCTATTGTCGAAGAAAGTAGTAACGACATAAGTAGTATTTTTTTCACATTAATTCCTTTAGTTTTTCTTGTTATTGGTAATTTGTGCTATTTGATAACAAACCAATCAATATTTCAATCCATTTTTACCAATATTTAGCATAATCAAACTTATTAAAATTTATCTGTTGAGGGTATATTTTTCTCGACTTAATTAGTGGTGTCTTTTGCCACTCCTTTTCATTTAATCGAGGAATACTCAATGATATTAGATAAACAAACTGAACTAGCTATCCAGCAGCTCAAGGCTCTTTTAGAAGTGTTCGCATATAGCGACGTTTCTATTGATATTGGACAGATTATCCTATCTTTAATAAAGGCTGATGATTGTGCTGTTGGTCAGGAATACAAAGTGAACCTTGACATGGTTGACGACGAGAGCTTACGTGCATTAGTACTAATACTACTGTGCTTGTTGAGCACAGAACTTACTGTTGCTAACTTGTTCAGTTGTAAATTTATTAGTGATTTGAAACAGCAGCATTACTCATTTTAAACCTATAAATTTTTAATTTTTGCAAAATTAGAAAATTTATAGGTTCAGGACATACAAAAATATCTAAACCTTGAGGCCAGACTTTCCCTTTTTTTAAATAACCAATTGATATTATGGTGAAAACAATTGAAAAATTTTAACGATGATCTGAATGAAGCGTTTTTAGTCGGTTCCAAAAATGACTTTAACAAAAATCGGCTTGAGCAATTATGTGCTAGCGAAGGAATAGAGCTTGAAGCATTCGCGCCAAAAACGGTAAAAGCTATAAAGAATAAGGTAATCCCTTTAAGGCAGAATTACTTAGAAGGCTTAATACGGTCTAAAACCATCAACAACTTTTCCGCAGGGGCTGGTGGTGGTAAAACTTACACTGTCTTGGGAACTTGCGTGGCGATGGCAACAGCAACAAGGTTCCTCTATTGGAAAGCTGAGACTCCTGTTAAAATCGTTTATATAGACGCTGAAATGCCCGAAGAAGACATACAAGAAAGGCTTTTTCAGTTTTCTGAAGGCTTTAACGGCGAACAACTAGAGTTATTGGATAACAACTTATCTGTGATGAACACCGATGACATTGGATTAAATATCCCGGACCTAACATCCGAAATTGGGCAAGGCATTGTCGAGCATTATGCAAAAGATGCTCAAGTTTTAGTATTGGATAATTTTATCTCAGTGCTAAGTGAAACGGATGATAAAGATCCTTTGAAAATGAAAGAATTCACTAATTGGTTACGCAAACTCCGTTCAAGTGGCCTAGCTGTGATCACAGTCAACCACACAGTTAAATCTGGAGACCGAATGGGTAGCTCAATACTAGACACCTTTAATGACTTAACTATTGATTTGAAAGCACCTACAGTTAAGAAAAATGAAGAACCCAAAGAGCACATTGAGTGGGTGTTTAGCAAGGCTCGTCATCGCAATGCGGAAAACAAGCGCACAATCCCTTTTAAATTTTCGGTGACCAATAATGGCGTAATTTTTAACGTAGTTAGATAACCCATGCATTGAGCGTTATTATTTGATCTGTGGAGTCAATTAGCAAGCTAATTGACTGCACAACCGAAAACAGACTCCTGAAAGTGCTTGGCGGTGGATTGTGCTGTTTCAGCCATAAAAAAAACACCGCTTTCGCTAAGTGCTTCTTTTTATTCTCTAATGCCATCTAAAATAAGAGTTATAATAAATATATAGATTGTCTGAGGGTACTAAGAAAGTATCCATTCACCATCTACTCTTTTAAATATATAAAATCCAGAGCGAAATTTACTTTCGCCTTTCTTTGATTTGCCAAATAACTTTTCAAGCGGACGTGTAAAAGACTGTGATAATACTTCTATGTATTCGTCGTCAAAATTTTCGTTAGAGTGAGCTCGCATTTTTTCTACTATGCTTTTCGCAATTTTATCGGTGTCGCTTGTGAAATGAAATAGAATTGATGCCTCTACCCTATATTGACTCTCACTAATTAATTCAGCTTTGGTTATTTCAAATTCGTCCAATATCATGATGCCAAGGGTAAAATCATCATTAAGGTTAAACTCTTGTATAAAAATTTCCTCTTGTTCTTTAAGAGTAAATTGGATTTCAATTAGCTCCCTTACATAGTCATCGCTAGGAATGTCTTTGCCGCATCCAAATAAAGTTAAAGCTAAGGTTAATACTAATGCTAGTGTAGTTAATGTTTTTTTCATTGTTTTCCTGTTTTATTGTTTTATTTCAATCATTTTATTCTCCCATGTTTTTCTACAATAGTGCAATAAAAGGTGCTCATCTGAGCGTTTTAATTTGTCAAACATTTGAATTATTTATAGACTTCTGTCAATTAAAGCGCACAATCCAAGAGTATATAAGCTCTTCCGCGCTATCTTATAGTGAGCAAAAAGACGATAGTAGTTGTTATCTATGATTGAATTAGAAGCGACTTTTTAGGGATATTAACTACGAATCAAAAATTAATATCGATAGCCTTGTCCCTAAAATAGAAATTTTCCGATAATTGATTATGAATATGGTGGAAGTGAAAACAGTTTAAAAAATTGTCGCGCTGCTCTTGGTTTTCATCGTATTCCTCGCCCCCATCAACGTGAGTAAAGCATACAGGGTAACGGTTTATTGCTACTTTATTTAGTATCTTCTTATAGTATTTTAAGTCTGAAAATCGACTGAAAAAATAATGCACCGCCCAATACTTTCGCTCTCGATCATCTAAATTGCTATGTAAATAATGATACGTGAAAATTTCAGTCAGGCGGTCGCTGCTTTTGCGAACACTTTCGTATTCCACCGCCCAATTTCCACTAAAATCAGAGCCTTCAGCGTGTTTTATAATTGCATCGGGTTTGTGCTTTAGCTCAACATTGCTATTCCCAATACGTCCTTTTATTTTTGGCAGATCGCCCAATTCAAATTCGCTTTTTATGCTATAGGTTGCATTAATTGCGCTTTGTATTGCGCAAAAATACTGCACGCATAAATCGTGCGTAGCCTGTGTTTTGTCTCTGACTTTGGTTACATCAAGCCACGGTGACGGGCTTTTAATGTTGTAATTATCAAAGAGTTTATTCACTCCGCTTTGGGTGAGAATGTAAACAAAGTTATCACGGACCGACATACATTGAACTTTGCGAATGAGGTTTTTATTCGCCAACTTGCGCAACTTATCGCGTGCGCTAGTAGGCTTCATATCGCAAAGGTCAGCAATGATAATATTGTTTGTGAATTTGAATTTTGAGAGCCAAATTAAAACTTTTTGCTCAAAAAGTAAAGAAGCTTTACGGCTCGCTGTACCACCGTATTTTGTGCCGAAATTATTGATGGGTGAAAAGTTGTTGTTATTGAGATAATCGCTCATTTTGCTCGTCTGGTTGGTGTGTGTTTAAAATAAATAGAGATACACCTCGGGGATTTTTACGCGTGGGAACAGTGAACAATAAAGCGTCGATGTGTTGCGCACACCACCAAGGCACAAAAACAGACGCGTATTACATACGTGAATAGACTGATTCGCTCCGCTCATTATTTATCATTAAATTGGACTCAAACGCTTACGGGCTGGACGCCCTACGTTTACTTGTCACTGTCGCTCCACTTCAATTTAAGAATAAACGCCACCCGTCCAGCGCTCCGCGCCTGACCAACCACTTCCTGTCCTCGGGGACTCGGGGAATCGGTTGGTCAGCCACTCGCAAACAAGTTTGCTGCTGACGGGTGGCAGCCTGTCGGCTCTCACCAAAAACGACCGCTGGGGAGGTCTGCCTTATGCGCTTGGGCGCGGCTTTAGATGATTCACAACAAGTTTTCACAGGGTGAAAATTCGCTCTCGCTCACAGCTTTGCTGCTTAGTCGCACGCGACGAAAATAAAGAACGGGGGCAGCCAGGCAGCTAAATCCACCGTCCTATCTTTTATTTTTCTGCGTTCGCTCCTAGTCAAAAGCCTTGATCAATTTAGCAACCTAAAATGGACTAAGGCTTTTTCAAAAACTATACCAACCACTGGCTAGGAATGATTTTTAACGCAGTAAAAAATGGCACTGCTTGATTGATAAGCGGAGCGACGACCGCAAACAGAAGTAAAGCAATAACGCACTTGATGAATATTTTTCGCATAGCAAAGCCCTTCTCATTATAAATAAAAAAAGCTCCCTATGGGAGCCTCAATCGTGTTCGGGATAAACCGGACTACAGTTTTCAATCAACGAGATCCCCGTCAAAATCCAAATGGCTCTCGCCACTCCTGCAAGCCTCGCCAAATAGCGAAGCTTTAGTCATCTACTTCTTGCGAAGTAATGACACTTATAGATAGTTTTTAAGCTAGGGAAATATAACGGTTTGCATGCAGAATCTCATTTATTCTCTGCTCCCCACTTCGGATTAGAGCCTTGGGTTTTATCTCTCTTGTTTTTATTTATATCTAACTGAATTGTTTACAAGCTATATTAGCTTTAATGAATCAGAAAGAAGATATTGGCAAGAATACAAGACCGTGGCCAGTTTTACTTGACCACTACAACTAGAACATCGGAGATCAACTACGCTGCGATCGCCATACTAGAACTAAGATGTTCCCTTACTTCCTGACGTCCTTCTTGGTCCAAAATTAAATCTTTGACTAATGTATTACCATTAGGAAGTGGATCTCTAATAAACAAAGAATATCCTTTTTTTCCGATGCTTGATTTGATCTCTGCTCGAAGTTTATTGCGTTCTTGATTTTCAATAGCACGCTCTTCTATAGCTTGTTCTCTTCCTGTTTTACGGACTTTCTTTCCTACAAGCTCTTTAGCTTTAGCTAAAATTGACGCCTGATGTAACTTAAAGGCGTTAAATTTTTCTTGGTAATCATGCGGAAAGAGTTCGTTTGTAAAATCGTATGGTTCCTTCATATCATCTCTGTGGTCTTCATCAGTGGTTTTGTGGTGCATGGCCAAATTTGCAATGAAATTGATATCGCTATAGGTACGGCCGCTTTGTTTCAGCAACCCCTTGATGTTAGTTTTACAAAATTTGCGACACATGGTGTTAAAAGCACCATTTGTGCCTTTTACATTCGCATTTTCAATGTCACCCTTAACACAGTCAACAGGACTGTAGTCTTTGATTAACTTGTCCAGAGAACGCACAGCAAATGCTTCACTTGGATTAGTTGGCTGTAAAAACACAAACTCTTTATTGCAGCTACCAGCTTGTAATTGCCATTGTCGCTGTTCTTTTAGTAATGCTCGCAGGGCAGAAGTTACAGGTAATTCGAAAGGGCGATTTTTGTCCTTCATCGTGCCTTTCGGATAGGTTATCTTCCTTGGACAACGGATATCGTCTAGCCACTCCCACCGCAAATTACAGACATTAATGGGACGTACACCTGTTAATATCATGTACCGCATAGCGTTTTTCTGCTGAGTACTGGGGGCTAAGCCGATATTGATATAAAGCTCTACAATGCTATCTATATCTGTATACAGCCTTGTTGCGGAAACACATTCCACCCGTGAAGACACATAGTCAACAGCTATGCTCGCAGCTATGTTTCTTCCGTTAGCTAACTTAGATGCTGCAAACCCCCATACTCTCTTTAATTCTGCGAAAAGCTCTGGAGCATAATTTGGCGATTCATTTTCAATAATTTGGTCAAGTACACATTCTATCCCTCCCGCCATTAAGTCAGCAAAAACTGGGGCTTTGTTAAAGTAAGGGCGCAATTTATTAAGTCGGCACTCGTAAGTACCAAAGCTACCTTGACTTAACTTGTTATTAGCCACTTTACGTTCCAGATCCTTTTCATATAAATCAATTGCGTCACTCACTGTGCCTCTACTAGAGTTGCCATCAAAAACTTCCTTAATTTTTGTGCGAGACGAAACAAGCTGAACCAGAGGGTAATCACCTATTGTAAAGTTTTTCATCCTAGAAGCTTTAGGGAAATTAGAGCGTATGGTTACACGCCCTCCTTTAGTGAAGTCGATACGAAGATTGTTTTCTTGTTCGTACTTGGAGAGCTTCGCATTACCTGTATAAGCTAGTATTGTTACTGCGTAACAACGACAATTCTCCAAATCATCAGGTTCATAACTAGGCTTTACTGACTCCCATTTTTTTTTGGCTGCTTCGTATATTTCTCGCGTTGGTTTAACAGGTTTTCTAATTTTCATGATTTGTATCTCCAAAATTTAAACAAAAGGAGGCCTTGGCATTCAAGGCCAATTTTCGAAGATCTTCTAAGTAAATGTTGCAACACGAGATATAGTAACCTGCGGGTGTCCACATCATGATTAAACGAAAAAATTTTGATTTATTTTTAAGTGTCAGTAACACAAAGTTTCAAATTTAAAATTTGTGTTACTGATTTGTGTTACCAATTTGGTACAATGTAAGTAATTTTATTACTTTTAGTTACCATCAAAGTAACGCATTTTTCTACTAGGCTTGATATGAAAACTCTTTTAAAACAATCAGCTAAATGCTTTTCGTCAAGGAAATCATATACATGGCATTAAAAATATTAGACACCTGCATCAACTGCGATATGTGCGACCCGGAATGTCCAAACGAGGCGATAACCCTTGGCGAGGAGATTTATGAAATTGATCCTAATAAATGTACCGAATGTGTGGGGCATTATGAAAAAGCACAATGCGTTATTGCTTGCCCAATAGATTGTATTAAGCCTGATCCTGATCATGTTGAATCAGAAGAAGACTTACTAGTTAAATGCTACGAAATGCACGGTATACCTGAGTAATCAAATCAGGATAATAAATTCAAACCCACTGTTTATCAGTGGTTTTTTTGCACATGGATGTGCTGTACGATAAAAAAGCAGGAGCATTTTTTTGTTTTGTTTATTAATAGCTTGATATACTCGTAGCAATTTTATTAACTTTTAATTAAGAGATTAAACTTTTGCCAGCAGTTCATCACATCTTATTGCCATCATTTCTACGTCGCGCCATGCGAGCGTTTGAGTTGAAGGCACTTGTAAGACAATCTGGCTGTGAATTAAACCGTATTGGTCGTTCGCGAAACTGGCGGCTAACAGCTGACCGTGAGCAAATGACAAAAATTATTGAGCTTGTACGAAACTCTGAAGAAGAAACTTGGCAATGGTTGGTTAAGTTAATTGAAAAAGAGCGGGGCAGTTTTACTCATACTGAAATACTCAACTTAGTTAAACGAAACCCTGGTATAAGTGTTACAGAATTAGTCGTTCTAGCTAATTGCACTATAGCAGAAGCTAGAACGGCGATTGATGAATTTGAATGGTCTGAAGAATAGCCAATGTAATTGGCTATTCTCAGTTACTGTTAAGAATTACCAAATTTTAACGCGTTGCTCTGGCGCTAAGTAAAGTTTAGTGTCTTCTTTAATGTCAAAAGCGGTATAAAACTCTGGTACATTTCTTACCGTGCCATTTACTCTAAATTTTTGCGGAGAATGTGGATCAGTGCCAACTAATTGACGTAATAGTTCTTCTCTATGAATGCCGCGCCAAACCTGAGCAAATCCTATTAGAACCCTTTGTTCTCCGGTAAATTCATCCAATACCGGACCCTCTTCACCATTGAGTGATAATTTATAAGCTTTCATACCTATACTTAAACCACCTAAGTCACCAATGTTTTCGCCTAACGTAAATGTACCGTTTACATTTAAATCAGGAAATACTTTAAAAGCATCATATTGTGCAACTAATGCTGAGGTACGCTTTTTAAATTCATCTTTATCTTTGTCGGTCCACCAATTTCTAAGCACACCATCTCCGTCAAAAGTAGAGCCTGCATCATCAAAACCATGGCCGATTTCATGACCAATAACTGCACCAATAGCGCCATAATTAACCGCATCTTCTGCATTCATATCAAAAAATGGTGGTTGTAAAATTCCGGCAGGAAAAACAATTTCATTTAATGGTGGATTGTAATAGGCGTTAATGGTTTGCGGATTCATTCCCCATTCAGTTTTATCTACAGGGCTGTTTTGTCTGTCCAAGTTTTGTTGGTAAGTAAACAGTGCAGCTCGTTCAATATTACCAAAGTAATCATCGCCTTTAATGTCTAATTTTGAATAATCTTTCCACTTGTCTGGGTAGCCAATTTTAGGTGTGAATTTTGACAGTTTATCTAATGCTTGTGCCTTAGTTTCATCAGTCATCCAATCAAGTTCTTTAATACTTTGCTCGTAGGCTTTAAATAAATTGTTTACCATCGTTAGCATGCGTGCTTTCGCTTCTGGTGGAAAGTGACGATCTACATACACTTTACCAACGACTTCGCCTAAGGTTGCATTTACGACCCCTACGCCACGGCGCCACATAGGCTTTTGCTCTTTTGCGCCCCACAGTGTTTTAGTATAAAAATCGAAATTCTCATCATCAATAGCACTTGTTAAACGCGAGCCATTAGCACTTAATGCACGCCATTTTAAATACACTTTCCAACTGTCAATTGGCGTGTTCTTAATCACCTTATTTAAATTTTTCATGTAATCTAACTGGGTGACAACCAAACCATCGATATCGTTAACACCTGCGGTGGTTAGGAATCTATCCCAATCGAAATCGGCCATAATGGTATTTAATTCATTACGCGGGATCTTATTGTAAAGCGCGACCATATCACGAGTTTTTTCTTTTTCCAGGTGATATCCGGCTAATTCTAACTCTATTGAAAAAATGGTCTCTGCTGCCGTTTTACCATCATTGAAACCAGCCAATGCAAACATGTTTTCAATGTGAGTACGGTATTTAGTTCGAATACTTTCAGACTTCTCACCTTCTTTAAAATAATACTCTTTATCTGGTAAGCCTAGACCCGCTTGCCAAGTGTAAATCATGTAGGTAGATGGATTTTTTAAATCAACGTATTGGCCAAGAGCAAAAGGAGGGTTGTAGTTACGTTTATTCGCTTCGGCAAAGTAAACGGCAAGCTCTGAATAATCGCTTATGCCATTAATCGCAGAAAACTCAAAATCAAGCGGAGTGACACTCAGCGCATTACGTTTTTCCATATCTAAATATGAATTATATAAGTCGCCAACTTTTTGTTCATTTGAACCGTTTGCAAATGTACCTGTCGATGATTCTTCGATAATTTTCTTAACATTATCCTGAGAGGCATCTCTTAACTGTACCCACACACCTGCAGATGATTTGTCATCTGGGATGGTGGCAGTAGACATCCATTTACCGTTAACGTATTGATTAAAATCATCTCCGGGGTTTACTGTTGTGTCCATGTTTTCAAGTAATATACCTGAACTAAGTGTTGGTTGTGTAGATGCTACACTATCTGACTCGCCATTGGAGCAAGCAAAAAGTCCCATAGCAATTAATGAGGGGATTAATAACTTTTTCATTGATCTGTCCTGAAATATGAATGTAATAATAATTATTTTTTGTTTATATTTTTTAAAATTGTACCCATACAATATAGCTAATTTTTTATGCAAAACCAGTAGCAGATATATTTCATTACAATTTGGCAGCAGGTTCGATAGAATCAATTAATATCATTAAATTTAAAGCTGAGCCTTATGAACCAATTACCACAACTTACTGACTCAACACTATGTTTAGACAATAAAGTCGTAACATTAACATTCAACCGTCACGATTTAAGAAATGCCTTAACCAGTACTCAAATTGCTGATGACATTGTAGATACCATTACTTGGATCAATAAAAACGCTGATATTGCCGTGCTAATCATAACCGGAGCTGGCTCTGCATTTTCATCGGGCGGGAATATTAAAGATATGGCTAATCGTAGTGGGGACTTTGCTGGCGATGTATCTGAACTTGAAAATAGATACCGTCAAGGCATACAGCGCATTCCTTTGGCTATCCAATCGTGTGAAGTGCCAGTCATTGCGGCTGTTAATGGTCCGGCAATAGGCGCTGGTTTTGATATTTGTAATATGTGTGATTTACGCATAGCCTCGACTAAAGCAAAATTTGGCGAAACCTTTGTCAATTTAGGCATTATTCCAGGTGATGGCGGAGCATGGTTTATGCAACGTGTTATTGGCTATCAAAAAGCGGCAGAGCTTACTTTTACCGGTAAAGTCATTGATGCATTCGAAGCAAAAGAAATTGGTTTATTACTCGATGTTGTTGAACCTGAACAGTTATTGAATAAAGCAAACGAACTTGCTACCGAAATCGCCAGTAAACCAACCGCAGCGCTTCGTATGACCAAACGCTTGATGAAAATGGCGCAGCGTACAGAATTACCAGACTTTCTTGATATTTGCGCAGTGTTTCAAGGCATGTGTCATAACAACCCGGAGCATTTGGACGCGGTAAACGAGTTAATGGCAAAATTAGCGAAATAACGAAATAAAAAAGGATAAGGCGCCAACGACTCCTTATCCTTTTTAAGCAACGAGAATGGTAATTTAAACCATTATTCGTGTCTTCTACGCAGTAATACGTTTGTACTTAATGCGGTGTGGTTCAGCTGCCTGTGGACCATAAGTTTTCTTAAGCCACTCTTCGTATTCGGTAAAGTTACCTTCAAAAAAGTTTACTTCGCCTTCGTCACGGTAATCAATGATGTGCGTGGCAATGCGGTCTAAGAACCAACGGTCATGGGAAATAACCATCGCACAACCTGGGAACTCTAAAATAGCTTCTTCAAGAGCACGTAATGTCTCAATATCTAAGTCATTGGTTGGCTCATCCAGAAGTAATACGTTACCACCTGTTTTAACAAGTTTGGCTAAATGCACACGATTTCGTTCACCACCTGACAATTGACCAATCACTTTTTGTTGGTCTGTACCTTTAAAATTAAAACGACTTACATAGGCACGTGCAGGGATTTCATAAGTACCAATTTGAATAATTTCATTATCTTCTGAAATTTCCTGATAAACGGTTCTTGCATCATCCATGTCGTCACGGAACTGATCTACAGAGGCAAGTTTAACGGTTTCACCAACTGTAACTGAACCTGAGTCCGGCGCTTCTGCACCCGATAACATTTTAAATAAAGTCGACTTACCTGCGCCGTTTGGACCGATAATACCTACTATTGCGCCTTTAGGCATTGAGAAACTTAAATCATCAATTAGTACGCGGTCGTTATATGACTTAGTTAGGTTTTCAACCTCAATAACTTTATCGCCCAGGCGTGGCCCCGGTGGAATATAAAGCTCGTTAGTTTCATTACGTTTTTGGTTCTCATTACTTGATAATTCTTCAAAACGAGCCATGCGAGCTTTTGATTTCGCTTGGCGGCCTTTCGGATTGGAGCGAACCCACTCAAGCTCATGCTTAATGGTTTTCGCTAAAGCATTTTCTTGACGTTTTTCTTGTTCTAAACGCGCATCTTTTTGCTCTAACCATGAAGAGTAATTGCCTTCCCAAGGAATACCTTCACCACGGTCTAACTCTAGGATCCAACCGGCAACATTGTCCAAGAAGTATCTATCATGGGTAATGGCAACAACCGTCCCTGAGTAGTCATGTAAGAAACGCTCAAGCCATGCCACAGATTCTGCATCCAAGTGGTTAGTTGGTTCATCAAGTAATAACATGTCTGGCTTTTCAAGTAGTAGTCGACATAACGCTACACGGCGGCGTTCACCACCAGATAATACTTTTATTGGTTGATCCCACTCAGGTAAACGCAGTGCATCAGCAGCACGTTCTAACACGTTATCAATATTATGGCCGTCTTGGGTTTCAATGATTGCTTCCAGTTCACCTTGTTCTTTGGCAAGAGCATCAAAGTCAGCGCCTTCTTCGGCATATTCCATATAGACAGCATCTAAACGCGCCAAGGCATTTTTAACTTCACTAACTGCTTGCTCTACACATTCTCGAACCGTAGCTTCTTCATCAAGTTGCGGCTCTTGTTCTAAATAACCAATTTTGGTGCCGGCAAGTGCGTGCGCCTCACCTTCAAACTCTTTATCAACACCTGCCATAATACGCAGTAGCGTTGATTTACCTGAACCATTTAAACCTAAAACACCAATTTTAGCGCCGGGAAAAAATGATAAGGAGATGTCTTTTAAAATTGTACGTTTGGTACTTGAAATAACTTTTGATACTCTATTCATCGAATAGATAAATTTATCTGGCAATGCCATTGGGGAAACCTTAAGAATATGAATAAAATTATCGTAAATTATATCCGAGTAAGTGATAGCTCACAAGCTGCTAACGGCAGTGGGTTGGATAACCAACGCCATATTAATAACCAAGCAATAGAGCGTCTTATGGAAAAAGACGATTATGTTAGGTTAGATGATATTGTAGAAGCTGGCGTAAGCGCCTATCGAGGGGCAAATTTACAGGAGATCTTAACTTCGGCTCGCAATGGCGCATATCCAGAAGGAAGTGTCGTTGTAATGTTCGATATGACGCGTTTTAGCCGTGAAGAGTTTTTTGATGCCGCGACTAAAATTCGAGAAATAGCTTTATCGGGGTTATTGATACACTTTTCTACTACTGGACAAACGATTTCACCGGAAGATGTTTCTGATTTTGGGCGTTTCGTAGGAATACAGGCGCAAGCCGAAGCAGCTAACAAAGAATCTCGATCTAGGGCTGAACGAACTATCGCCAGTTACCAGAAGCGAGTTGCTAATGGCGAAGTTGTAGCCGTGGGCAATTTACCTAATTGGATTTCTAAAGTATACGATACATCACATACGCCACCGAAAATCGTCGGTTTTGAAGTGATCCCGAAACGTGGCGAAGTTATTCGTAAAATCTTTGAAATGTATAACGATGGGAAGGGAGCAAATAGCATCGTTAGATGGTTAAACGAAAATGAAGCTGTTTGGATGGAGCATCATAAACGGGTAGCTGCCCATAAAAATACCAGAAAGATAAGAAGTGTTTGGAATGAATCGTATGTTACGCGCCTTCTTACGGACTACCGCCTTATTGGGCGTAGAGTTTTTAACGTAGGTAAGGACAATGAGTCCCAAGTTGATGATTATTACCCTATAACGGTTCCCAAAGGCGTATTTTATCAAGCATTAGAAATTCGTAAGACAAGAACTACTACGCCTTCGATGCGTAAATATCCGCCTGTAATTTATATGGGGATTACATTTTGTGGTTATTGCGGGTCGCGTTTTGTGGTTCAGCAGCAGAAAAATAAATCGGCATCTATTCGTTGTTCTGGTCATGCCAAGGGTGAGTCGGTTTGTTTTGGTGGTAGTTCGCGGGCGCGATTCTTAGAGCAAGTACTAATTGAGCTTTGTAAGGATAAAGTTAATTACGATCTGATATTCAAAGGAAATGTTATTGATGTTGGCTCGTTACAGGTAAAACAGGCTGATTTAACCTCCGAAATTGACTTACTGCAGCCTAAGCTAGATAAACTATTAGACCTTCTTTTAGATGGCGTTATAACTAAAGAAACCTTCGTTTTACGCAAGGAAAATATAGAAGAAAATATATCAAAATTAAAACAAGATCTTGTCAAAGTTAAGAGTGAAGTTGAAGCTGCAACGCATTTAGAAACTACCGAAGAAGTCGAGTTTTTAGAGTTACTAAATCAGGTCAAGCATAGCGAAATCCCTACTGATACTAGGTTAAAGTTAAAGTCGATGTTACCGAAATTTATTAAACGCATCGACGTTTATCGGTATGGTAGCAGCATTAAAACTGACGAACAGTGGGAAGATTTCAAGAGAAATTTTGATGATGATGAATTAACAACGCATATTGAAGGTATGCAAAAACCGACTTTTAAAGATAAAGAAAAACTTACTTATAATATTATTTTTAATACTGGCGAAAGTCGTGCGGTATGGTTTAGTACTAAAGAAAAACGTTGGACATATACCGCAACGATTGATGGTTTTATAAAAAATTCAGGTTAAATTCCAGCTATATATTATAACTGGATTATTTTTTAACTGATTTTATGACGATTCTGTGGAGCTAGCCTACACCTAATTCAATAGGAATATCACAAACACTCTGACCTATTTGCCAACCTTTTTTCTCAAGAATATAGGTCGGAGTGCCTTCAGGGACATTAAAATAAAAACTATAAACCATTTCACCTGAATGACCTGTATTCTCTTCAAGAGTCAAATCCATAGATTCTAATTCTTCTTCAGTTAAATCAAGGTATTCGGCCAAAGTATTTGCGTTTAAACTATTAAAGTTTTTATCAAAAAATTTAAAAGTGTTACTGTTAGGTTGCTCTGAGGCATCTAATTCATGTATTTTCAACTTTAGTGGTATCTGTGTTGATATACCACTAAATATACAAACGCCAGTTGGCAGATTAGGTATAGACTCTTCAGTTATTTTATCAATGTAAGAAACAGCGTTTGAAATTGAATTTAGGTCACGTTCATTGACTAGTCTATGGATGAAATAATTATGCGCTTGTGAAGTAATTGTGTGAGAGATATCATTTGGCCTCTGACTTGAAATTGTCATAAAAGTACCAAACTTACGCCCTTCTTTAATTATCTCCTCAAATGTTTCCAATCTATGATCTTTCCATGCCTCTGTTTCTCTAAACGACTCGTTAGATAATATGTTGTGTGCTTCGTCAATAATTATGTTGAGTGATTGGTTATTGCGGGAATTTTTCTTTTCATCATAAATGGTTTTAGCAATTAGAAGTGGAAGTAATTTTTTAATGTCTATATTTACTTTATCTAAAGAAATAACAACAAAATTAGTACCTTCCCAGATATCACCACCATCGAAATTAATTACTTTCTCAATGTATGACTTTTTCTGTTTTAGTTTTCCAAGTACAGGTTTTACATGCTCATTTGCTACACGCGAGCTTAATAGGTCGTCAATTAATTGAATATAGACAAATTTAATAAAATTATTAAAGTCATTGTCTTCGAAAGAAAATAGATCTACTTTCTTAAATAAATTTGTGCGTGGAATATATGGGCTTTCAGGGTTATTTATAAATCCTTGATTGTGGGCAGTTCCAATTATATACCTAACAGAATCTTGTCGTAGCTCAAGGTCGTCTTGAAGATCATCCGCATTATTAAAAATTGAACTAAAGTATCCTATTAATACTGCCGTTTTTTGTTTATCAGCCATCAATAAAGTTTTAGTAATAATATTTTTTAATATAGCTTTTACATACTCTATTGGTGAACCCTTTTCTTGAGTTAATTTATATTTTTTTAATGCTCTTTCTAGCATTGGTTTTTGTGTCTTTTCAGTTGCTTCGCATATTATGGAGATAACTTCAATATCTAGAATACCTTCACCAGGCAATGGCACCTTATCTGAATTTTTATTTCGAGTGTTTAAGTTGTAGACTTTTTTATTTCGGGTAATACAAGGAGCTGAAGTGTATTCTCCATTAAAATCAAATAATAAAAACTTACAACGTTCATTAAAGATATTAGAACCATAATGGTTTTCTAAGCAGCTATACGCAGACTGATAAAAGGATGTTAGTGTATTTGATTTACCACTTCCGGTGTTACCAAAAATAGCTATATGGGTATTTAATAAACCATCAACAGGCAAAGAAACAGGCATTTTATCTACATGAGTTTCAGCAATATTAATAGACTGTTCATTACATGAAGTGCCTATATTGTGAATCTTAGAAACTTTATCATGGGTGAGTATATAGGCTTCGTTGCCTATTAGCGGCAATTCCGTTGTCCCACCAATAAACTTAGCAGAGCGATCTATATAGCCTGATAAACTCACAGTTAAATATCGTTGATAAGTAGAGGTAGGCTGGTTAGTCGATTGGGTTATTTTGTCTTCAGTTAACCTTTCTCCTTCAATTTTCCCTATTAGGCTAGTGAACCCTTTTTTAATTTCTATAAAGCTACCTACGGAAACATTCTTAATAATGGTTCCGTCATAAAATAGGTCCGAAAGGTTCTTATTTTTGTAGATTCTAATAATGATTATTCGGCCCTGAACTTCACAAACTTCACCGACCTTTAGTATTGACTCTTTATCATGCATATTTTTTTGCTCCTGAACCTCTGAAACATTGCATAGCATCATTAAATTGTTCAAATTTTATTTGTTCATCATTGCTTCTGTAGATAATGTCTACATTGTTAAAGTTTGAGAATTTTTCTAGAAGTAACTCTTTTGCACTATTGTTAAATGCAAATATAATTATTTTAAGGGTTGAATTTCTTAATGCTCTTTTGGTTAAGTCAAATAGATGCTCGTCTTGAAATGAAAAGCCAAATGCAATCAAAACTGTTTGCTCTTTATCTAACTCATTCGAGTAAATTCTCATTAAATCGTAGTAAGTGTGATTCAACAATGTTGTTTTGAATTTTTCTTTTTTAGGATAAATTAAGTAGTAATTTTCAAGGTGTTGCTTTATTTGTTCCTCGGTTAGTTCTTCAATTGAGGGGAGGAAGTTAGTTTCAGCTTTATACTTAATTATTTCTGAGTTTGGAGCATCCATTGTCCAAGTCATAGAACCATGTATCTTCAATAAATTAACAACGGGTAACTCAACTTTATAATCATATAAAGCACTAGTTTCAAAAAATGTACGACTAAAGCTTCTGGTTTCATATTGATATTCATTTTTCAAAGTCGAACGTATTTGAAAACCATCATTCAATACTAACCCTTTAAACTTAAGTGCTGCTTGTTCAACAAATAAGTCATAATTTGTTGTAAAAATATTTACCTTCTTAGGGAGCAAGCTGTTTCTTCTTTGCTGGAGCATGTCTTGAATTATGTCTAAAAATAGCTCGTAGTTTGATAGTACTAAAATCTCATGGCTATTAGCCGGAAAGGACGCTCCTTGAACTAATTTTGCACAAATTTTTTGAACACTCGCTAAAAAGTCGTATTCAACTTTCTCAGCTTCGCTAACATTTCCTTCATCGTATAACTCTTGAATTTTGTTTTCTATATCTCCAGCAACTGTAATCGCTGGATTTGATGCTCCGGCACCAAATAAGAAGTTAATATTTGAGGATTGAAAAATGCGAGAAAAATATTCTTGAAAATGTTCGTTGTTTGTTTCAAATAATTTAAGTATAGCCATGAAGTCCCTTTATTTTAGCTGATATAACCAGCTTGAAAAATGTCGCTAGTTTAATTTTTATATTTATAAAAATAATATTATAAAGCTATACATAAAGCGAGAAGTTATGGAAATACTAATAAGTAACAGGCAGTTACATTTACAGGTGTATTAGTTATTGTTTTTTTGCATTCGAGGGATAGCTCTATTTAATGGCGGATACTCAAAGTGCATACTGCGATAATGATCTAACTCCCGATGTTCCTCTAGTTTTACATCGTCAACAGCTAAAATTTCGATAAATAAGCTACCGTATTCTTGAATCGCATATTTATAAAATTGCTCAAAATAGGTTAATTCTATATTGAAAGATCTTTTATCTGAATACCTGTCATATAGGCTACGTTTAGTTTGACCAATATAAAGGATATTACTTTCACCTTTCATCCGCGGAATATTGTTTTCAACTTTCCACTTGTAAACGATATTACATAAATTTCGGCTCTTATCTTGGTTTAGATAATTACGAAATTGCACAGAAAATTCTTCTTTTGTTGTTGCTGTTATTTTCACTAATGCGCCTTAATTAATTTTTATTTGTCGGTTTCAATAATTATACGAGGTTAGCTTTCTTAGTCCATTAATTGTTTCTTTTTTGAACGCTATAAAGCCAGAATACGATAAAAGCCCCAAAAACAGCAAATTTAGCTAGTTAGAATCTCTTTTCTTCTTTAATCGGTAGTAGGGTGGTTGTCGCAAAATTAGTCCTTTAATTACCTACTAAACCATACGTTTTTAGCGTATTTTTAATTGTGTAAAATATTGATTGTAAAGGTTATTTTTTGTGTCTATGCTTTGAAAAGAACGTAAGTTAGTTCGGTGCTATTTTGAAATTAAAGCGTAGCCAAGTTCGCAAGTTAGAAGTAATAATTAATAACTTGATTTAGGCGATACAAGCTTTGGCTTTTTCTTTAATTTAGCCTCGAAAAATATTTTTTATATGTCTTTGAGGAGAAAATAGATATGAGTATTAGTAAGTTTGAATTTGAAGCCTTTGGTGAGCAATCATCGCTGGAAGTTTTTAATGAAGTCCCTGATTTTTCAAAAAATCAACTTGAATGGAGAGATGAGCTAATAAAAGTTGGTTTTATAGAGGCTCGAAAGTTGTTTCACATTAAAAATCAGCTGTCACCTATTCGTGTCACGCTAGCGGATAACCGATTTATAAATAGATGTGGTTCGAACCCTAGAATTACCTATTTTAAAAAAGCTGAAAATGATTCTATTTTTGAAGAAACGGTGAAAGCATTAAGTCTTGATAAAAGAACCTCTAACGGGAATACTTTTATTGATTATGATTTTTATAATGTTCGTACTGTTAATGAGTTAGGGGAATTTATTTTTAAGTTTGAAACTAAATATAGGGCAATAAAAGCTGCTAAAAGTCAGCTTGCAAGTGCTACTGTTAATGAAACGAAGAATATTAAAGTAACTCCTAATGTGGTTGAAGGTAACCAAGATCTTTTTAATAAAAATTTATTAAAAGACAGAGCTAAATTAACTATAAATAAAGGTTATAGTGATTTTTGCGAATTTACTGAAGGTGGTCGGTTTAACTTCAGTGAATTAATCCGTAAGCAAGAGTTAGCTAAGAAAATGTATCTAAACGATTAATGTTATTGTTGAAATAAAAAGCCAATATAGTTTAACACTATATTGGCTTTTTTGATTTACTCACTTTTGGTAAGTGATTCAGCTATATTTCCTATCTTCCACTTCCACTAGGCAAATACGATCTATACGCTTAAAGTTTTTATGCTTACGATTGCCCCATCCTACTAAAGTTGAAATAGCGTAAGAACGACCTTCCCACATGCAGTAGTGAATCGTTTGCGGTTCGTTACTCTCTAAGCACCAACCGTGACAGCGAAAATAGCAAAATTCACGTACTAAATATCGTAATGATGACGTAGTGACTAAATACTCATGAACGCCACCTTTAGCTAAATAACGCCTTTCAAATTGGCAGATTTTGCGTTGATACTTAAGTGGTGCAATAGGAAGGGTAACTTTAGTTGGCGGTAATAACTTTATATTTAATGGCATTATTCAGCCAATAAAGCTTCAAGCTTTGCGCGTTTACTTGGATCACCCATTAGAGTTTCAATCGTATTTTTGCCTGCTTTATATTCAGCCGTTTGCTTGGCATGATAATCGGCAGCTTCCGACTTGGTCATTTTTACATATCGACCAATCTTTTCGCCCGTTTGGGTATCTACGCGATCTACTACATAAACCTGAACACTTTCTTCTTTCATTTCCGATGGAATAAACGGCTTTTTAGCGTGGTGGCAGCCGTAAGCTTTATAATTGCCTTCATTAAATACGACATTATCGTGCTTGCTGCCCTTGTCGTAAGTATCAATATAACGCTTGGCTATATCGACAGAAGTACTTGAAGTTAATGTATCACCGATGAGCATGGACATCATTTGATATTCGCGTTTACCAGTAACGGTTCCGCTAACGCCCCTAAGTGATATTGAACCATAAGATAATTGCGTTCGTTCAGACTTTAAAAGGTCATTCCAGATCGCTAATTTATTTTCATTCGACGTAGCATTTAAACCGTAAACATTTTCGTTTTCTTTATCTGAGCCAAGAACGGTGATATTGCTTTGGCGAGTGCGTAATTTGTCACGTAAAGACATAGTTATTTTCCTATTTTATTTAATCCCGTATGGATACGGTGATGTTTTGTATTGGATATTAAAAAGGGGCTGAATTAGCCCCTTGAATTAGTGGTTTTTAGCTGATTTATAGCTAGGTTATGGTGCTTTAGTACCTGCAAAGAATATTCGAAGTGCGTTATTGTCTTTGATGAATGAGGACATACGTTGAACCTCTTCATAGGCAACAGCACCATCAATTTTATACGGGTTAATATCTAGCTCTGAGGCATGAGACTTAACAGCAAAAGCTTCGTTTACTTTACCGAAAAGAATTAATGGTTCGGCTACTGCCGCAACTTCGTCATAGGCTGGCATCATGTCATCAAGAACAACGTCAAAATCGTCAATTTTTCCGTTAACGACTAAAGAAGCGCCTTCAAGAGTTTTAAGTTTTCGAATATGGCTTAATACGCTTTTATGCATATACAACTTAGCGCCATCTCTATGCTCAGTCGGTAGGGTGTCGATAAAATCACGTATATTGTCAACGGCATTACCTGCAACGCTTGGGTCTGCGCCACCTAATGAACCATTAACTTTACTATCAAAAGCGCCAAGGGTTTCAATATCGCGGGAGCTATCCGCAACAAATGAATTAGTGGTATGGAAGCGATTACCGAATATTCCCATAAACTCTTTATTCGTTGTTTCATCACCAGCGACAAATTGAATGGCAAACTCATTATTAAAAGAACGTGACATTTGATTTAAAAGCCAACCTTCAACGTCTACGTGAACATCGTTAATGACTTCTTTAGAAATGTAATCTTTAAATTCATTTTTGCCCGTATAAACCGTAGGCTGAACCATCGTTCCTAAACCTGTTTGACCGCGAACAAATGCGACTGAACCGTCACTTTCTGTATAAGCTGCAACTTGTGCTGCGGTTAGGGCGACAGGATTAGCTTTAACAATTAGGCTATCAACAACTTCAATATTTACATCTGCGAATAGTCCACCAACCGCGCGAGCGCGTTCAATAACTTTTAATTGAAGCGACTTATCAATCGCTACAGCAGCATCCGAAGATAAAAGGGCTTTACCGCGTAAATGATTATCACGCTCTGCTTTAGTTGTGGTTTTTAATTGTTTTTTCACGTCATTTACCTTCTTACTTTTAGTCTTTAATTGGCTTTTAGATTTTGTTGGCTTAATAGTTTTCGCTTTAAGGCGAAGTGCTAAATGAGCAGATTTCATTTCTGCAATATCACTATCGCAGACTTCATTTAATGCCGAGCCAATTTGACGTAATTTCTGTTCGTCTGATATTGAAAGGCTTTTTAGGCGGTTAATGGTTGTGTGATCCATTTCATTGCCGATAATTGCTTTAATTTTTGCTAATGCAGCTTGGTATTGTGCATAGGTTTTAATTTTCATATTTTTTACCTTTATCGCTTACTTGCGAGTTTGGGGTTTACGTTTAAATAAGTTGCACGCATAGGCGCGACTTACACGAAGTGAACTAATAGCTATTAGATCGCATTACTGCCTGTCTGACAGTTAGAAACCCCCACCAAAACTTAAACCTCCGCAAAGTAGCTATGCATCCGAAAATATCAAATTGTTGAAAAATGCTTAGTTAATAATTTAAGTTTTAAGGGGATTTTTAGGGGGTAAGCAGTGAATACGCATGCTCAGGCTTTTCTATCGTAGGAAGGGGGAACCAATACCCACAAAACCTACTTAAACTTCAAATAGGCTTTAGGAGTACGTTAGTTTTTCTCTAGGGTAAATTCATCAATCAAAGTCACAATATCGCCTGCTTTTAGGTTCATGTGACCAATGCCGTTCTTATCCATAAAATCATCAAAAAGACTTTGCGCTGAATCTTTGTGGTAACCAAGGCTAACTAATTGCTTAATGATAGAGTGCTTCTTAACTCTCGCCTTATTCGCGGTTATATCGTAAGGCGAAGCGATTAATCGTTTGCGCTGAGACTCAGACAAATCATCTTCACTTTTATTAACGGTTTCACGCCTAAAGATAATGAGTGCTTCATGCTCTCTTTTCCCCCAATAAATAGAGTTTTCTTCTTCGGTAATTAAAGAGCTAACAATATCAGGGTGGTAAAGTATCGAGAGTTTTTGGAAGTTTTCAATTTCTTGCAGTGCAGTCGTTTGGTCTAGCCAAGGTAAATGATTTATATTTAGTTTAGCTAATTGCTTGGCTGTCATATTTTGGTCAAATACATTGTAAGTGAGATCAGGGTTTAATTTTATTTCGCCTTCTTCACAGCGAAGGTATAGAGCTTTTGTCATAGTTAATCCTTTAATAGGGTGAAATTTAGTGGGTAAAACGGTTAGATTTATTGCTTTGTGATACAAGCCTACTAACTCAGTGGTTTTTGCCGTTATATGGCGAAGAATTAGCGGTTTTTATGGCTTTTAATCGTAATGTGATTAGTGACGTTAGCTGGTTAAAATACGTGTAAAATTAAGTAAGCGCGGGTTAGGCCAGTTAATGCCTGGTTTTTTATGACAGCCCCCCTGTATATTGAAGGGCTTTATTACATTTTATAAAACTCAATAGACACCATAGCCATAAGGGGTAGCAGCAGACTACCTCAGAAAGACAATAACTTATGACCTTTATCATTTTGTTTGCTAACCTATCAACAAAGCCTCAAGTATTATCTTAGCGATAAACTGAATGACATAACGACAACCGTATTAGGTAGTAAATGGACGTAATTTATAAAGAAACTGAATTCTGGCAATTTATGCGTGAGCAAGGACCTAACTCCAATCAGTCGAAGAATAACTATATATCTTGGCTAAGGTATGTTTCTTCCCAAGGGCTGCTAATAGATTTTTCGTTAGATAAAAATATTGCAGAGGTTAAGCTTGAAGAATTGAAGGCTAACCGAGAAAAAAGAGATAAATACCAATTACTCAATGACATATCTAGTTTTAAGTCAGCAATTAATAAATATATTAAGTTTGCTAGTTCTTATACTGGGGTTAATGATTCAATAACTGATATTGAACAAATAATAGCTACGCCCCTAGATGTGACTAAAGTACGCGAAATTGAAACGCGATTAGGTCAAGGTAAATATAGGGATGCTTTAATCGAATTATGGGGCTCTTGTTCTGTTACTGCTCTTAAGAGAACAGAATTATTAAATGCTTCACATATTAAGCCTTGGAGCGTTTCTTCGAATACTGAAAAGGTCGACAAATATAATGGTTTATTATTAGCGCCTAATTTAGATCGGCTATTCGACCGAGGGTTAATTACTTTTAATAATAACGGTTTGATTAAAATATCGAAGTTATTATCTATTCAAGAAATTGAAGCGTTGCAGATAACCGATAAATTAAGTCTTAGATTTATTAAAGAAGAGCATAAGCCATATTTAGAATATCACCGGAATAATATTTTTATTTAAGCGATTAGTTTTTCTCTAGCATGGCGTTGTTTGGCAGACTCAGACATTTTAGCTTTAGTTTCGTCAGTCATTTTTCGCCCAGTTAAAGCTTTACGCATATTACGAACATGGGATTTACTTAGTTTACGCCCTTTAAGGGCTAGGCTTAATTTTTCACGGGTTGATTGATTCATTAGGTTGTTCCTTTTCAGCCTTACGTTTTAATAAGAAAAATTGTCGTCGGTAGTTGGATTGTTTCGACATATGTAGTCCTTACTTGTTTAAAAATTTTATGGTGATATTTCTCCTAGCAAACCATTCATTATTAAAGTAACCATTAGGGTTTAATTTTGAATGAGCGAGGATCGCTTTTATGCCATTAAAAGTAGCGGTTTTAACATTGTTGGTTAGCTGAAATGAATAACCGTTTACCGTAATTTTAGGATTAACGATAGGTCTACCCATCTTACCTTCGGCTTGAGCTTTAATTCGCCCTTTAGTTAAAGCCTTTTTATGGTTGTCGGTTAATTTAGCTCCAAAGCGAGGGTTATTTTTGCCTGTCATTGAAGCAGATATTTTGGCTTTAGTTTCGGGGCTATGTTTGCGGTTAATTACTTTATCAGGCATTTATTACCTCCTTATAAAAATGAAGCTCAGAATTAATGTAAGTGAAAATTAACTTATTTTGCTTACCATCGTTACCTGTGCGGTTAATGACTAAAAAGTAAGATTTAGGATAGTTATTAAATTTCCCCTGCACGGCTGGCGTTAAACCTAAAGTTCTAAAATGACGAAGTATGCCACTTAACAATTTCCTGCCGTTTTGATCAGTCTTGATCGGAAGCGATAAATTGCCTATAAGACTTTGACCATCTATATGGATTAATACTTCGGTATTTGAAAGCTCTTCAATTTTAAAGCTTTCGGGGTATTTAACGTCTTGAAAATTAGCATTTATTTCAGATCTGATTAAAGCATCAAAATATAGTGCTGATTTAAAAGACATTGATAAATCATTCATTTTATTAATGTTCCTTTAAAGTTAGTTCTTTCCTCTCTATTAGGGCGTGATAACTGAAAACTAAATTAGTAAGTATTTAACCGCTTTTAAAGCCTAAATTCGGACGGAAAACTATATCGTTGGTATTCGTACTGGATAATTAAGATCGTTTAATATCGAAGGAGATAATAGGATTTATAGGTGTTTTAAGGTATTAGCTAAGATCTTTCTCGGTAAGCCATCCATAATCCTGCCTCGCTGCGCTCGCATAAGCTGAACATTTACAAGCTAAGTTATTACCTAATATTCAGTATTAAAAAACCTCTAAATAATACGTGTAGCGACGAAGTCGCGGAACCGAGACCGAAGGTCGAGAGCTTAAGAATCTTATCGTTCGTTTAGCTCCTCACGGCTCTGCCGTTCGGGTCGCTTCGCTCCGTGGTTTATTTTTAGATTTAACTCTGAAAGATGTTAGTTAGAATTATTAATTAAGGGGGATAATCGGGGACTATATATTGGGAACCCCCCGCTTAGACGCTATCCCTCTATAAGTCGTGGGTTATAGAGCGAACACCCCGCTTAGGATTTATTGTTAAGCATCGAAACCCTCGCTATAAACCCCCGCTTAGGATTTGTGAATATCAATATATTTTTTACCATTAATATAGGCAAAGATATACCTGCTCCTTGTTAACTTATCAATGAATGTAACGCACCAACTATTTTTAATCGGTGGATCAGCGTTTCTTCTTGAGTTTTTAAATTGGTTGATGGCAATATCTTTTAATTCAATATTTCTAAACCATACATCACTTCTTAATCTGATGTATTGTCTTAATGGTTCAGACTTTAATTTAGAGCGAAGATCTGGTCGTCTCTTCGGGTTTTTGATTACAGCCGATGAATAGCCATTAAATTCTATATACGACCTTGAACCAACTTCTAGATATTGCATGTCAATTTGTGTGTAGTTTGTAAGGTTATATCTAACCCTTATATTTTGTAGTTTGTCTTTGCTCATTGTTTATTCCTTGGTGCACAGGGGCACTCTTATCTGGATTTCTGTCTAAATGCGATAGAATGAAAAATTCTAGAGCCTGTGTTGCTGTTACTTCAGGGAAACGAGCAGAAATTTTAGCGATCAGATTTCTACTGATACCTAGCTTTACTCGGTTATTACCTTTTGCCATGTTTTAGTCCTATTTTGGATGTGGAATTGGTTTAAAAGTGCTTTGGATTGGGATTTGTATCGATTTAGGTAAATAGAAACTTTTTAAGTCGAAATTAGCTTGTATTACTTCTAATTCGATTTATCTAAAACCCCTTCCTCTCTATTAGGGCGTGAGAACTGTAATATTGATACAAAACGCTGATGTTATTAACTTTTTACTTACTTAAATTTATTTTGAATAAAACCATGATAAGAATTGTTTTTTCTAGTGAGGGTTTACATTTTTTGGATAGTCATTAAAGTAATGGGTATGAAAAAATATTAGCTTCTATTTTGAGCTGACTATAGTAATTCACTTAGGTTTTTAATTGATAAAATAAACTTTGTTTAAGGTGGGACACCCCTCCTTTCGCACATTTTTCATTTTAAATAGCTGTTCGACAAATCAATTTTATACATCGAGAAATAAATGACATTCGAAATTAACAATATTGCTGGCAGAGAACCGCTGGTTGATTACCCGTGGAGAACTGAAGTAGATCGTCTACTCAGTTGGCTTGTAGATAAAGATTCCCATATACAAGCATTTTGTTTTGATTTGGTTATGTCGTCTGCTTATATAGATGCTACAGCAGGGATAGAAAAATCAATTGAACAATGTGACAATATAGAAGATAAGTATAATGCCCACTTAGGGTTTATAAATCTTTGCTCACCTTGTTATACCAACAACGAAACATGGTCTTATCAAAAAGCGGTAAAACCTCAATCAGGAGCATTAGGTAAACTTAGTAGTGAAGTAATATTAAGGTTCATTGAAAAACTTTATCCACAGCTAAATGAAGTTATTGCTGTCGGTGGAACAGAAGCTGCCGACGCTGTACTAAAGCATAAAAATGGAATGGTTATACTAGCAGAAGTAAAATCAGCTCCATTGCTAACTTACCCTTTTCTATTTAAAGCGCCTAATAGTTGTTTAAAAGGAGAGCATGAAAAATTAATTATAACAAATTCACAACTTAGAGCGTGCGATTCCGCTATTTTTCTTCACAGTATAGGTCCCGTTAATCTTGGAAAAGTCGGTGATGACTTATGGCCATTCAAGCCATTAGTAGACTTCCTTATTGAAGAAGTTAATATGCCGATAATTCAAAAATGCATCAACGAGTGGTTATCTGCCAGAGATGCTTATTCTAAAAAAGACCGACAAAACAAAATGTACTACCTTGCAAACGCTAGTGGAAGTCCTCCTAAAATTGCAAAAGATCGAGATGGATGGCCTAAAAAAGAATCTATTAGTGATAGCAAGACTAGCGCTGGAATGGATCGCACCGATGACATCAAAAAAGGGATATATCAGTCTTTGAAAATAGGCACTAATTTAAAAGATGAACCTAGCATAAAAACGGCTATAATATCCAACCTCCCAGCTTATCGTCACGGGCAGGAATATGTAGACCCATTTGTCGATATGCTTTGGGGGCTTGATGAAGATATAAGTGAGCTAAATGGTCAAAAAGGCATACTTTCTAATAGGCTCCGCAGGGCATTCGACTTTATAATCACACTTGAAGAACCTATTTTACGCGATATTAATCTATGAAAATACCAAACCATGAGACTAGAGAGTATACAGGTATAGTCCTTGAGAGAATGAAACACCTCCCTCCCGGAGGTAAAATGGGGGATTTACCAGAGCACCTTCAACATGAAAGCTTTATTCGTAAGGGGGATAAAAAAACAGGTGGTCCGAATATGCGTTTGTTGAGGTTGGAAAAAGGTAAACCTTCTCTAACTGTGACAGCATACATTTTTAACAAGTTTGTACACCCTAAAGAAGATAGATATATAACTCCAAGAGAGGCCGCTGTTTTACAGGACTTTCCACTTGATTATGAGTTCAAAGGAACTTTAGGCCAAGTCCAAAAACAAATAGGTAATGCGGTACCTGTGGGACTTGCAAAAGAATTAGCTAGAGAGGTGGCTAAATATTTCGAACGACTTAACAAGGGCGGTGAGTTGAAGGTTGCATCTTATTTTACTGGAGCAGGTGGGCTAGATTTAGGCTTTGAACAGGCGTCTGACAAACTAATTCAGTTTGAAACACGCTTTTCGACCGACATTGAAAAATGGGCTGAAGCTACCGTTAGTCACAATCGACCAGAATGGAATTTTCACAGAGAAGATATTACTCAACTTGAACCTTCTATAGTAAAAGAAGTGCTAGGCCAAAATCCTGACATTGTAATTGGAGGACCTCCTTGCCAGCCGTTTAGTGTAGCAGGAAAACAGAAGGCTACTAAAGATCCTCTTGGTGTCCTATATAGAGATTACATAAGACATGTTGATGCTTTGAAGCCAGAAATTGTCGTTATGGAGAACGTCTATGGCTTGGCGCAAGTTAAGAGCGCTAATATGATTGAGGAAATATATAAGTCGTTTCAAGATATAGGGTACGATGTGACACATAGGGAGTTGATGGCGGCAGACTATGGTGTCCCTCAAAAAAGGCGCAGACTATTTTTCGTTGCCGCAAAGAATTTACACTACTTTCAATATCCACAACCAACTCACTGTGAAACAGAGAACCTTTTGGGACACCCCCTATATAAAGGTGCTGGCGAGGCAATTTTAAAGTTACCAAAGGCCAATATTCGAGAGAAGTAACGCATAACAAGGTTTTCTATTGGAACTATAAAATTGAGGGTAGTATTACCTATTACCTGCTCCAATAATGGTTGATCAGATTTAAGATACCTACATTCTAATTTTTTAAAGCCCTTTAATTAGGGCTTTTTTATTCAATTTATCTATAGTATATTTCGATTACTAAACGCGTACGCTTAGGCGGAACAACTTTTGAAACGCGGTTCATCGAATAGATAAATTTGTCTGGCAATGCCATGTGAAAACCTTTTTGTTTTGATGATAAGTTATATTGCAGACATTTTAGATTATGCAGGGGATATTAAGCAAATTGCTTTTTGTTTTAATGTGAAAGAATGCCAACATTTAATAGCTTACTTAGAAATATTCTACCCTTATTGGGTATTCAGTTAAGGGAGGCTTGTCTATAAATTATTGACTATAACTATATTAAAAATGATCAACAGCGATTACTCGCCAAATGGGTCATGTGCCAACAAAGGAGTAGGCCATGTACAAGTACATCCTAGGTGTAAGTTATTTAGTATTTTCGTTAGTCCTATTAGAGTCAATTCCATTGGCGCATGCACAGGCAAAGAATGAAGATAAACCAAATATTGTTCTGGTGCTTATGGATAACTTTGGTTATGGCGAAATTGGTGTGTATGGTGGTGGAGTGTTGCGTGGTGCACCAACACCCAATATTGATAGTATTGCCGCCGAAGGTTTGCAACTCACTAATTTTAATGTAGAAGCTGAATGTACACCTTCTCGCTCATCATTAATGACTGGTCGTTATGGTATTCGCACCCGACAAAACCTAGAAGGTCCCCCGAGAGATATATGGTATGGATTAACGAAATGGGAAATCACCTTAGCTGAGATGTTGTCTGAATCTGGTTATGAGACTGGCATGTTCGGAAAATGGCATTTAGGTGACGCCGAGGGACGTTACCCAACCGACCAAGGGTTTGATGAGTGGTATGGCATTCCCAACTCTTCGGACCAAGCTTTTTGGCCAGACAGTGATAGTTTTCAAAAAGACGCAGGCGTTAAATTTACCCATATCATGACGGCACAAAAAAACAAAAAACCAACAAAACATGAAGTGTATGGTCGTGCCAAACGTGCCACTATTGACCGAGAAATAACCGATCACGCCATCGATTTTATTAAGCGCAAAGCTAAAAATAAACAGCCATTTTTCGCCTATCTGCCTTATACGCAAACTCATGAACCTGTAGACGCTCACCCCGACTTTAAAGGCAAAACAGGTAATGGCAGTTTTGCTGACGTTTTGGCACAAACAGACTCTTATGTTGGTGAGCTTCTTGCTACCGTTGATAAGCTAGGGCTTAAAGAAAACACTATCTTTATCTTTACCTCAGACAATGGTCGTGAAGGGATAAAGCGATCATTTGGATTCACAGGGCCCTGGCGTGGCACTATGTTTTCTCCTTATGAAGGCTCCTTACGAGTGCCTTTTTTGATCCGTTATCCAGAAAAAATACCGGCGAAACAAGTATCAAATGACATCGTTCACCTGGTAGATATGTTTCCAACATTGGCAAACTTTGGAGGTGGTAAGATTCCACAAGATAGGATACTCGATGGTGTTGATCAATCTAATTTCTTTATGGCTAAGTCGCCTAAATCTGCTCGAGAATCTATTGTTATTTATATTGGTAATGAACTGTTTGGCGTGAAGTGGCGAAACTGGAAGATGCTCCTTAAGGAGATTGATGAAAGTAGCTATGCGATTAAAAACATGGCTTATCCATCAATCTACAATTTGTTGGTAGATCCAAAGGAAGAAGAACCTGAAAAGTTCTATCTTGATGACACTTGGGTAGACACACCCTTATGGCAAGTTATTGAAGAGCACTTAGCATCGATAAAAAATGATCCCGGCACACCGAACCCTTAGTTTGAAGGTAACTAACCAGCTTGTTTTCGGTTAAATAATGCGAATATTTAGACGCTCAGAATCAGTAGAGTATTGGTTATTTAAAAGAATGAATTTTATATCGTGGGGAAGTTGGGTAGGAAAAAGCGCTAATATCTTAATGTTCGTAGAATATTAGCGCTAAATATTATTTGTTACGCAGATCTAAAATAGGCAGGTTATCGCCACCAAGCATTGTTGCTGGTAGCTTGCCGTCCCAGTTTTGCGCTTCGGTTAATTTAACAATTAATGGGTTATTACCAAGCGCTTTAGCTTTTGCTGTTATGGCTTCAGCTTCAGCTAAACCTTTTAGTTTAATCGCCTTTGCTTCAGCAATAGCAACAAGTTCAATACCGTCAGCTTGAGCTTTCGCTGTATTTACTGCACGCTGAGCTTCCAGGTTTTGACGGGCTAATTTGTGTTCTTCAGCTGCCGCTAAGTTTTTCTCAGTTTGCTTAGTTTCAATTGACGTTAAGTACTTTGCAGGAAGTTGAATATTTTCAATTTGAATATTATCAACACTTACAGGAAAGTCTTTCATCTCTTCAATAAAGTTTGCTTCTATTGCCTGTATAGCACTGGCTCTATCTTGTATTAGTTGTTCGGCGTCGTACTTAGGAATTACATCTTTTGTTGCTGATCTAAATCTAGGATCAAGAATTCTTGACTCAAATTGCGTTAAACCACCATATTGACGAAATAAATCTAGTGCAGCTGACTTATCTACGGTCCAGTTTACTGAAACGATTACGGTTACTGGCATCTGCTCTTTAGTACTTGACGCCATTTTCTCTTCATTTTTACGTGTTCTGACTTCGATTTCTTCAACGGTATCGATGAATGGCACTTTAAAGTGTAAACCAGGATTTACTTGCTCTTTTGCTTCACTAAAACGCTTTACTATGCCAATGTGGCCTTCATTAACTGTGTATATCGAGCCAAAAAGGCCTATGGCTACCACAAGCGCGCCTGCGAGACTCTTTACCGGGACATTAATTTTTTTAATTTCGTTCATGTTTTACCTTTTTTAGTTATTAACTTTCCAATGTTAATTTCCGCGTTAGCTTAACATGATGACCAAAGTAATTTACATGCCCGTAACTATTTATTTTCATCTGTAGTTTTTTTAAACTTGATTAAATGTTATAACAGTCCATTACCGCATTATAGTGCTGAAAATAATAACGAATAATCAATTATAATTTTGGGTCGTGTATGAATCGAATGTCGATTTTAGTCGCTGTTTTTATGTTAATTTCTTCCGTTGTCACTGCATCTGCACGGGCAGAAATTGACAACTTTGAAGTGTTCATTGAAAGTGTAAAAAGCATCGAAGATAAAGCTGCGGCAAACCTAAGATTAGAGAACGCTCTTCAACAATTATCACCAACACCAGAGCAGTCGATAAGCCTGTTAACAGAAATCGCGTTAAATCATTTTTCATTGGGTGATTTAAATAGTGCTATTTCTACCATTAGCCTTGCAAAAAATACTTCTATAGAAAATAAACTTCCGTACGCGAATGCTGATGCAGAAAAACTTATCGGTGTATTTAATTATTACAAAGGTGACTTCCCCAAAGCCCTTGCAGCCTATAAAGAGTCATTAGATTTCTATTTAACCACTGATGAGTTGATCAAGCAGGCACATTTATACAATAACATTGGATTAGTACAAAATAACACCGGTGATACCCGCGGTGCATTAAACTCGTATCGATTGGCACAAGCGATATATCAAGAACATGGCAGTAGGTTAGACAAAATCGATATTCGTTTTAATATTTCAGGTTTATATATAACGTTGAAGCGCTTTGATAAAGCGATAGAAATATTACCGCAAATTATAAATGATCGGACCGAAATTGATGACAAAGCAGGGTTAGCATTGGCCTATAGTGATTTAGGGGTCGCGTATAAAAGTGCCGAGCAATTTGAATTGGCAGAGCAAAACACTTTAAAAGCTCTTGCGTATTATGAAAACAATAATGAAGGCTATCATATTGCTTCACAGCATAATAATCTCTCAGATCTTTACAATCAAATGGGCAGAGTAGATGAAGCTATTAAGCTTGCGACTTCTTGCGTGAAATTAAGCGAACAATTCAATCATCAAACGGCTTTAGGTAATTGTTATTATGAATTAGCAAGGGGACATTTTTATAAAGGTGATTACCAAAAGTCATTAACGTTTAATGATTTATCCAATTATATTGCGGTTTCTTCTCAGCATAAGGCTTTGATGAATGGTAATTTAGCACTTTACGCCTTACTTCATGCGGCTAAAAACAACCCACAAGAAGCGGTAAACATTTATCAACAATACCAGCGTGAAAAAGATAAAGACGCTAATGAAGCACTTAATGAAGAGTTGGCGGTATTCGAGTCCAAGCAATTAGCTCAACAAGTTAAACAGTTACAACAAGCCAAACAATTGCAACTTTTACAAAATTCGCAAGACAAATTAACTCGTAACTTTATCATTGTTGCTTTTGTTTTAATGTTAGGTGCAGTGTTCTTCTTTTATCGTCGTAAAAAAGAACTTAGCACTAAAAAGCTATTAGCCAGTCAAGTTAAAGAACGCACCTATGAACTTGAACAAACTTCTAAAAAGCTTGAACAAGCGAATAAAATTAAAAGTCAGTTTTTGGCTAATATGAGCCATGAAATTCGTACCCCTTTAAGTGCAGTGATCGGACAATCTGAAGCGATTATTAACGGAGAAGTTGAAGCGATTGATTTAAGTCAGGAAATAAAGGTTATTCACTCCAATAGCCAGCACCTATTACAAATTGTAAATGACATTTTAGATATCAGTAAAATTGAAGCTGAGAAATTAGAACTAGATATAAGTGCACATGATATTAGTGATCTTTGTAATGGTTTATCTAATATGTTTACTGAACAAGCTTCAAGGAAACATCTAGAGTTTACCGTAACCAATAACATACCAGTGCCATGTGCTGTAAACGTAGATTATTTACGATTAAATCAAATCCTTATAAATCTTTGTTCTAATGCCATAAAATTTACTCAACAAGGTAAAGTTCTAGTTGATGTTAGTTTGGCAAATAATAGTCTGGTCTTTACAGTGTCTGATACAGGTATAGGCATGAATAATAAACAGATAAGCACTGTATTTGATAGTTTTGTGCAAGCCGATAGCAGTATTAATCGTCGCTTTGGTGGTACTGGGTTGGGGTTATTTTTGTCAGGGCAATTAGCATCAATGATGAAAGGTGAAATTAGCGTACAGAGTGTATACAAAAAAGGCAGTACCTTTACCTTTACTTTGCCATATTCGCCAGCTGATTTGGCTACAGTTAGACAAGTAAAACAACCTATTTCAACAAGTAAAAATATTAAACTTAAAGGTAAAATTCTATTAGCGGAAGATCATGCTGATAATCGAAGATTAATAACACGTTTGTTATCACATCTTGGCCTAGAGGTTATTACTGCAGAAAATGGTCTTCAAGCTATCGAGCAAAATTTTATCCATCAGCCAGAACTCATACTATTAGATATTCAAATGCCAGAAATGGATGGCTTAGAAGCGCTGATTAAACTGCGCCAGCATGGTTGTGAAGTACCTATTATTGCTTTAACGGCTAATGCTATGGCCCACGAAGTTAGTGAGTATTTGCAACAAGGCTTTGATGGCCACCTTAAAAAGCCGATAGAACGAGATGTGTTTATCAATACCGTCAGTCATTATTATAATAGCGATATAAATACTGATGAAGTTGAAAATACGTTTAAAGATGTTGATATTTCTGACTTGGTGTCAGCGTTTAAAACAGATTTAGACAAAGATAGAATATCACTCATTAAATATCATCAAGATAATGATGTTAAGCAGTTTTTACATCTAGTTCATAGGCTTGCCGGTGCCGCTGCTATGTTTGGTTTTCAAAAAATATCTGATGTTGCGGTTGAACTGGAGTCTGAGATAGTCGCAAACAATACTGAACAAATAGAACGGCTATTAAAAAGCATTGTTTTCGAAATTGAACAAGTTAATTAATTTATACACACTGAGAGTATAAATATGGCAATTGTTATTGTTAACAACTGCCATTAGCACTTCTGTTTAATCAGTCACCCTCCTTACTTAATTACTTCATAATATTGCATATTATGTCATCAGATTGCGTTTTTAATTGATTTTAGAAAGTTAACCTTTAATTCAACTAAGCTAAAAGACTACAAAAAAAATATCTGTAGCAAAGGGCTGTAGCTTACAGAATGATATTAAGGAATAATTTAATGAACTACACCATCAAAGTGTTAACTTCTTTATTTGTGATCTTGTTTCTGTTGGTTGGTTGTGAAGGTGATGAACCAAGTCCGGAAAATATAGCCGCCCATCTTAATGGCACAGATAACTCAACCGATACTTCAACCGATACCTCCTCTGATGATACTGTCACAACAACTGTTGAAGAGGTAATTAGTTTCAACGTTACAATGGCTGATAGTTTGGGTGTTGAAACCTTAAATGTTGTTACAGGCAGCCCTGTTGTTGTAAGTGCAACCATGCTTATTGATGAACAGCCGCAAGCTGGCGTATTAATAGCGTTTTCCATGCAATATAACCTTGGTGTACTAGACCCTGCTATTGGGACTGTGTTAACTGATGAAAATGGCGTTGCGTCTATTATTCTCAGTGCAGGGAATCAAGCAGGGGCTGATACGATAATTGCTTCTGGTGGCGGCTTGTCGGCGAGTATGAACTTTTCAGTTAGCGCTGAAACTACTAACGTCTCTATGTCTGAGGCAGTTGCTTCACCAGCATCGATAAGTGCAACAGGAACATCAACTGTTAGTGTAACTATCAACGATGACGATAATGCGACATCCTATAATGAACCGGTAGTGGTGAATTTTTCTTCTGTATGTGTAGCAGCAGGTTTAGCAACAATTGAATCCGTTGTTGTCAGTGTGAACGGGACCGCGCAATCTACTTATAAAGATATTGCCTGTGGACAAGCCGATACTATAGAAGTAAACGCCAAGGTCGGTAGTCAACTGCTTAGCTCCAGTGTAGTCATTGATGTGCAAGACGCTACTGCTGGCAGTATCAATTTTATCGGAGCATCAAATGAATTTATCGCTTTACAGGGAACCGGAGGTAGTGGCGGTGGAGTTACTCGCAGTGAAACCTCTGTATTAACTTTTCAAGTGCTTGATGTAACGGGGAATCCGGCTGCTTATGAAGAAGTGATGTTTGAATTGTCATCGCAAGTAGGTAATATTTCTTTAAATTATACAAGTGCACAAACCAACGCCGATGGCTTTGTTGACGTTATTGTCCAATCTGGGCATGTTGCGTCAACAATAAGAGTTATTGCTACCTTAGTGTCTAATCCAGATTTGTCTACCGTTTCAGATCTGCTGGTCATCTCATCAGGTGTTGCAGATTCTAATAGCTTTAGTCTGGCTGTTTCTAATTTAAATCCGGAAACATGGTTAATTGATGGTGTGCAAGTGCAGGTCACTGCACATGTAGCTGATCATTTTAATAACCCGGTTCCAGATGGTACAGCTATTGCATTTACTACTGAGTTTGGTCAAATTGAGCCAGCGTGTAAAACCACTAATGGCCGTTGTGTCGTTACTTGGACAAGCTCTAATCCTAGAACACCAATTCCTGATTTCAGAGAGCCTAATACTTTTAGCCGCTGGCTGGGAGATGGTATGGATTGTTTAGATCAAAATGGTGTAAATACAAACTTAAATTCAACGAACGACATTGTGCCATGCCCATACGATAACGGTCAGCTAGCAACAGTAGATATGCCATCAATGTGGGGCGGACTTGGCTCTGTTTATGGCAATAGAATAACTATTTTTGCTCATTTAATTGGTGAAGAAAGCTTCTCTGATAGTAATGGCAATGGTCTGTATGACGAAAATGAAGCGTTTCAGGATTTACCTGCCGAAGGTTTTAGAGATGATAATGAAGATGGTTTCTATGGCGGTCGATACAGTGATGGGACATTAGAAGTTGGTGCGCAAGAGCAAATCGATGCTTGCCACGCAGATACTGGCTTTGTTTGTCATCAAAATGGTGGCGATAATGAAGAGTATGTAGATTTTAATTCTAATGGTCGTTATGACTGGCAGGGTAACCAAATGGTTAATACTGTTTTATGTCCAGTTGAAGGGCAAGGTTGTACCAAACAGTTAATTCCTATTTGGCAAAACATTACTATATTGCAATCAGGTTCGTACGCCGTAATTGGTTTAATCGAAAGTGGTTTAAATAATAAAGACATCAATAGTTATTTTCAAACGGTAGATATTGCCAATGGTCCTGCCACTGTGATTGCTAATTTTACTGATCTGCATAACGGTCGAATGCCAGCAGGCACTACGGTCAACTTCTCTGCAAGTAATGGCGTAATCGTTGGTCCTAGCAGTTGTACCGTATTGAACTCTTCGAGCCTTGGCTTTGAATCGTGTAGCGTTGTGATTAAAAAATCAGACGATGCCGAGGAAGTAGCTGATACCGGACCATTGACGGTTACAATTACAGCGCCGTCTGGTACACAAACCAAGGCTTCAATTTTAATTAGTGACTAATTACTTCATGTAGTTATCAGCCCCCTCATTTAGCAATTAGGGGGCTTTTTTATATCCAGAAATGAATTGAGCAGGATATGGATGTAAAATATTCTTTCCAAATAATTAAGTGAATACAGCACAGTCTAAACTCTATCACCTGAATTATTGATACAGCGCAACCTTACAAAAATATTATCGACGAAAATACCTCCACACTTAACATTTTTCGATCAAAATAATAACAAAAAAAGATCGGTCTTTAGGGGGATTAATGACAGATATAAACGTACATTACCAAAATAATTTTGGTGGGGATTACAGTAAAACGTTACCACAATTGGGGGATGCACTTGTTAATGTGTTGCAGTTTTTCGGCTGTGATCAATTGTATGGTGTAGGAGGGGATTTTGCCGCAAACCTTATTTCCGCTTTAAGCTCTAACATAACCCTTTCGCCTTCAAGCAACGAGATGCATGCCGGCTTCAACGCTTGCGGGCATGCTGAAATTAAGGGTATTGGTGTGGCGCTTACCACTTACACAGTTGGAAGCTTGCCTTGTACCAGTGCTGCAGCTTTGGCGATCACAGAAAAATTACCAGTAATATTTATATCCGGTGCGCCGGGCGAAAATGAAATCTCAAATCACACCATCCACCACACTGTTGCATCATCTTCCACCTGGCGAGCAAACTACGATTGTGCATTAGAATCGTTTCGTTCGTTAGGGATGAAAGCTGAACGGTTACAGGGAGCGCGTTCCTTGGGGCAACCCAATATGGCCGCAGAACGTTTTTTCCAACTTGTTAGCCACGCTTATTTAAATAAAGAACCTGTGTTCATTGAGATCCCAAGAGATTTAATATTCCAAAAAACACAAGCAATCGCATTACCAAAAAATATAAATCAGCTTAACAAAAACAATTTTGTGCTACAGGGCGAAGCCTTGATTGCCAGCCACATAGTAAAAAAATTACATGCAGCTAAAAAACCTTTAGTGTTTATAGGTGAAAATGTAAAGCTTAATAAGCAGCTGCGCGGCCAATTAATGGAATTTTGCCATACCTATAATATTCCTTACGCGACAACTTGGTTAGCCAAAGGGTTATTCGACGAGTATGATCCGTTATCGCTTGGCACATATAACGGAGTATTCAGCTTACCTGAAAATCGAGATTATATTGAGCAACAGGCAGATTACATTATTGAAGTCGACACCAGTATTCATGCGCAAGATACTAACTCAGCCTTTAATACCGGGACACACCAAATTGACTCTTTTGAAAATAAAACCACAATCAAAGGGACGGTACAAAACCAGCAAGAAATAATAAATATTTTTGCAAACTTATTAACATCAGGTATTAATAAATTTGATATAACACTGCCTGCTAAAGAAGCAAAAGAGTTTGACGATTCAGCAAAAATTGATTTTCATAACCTTTCTGCAGTACTTAACAACATTCAAAAAAACACTCGCAAACCATTTGTTTACATTCCAGAAATTGGCAATTCATACTTTGCTTCTTATGGCTTAACCACTAAGAAAGCAACTATTGGTAGAAGTTGGATTACAAACCCCTGGTATGCTGCTATGGGAACTAGCTTGCCTTACGCTCGAGCTATTTGTAATGAAATACAGAAACAAGAAACAGATGACATCGCGGTATTGATCACCGGAGATGGCGGCTTTCATTTTCAGCTGAACGAATTAATACATCTGCAAAAAGATCAATCAAGCCTAATTATAATTTACATGAGAAACGATATTTATCATTTAGGTAAAAGTGGAGAAGGGGACATATATCATTGTTCAACACCAGACTTTGATGTTATTAAACTCGTAAGTGCCTATGGCGGTAAAGGGTTTCACTGTGAAACTATTGCTGAGTTTACTCAAGTCTTCGAACAATCGGTTAGAGAAAATAAAGGTATAACATTAATTGAAGTACCTGCCGACACGGCTCCACAGTATCAATGCCACGAAATAAAAATGCTGAATTTATATATTCAAGCAAAAAACGGAAATCCAGAGGCAATGAAACAATGGCAGAATATTAAAAGTTAATCTTGTGTAAGGTCTTACATCAAAACATATGATCAAATTTAACAATATTCGATTTCATAGTCGATATTGTTAAATTTAATACTGATGTGCATTATTCACCAGTCACATGTTTTTTTACCGTTCTTCGGTCTAAATTAGTTTTTAAGGCAACGGCTTCGTAGGTATTCAGCTGCTCGTATAAACTCTGGCAATACCGTATGGTTAGCTCTTTAACATCTATATTTGAATCCGCCATAAGTTGCATAATATTATCTACACTATTATTGCCTTGTATTCGTAAAGTATCGCCATGATAGCTACCTCTGAGGATAATTCTCCGAATGGCTTGTTCAAGTTCACGAACGTTACCTGGCCAATGATAATCTTTACTCACGTGTTTGTTTAGCGACTCAATAACCAATGAAACAATGTTTTCATCTTCTTGATGACAAATGCGTTTTACCAGCTCTCTGGTTAATATTACCAATTCATCAGAAGATTCAGACAGGCGTTGTCTAAGGGTTGGTATTTCAATAATGTCTGAGCATAAGCGATAGTAAAAATCGTCTCTTAGTTTGTTATTTTGACGAAGCTCCTGTAAAGGTTGGTTTGCTGCAGCAATTATTCTGCCATGAAACGCTTCTGATTTATGGCTTCCTACTGGGGTAAAAACTCTTTCTTGTAGCACCTTTAATAACTTTATTTGAATGTTTTCACTTATGTCGCCAATTTCATCTAAAAACAATGAACCGTTTAGTTTACATTGGTTGAATAGGCCTTGGTATTGCTCAAAGGCGCCAGTAAATGCACCTTTTTTATGACCAAACAACTCTGATTCAATTAAATTTTCTGAATACTGAGATAGATTCGCTTCAACATAAATATCTTGAAAATTATCTCTGAAACATCCTGTGTTTTTGTCATATAAAATGTGTCCTGATAAACCTATGGCTCTGGCTGCTGCACCTTTACCAGTACCTGTTTCACCTAATATAAATAGTGAAAAATCTTCCATTTGATTCCACAAGCTTTGATGGTAATTTGGCACATCAAAGGTAAATAAGTTATTCCATAACTCAACTCTCAGCTTGGCCATGCTCTGACTTTGCCCGACAAGGCCGTTGTTAAGAAATAAATAGGCTCGTCGAAATTGGTAATAAAGCTCAAGCAAGCGTAAAGATTCTTTAGCTGAAAAACCGCGTTGTTCTAATTGAACTAATATCTCTTGCCCTTTGGGAAATGCCAGACTGGCGTTTTTATTATTTGATTGGTGATTAATAAACTCATCAAAGTCATCGACAAAGTTTAAATAGATGGCAACTATGTATGAAAAATAAATCAGTCTACTCTCCATGCCGCTAAAATCACTTAGTTGTTTAAAGCCACGTTTGTCGAGTTTATCGATGTTCTCATTAAGCAAAGGTTGCAGTTTTTTGAAAAAGTGTACTTTTGAATCTTTTTCTGGAAAGTAATTTTTGGAAATCAGATCACTTAAAATTTTTCGCTCATCGGTAAACGGGTTTGATAACACCGCACGAATGAATTTTGAAAAAAACGTATACTCTACAGCTGTTAAATTTTGCATAGCCCCTACCATGTACTAAAATTGTCTAACAGGTAAAAGTGTAGTTTAAATGTACATTTTTGTATGTTTGTATAATATTTATTATTGTTGATTGGAATTAATGTATAAAATTCAGGCGTTTACACGGTGGTGCTAGGTGGCATAAAACCTGCTCTTAAGAAGTGAATCAAGATGTTATTTATGAGTCACTACTTACAAGGTCGATTATGAACAAAAACTATTTAATTTTTGGCAGTTTGGCATTAGTCATGTTTCTTTTACTTGTACCGCCATTGGCACAAGAACCGCAGTATCATCAATTTGCCGATCAGCAAGCTCTGTATTTTATTCCAAACGCGCTAAATGTAATTTCTAACATCGCATTTTTTATTGTTGGTTTAATTGGTCTTACAGCTTTATTAAATAAACCGGAAAAATACTGCGACATAAGTGTTTTACCCAGTTATCAATTGTTTTTCATCGGCCTTATGTTGACGTTTATCGGCTCTAGTTATTACCATATTGAACCGAATAACTTCACGTTAGTGTTTGACCGATTGGCTATTGCGATAAGCTTTATGGCGTTATTTACGGCGTTTGTTGGTGAACTAGTGTCAGTAAGGTTAGCCCGTAAAATTCTGCTACCGTTAGTGGGGTTAGGAGTTTCTGGTGTTATATATTGGGGCATTTCCGAGCATTTTATGCATGGCGATATGCGTTTTTACCTGTTAACTCAATACCTTCCTCTGGTTTTGTTGCCCATCATGTTGATTAAGTATAAATGGCAATATAGTCACCAATACTCATGCATATTTATTTTTTTGTTTTATGCACTAGCTAAGTTTAGTGAGGTTTATGATGAACCTATTTTGGAATTAACAGGCGTTATAAGTGGTCATACAATGAAGCACTTATTGTCTGCATTGGCGGGGTATTGGGTTTACTGGTTATTGAAAAATAGAAAGGCCAACATGAGTTAAATTAACTCAATAAAAAACCCGCTAACTTAGCGGGTTTTTATGACAAGATGCCAATCTAGTATGAGTGCTTCAAAGATTGGTTCTCTTCAATTGAATTTACTTGCTCTCAGGTACTAAACCACGACGTTCAAGTAAGTATACAGGGTTTGGCTCTTTACCTCTAAAGCGCTTGTACATTGTCATCGGATCTTCAGTACCACCACTTTGCAGTACGTTTACGCGATAGCCTGTAGCAGCTTCTTGGTTAAAGATACCTTTCTCTTTAAATACTTCCCATGTATCGGCATCAAAGATGTTTGACCAAATGTAGCCGTAGTAACCTGATGAGTATCCACCAGCGAAGATGTGTGAGAAGTAAGTTGAACGATATCGAGGTGCGATTTCGTTAATTAAACCTAATTCAGCTAACGTATCAGCTTCAAATTTATCTGCATCTTGTAGCTCAGCTGTTTCAAGCGTGTGCCATTTTAAGTCAAGTAAAGCCGCTGCCATGTACTCAGTAGTAGCAAAACCTTGGTTGAACTTACCAGAGGCTTGAATTTTTTCTACTAATTCAGCTGGAATCACTTCACCTGTTTGGTAGTGTTTAGCAAAATTATTCAACACTTGTGGCTCGGTCATCCAGTTTTCCATCACTTGTGAAGGATATTCCACGTAATCGCGAGGCAAAGATGTACCTGTTAATGAACGGTAGTAACCGTCAGATAACAAGCCTTGGATAGCATGGCCAAATTCATGGAATAATGTAGATGCTTGATCAAACGTTAGTAACACTGGCTCACCATTTACAGGAGCAGGGTAGTTTAATACGTTATAAATAATAGGCTGAACGTTTTCGCCGTACATTTTGAATTGTTTACGGAAAGAGCTCATCCAAGCGCCACCACGTTTTGATTCACGCACGTAGAAGTCGGTCATGTAAATACCAATTGAAGAGCCGTCTTTATCGAACACTTCATAAGTAGTTACGTCTGGGTGATACTTAGGTAAGTCATCACGCTTTTTAAACTCAACGCCCCATAATTGGTTTGCTGTGTAGAACACACCTTGCATTGTGTTGTTAAGTTCAAAGTAAGGTTTTGTAATTGACTCGTCTAAAGCGTATTTCATCTTTTTAACTTTTTCAGAGTAGTACCACCAATCCCATGCTTCTAGTTTAAAATCAGCACCTTGTGAATTAGCAAACTCTTGCATATCTGCAACTTCTTGCTTAGCGCGTTTAAGTGATGCTGGCCAAACTTTGTCTAATAATCCGTAAGCATTTTCAGGCGTTTTTGCCATGTTGTTTTCAAGTACGTAGTGAGCATGAGTTTTATACCCTAGTACTTGCGCACGTTGATAACGAAGTGATGCCATTTCTGAAGCAATTGCTTTGTTATCGTTGGCATTGTCATTATCGCCACGATGCGTATATGCATAGAACAACTGTTCACGTAACTTACGGTTTGTTGAGTAAGTTAAAAATGGGTAAAAACTTGGACGATGAGTAGTAAATACCCACTTACCATCATGGCCTCTAGCGGTTGCAGTAGCAGCTGCCGCAGCAACAATGCTTTCTGGTAAACCATCTAGTTCTTTTTCGTTTTCAATAACTAGCTCAAAGCCGTTGGTTTCGTTTAATAAATTTTCACCAAATTGAATACTTAATGAAGAAATCTGTTGATTTAAACCACGTAATGTTTCTTTGTCTGCATCGTTTAAGTTTGCACCGGCGCGAACAAAGCCTTTATAGGTCTTTTCTAATAATGTTTTTTGCTCTGTGTTAAGCGTTAATGAGTCTTTTTGATCAAATACAGCTTTAACACGTTGGAATAACTTGTCGTTTAGGTTTATATCATCACTCATTGCTGAGAATTTAGGTGACATTTCTTTTGAAATTGCCTGCATTTCCGGAGACGACATCGAGCCAATTAAACCGTAGAAAGTATTGGTTACTTTATCAAGTAAGTCGCCACCTTTTTCCATCGCTTCAATTGTGTTTTCAAATGTTGGCGCAGCCGGGTTGTTAATAATTGCCGCAATTTCAGCTTCTATTTCTGCAATACCTTTTTCCATCGCAGGTTTGTAATGCGCCATTTTGATTTTTTCAAATGGAGGAATACCAAACGGAGTGTCGTACTCTTGGTAAAACGGATTAGATGCTTCAACATTTACTGTTTGCTGAGCTACTTCGGTGCTTGCTGTTGTTTCAGTGGTAGCTGAATTACAACCTGCAAGAGCAATGGCTAACGCAATTGGCGTTAATATACGTGCTTTCATTTAAGGTATTCCCCTGTAATGCTTACTATTACCTAAGCTAAAATTGATTTACTTAGGCTAAAAATTATTATTCGACATTGTTTTTATAACATAGTCGTGGTGTTGTAAAACTTTTAGATATAAGAATCAAACTAAAATTGTAACGAAATAATACGTATCTGTTACGAAATGATTACAGCTCTTATATTTTTAGTCATAATAAGAATATTATAAAGGTAAATTTGATGAATTTAAATTTAGATCGTAGTGTCGCGTTAGCAATAAACACCGCTGATATGTCTTGGGAAGAGTCCCCAAGCAAAGGTGTTTATCGTAAAAAGTTAGAGCGTGAAGGCGCTGAATCGGGCTTGACTACCAGCGTGGTTAAATACGAGAAAGAAACTGGGTTTTCGGCGCATTCTCACCCCGGTGGCGAAGAGATATTTGTTTTAGAAGGCGTGTTTGAAGATGAGCATGGCAAGTTCCCAAAGGGGACTTATTTTCGTAATCCTCCAGGCTCAAGTCATTCACCGAAAAGCCCTGAAGGTTGTGAGTTATTTGTAAAGCTTAATCAGTTTCAAACAGGCGACAGTGAGTTTGTAAAAATTGAAACCGCTAAGCAAGAGTGGTTACCCGGTTTAGTAGATGGCTTGTCGGTAATGCCATTACATTCATTTGGCACCGAGCATACAGCGCTTGTTCGCTGGCAACCCGGTACACATTTTCAACCACATGTGCATGCTGGCGGTGAAGAGATATTTGTTCTGGATGGGGTATTTGAAGATGAGCATGGCAGCTATCCCCAAGGTACTTGGTTACGTTCGCCTAATTATTCAAAACACAATCCATTTAGCAAACAAGGTTGTATTATTTTAGTAAAAACCGGTTATATGTAAACTACTGGAATGCGGCTTAAGCAACATTTATTGAACCGAGCCCAGGTCAACCAATCCGTTAAGGCTATTGCTTTATCGAAGCTCGTGTTTTCTGTTCAAGCCACAACATAGTGGCACTAATAATAAATAGCCACCAAAAGACACTTGTATTTATCGGTAACTTAGCGCCCAAAGTGGAGTTTTCTGGAGTGTTATTTTTGCTATTTTGAACTGCTTGCAATGTCGAACGTACCTTTTGATATTGCTGCCAAGTTTTCCAATCACTGCTCGCAGCTACATGCACATATTGATGGCTAATAGCATTAGTTGTTGAGGCATTATTTAAGGTTAATTTATACCAATCACCGACTGGAGGCCAATAAACACCACAATGGTGATTTTCCACCAGCAGGCTTTTATTTAGCTGTATTGGCCTAGTTTCTTGGCTGCTTAGCTGAGTTATTTGTGCCGTTATATCTTGTTTGGCAAAAACACATATTTGTTGTTTGTGAGTGGCTAAAATTGGCGCAGTTAAAACGCCTGTGCTAAATCGATCGCGATTATTTGAGCGGCTGATTTTCGTGAGCAAAAATTGCCAGTAATTGCTGTAAGTAGTTAACTCTCCCTGGGTGAACCATCGATGCCGCTCTCGTAATATCGACATGGAAATGACTCCCAACCCTTTGTCTTTTGCTACATTTAAAGGTTGTTTATCAGCAATGAGTACTTTGCCTTGTTTTACCTTCAATGCTGCCGGTAAACGCGTTAAAGCAACCTCGGAAATATTATCTATCGTTTGCGATTGTGCCCAAACGGGGTAAATGCTGCTGTTACTTTGTGCCGATTCGGTTAATGAAAAGTCATTAATAATGTCTAACGATTCAGTTTTTAAATGCTCTATTAGTTTTGTATCAGCAAGTACCAGCAATCCTAAACCATTGTCAACGGCGTGAGAGAGCCATTGCCGTTGCAACGAGGACATCGCTATTAAACTTGTGCCATCAACAATCGCTAAATCTTGCCTTGCCAACAACTTAGGACTTAAAGATATACCTACGTTAGCGGCAATATTAAAACGTTGCGATAAAAACTTATTTTTACTGATCTGGGTATGAACAATCACTTTTGACTGATACTGACTTATCCAGTTAGCCAATTGCTTGCTTTCAAAAGAGGGCGCAGACTGAATGATCATAATATTAGTATCCACCCTCTTAGTCACATTCACACCAATCGATTGTTGAGTGAGTATTTGTTGATTGTTATCTATTATTTGTATCAGATAAAGATAATGACCAAGCGCTTTGGGTTGCAAGGTTAATTGAAATGATTCATTGGCTAATATATTCATCTCGGCTGCAGTGTTACCGGTTAAGTCCAATATCCTTGCTGTTAGAATGGCGCTAGCATTTGAGGCTCTAAAACGCGCACTGAAGTTTAATGGTTCGCCTAAAATTAATTGTTTATTCCAACTAACATCAATCAAGCCTGGGCTAATATCATCTGGGGTAAATTTAATAGCGATATCGGAGATATGCTGGAGCTGTGAAGGATATAAGCCATGACCGACAATTTGCAGTTTTTGTAAGTTTGGTAAATGTTCACTTAGCTGTTCGGTGCTATAAATTAGTGGCCATTGAGTGTGTTTTTTTGGCTTTTGATTATCGTTGAATATAAATGCTGGCGATGTTAGGTCAGTTGCCATTTGACCACTGCCAGCAGTAATTAATGTGGCAAACTGTGGTTCGTTAGTTTGCCAATGTGGTTGGCTCACCAAACCAAATAAGGCTAAAGCTGCGATGCCATTAAGGGCTAGCAACAGCCAAAAACGTAACTCTTGTTTGCTGGCAAAACGCTGGTATAGAAAATAGCCAACGATAAAAAAGCTGGTTAACAGTACGGCAATAGTAACCATCAAATAAGGTAACGATGTACTAAAACTTAATTGGCTGAAAAACATTATTGTTTACCACCATGTTGCATTGCACTACTTTGCTTTTGAGTGTGCAATAAATACTCTTTATAAAGTGGAGAGTCTGTATCAACCATGATTTTTCTCGTTGTTGGTATTGCCACCGCTGCGGGTAATATCTGCCACAGCTTTTGCATAAATTGATTAACGCAGTCATCACATGTCTTAACGTTTTCAAGCGCTGCGATAGAGCCGGCTATAATCACCTGTTCGAGTAGCGCAGCTTGTTTAATCAATGTTGGGTTATCTTGGGCTAAAATGGTAAACCGTTGCTTTGCTTCTTCAATAAGTGCTAAATGAGCTGCGGATAATTGCTGGCTGTATTGTTGTTCATTAAATAGTTGAAACAGTTGCTGAAACAATATCGAGTCATCATTTAAATTCAAGCTGGCATCAGTAATTAAATTATTTGACAAAATATCCTCAAGCTCACCGCTTAATCGTTTATCTTCTTTTACTGGTGGTGGCTCAAAGCCAAGGCGTTTGACATAAATACGATCAGCCTGTTTGGCAAGTTTTAGGTACTTATAAGCCTCCTTCTCAAATGGCAGTGCTTTTTCAGGTTGTGATAGCATTAAATGTAATTCGGCTTGCCACATAATACTTACCGCACGTTTCATCAACGCTTTCGGATTACGTTTAGTGATAGGGCCAAGATCGGCCTCACCATGATTGTGGCCAAAACGTGCTAAGATTTCACTCATACCACTTTTATCATTATTATTTTGATGATCGTGCTCTTCGTGACCGTGCTCAGCAATTTGTGTGCTGGCTTGTTGTGCATTCTTTTGGTGCTCAAGGTGTTCATCATCTTGATGAGATAACGCTTCGCTGTTTGGCTCAGATACATCAACATTGGAATTGGATAGCATTTCAGCGCCTTCACCCTCGCCAAATTCATCGCCAAGATATTGACCGTAACGCTGCTTTAAGTCACTCTGCGATTGCCCTAAATCTTCAGATATTGCTCTGAGTTGTTGTTGACTCAGGTCATTTTTATCAAGGATAAGCTGTTCGGTTTCAATAATTATTTGGCGTTGGCTGCGAAAATACTCACTCTCAAAATTAATTACAATCCCCTCTGCCGTGGTAATTTCAATATCATCATCTAACCAACGAATAATGCTTGTTGCCGAGCGGGTTTGCTGTACGGTTGGCTGACGATTGTCCGAAGCATATACGGTAAAGTACACTTCATCGCCGGGCTCCATACCCAGCGCGTTTAAGTCCCAATTCTTTTCATATAATCTGCCTTTGTCCGTTTCAGAAAATGAATCAAAGGTAAAAGTTTGGTCTCTAAATTTTACCGACTCGCCTGAGCCTTTTGCCACCGAAGCTAATATTTCAACCTTGGTAATGGCAAAGTCATCATTGACTAATACACTACTTTGAATGGTTGCTGGCGCGTTCTTGGCAATTTCAGTAATGGTTTTTTGTGGCGTGACTATGGTTATTTTCGGCTTTTCATCTTTGCCAACTGAAACTGAATAAACTTGTTCAAGCGGAATGTGCTGATCAGAGTAGGCTATTCTATATAGCCCTGTTGTCGTAACCGGGTGTTTCAATTCAAACCAGCCTTGCTCTGTTTTTATTAATTCAATCGGTGTTTGCCCGCTAAACATTAAAAAATATGTTTGGCTTTGATCTGACATTTTCAGTTGCCAATGTATGGTACTTTGCGCAAGAGCTTCTATATCTAAGTTGTCGCTATGTATTGTTTCTCGTTTTGTATACTCAGGAGAAATGATACTTACCTTTTGTTCAACAATGCTTGGCACTGATATTACGTCATTGTTATGAATTGGTGCACTTGTCGGTTTCACCTTGAAAGTATTCAGGTGAGCATCAATAAACTCGAAATTCCAATGCATAACGCTAATCAATAAGGTAGCCGTTAACCAAGGTAAATAGGCTATTTTTTGTTTGCTTAGGGCAAAGCTGGTACGTTGATATTCCGCTAAAAATAAACGCTTAATTTTTTGTTTTTGTAATTGCTGCAACAGCTTCGTTTTGTCATTTTCCAGTATTAGCTGTGCACTTTCTTCAAATACAGGGTAGTGTCTATTCAAGTGCAGCAAAATATTTAAAGGAGTAATACGCTTAAATATTTTGCCATAAACGGTTAGCAGCAATGTCGAGATAACAAGCAATACAGTAATGCCTAACAGCACGCTAACATTTAACGCAAGAATATTGTTTAGTAGTAGCAACAGCGCTATTAGCGGCAATACTTTTACCAAATTTGAAATAATTAAGCGCTGTTTGGCTTGCTGGCATAACTTCTTTACGAGCAAAGCAATATCAGTAGGCAGCTCGTTGGAGTTGTTATTTTGATCTCTAGCACTGTCATTGGACATAGTGTTTGACTGTGCGGTTGTCTTAGTATTAGCCACGGTAGTACTTCTCACTTAACAGGCGCTCCAATAACCAAAAACACACTAATAATAAGGCTAGGTAATGAAATAATGGCTGTTTAGTGACCATATTAGTGTCGTACTGTTTATCCATACCGTTATGCGCAAGCTGCAATTGCGACTGCTCTATTTTAATATTTTGATATTGTTTTAATTGCGTGTGTTCGCTAAGGAGTAAAGTTAATACGGATGGAAACTCTGCTTGCTTAGTTAGGCCAAACCACAGCGGTTCAAAGCGTGAAGAAAACTCAATCACTTTACCTAAACCAAACCTGTTTATTGCGAGTAAGTGAACGCCATTACTTAGCGACCAAAAGGTATTTACTGGCGTGAGTGCTTGCTGATCAGTTTGATGTGTTATGGTTGATTGGCTCGATGCTGAAACGTAACGAAAAACTGTTGTTTGAGCCAATAACTCCAGTGTGGAAACAATATTAAATTGCCCTTGTTGCACAACCGTTTGTTGGTTGCTCGTTATGTTTTGACCAATTACCGTATTATCTTTGATCACCACCATGCCCTGATTTATACGTTCGATTAAATATTCTGGCAATGGTTTATCGGCTAAATAAAATAATACCTCTGCCTGTACAGATTCGAGTTGCTCGTTATTCACAACTGATACGCTTAATGAACTGATTGTATGTCGTTGTATTGCTTCGAGAGCAGTCAAAAGGGGGCTTATATTTCGGTTTTCTTGTTGGTATATCGCCACAGTAAATGTTGATACGTGTTCACTTGTAGCGTCATCTAAAATTGACTTTATTTGCCAGTCGATTTGTTTTGCTTGCTGTGCACTAATATTTGGCTTTATCCGCTCTACAGACGTTAACTCTGTTAGTGGAACTTCATTGGTAATATAAATGCTCATTGGCTGATTGATTTTCAGCGCATTTATGTGCTGATGAATATCAGGCCAAATCGCGAAAGGTTTTGCTATAGACAGGTCAGCATTATAAGTTTTTGCTAAATGAGGTGTTAAGGCGAGTTGCTTTTGCCCTAACAAATAAATGTCATCGTTTTTATGACGACTAAATAAACGCTCAATTTCATCTTGTTGGGCGTACTTTAACCAAGGTTTACTGACTAAAACTTGACGAGTATTGTCGTTTATTGCCGTACTATTAAACCATAACTCAGCCATTAATAATGTGGCTAAGGCAAAAATGCATAAGCGCAATATTAATAATAACCAACGGTATATTTTTACTTGCCGTACCTGGCTCGTTTTTAGCTTGCGCAGTAACTCTATGCTACCAACTTTAACTAATCGGCCACGGCTTTTGTTAAACAGGTGGATTAATATTGGAATGATCAAACATAACAAACCCAATAATAAGGCCGGATAGGATACACTAAACATTTAATCTAAGCCTTTAGCCCGCAGGCTTAAGTAATCAAACAGTACTTGGTCAAGTGGATCGCTGGTATTAACTTGATAGTAATTAACTTGGGATTTGGATAAATGCTTTTTTATTGACAACAGGTGCGCTTGCATTGCTTGTAAATAACTGGCTTTAGCCGTTGTTGCTGAAATCAACACTTGTTCGTTGCTTTCTAAGTCTTGAAACCGTACAGCACCTTTATAAGGAAAGACTAACTCATCGTTGCATTGCATGTGCAATGCAACTACTTCACTTTGCCCGTGGCCAATGTGAGTTAATAGATCTGAAATTTCGTTATCAACTTGATAAAAATCTGACAAGAAAAATACCAAACCAGGTTTTTGAACCTCGTTAATATGCTTCGTTAATAACCGCTTATCGGGAAATTTGTTGCCAGGTGAAATCGAGTGTAGTTGTTGTAAAATTGCATGCCATTGTTGATCGCCGCCTTGAGGTGGTAAAAAACTTAAACTAGCCGTAGATAAGCCAATAAAGCCAACCGAGTCTCCCTGCTTAAGTGCCAAATATGCAAGCGTTGCAATTAAGTGCCGGCTGTAATCAAATTTGCTCCAGTTTGAGTCAATTATTTGAGTTTGATTGTCTTGAGATTGATGCGCCATGGAGGCACTGGCATCAAGTACAAACCAAATTTTTGTTTCGCTTTCTCGCTCTGCTTCGTGAACAAAATATCGATCGGAACGGGCAAATAATTTCCAATCGATACGGTTTAATTCATCGCCAGGCTCATAACTTCGATATTGACTGAACTCTATGCCAATGCCACGTTGCTGGCTGGGTTGCAAGCCATGCAAGAAACCTTCAGCCACTGTTTTTGCAATCAGCGGCATGTCTTTAACTCTAGCTAAGGTGCGTGGATCGATAAAGGTTTCCATGAGCGCAATTAAGCCAGTGGACTTATCGGTTTGGCGACACTTGCTAATAAATCTTTCACTACAGTATCTGGGATAACATTATCGGCTTGTGCCTGAAAGTTTAATAATATTCGATGCCTTAATACCGCAGGAGCAATGCTATGAATATCATCGATGGTAACGCTAAAACGGCCATCAAGAAGAGCTTTGGCTTTGGCGCACATAACTAGAGCCTGGCCTGCACGAGGCCCAGCACCCCAGCGGATATAGTCTTTTAATGAGTCGGATAAATGCTCACCAGGACGAGTTGCTCTGACAATATCGGTTATGTAAGCCAGCAGGGCGGGTGATACTTCGACATCACGCACCAAATTTTGAATACAAATAATATCATCGGCAGTTAATAAGGTATTTAGCTCAACATTAGTATTTGATGTGGTGCGATTTAGTATTTCAATTTCATCGTCTTTGCTCGGATAGCCAACACGAACCAACATTAAAAATCGATCAAGTTGCGCTTCTGGCAGGGTATAGGTGCCTGCTTGTTCTACTGGGTTTTGTGTAGCCAATACAAAAAACGGCTTTGGTAATGGATAATTTTTACCGCCATAGCTTACTCGCTTTTCTTGCATTGCTTCTAGTAGCGCTGCTTGCGTTTTCGGCGGGGTACGGTTAATTTCATCGGCCAATAAAATATTGGTAAATACCGGACCATGTTGAAATTTGAAGAAGCGCTTACCACTAACATGATCTTCTTCAAGAATTTCAGTGCCGATAATATCACTTGGCATTAAATCTGGGGTAAATTGAACTCGGTGAAAATTTAAATCAACGGTTTTAGCCAGAGTACTTACCATTAAGGTTTTTGCCAAACCAGGTACACCCTCAAGTAAACAATGGCCTCCGGCAATGATGGCAATTAATAATTCTTCAATGACGTCTTTTTGGCCAACAATCACTTTGCCAATTTCATCGACGACCAAGCTTAAGTTTTCTAAATTTGTGTTGATCTGTTGTTCTGTTAATTTGGACATGATTTTTCTCTATTAAGCGGTCATTGCATAAACGACTATATTTACAGCAAAGCGGGTATTGTCTTTTGCTAACCAACGTTTGTTTCTAAAGTCATAATCCCATTCACAACCTAAATCTTTATTACTATAAAGCACAGCAATACGACCATTAATTTCAATTGCTTTTAGGTAATCGTGAACTAAATCATCGCCCCAACCATTTAACTCCAAGCCGGTATTTGGAGGCCCATCAAATTCAAAAAATGAGGTATAAATGGGGTGATTATTGGGGATTTTCTTTAATGCTTCACTGCCAAACATTTCTGCCATCTGTTGTTCAAAGCTACGGGCAAATAAACCATCTATGTCGTGGTTACAATCATCAACAAAGATAAAACCGCCATTTTCAACATAACGTTTAAAATTTTGTTTTTCATCCATATTAAACTGCACTAAACGATGGCCAGCAAGATAGCAAAAGGGCGAAGACAACATCGCTTCGTCAGCTAAGGCAATGACTCGTTCAGTCAGGTCAACCTTTATAGTAGTGTATTCAATTAATGAGTTGAGCACGTTTGAGGGCATACGTTCATCTACCTCCCAATCTCCAGATTCGTAACTTAACCGGGTAAAGTAAAAGTCATAATCGGTTGCCATAACCTTATAAGAAGTTAACAGCGATGCGGCAATAGGGGTAAGAGTTAAACTTTTAATGAATGAACGTCTATTCATATTTTACAGTTATTTAAACCAATGAACGTAAAAAACACCATAGCAAGGCTATGGTGTTTTTCCCAGTTACTTTTATACTGCGTCAGATAAACTGCTAAAGGTAAAGTCACGAATTTTCATCGTAGGTACCATACAGCCATTAATACGCTGTGGTTTACCCATAGCTTCAATGTTGTTTAACATGATGATTGGGCTTTCGTTAAAGCGGAAGTTTTTAATTGGGTATTTAATTTTACCGTTTTCAATATAAAACGTACCGTCACGAGTTAAGCCGGTATAGAGCAAAGACTGCGGATCGAGTTGACGAATATACCAAAGGCGTGTCACTAAAATGCCACGTCGGGTGTTTTTGATCATCTCTTCAAGCGATTCCGTGCCACCTTCCATGATAAATTGCAATCCACTGGCAGTTGTTGGTTTGTAATCTACCCCGGTTTTATTAGCCCAATATGGCGTATTTGGCATGTTGACCACTTTACCGTCTTTAATCCAATCTGTTCTGCCGACACTATGCCCATCATTGGCAAATGGCGCTGTAGGAACATCCGGATGAGTTGGATCAGAGTACATGTTTACTCGTTGATCAAACATTTTTTCGCCAAGTTTATTGGTAGGACCGCCTTCTTTACCTTCTTCAGGCTTTTTGCTCATAAAGCTTCGACCTTCATCGGCGCTACGTTGATCCATTGAAAATGCCATATTTCTTAATAGATCAATACTTGCCGCGGGCTCTAAAATAACCGTATATTTACCAGGCTCCATAGCCTTGGCGTCAACCGAACCCATAGATTTCTGAATAGCAACCTGTGATGCTTCGGCGGTATCAAGTTTAGAGTAATCACTAAAGTCACGAGTAACCCAACCTGAACCAGTACCATCTTCTGTGCGAATAGTTACCGTAAATTCAACGTTAGTGGCAGTATTGTAAGCAAACAACCCTTTATTGTTGATGATTGCTTCAAACGCTACTGTCTCGTTTAAAAAACCTGATGAAATTAGTTTGTTTTTCTTCGACGGTGCAATACTATCTTCTGCCGCTTGCGCTCTATCCTCTGGAGTAACGCTGGCGGTTGAATCAAAGTAGCTTTTGGTTTTGATATATTTTTGTGGGCCAAATAATGGCATAGTTTCAGGATTGTCAGGCGCCAAAGATGCTAACTCTTCTGAGCGGCGTACTACTTTTAAAATTGATGCATCATCAAATTCATTAATGGTTGCCACACCGGTTTTCAATCCATTGGTTGATTGCACTGCCAAAGTGATGTCACTCACTTGGCCAGCAGTACTTACCGTATTTCTTGCATAGCGAATATTACCGCTTAATTGACCACTTAAATTACATTCACAGCTCTCGGCTTTTGAATATTTAAGTACTTTTGTTAATAATTTTTTTGCTTGTTGTTCTGATAAAATCGTCATCATTTACCTCCAAAATTAGTAGATTTGTCCAAATTAAACTTTACGTGCTGTATTAATAACGTTGACGTTATTAAAGCGCGTTGTTGGACACCCGTGAGACACGGCACTTACTTGCGAAGGTTGACCTTTACCATCAAAGAACGAGCCGCCTACGCGATAATCAGATTTACCGGCAAGGCTGGCACAACTGTTCCAGAACTCTTGGGTATTCGACTGGTAAGCAACATCTTCAATTTGTTCAGTAATTTTACCATTTTTGATTTCATAGAATAACTGTCCACCAAATTGGAAGTTATAGCGTTGTTGATCTATTGAGAAAGAACCTCGACCGGCAATATAAATGCCATCTTCTACATCTTTAATGATGTCGTCAGCACTTAGATCCTTTTCGTTTGGTTTTAATGATACGTTAGGCATACGTTGAAACTGTACGTCGCGCCAGCTTTGTGAATAACTACACCCGTGCGATTCTTTTTGATCTATCATGTGAACCTGATCACGTGTGGCTTGGTAGTTCACTAAAATGCCATCTTTAACCAGATCCCATTCTTTGGTTTTAACACCTTCATCATCATAACCAACATGACCAAGTGAGCCCACTTGGGTTTTATCAGCGACTAAATTAACAATGTCTGAACCGTATTGGAATTTTTTCGAGCGCCATTTATCCAGTGTGGCAAAGCTGGTACCAGCATAGTTGGCTTCGTAACCTAATACTCGGTCCAGCTCCAGCGGGTGACCAACGGACTCATGAATGGTTAACATTAAATGAGCCGGATCTAATACTAGATCGTATTTGCCTGGTTCTACCGAACGTGCTTTTAGCTTGGCTTGTAGCTGCTTACCGGCATTTGCCGCATCTTCGATAATATCGTAAGAATTTTTATAGCCTACATTTGCGCCTTGTACATATATCTTATCTTCTTTTTTACCGTCTAAGTATTCAAACCCCATACCTACTGGATTGCCTAAACCTGTTCTTTGTTTAAAGCCTGATTTACCAACAGCGGTAGCGAAGAATGGTGCCCATAATCGATGCACATCTTGATCGATATACGAGCCATCTGAAGATGCAAAATACTTTTGTTCGTTTACCAGAAACAGTACAGATGTTATGTAATTAGCGCCATTTGCCATCGCAGCAGCGTTTACATCCAGCAGTAACTCTGTTTTTTGTTTGGTAGGAATTTCAAAAGCATTTTTTGTAATTGGTGTTTTCCAACTTTGTTCGCCTACACCTTTAACTGGTGCCAGTTGTACTGGAACGGTTTGAAACTTAGAGTTCGCCTTGGCAATAGCAACTGCTTGTTTAGCTGTTTTAGCAATACTGTCAGGAGTCATATTTGAGGTAGATGCAAAGCCCCATGTGCCATTCGCAATTACTCTTATGCCAATACCTGCAGATTCGGTATTAACAATATTGTCCACGCGCTTTTCACGACAAGTTACAAACTCATTTAAATAGCGACCGATACGAACATCACAATATGTGGCACCAATCGATTTTGCTGCATTTAAAGCAATATCTGCCATTTTCTTTTTGTAAGCTACGTCCATTGGGGTATCAAGCATTTCTGCTGCAGATACTATGTTTCCTGTCATCGGTAAGGCAATTGCACCCATGCCGATACCAGAAAATTTAATAAAATTACGTCTATCCATCTTCTGACCTTTATCAGTTGAATGTTAATAACGGCTCATCGCTACTTTAAGGTAAGCTATTGAGCAGAGGGAACTTTTAAATTCTTAAGCTAATATAATTAGCAGTTAAATTTTGCTAAATCAAGGTGCTAATTATTTTATAATACGACGTTAGCACAGCAATTGAAGCAGATAAAAGTTGAAACGTAACAAATTGTGTATGGGGGGCTGGTTTTAAAAAGCGAGCTCAACTTAGCCGCAAGTTCCATGCAATTAAAAAAAATAGATGTGCAAGTAGGTATACCAGTCTATTTTATATATTCGAAGCAAAACAAAAGCCTGGCTCAGCCAGGCTTTAATGGTGTAATTTATTTTTAGGCTTTTTATTATGGACAAGTTGCACCTAATAAATGATCTCCATCGGTAAACTGACAACCAAAATCATCAGCAGCTACATTGCTTGCATCTAAGAAATCATCACCAGCAGGCTTATTGCCGTTTTCAACCCAGTCAACCAGGTCTAAAAATGACGATACCATTTCACTTGCGGTGAAGTCACAGTGAACAACACCTTTATAAGCGCGAGTGACAAGTAAGTCTTGTTTACCTTGTTGTTTAACTTTGGTGGCATAGGCAATTTCATTATTAATGGGAGCATATAAATCGCCGATGTTGTGCATTGTTAAAACTGGAATTGGCAAGTTGCCACTAATCACTGGTACCTGTGATAAACCATTTGGATTTTTGCTTTGTGGCGCCAAGGCAATTCTAAATACGGCATCATTAAACGCTTGTTCTTCAGCGCTAAGCTCTGGATCTGTATCAAACTGATATACAACATCGATGTTTTCAACGGTACTGCCAGGGTTTCTTGGCATTACGCCATCACTTAAACCCAGATCAAATAGGAAGTTGCCAGGACCCGTTACAATATTTCTAAACGTATTCCAGTAATACCAAGCACTGTCAAAGTTTGGACGGTCACCTCCAGAACGCATCATTACAAGGTTTTTCAAGTTTTCCCCTTTTTGATTTAATCCTGTTGGCCACATATTTGGCGCTGATTCTAGATTCGCTTTAATGCTGGGTACTGTTGCTGTTACATAAGTAAAAGGCTCTACCGGGAATACCGAAGAACCAGTACCAAGCTGCTGCGCTGCCAGGTTGAAGTCTAAAATGAAATCAAAGGATTCATAATCGCCAACGGCGCCACAGATTGGCATAGCACCTGCAAATAAATTAGGAAATTGTTCAATAATAACCGCTGTAATATGGCCCCCCATTGATAAGCCTGTCATATAGATTTTATCTGGTCTTGCTACAATACCATTGAATCTTTTAAGTAAAGCTAAGGTGTCTTGTACTGCTGTGGTCACATCGTAATTATTTCTGCTGTATGACGAAGCTGCCCAAGCATACCCCTGCGCAATTAAAAAGTGACGCATTGGGTGGTTATCTACAGTAAGCTCATTTTCAGCAAAACCTCTGAATCCGTGTGCCCAAACTACCAGCTCGCCATTCCAGTTATCTGGTACTTCTATATGATAACCGGCATTTGTGTGTACTCCCCAATATGCTGTTGCATTTGGTAACGCTGTAAATGGCAGTTTAGTTTGATCGATAAAGTATGTGCTGCCTGCGTTGGTTGTCGCGGTAAAGCTTATAAAAACTGCCGCAATTATTAACGTTTTCATCAGTGTTGTCTCCAATTGGTTAGTTTTCCGGAGTCTTCTCGCGGAATTGTCAGAAAGCAAAACATCAAAAGTTCAACTACGCTTTATTGATCAAATTACCTTCTTAGCTACTTTGATTTTGTAAGTTTTACAAAATGCATTTCACTAGTAATACCTAGGAGCAAGAACTGAACCGATTTTACAATCCTTGTTAATGTGTTGTTTTATAAAAGGATTAAATGATTGGTTAGAATTGAGTAAATAATTTTTGTTGTACATAAATGCTATGTCGTTATGCAAAATTGTATGAACAAGTTGATTAATACTTTGTGGCTAACTGCTGCGCTAGAAGAAATAGCGAATAGAGTGATGGATTGTTGTAATGAAAAAGACATTTATGTTTGTTTTAAATACATAAATGTACTTTGAGTTATTGGTTGTTTTAATACTGATATTTAAATAATCTATTAAAAACAATTGCTTAGGTTGTTTTGTGTATATGGCGCAAATTCTGCACCTTAATACTGAACATTGATTAAAAGGAGATTAAATTTTGACTAAAAAATTTGATCTCTATCGAACTTTCAAAATGAGCATTGGCTTATTGGAAAAAGGTGAAATCATGAAAACAGCATTATTGGTAGACAGGCTAGAGCAGTACTCGCAAGCAGAATTTAAAGTTGATGTTGCTGCTACTTTGCAAGCTAAGGCAAATGAATATTCCACACAAGTAGCTTTATCGGGCCATTTGCTAGGTGGTGAGATAAATGTTGAAGATCAATTCACCTATGCCGAGCTGTCTGAGGAAGTAAAGCAGTTTTCTAAATTACTTTTAGCAAAAGGGGTTCGCAGATCAGATCGAATTGCATTATTAAGTGAAGCGCGTCCACATTGGGCTATCGCATTTTTAGCCATTCTTTCTTGCGGTGCTATTGTGGTACCAGTTGACCCACAATTAACAGAAGTGGAATTACTGTTAATTTTAAACGATGCAAAACCTAAGGCGCTAATTGCGTCTACTCACATGTTTACAACAGGGGTAACGCTGCAAAAGCAACTCAATACCATTAACTTTGTTATTGAACTTGAGTGTTATAAAGCGCATTTAACCACACTTGAATCATCGGTCACATCGTTTAGTAAATATCACCATCGAGTTAAATTAAACAGTAAAGCAGTGATTTGCTACACCTCGGGCACGACAGGAAAGTTTAAAGGTGTCGAAATTACCTATCGAAATATTGTCGGTCAGGTCGAAAATTTAAATCGACTAATGAAAACCGATGGCGCAGAAGTATGTGTATCGATATTACCCTTACATCATTTATTAGAATTATCAGCAGGCTTATTAGGTGTACTGTGGGGTGGTGGGCATGTGTGTTATCTAAATAGCTTAATTCCTGAAGATCTTTTAAAAACCATGCGTACTCAAAATGCAACTTTCTTAATTGCAGTACCGCTGTTTTTATCATTAATGAAAAAATCTATTTTACAAAAGGTTGCGCAACAGCCAAAAGCGAAACAGTTATTGTTTAAGGCGCTTTTTCATACAAGCCGATATTTACCAACCATTGTAAGAAAACGATTGTTTCATCAAATTCATCAGCAATTTGGCGATAAGTTTAAACATTTTGTTTGCGGCGGGGCGCCACTGGATAAAGCCACATTGCAGTTTTTTACCAACCTTGGTTTTACCATATATCAAGGCTACGGTATGACAGAAACGAGCCCGGTGATCAGTGCCAATACTCCCTATAAAAATCGTTATGGTTCAGTAGGTAAACCACTACCTGGCTGTGAAGTAAAAATAGACAAAAAGAATCAATTAGATACTTATGCTGTTGGTGAAATTCTTACTCGCGGTCATCATGTGATGGCAGGTTATTTTGATGATCAAACATTAACGGCGCAAACAATTGATCCCCAGGGCTGGTTACACACTGGTGACTTGGGTTATATCGACAAAAAAGGTTTTCTTTATGTAACCGGTCGAAAGAAAAATACCATTGTTTTAGCCGACGGCCAAAATTTACAACCTGAACAGATAGAGCCACAGTTATTTGCTCATCCTGATATTAAAGAGGGTTGTGTGGTCGCTTTAACGGCCAATAAAGGAATCAATAAAGGCCGGTTACAAGTGTGTGCTGTTGTTGTGGCAAGTGATGAATTAATTGCAGAGCTAAATCAAAACAAACATGCACTTGAGCACAGACTCACAGACATTATTGAACAAAAAAGTGAGACGCTTGCACGTTGGAAGCGACCTAATATCGTTATTGTACTTTCGCAAGATTTACCTCGTTCAACTACAAGAAAAATTAAACGCATACAGGTTGAACAAATTGTGCAACAACACGCTCAACAGAAGGAGGTCGAATAATGGATACCGTATCTTTCACTTTGGTAATGAGCAATTTCGCTTTAATTGCCAGCTTACCGTTAATCATATTCCGTCGTGATGGTTCGTTTAATCTAAAATGGTGTTGCACGGCATTACCGTTTTTGGTTGTGGTTGTGGTGTTAATTTTGGGTTTTGTTGGCATGTTAACGAGCTTAAAATATCCCTCACAACTGTGGTTTGAATTAGCTCAAATCTGCGCGGCATTATTTAGTATTGCTTCAATCGGTCTTATCGCAAGCACAATACATGCGCATGAGTTTAAACCGGCGTTATGGCATCAAGTAAATGATCAGCCACAAGAGTTGGTCACTTGGGGACCATATAAAAGAATAAGACATCCGTTTTATTCTGCATTTTTCTTAGCATTTTGTGCAAGCTTACTGTTATTTCCACACTATTTGATTTTAGGGTGCTGCGTTTATAGCTGTATTGTCCTAACACTAACAGCTAAACGTGAAGAGACGCGATTAACTCAAGTATTTGGTAGCAAGTACCAAGGGTATATGAGCACTACTGGCCGTTTTATCCCTGCTAAGTTGCCATAAGAGGTAACTATGACTGATACCTACTTACAACAATTGGGGACTTCATTGGGCTCTGAGCTAAGAACAATTCGTGAGGCTGAAAAGGCCGGTGTATTAGTTTCTTCAGCTCAAGCTTTGCAAGCGTCTGGATTTGAACAGCACTTTGTTTGCTCTGCTGATGAAAACGCATATCAACTGGCATGTAAAGCATTGCAAGATAGTAAAATAAATACGGCTGACGTTGACTGTATTATTTACGCAAATTGTCTACCGCAAAATGCTAACTGTCATCAACATGAAGTGTTTGAACAGAGTCGAGATGTAAAAGATTTAATGGTGTTTCCTGCCAGTAAACTGCAAGTGAAATTTGGCATGGAGAACGCTTTTGTTATTGGTTTAACCCAACAAGCATGTACTTGTATGTTAGGTAGTATTCGCATTGCTAAAAACTTTTTAGCAGCGGAAGAAAATATTAACAACGTGCTATGCATTAGCGCTGATAACTTCCCTGAGAATGCATATTACGAGCAAGCGTACAATCTAATTTCAGATGGTGGTGCTGCTTGTTTAGTGTCGAGAAAACCACAAGGATTTCGAATTTTAACGGTTAAGCACATTACCAACGGTGCACAGGCATGTGCAAGTGATGATGAAACCGTGGGCAGTTACTTCTCATATATACATCAGTTAATTAACGAAACCCTGATGCAAATAAATAAACCCATTGACGCTATCGACTGGGTTATTCCGCAAAATACTAATGCTAAAGCTTGGTCAATTCTTGCCGCCCTTTTAGGCATTGATGAGGACAAAGCGTGGTTTGAGTCATTAGCGCACGTAGGCCATGTGATCAGCGCTGACAATATCATTAATCTATCAAAACTCGATGACAGTGGAAAAATAAAAAAAGGCCAACTGATATTACTGTTTATGGCAGGGTTTGGCAGTAATTGGCAATGTATGGTGGTAGAAAAAGTATGAATACTGCAAAGTTTACTACCCAACTGAAAAAGTTAACGCAAATGTCAGAGCAGCAGTTTTTAACCCCTGACGCCCTTAGCTGGCCTTCGGTGTTACCGAAAAACCAATGGTGCTTCAAACCTGAGTTAATCTCAATATATGGCAGCGAGCAATGGTATGAGTTTACTGATGCGCAGAAAAAGAAATTAAGCTTTTATGAAGCAATAAACTTTTTCAGTTTAAATGTGCACGGTGAGAAATATTTGATAAACGCCGTTAGCAGTCATTTATTCAATTTTCCATCGTTAGAGATGTCAGAATATTTACTGCACTTTATTGAAGAAGAAGCGAAACATATGATGTATTTTTCGCGCTTTTGTATTCAGTATGCCAATAAAATTTATCCATTACGCGCGTTGGAAATAGGTGCTCCCCGAGATGATGAGATAGAGCTGCTTTTACTGTTTGCTCGAATTTATATCTTTGAAACCATCGTTGATGAATATAACCGTCAAATCGCTGGTGATAGTAAGGTTGTTGGTATTGTTAGTGAAATTAACCGTTTACATCATCTAGAAGAGTCGCGCCATTTAGCTTTTGGCTTAGGCTTTTTAAAGTATTGGTTAACTGAGTTGCATGATCGTATTGATGAACATAAATTGCAGCAGATAAACCAACACCTGAATGGCTTTTTGCATAATACCTGGAAGCAATTTTATTGTCCTGATGCATATTTTGACGCAGGTTTAACCGATTGTGCCAGTTTAAGTCTGACTGTATTTAATAGCGAACCAGCTAAGCAACACAGAGATAAACTACAGCACAAACGGTTAGCATGGTTTTACCATCAACAATTACTTGGAGATGTGGCATGAATAAACTAGAAGCAGAAAAATTAGTTCGTCAATGTTTGCAGCGCGTTAATTCAAGTACTGATTTTAATAGCATAAGTAATGCAACGCCTTTGCTTGAAAATCGGCTGATAACGTCATTTCAAGTACTTGACCTATTACTATTACTTGAACAAAGCAGCGGAAACAGAATTGTTATTGAACAGCTAACGCCAGGGTGTTTTAAAACCATTTCGATAATAGCAAATACATTTTATACCTTGGAGGCTTGTGATGTGTGCTGAAATGGGAACTGGTATTAATCGTATTGAGCAATTAGATGAATCGAATTGGCGTGAATTTCAATGGCACGGATTACAGTGGCATATGGATGGTCATGCTGCTATTTCAGGTGATTTATTACAATGTTTAACTCTGTTAGATGCGCGTATTTTACAGTGGGCTGAGAAACTCAATGCAACTGAGTTTTTATTTCCAAATTTCATTTCAGTGCAAGACCTTGCACCAACGGGGTACTGTGCATCATTTCCTCATTTGGCCACGTTTGCCCATACGCCAAAACTTGAAGTAGACAATCTACATCAGTTTAAACAAGGCAGTAAAACTGCAGTGACAGACAATGTCGACTGGCAAGCGACTAAACAAGTCTTAACACCTGCTGCTTGTTATCATTTTTATCATCGCTTTAAAGATAATAATATTGCTGACACCACATATCTAACGACCAAATGTATGTGTCATCGCCGTGAAGAATATTATGCGCCACTGCAGCGTCAGTGGAACTTTACTATGCGTGAGGTTGTCTGTTTTTCTGACTCTGAGGGGATAAGCGATTTTCTGGAAAGTGCGAAAGCATTTATCCTTTCACTTGTTGATGAACTCGGTATTAAAGCTACTTGGCGACAGGCTACAGACCCATTTTTTGATCCTTGCCATGACACTAAAGCCATAAGCCAAATTGTTGAGCCCGTGAAGCAAGAATTAAGTTTAGAGAGTGGTTTAGCCATTGCATCAATAAATGATCACCGTAGCTTTTTTGCCGATTGCTACAATATTTCTTACCGAGAGCAACCGGCAAAGTCTGCTTGCGTTGCATTCGGGTTAGAGCGTTGGTTGTTTGCTTTATTTTACCAACATGGCAAAAACATCGCTTCTTGGCCGTTGGGAGAGAGTTATGAGTAAAGGTATGGTGTTAATTACCGGCGCTGATGGCTATCTTGGTCATGCAATTGCCCGCTATTTACTTGCTAACAGCAATTTACAATTGTGCTTATGGGTGAAGGCGTCGTCTCAACAATCAATCGAGCTTAAAAAGCAACGGTTGGCAACTCTTTTAAACAATTCGCGTTGCCATTTTTATTATGGCGATCTTACTGATGACACGGTATTTGCGGATGTAAACTCAGCAGAGATCACTCATATTATTCACAGTGCTGCGCTGACAAACTTTGCCGTCGAAAAAGAAGATGCTTATCAGGTAAATGTGTTGGGCACACGCAAGCTTTTACAGTTTGCTCAGCGTTGCCAACAACTTAAATGTGTTTCACTGATCAGCACATTATATGTCGCCGGCTTGGATACCAAGGTTATTAACGAGCAGCCTATTAGCCCAACGCCGACATTTGCCAATCATTATGAATGGTCCAAGTTTAACGCCGAACAGGTACTCCTAGACGAATTTGCTGCTTTGCCTTGGCAAATTGTGCGAGTGGCTACCATAGTGGCCGATAATGATTTAGGCGAAGTACATCAATATAATGTATTTCATCAAACCTTGCGGTTACTTTTTTATGGCCTACTGGCCGTAATGCCTGGTGAAGAGTCGACAAAAATCTATTTAACTACAAGAGATACGTCTGCACAATTATGTGGTCAGCTACTACTTAATGAAAGCCGTGGCTTTTTCCATTCATCAATTGATGATGAACACTCTTTGGCATTAGGAAACCTCATTGATGAAGTGTATTGCCAGTTCAACTTATACGATGAATTTAAGCAGAAAAGAATATTAAAACCCCGATTTGCCAGCTGGCCAACATTTCAAAAGCTTATTGATGGCACACAATCTTTAGGCAGTATATTAGGCCAAGCGCTTGCTGTTATGGCGCCTTTTAGTCAGCAATTATATACAAACAAAATAGTCAAAAACTCAAGAGCTCAGTCACAGACTACAGTAGATCTTAATTTTAAAGTGAAAGACATGCTCCCGAAGATTTGCTCATACTTAATCAACAATAAATGGGGCAAAGCAATCAGCCCCAACAAAAGTATCGCTATTGCCAAGCAAGGAGTGAAGGTCGATGAATAAATTGCTAAGCCAATGGTCAGGTAAAGACGTGACAGTCGAAATGTGCACGCAACCGTTAGCACTGTCAAAATTGACTATCAATGAAAGAAAGCAATATGACTCTTTTACGACACAGTCACGTAAAACCGACTGGTTAAAAGGGCGTAATGCATTAAAAACATTATTGCAAAAAAGAGGGGGAAGCTTAGATACAGAACAATTAAGTTTTCCTAATTCATCTTACTCCTTAACCCACAGTAATGGCTCAGCTATTGCCGTTGCAATAAGTGATGTTTGCGGAGTAGGGATTGATTTTGAAACTTGGCACAAGGTTAAGCCAAAAATGGCAGAGTGGTTTTTAGATAACGCAGAGCAGCGTTGGTTATCCTCTTTATGCAGTAAAGAGTTTGATCGGGAGTTTGTCCGACTTTGGACCGTTAAAGAAGCATTATTTAAAGCCACAATGAACAATGAAAAATTAGGACTTATTGATTTTAAATTAGATAAACCCAGTGCAAGTGCTGGTGTAGCTACCGTTGTTAACCATCCACATTGGCAATTACGCTATAGATGTATTGTTAATGGTGTTGGTGCGTTATGTGTCGCATTTTGTCAAAGGAGTTCAATATGAATATTAACGAAAATATACGCTGGTTATTGAGTTTTTATCGGACATCTGAAATATCCGGTGCGCTGTTTTTTGGCCAGCTGGCGCGCAGTATGAAACCCGGTATTATTCAACACAACATGACTCAACAATTTGCTGATGAAGCGCAGCATTCAAGGTATTGGGGGAATTGTTTAAAGCAATTAAACATGCAGCCAATAAAACTTGAAAGGAGTTATCAGGATTATTATTTAAAGGCCGCGGGTTTGCCTTCAAATTTAATGGAAGTTTTGGCCATTACCCATGTGTTTGAGTTAAGGGTTTTTGAGCAATATTCTCATCATAGAAAAATAATTACACAACCAAAAATTGTACTACAAACATTAGATACTATTATTGGTGAAGAAGTTTGGCACTTAAAGTGGGTACGTAAAGCCCTAAAAGATATGGAAGCTGAATATGGCGTTAATGAAGTACAGTCAACAATTAAACGTTTTATGCAGGCAGATAAAGATGCTTACCTAAAAGTAACAGATGAGTATCAGGACAGAATCGAAACCATGATGGTTACGGCTTAGGCCCGTACCGGTAAGGGGGACAAAATGGTAGATGAAAAACAATTCTTTTCAGACATGGCTAATATTTTGGCATGTCCGAAAGAGCAAATTAACGCAAAAACTAAAATGCTGGATTTAGTCGATAATTCATTCACTTTAGTTGAGCTGATCATCGAAATGCAAGAGTTGTACGGGATCAGTTTTGGCCAAATAGAATTGAAAAGTGTTGAAAATGTTGGTCAATTGCAGGAACTGTTTAACATAGATTAATTTGGGTATGGATTTCTATACTAAGGTTCATCTTAAGTATCTAAACTTGCAGAAGCTGATTGGCCAAAAGCAGCTGTTAACTTTACTGCCGTGTTTTATTGTTTGGTGCGCATTAAGCCTTGGTGTTTTTCAGCTTCGCTATGATTTCTCATTCAAACCTTTTTTTCTGACGCAAAGTTCGCAATATCATATAACCCAGCAGTTTGAGGAAACATTTGGTCAGGCTTCAGGTAGTTATGTTATTTTTATTTTGCAGAATCAGCATATCTTACAGCCAAGTTTTGTGACAAGCCTAAACGAGTTGTCGTCACAAATACAAAGCGTTAATGGTGTATCGCAAGTGGTTAGCTTAACCACTTTGGCAAACTTAACAGCGGTGCCATCATTGGTTGACCCACCAACCTTAAAACTAATACCGCAGTTTCCAGCTGAAATTTATAATGAGCAACCAAAATTGGACAAACATTTGCAGCAAATTGCTGAGAATGTTGAAGCATACCGTTTGGTGTTATCAAAAGATCAAAAGTATACCCTGTTAGCCGTTAAGCTTATTCCTCCGTTAACTGATTTACAGCAACGACGGGCTATTATTGACACAATAGATGCTTACATTAATAGCTACGTACCTGCCGATACCCAAGTGTATCGCTCTGGCGTGTCAATCGTTGAAGCAACTTATGCTGATCAGATTTTAATTGACCAATTAATTGCAACTACCTTAACGACATTATTCGTAGCGTTATTGATCTATTTAGTACTTAAACAATGGCGCGTATTAGTTGTAGTGCTCACTCCGGTGTTTTTGGTTATTGTTTCCTGCCTTAGTGTTATGGGGTGGTTTAATATACCTGTTACCATAATCAACAGTGTGGTTCCTGCGATTATACTGGTTATAGGTGTTGCCGATGCGATTCATATGGTCATTGCTTTTCTGCGGATATATTCAAAAAATAAAAATACCGAAGAAGCGATTGAACAAATGCTGTTCAGTACATCGCCAGCATGCTTTTACACGTCTATCTCTACCTCTGCCGGGTTCTTTTCTTTGCTTATGGCGAAGCTTATTATCATCCAAGATTTTGGACTGGTAGTTGCTGTTGCAGTTATTCAGCTTTGGCTGGCAAACCAATTGTTAATTCCATTTTTACTGAGAAATATTGCCTTGAAACCTCAGGTTGTTGAAAATTATCTGACCAAAACCGCAGTGGTAATAATGTATAAGTTGGCTAACTTCGCATCGCTTAAACCATACCGAGTTCTCTTGTTTACCGCTGGCGTTGTTGTGGTTTCATTACTTAGTTTTAACTTTATAAACATAGAGCAAAAATTTAATGAAGAGTTATCTAAACAGCATTCTGTACGTATTGCGCAAACATTATTAGAGCAAAAGTTTGGTGGTTTTTTGGGGCCCGATATTCGCGTCAGCAGAGTTGATGAAAGTGAGATATTAACTAAACACTCAGCCGATAAAATCAGCACTTTTGTGTCGGCAATTAAAGCATTAAAACATACCGATTCAGTACGTTCTATTTTTGATTTTTTTCCTCAACATTACGAGCAACCCCAATATCAATATTATATAAAGCAATTACACCAACTACCTGCGGAGCAATTAAACCTTGCTGAATTAATTAATGACAATAATTCAGTAATTGCTGTGCAAGTTCGTATTTCAGACATCGGCTCTAAGCAAGCAATGCTGTATAAAGAACAGATAGAATCTTTAGCTAAGCAGTATTTAGGCAGAGAGTTTAAGGTGGATATAGTAGGGCAGTGGTGGTTAGCCCAACAAGGGATGGATCAAATATTGATGGATATGATCATCACTTTATGCGCAGCTTTCATCATTATAATTCCCATTATTATGGTCGCTTTAAAAGAAAAACGGTTAATAATAATCGCCGTAATTATAAATTTTTTACCTATTTTAATTCCTCTTGCCTTTATGGCATTCACTGGCATACAGGTAAGGATTGGCACCGCGGTTGTGTTAGCTATCGCTATTGGTATTGTGGTAGATAACAGCTTTCATTTACTCACAAAACTAAGGCTTTTAGCGAAACAAGGCTTGTCAGCGCAACTGCAAATTAAATCCATGCTAGACCATGCAGGTAAAGGTGTTATGTATACGACACTAGCATTAGTTGCAGGGTTTTTATCTATGACGAGTAATCAACTGATTGCAATTAATGATATGGGAGTCATTGCAAGTGTTACGTTTGTTGCCGCGTTAATGGCAGATATAGTGCTATTACCTGCGCTCTATTCTTTAGCATTAACACCCTCAAGTAATGAAAAAGGGACTGCACATAACATTATGTGAAGTCCCTTTAGAGTTGTTTTTTAGGTAAAACCCGAAGATTTATTCGTAACGCAGTGCCGATATTGGATTTGCCCTTGCCACTTTAAAGGCGTGCAATGCAATTACAATCCAAGCTAAACCTACCGCGATAATGCCTGACATTAAAATAATTGGTATTTGTAAGTCGATTCGCTCGGCAAAAAATTGCAAATACATGTTTGACGTAAAGTAAGCCAATGGGAGGGCAAAAATAATCGCCCACATTACCGGCTTTGAAAACTGCCACAATAGCAATTTAACAATTTGTGGTAGTGAAGCACCCATAACTTTGCGAATGCCGATTTCTTTGGTACGAGAGCGTGCCATGAATGCAGCCAGACCAAATAGGCCGATTAATGCCAGCAATAATGCGATACCTGCAAACCCCGCTAACACGCCATTCATGGTTTTATAAATTTGATAAATCTGGGCGAATAAGCCATCCAAAAACTTATGCTGAATAGGGTAGTCGGGTAATACTCGTTTCCATGCTTCTTCTATTTCTGAAATTATATTGGCAGAAGCGCCTTTTCGAATTCGAATTGCACCATAGCGATGTGGAACGGGGTTGTTAATAAAAATCCACGCTTTCATTTTATTATGCAAGCCTAATAGATTTTGATCTTCCATTACACCGACAATATCGTATTGAAATGATTCTACTTCTTCACTTTGCTCACCCCAAAATGTTTCCCCTACAGCTTCTTCTGGGGTTGTGTAACCAAGCTTTTTGGTTAATAACACGTTGACAATAACATTGGCTCTACGGTTTTCAATATCGCGTCGTTCATCACCAAGCACATCTCTTGAGAAGTCTCTGCCTGCAACCAACGGTACGTCAAAGGTTTTTAAAAAGTCATGATCAACTTCATTTATGTTTGCTTGAACATCACTGTTTTCATCTCCTTTAACTCTACTCACTTCCCGTTGACTGTTGCTTTGTTCAAATGGTACTTGAGCTGTAAAGGTCACACTGCTTATATCAGGTAATTGCAATAATTCATTGCGCAGGGTGTTTTCTCTTTTACGTATCGATTCAACCGACATTTTTTCAAGTACTAACACTTCATCTTTTGGGTAAATATTACTGCTTTCTTGTACTTTTTCATTTTGAAAAAATACTATCATTACTAAAGCGAGCATAAAAATAGACAGCATAAATTGCGTGCCGATCATTAACGAGCGGAAAAAGCTACCTTTTGCGCCCTTGCCGTTTAGATCTCGTAATGCATCAATTGGAGTAGTTTTGGTGATCAAATAACTTGGGTAAGCACCGGCAATAAGGCCAACGATTACTGTCGTCGTAAGTAACCATGGAAGTAGTCCAATATAATCTAACATTACGACTTTATCGGTGGCGTTGTTAAATTGAGGTACCAACAGCTCCAAAAATACAATCGCCAAAATCATTGATATAAAGGCTATGGTCATACTCTCGGTCAAAAACTGCATCATGAGCTGACGACGTTTTGCCCCTAATGTTTTACGCAAACCAACTTCTTTGGCTCTGCCAATACTTTGTGCGGTAGCAAGGTTCGTGTAATTAACTATTGCGATAATAAGCACCAATACGCCTAATATTTGAATACTTTCAATAACTGGCATGCCAACCATATCCCAAATGGCAACATTAGTATCTTTAAGGTGGTGAGCGTTTAAAGAAGCCATAAATTTTTCTTTCATTTCAGGCTCTACATGACGGTCAAAAATGGCATTCAACTTAAGATTAAGCTCATCTAGCGGCATAACCTCTTTAGTCATCACGTAAACCTGGTTACCACCACTTATGTTGTTCCAATTACCGGCTAAATCCCAATCATCAATACGGTTAAGCGCTTCTAATGGCGCGAACATAGTTACTGCGCCGCTGATAAACGACGAATTAAAGTGACTATTTTGCGGGATTTCTTCAATTACTGCGGTAACGTGTAAATCGAATTCGTGATTCAATAATACCGTTTCACCAACAACATCTGTTCGGCCAAAAAACTTCATCGCTGTGTCGCGAGTTAATACTAAACCTTTAGGGTCTACAAGAGCCTTGGCATCACCAGCAATATAATTGAAATTGAAAATATCCAATAACTCTTTGTCAGTAAACTTAACGGTTTCATGAAAATGATTATCGCCAATGGTTAACAGGTAACCACGTCTAATTGTGCGAGCAAACGCATCCAATTCTTCAAGCTCGGCGCCAATTAATGGCCCCATTGCTGAATAGGTATTGTCGAGCTCTTTAACACCAATGTTTGCAGTAGGAGACATGATTGAACCAACGGTGTATGTACGTTGATGGTTTTCATACATGGTGTCATGATTTTTTTCGTATTCGGCAATAATGCCTCCGAATAAATAAACCGTAAGACCAATGGCTAAACCTATTACATTTATCGCGGCATAAAGCTTATTTTTTGCTAATGCACGTATCGCTATTTTTATATAATTTTGAAACATAAGTGTTCCTTTATTTTTTGTATTTAATTCGGTTTAATTCTTATTTATTTCGGCTTAGTTACTCGTAACGCAGTGCGTTAACTGGGTTTGAACGGGCAACTTTCGCTGCATTGCCACCAACGGTTAACCAAGCAATTAATAAGGCGCTACCTCCTGCAATTAAGCAAATAGGTAATAACCAATAGGTATTAATTCGATATGGGAAAGCCTCTAACCATTGCAGCATTAAGTACACTGACAATGGCCAAGCGAATAACATGGCAATGATAACTGGCTTAGAAAATTGCCAAATCAGTAGTGATACGATGTCTCTTACTCTGGCACCCATTATTTTGCGTATGCCAATTTCTTTTGTTCTTCGCTCTGCTGTAAAAGCGGCCAAACCATATAATCCTAAACAAGCTACCAGTATTGCTAATATTGAGAAGGCAGAAAATAATTTCGCTTGCGCCATTTCTTGAGCGTATTGCGCTTTCATCATTTCACTTAAAAATTGTAAGTTAATAGGCTGCATAGGCACATTGGCTTTCCAAATTGTTTCTATTTTAGGTAGCAGGCTTGAGACATCATTAGTGTTAAACGATAAGCTTGCCATACGAAAACGTTCAGGGTTCAACATGTAAGCACTAGCTCTTACACCAAACTTTATTGAACGGAAATAAACATCTGGTATCACGCCAATAATCGTTAGGTGATACTTACCAGCTCTAAATACATCGGTTTCAAGTGTTTTACCTATCGCTTGTTGTGGGCTGGTAAAGCCAAACTTTTTAACCGCAGTTTCGTTTAATATTACGTTAGCGTTGCCAATGCGGTTTTCGTCTTCTGCTATGGGCTTTATTTCATCAGTAGCATGGGCCTGATCAAATAGGCGGCCAGCAACAGGTTTAATATCGTATGCTTCAAAAAATCCGTAGCCCATGTTGTGGTAATTAAGTAACTCGCCTTGACTCTTAGAGCCTTCTTGCTCTTGCCCTAATAATTTGAAACCGTTGTTATTTTCATTGTCTTGAGTTGGCGATTCAGATGAAAATACCACAGAGCTTATCTCTGGCAAGTTCAACAGTTCTTGTTTTAAACTTTCTAAGTTATCGGCGCTTCTAATATTTAATATCAGCTTGTTTTGGGTTTCATAACCAACATCCATAGAGTTTGCGTATACCGTTTGTCCGTAAACCACAGCCGTACTTATAATAAGTGCAATAGATGTGGCAAATTGAAACACAACTAAAGCAGTACGAAGTGTTGATGAACTTGTTGATTCAGCACCCTTACTAGATTTTAATATGTGTCCAGGTAAATAGCGTGATAAGTAAAGCGAAGGGTAAATGCCAGCACCTAAGCCAACCAGCAAAGATGTACCTACCAGTGATAAAATTAAATCAGCGTCTTCAAATAAACGTAACTCAAGCTCACGACCCAGCGCCGAATTGTATAAAGGCAATGCAGCCTCAACAGCGACTAAAGCAAACAACAGTGAAATAAGTACTAAGGCAATAGCCTCACCTAAAAACTGAGTTGCAACTTGTCTACGACTCGCACCCATTACCTTGCGCATTGCGACTTCTTTCGCTCGTTGACTCGCTCTTGCTGTTGCCAAGTTCATAAAGTTTATACAAGCAATCAGTAGTATTAAGCCGGCAACAATCATGAAGGTGTATATCATTCTTAAATCGCCCATAGGAGTAACATCTCCCATGCTTCCGGCATGCTCTCTTGCTTGTAAATGCAAATCGGGAACGGCCATTACTCGGTGTTTTACCATATCAGTGAGTTTGGTATCGGTTGGTAGCTCACCCATGTTTTCTTTAAACATTTGCACAAAAGGGCTTTCATTGTTTATCCAATACTCAATACGCTCTTGCAACTGAGCAACGCTCACGCCTTGGTGCATCTTAAAATAGGTCATTACATTGACACTATTCCAGGTATCTAAAATATTTGGTTGGTCGGCAAACAACGAAGGTTGTAAGTACACAATCATATTCAAATCAAGGTGAGTAGCACCGGGTAATTCTTTTAACACCCCGGTAATTGGCAATGTAGTCGGATCATCAGCAACGCAACAAATGGTCATCGTTTCACCAATAACGTCCGTTTTACCAAAATACTTTATCGCCAACTCTTCAGTAATAACCAAATCATAAGGCTTTTTAAATGAACTCACTTTCGAGCCATGTTCAAATGGCAGGTCAAAAATATCAAAAAAGCTACCGTCGACTAAGTTGATCCTTTCTGAAAATGCATCATTGTTTTGTCTAACCGTGGTACCAAAATTAAGTACTCTTACACCGTCTTCAATTTCGCCTTTAGCATAATCTCGCAGCGCCTCCATCATTTTGCCCGCAGAGTTTACGGTTAAAAATGGCGGTCTATCAGGCATTAAATATGCGGTATGCAACCTAACTAATCGATCGCTATCTTTGATCCATTGATCATAGCCCGTCTCTTCACGCACAAATAACATGATTAAAATACAGCTCATTAAGCCAATGGCTAAGCCAAAGATATTAATGAACGAAAACATGCCGTTTTTGATGATGTTACGCCACGCTGTAATTAAGTAATTACGAAACATGATGGTGTCCTTGTTGATGCAAAAATTTTACTAAGCTTGAATATATGATTAAGCGGCTCTTACATTTTCAGTCACTACATGACCGTCAAATAAATTAATAGTACGACGAGCATAATCGGCATGTGCCGGGCTATGCGTTACCATTACTATTGTGGTGCCTTCCTTGTTCAACTGTTGCAGCATTTCCATAACTTCTTGGCCATGGGCACTGTCTAAATTACCTGTTGGCTCATCGGCAAGGATCATCGCTTGATCGCCAACCACCGCACGCGCTACGGCAACACGCTGTTGTTGTCCGCCAGATAATTGGCTTGGCATATGTTTGGCTCTGTGAGCAATACCTACTTTGTCCATTACTTTAGCCACACGCTCTTTACGCTCTGCTGCAGGGATGTTGTGATAAAGCAGTGCCAACTCGATATTTTCTTGTACTGACAGTTCTTCAATTAAATTGAAGTTTTGAAAGATAAAGCCGATGTTATGCTTACGAATAGCGGCAAGTTGTGCTTCGCTATAATCTGAAATGTCTTCATCCATAAACATATACTGGCCAGTCGACGGGTTATCTAACATGCCAACAATATTTAATAATGTTGATTTTCCGCAACCAGACGGTCCCATAATGGCAACAAACTCGCCCTGTTCAATTTCAATGTTGACGCTGTTTAATGCTGCTGTTTCAACTTCGTCGGTTTGATAAACTCTAGATAGATTGTGTAGTTTTAACATGATTATTATTCCTATATATCGTTGTAATTCGTATTCGTTATAAAGTTATTGTTGGTAAATTTATTTGTTATTTAATTAAGTAATTATTACTAATTGCTTAAGTTCAAACGTTCCATATCTTGGTAACTGCTGTACGGGCTTGTTACCACTTGCTCGCCTTCTTCTAGGCCATCTAATACTTCTATAAAACGGCTATTTCTGCGGCCTAAACGAACAGTGCGTTTCACTGCTTGGCTTTGATCTGCGGTAACTACGAAAATCCAGTTGCCGCCGGTATCTTGAAAAAAGGCACCGTTTGGAATTAACAGGGCTTTGGTTTCATCGCCTAAGGTTAATTTGGTTTGAATAGTTTGACCGCGGCGGATGTTTGAAGGTTGTTCACCAATAAATTTAAAATCTACCTCAAACTGACCATTTTGAACTTGTGGGTATATTTTTGAGATCACCAGTTGGTAATCATCAAATTGAGCTTTTTGCCCTAAATCAACTCGGCCTAAATAAAATTCATCAATATTTGCCGTAAGTTTGTAATCATTCGGGGTGTCTATTTGGCCAAGACGTTCGCCGCGGCCAATGCTTTGTCCAACTTCAACATTAAAACCTGACAACTTGCCATTTACTGGGGCACGCACATTCATGTTTTCTAAGTTTTTACGTGAAATTTCTAAATTACCTTCCAAACGTTTGCTGGTTTCTTTTAAAAACTGCAATTGTTCACTTTGCATGCGGGTATCTGATGCTTGGCTTTCCAGGGTTATGGTTAAACGATTTTTATACCACTGCAACGTATCGCGAGTATCGTCAAATTTGGTTTGCGCAACCGAGCCTGTGTTTACCAATTGTTGTTCACGTTCTAATTGGCGAGTTAACATTTTAATTTGGTAATCAATGTCAACTAAGTTACGTTTGTGTTGTAGGCGGTTTTGCTCAAGCGATAACTCGATTGAACGCATATTGTTTAACTGCTCGGCAACTCTAGCTTCGTTACCTAACACATTAAGTTGTAATGATGCATTTGATAGTTCAACGATTAAGTCGCCACTGGTTAAGTCGCTGCCATCTTCAACTAAAATTCGTTCTACTCGACCGCCTTCTATGGCATCTAAATAAACGGTTTTTGCTGGAGTTACTCTGCCTCTAACAGGAATGAAGTCTTCAAAAGTACCACTGGTGACGGTAGAAACGACGATTCGGTTTTGATCAACGCTTAATGATCTGCCACTTGGTGATGTAATAAATTGGTAGCCAAGATAAAAAATAGCGGCTGCTAACACTGCAATACCAGACCATTTTTTTAACGGATTTTGTTTACGGGTTACCTTGCGGTCCATGCCAGCACCAGATACCGCTTTTGAAGAGTTATTAGATTTCTTCGCTGGCATTTTAATTTCTTTTTTGGCTTTCGATGTTTGTTCCATTGGTGTAATTGTACCCATATCTTAACTGTCCTCATTAAGCTAAATTACCCGGTTAGTCGATAACGTGAGTAATTTGCTTTGCTCTACCGGTAAAGTTGCAACTACCGTGCCATATCGTAAGTCATTGTATTTGCTTGTTTTGTTGTTTGTGTGTTCGATAATGAACATTAGCTACTGTACGAATACGAACAGTTGATGTACGATAATGAACAGTTATTAAATTGTTAAAAATTTGTTTAGGGTTAACGTGAAGCAAGATGGCGTAATACTCATCGTAGATGATGATGAAGATATATTAGTTGCAGGTAAGTTATTGCTTAAAAGACATTTCTCAAGTGTGCAGATATGCAATCAGCCAGAAAATATTCCCCGTTTATTGAGTGGGCAAAAGTTTGATGCCATTTTATTGGATATGAATTTTGGCCCTGGCGAGAGTAGTGGTGCACAAGGGTATTTGTGGCTTGAAAAAATTCTAGAGATTGATCCGCAAGCAGTCGTGATCATGATCACTGCTCATGGTGGTGTTGATGTTGCCGTTGACGCGATGAAGTTGGGAGCTACCGATTTTATTGCAAAACCTTGGCAAAATGAAAAAGTTGTAGCAACGCTTTCAGCAGCTGTACAGTTAGGCCGAACAAGAACAGAAGCAAAAGTTCTTCGCAATACTAATAAGGTGTTGGCAGAAGTCAGTGGCGCAAAGTCAGGTCAAGCGCTACTTGGTAATTCACCAGCAATGAAAACGGTGTTTTCATTAATTGAACGCACTGCGCCAACCGATGCTAATGTATTAATCTTAGGCGAAAACGGTACAGGTAAAGAGCTTATCGCCCGTGAAATTCATGCCCAAAGTTTACGCTGTAATGAAGTGTTTATGTCTGTTGATTTGGGCTCATTATCAGAGTCATTATTTGAAAGTGAGCTATTTGGTCATAAAAAAGGCGCATTCACTGGCGCCAAAGAAGACAGAGTAGGGCGGTTACAAGCGGCTAACGGCGGTAGTTTATTTTTAGATGAAATAGGTAACTTACCACTACATTTACAAGCCAAGTTATTAACTGTGCTAGAACAACGTATGGTTACCCCAATAGGTGCAAATTTAGCAGTGCCAATCGATGTAAGAGTGATAACTGCAACGAATGTGAGCAAACAAGATTTGTCTATAGAGTCTAGGTTTAGGCAAGATTTGCTGTTTAGGTTAAACACTGTAGAAATCGATTTACCACCCCTTAGACAGCGCAATAAAGATATTGAAATGATCGCCAATCATTACATTAAATTATATGCCCGAAAATATGACAAACCCGATAAACCATTGTCAGCAAGTGCTTTAACCGCCATCGAAAATTATCCATGGCCTGGTAATGTAAGAGCATTAAGGCATGCCATTGAAAGAGCGATAATTTTGTCGCAAGGCAGCGAATTAGAGCCGATAGATTTTCAACTGGACCCAACGCCCAATCAAGCTGGCGATATGGTTGCCCCAGTTTCGTTAAATAATAGTAGTAGCGAAGTAGATAATGACGATTTAAACCTTGATAGGTTAGAAAAAAACGCGATTAAACAAGCATTGCAAAAACATCATTACAACATAAGTCATGCGGCAAAAGATTTAGGTTTAACGCGCGCTACGCTTTATAGAAGGATGGAAAAACATGGGTTTTAAAAAATTCTCATTAATGATCGCCTTACGTACCGTTGTGGTTATGCTAACGCTTATTTTGTTAACTTTTTTAATCACCACTCCCGGTTATCACGCCGCAACAATATTAACGTCACTGTTTTTAATTGTGCAGTGCATTATGGTGTTTCGCTTTATTACTAAAACAAATGCCGAATTGGCTCGGTTTTTAGATGCTGCCCGCTATGCTGATTATTCACAACGATTTGAAATGAAAAACTTAGGCGCTGGATTTGGCGAGTTAGGTAATGCCTTTACCGATATTCTTAAGCGCTTTCAAGCGGTACGTACCAACCAAGAGGAAGAGCTTAGGCATTTAAAAGCGATGGTTGAACATGTTCCAGTACCATTAATGAGTGTGCATTCAGACGGGGTAATAACCCTGTGGAATAATAGTGCACGCCGGTTATTTGGTTCAAACCATGTTACTAAGCTTGACGACTTAAGCCAATTTGGCGAGGAGTTCGCTAACCTTATAAAAACACTTCAACCGGGAGAGCGACGCCTGGTTACTTTTGAAGTTGATGACATGGAGCAGCAACTCACCATTTTATCGACTCAAATTATTATTGCCGGTAAACAAGAAAAGCTGATGAGTATGCAAAATATTCAAAGCGAGTTAGATGTAGTGCAACTGCAAGCCTGGCAAGACTTAGTACGAGTATTAACACATGAAATAATGAACAGTATTACGCCTGTAGCGTCATTATCGAAAACCGCGGTCGACTTATTAGATGATGCAAAGTCTAAAATAACCGACCACCCTGACTTGGCTGAGTCATTAGAAGACGTGTCGGATGCAGTACATACCGTTGCACGCCGAAGTGATGGTTTGACCAAGTTTGTTGGCAGTTATCGTCGTTTAACACGTTTGCCACCGCCTAAAAAGAAAATGGTAAAACTTAACGATATATTTAGCCAAGTTACCCTGCTTGGCACCCAACAATGGTTAGATAAAGGTATTAGCTTTAGCTCGAACATTCAGCCCGCAGAATTAGATGTTAATGTTGATAAAGATATGATTGAGCAACTGCTAATAAACCTATTACAAAATGCAGAACAAGCGCTAAGCCATGTAGCAAACCCTGCGGTAACAATGAGTGCCTATTTGAATAAACGTGGTCATGCCGTTATTGATATTGCTGATAATGGCGATGGCGTACCTGAAGAAATCGCTAAAAAGATATTTGTGCCTTTTTTCACTACAAAAAAAGAAGGGTCTGGCGTTGGTTTAGCATTAACTCGACAGGTAATGGTAGCGCATGGTGGTAATGTGAAATTAGAGCAAAGCGCAATGGGCGGCGCTCTGTTCAGATTAACCTTTTAGCCATTACTTGGATTAGCGATGAATAAGCCTACGTTATATTATGTATATGATCCGATGTGCAGTTGGTGTTGGGGATATAGGCCTACTTGGCAGACGTTACAAGAACAGCTGCAACCACTGGTAAACATACAATACAAAGTTGGTGGTTTAGCGCCAGACAGTGATGTTCCAATGCCGACTGATATGCAGAATTTTTTGCAACAAACTTGGCATAAAATAGCGACGCATTTGGGCACCGAATTCAACCATGATTTTTGGACGTCTTGCCAGCCAAGGCGATCAACTTACCCTGCGTGTCGTGCGATGTTAATTGCTCGACAGCATAACCTTGAACAAGAAATGTATTTAGCCGTTCAGCAAGCGTATTACTTAAACGCAAAGAACCCATCTAATATTGATACACTCGTTAGCCTTGCAACTGAGTTAGGCCTTGATGCTGCGATGTTTGAACAGCAGATGCTAAGTAATGAGGTACAGCTGCAATTAATTGATGAAATCGGCTTTGTGAGTGATATGCCGATACGAGGGTTTCCCTCATTGGTATTATCAATTAACGGAGAGTTAAAGGCGATACCAATTGATTATCAGCATTGGCAGACTAGCTACGAAGCGGTAACTGCTCACATTTTGTAGATGTCATTCCCGCGAAGGCGGGAATCCAAGATAGGGCTACTTTGTGCCAAAGTCGGCTAAAATCATTTAATTTTACCTTAAACATTTTCAATTGTAGATTATCTTTAAATACTAAAAGCAGTCCTGAAAGGACTGCTAACAGCAGACATTTAATTTTTACTCATTGGCTTGAATGACAGTTTAGATTCATAGTGAGTAGTATTACTAATTTTTATCCAATTCGCTGAAGTATTACCTTGACTTCCAATAGCCTCGGCTAAATCAAGAAGATAAGTACCATCGTCAGCACCACTTAAAGCATATTTACCGTCAGAAGATACTGCAAAGGAAATTGAGGGGGTAACTTCCGAACCTTCGAACCAGTTTGTATCTAAAATGAGCGTTGCCATGGAACAGGAATCAAAATAATCGTCTGTACAACCACAGTTAGGTATCGTATCTTCATCACTCCTAGGACAGTGGTAATATAGTATTTGGCTATTTCCGCCTTTACTTTTGGGACCGAATTGATTGAAGATAATGCCACCATCAAAAACCGAATAGCCCCTCAAATCTAATGGTGTATCCCTACCGCTAAGCTTCGCAGTTCCTTCTTCAATTATAACACCTGGTTCAACTAGCTCCTCTGGTTCAGATACACCGAGGAAGTAATCGAGTTCAAAAGCAATAATTTGTTCATTCCAAAATCCATTATCATAATCCACAGCATTTGCAGCTTTATAAACTATATAATCTGGTTCATCATTTATCCCTCCCCAGTTCACAGCATGAAACTCTAGAGGATCAGACCTAGTAGTTGGTAGTTGAAAGACTTTATTAGCGAAATAGGCCGGAGGAAGAGCTTCATTGTTTGGTACCGGATCTTCACCTGAGCCACCAATGCATAAATGTTCACCACAATTAATTACTTCCCAAAAAGCTAGATATACTTTTTTATAGAAAACACTTTGCCCATCAGGAATATAGCGATCTGCCGCTAAGGCTAATATATACTGTGTACCTTTATATGATATCCATTGTGTACGTCCAAATATTCCAAATTGGTTATACAAATGCTCAGCTCCTTCAGGCAAGTCTAATTGATTTACTTGTAAACGAAATTTTTGTTCTTCCTTTCTTATATGGGGAGAATCGTCAGTGCCATCTCCAACAGCACCACTAGAGTCTGTCTTTACTATTTTTGGATAATCGGATATTGAAAAATGCTCAATTTCTAATTCAGAGTCTGATCCTTCATTTAGAACTTGGCGGTCATTATTAAGCAATAAGTAATCACCAGATGGAGACCAAGTTCCAAAAGTGTTACCATGATTTACATTATTTTCTTCATTGATGTGGCTAAGCCTTAATTCGTCAGAGAATATTGCACCTAAGCAAAAGTCCCATGACAACGTGTTTCCATTTCTGCTGCTACAGAAGAATTCATAGGGATTTGATAACCCATCAAGAAATTTGTCAGGTGATGTATATACAACATCTATAAAAGGCTCTGGTGGGTCGCCTGGATCATTCCCTCCATTTCCCTTACCATTTCCACCTTTTGCCGCATTTGCGGGTATAGCTATGAGTAGGCTTAAGGTTATACAAATAGTAATTTTAACAAAGAAATTGAGGTTAGTATTTTGAGTGGTATTTGAGCAAACAATGGATGCAAACATGATGATTCCCTCCCTATTAACATCCGTTAAAGGAAAGATTAACTACTGCGATATGAAAGTTGAAAACAGCAGGACGAGATTGGTGGACGTCCTTGACAATGAAATACCCGTTAATCCTTTAAATATGCCGTTAGTTATAGTTCAAAAAATCAATATTGCAAGGATGTACAATTTTATTATTTGATTAGAATTCTTATAAATTTAACAATCTATTTTCTGAAAGAAAGCCTGCTGTTAAATACAGTGAGTAAGGTATTGATTGCGTTAACTTAATTAAAAACGAAACTCAATCGTGTCAGAAATAACAGGCCTATTATGCTCATAGGCTATTAAATGAGTTTTATTTACTCTGATGTTCTTTTCTCTCTGAGGTAAATTCCCACCATTTTTTAGCAGCTCCACCTTCCATATACCGAACAGCAGAAATAAAAACATCGATAACACAAGGATCATGGTGTTGATTGGTTACCTTACAAAGGTCGTTATACATTTTATATGGATCTCTACCAACCAATTCAAAAGGTTCTTTTATACCCAATATAATAAAGTCTTTTATAGTGGCTTTATCAACATTGGCAGGTTAGTTATGATGCGGTAACTGCTCACATTTTGTAGATGTCATTCCCGCGAAGGCGGGAATCCAAGACTCGTTTGTTTTGTACTCAAGCACTTCCTGCTTAAATACCTTGTTAGTTCGATGATTTTGCTACACATACCTCATGAACCGTTAAACCATCTTTAAGCCAATAATATTGGGTACAATTTTCAGTTGTTCGAATGATTGAACGCTCAGCGATATCAAATGTATCCATGGCCTCTATTAAAGAAACGATACCCGAGTTATCGCTATCAATAACTTGAACAGGCAAAGGAGAGCTCGCCACTGCGTAGAGGTAAAACAAAACCATAGACATTAATATAAGTATGCTGAATTTAAATTTTTTCACTAATTTCTCTAATACCTCATTAAGAGGTTTTTAACTGCTTGTTAGCCATACATACGCTGAAAAACTATTGTTAAACAGAAGCTAAACACAATATAAAACAAATTAAACAATGAACGGATAAGCAAAGAATCACCTTGATATGAAATATTATATAATTTTGAAACTAATACAATAATTCCCATTAATGTGAACCATGGCGCAAAGAAAAAAGTTGCCTGCCATTTAATGACTGTTACAGCAATATCATGAAGTGCACCACTTACTGTAAAAGTTAATAAAATTGAGAGCCAAATGGGGAGTACTCTATTTAAAGGCCGCATAACATTGCGAGATAAATAGTAGCCCCAAATAGGGTTCCAGTATTGCCAGAATACATAAAAAGATTCTGCACCAAACGACCGCTTAAGCATGGCTTGTAAAGAGCCAGGCGCCCCTAATGGTACACCATTTCGCTTTTTAACATATCTCCCTAATGAGATGGATTTATGCATGCTGACCTTTCCCCGTTTTAAAC